>DATGKN010000056.1:0-18269 GCA_035294645.1 Chloroflexota bacterium
GCCGGCCTCAGCCCCCTGACCGCCAGCGCCGGGGTAGCCACGGCCCCCGTCCACGGGCCACACGACCCCGAGACACTCCTAGCACAGGCCGACCGCGCGCTGTACGCCGCCAAAGCCGGCGGCCGCGACCGCACCGTCTCCGCCGGTGGCCCCACCGTCGTGTCCGCCAGCTAGCCCGCTGCTGTAGTCGGACTGTAATTACACGGCGGGCAATGGTAACAGGCCCGACACCTCCCCCGTGCTAGCATGCCCGCCGACGACAACCGGCAAGGTCCAGAGCACCTGTGGCGGCCGCGGCCTGGCGGGGCGCGCTCGGCGGCGAGCGCAACGCGGCCCGCCCGCAACACCCCCCGCGGGAGTAGTGCGGATGGTAGTCACCAAGCTCGACGCCCAGCAGGTCTGGCAGGCCGCGCTGGGCGAGCTGCAAGTCCAGATGAGTCGCCCGAATTTCGAGACCTGGTTCAAGGACACGGCGCTGGTGGCGCTCGACGCGCACCGCGCGGTCATCGCCGTCCCCAACCCCTTCACCCTGGAGTGGCTCCAGACGCGCTGCGTGCCGCTCATTCGCAAGACGCTGCTGGGCCTGGTCGGCCAGCCGCTCGAGGTCGAGTTCGTCCTGCGGCCCGCGGCCGAGTCGCCGCGGGAGCTGCGCCCGCTGGCCCGCGGCCGGGCGCCCGCCCTCGCCCCGCTGCCCGGCCTGGACGCCACCGAGCCCGAGGAGAGCCCCGCGCGGCGCGCGCGCCGCACCGGCCTGGACAGCTCGATCGCGCTCAACCCGAAGTACACCTTCGCCGAGTTCGTGGTGGGCAGCGGCAACCGGCTGGCCCACGCCGCCTGCCTGGCCGTGGCCGACAACCCAGGGCACGCCTACAACCCGCTGTTCATCTACGGCGGCGTCGGGCTAGGCAAGACGCACCTGCTCCAGGCCATCGCCCACCAGGTGCTGCGCGACCGCGACGCGCGCGTGGTGTACGTCTCTTCGGAGACGTTCACCAACGAGCTGATCGACTCCATCCGCCAGCGCCGCGGCGAAGAGTTCCGCAGCAAGTACCGCCACTGCGATGTGCTCCTGATCGACGATATCCAGTTCATCGCCGGCAAGGAGAGCACGCAGGAGGAGTTCTTCCACACCTTCAATGCCATCCATAGCGCCAACGGCCAGATCGTCCTGTCCAGCGACCGACCGCCCAAAGCCATTCCCACCCTGGAGGACCGTCTCCGCTCGCGCTTCGAGTGGGGGCTGATCGCCGACATCCAGCCGCCCGACCTGGAGACGCGCATCGCCATCCTGCAGAACAAGTGCGCGCGCCTGGAGGCACGCGTGCCGGCCGAGGTACTGGCGTACATCGCCCAGACAGTGCAGAGCAACATCCGCGAGCTGGAGGGCGCGCTCAACCGCGTGGTGGCGCACGCCGCCCTTACCCAGCAGCCGATCACCTACGAGCTGGCGGTGGCCGCCCTGGCCGATGTGCTCACCGACACCCAGCGCCGCCGCGTGCGCCCCGAGAGCGTGCTCGACGCGGTGACCCGCCACTTCAACGTCACCCTGGCCGACTTGCAGGGCAAAGCGCGCGACAAGCGCGTCGTGCTGCCGCGCCAGGTGGCCATGTACCTGCTGCGTGAAGCCACCCCGCTGTCGCTGAACGAGATCGGTGCGCTGCTCGGCGGCCGCGACCACACCACCGTGCTGCACGGCTGCGAGAAGATCGCCGCGGCCGTCGACCGCGATAGCCGGCTGCGCACCGATCTCCACGCCGTCCAGAGCCTCCTGTTCGGGCCCGAGCGCCGCTGAGCCGCTCCTACTCGAACGGCTAGGGCATAGCCTCTTCCATTGGCCGATGGCGCACGGCCACGCGGCCCCTACGCTATAGGCAAGCGCGGGCGCGTACCCGCGCCATCGGGAGCGTGCAGCATGAGCGACCAAGATACGAGCGGGCTGTTGGCCCGCTTCTCCGATGAGCTAGCCGATGCGGTGGCGGCCGCCGGCCGGCGCACCGTGGCCGTACTGGCGCGCCGGCGCCTGCCGGGCAGTGGCGTGCTATGGGATGCCCAAGGGGTGATAGTCACCGCCGACCACGTGCTGGAGCGCGACGACGACCTCCAGGTGCTGCTGGCCGACGGCCGCGAGCTGCCGGCCACGCTGGTCGGGCGCGACCCCTCCACCGACCTGGCCGTCCTGCGCGTCGCCGCCGACGGCCTGCCGGCCGTGCCCCCGCCCGAGGAGGTCGAGGTCCGCGTCGGCCACTACGTGCTGGCGGTAGGGCGGCTCGATGCCGGCCCGCCCAGTGCCAGCGGCGGCATCGTCAGCGCCATTGGCGGCCCGTGGCGCGGCCGGCGCGGCGCGCTGATCGAGGGGTACTTGCGCACCGACCTCGTCCTGTACCCTGGCTTCTCCGGCGGGCCGCTCGTCGACGCCCGCGGGCGCATCATCGGTATCAACACCTCGCTGCTGGCGCGGGGGCACGGGTTGGCCCTGCCCTTGGCCACCGTCCGCCGGGTGACGACCACCCTGTTGGCGAAGGGCCGCGTCCAGCGCGGCTATCTGGGCATCGGTACCCAACCCGTGGCGCTGCCGGCCCCGCTCGCGGCCCGAGTGGGCGGCCAAACACGCGGCCTGCTAGTGCTCAGTGTCGAGCCGGCCAGCCCGGCCGAGCGCGCCGGCCTGCTGCTGGGCGACATCTTGGTCGCCTTCGCTGGCCACCCGCTGCGCGACACCGACGACCTGCTCGCCCTGTTGGGCCCCGAGCGGATCGGCACGTCGCAACCGCTGACTATCGTCCGCGGCGGCGAGCCCCGCACGCTCACGGTCACCGTTGGCGAGCGGTGAGGGGGCGCCATGGCGATCGCAGACCACGCACTCGACCGCGGCGCCCTGTCGCAGGCAACGGCCGCGCTGGTGACCCGCGTGCAGCCCAGCGTGGTGAGCGTGCGCGCCGCCGGCCGCGGCCTGGGCGCTGGGGTGATCTGGCGGCCCGACGGCCTGGTAGTGACCAACGCACACGTGGCCCACGCGGCGCGGCTCGCCGTCGTGCTGGCCGATGGGCGGGAGTTCGCCGCGCGCCTGGTCGCCCGCGACCGCGCCCACGACCTAGCTGCTCTCCACGTGGAAGCGGCGGGCCTCCCGGCGGCGCGGATCGGCGCCGCCCGCCCACTGCGCACCGGGGCGCTGGTGCTCGCCATCGGCCATCCCTTGGGGGAGCCCTACGCGGTGGCGCTGGGTATCGTCCAGCAGCCACCGCGCGACGCGACAGCGCTGTTACAGGCAGAGCTCGCTCTATACCCGGGCAATTCGGGTGGCCCGCTGGTGGACGCCCACGGAGCAGTGGTGGGCGTGGCCAGCGCGGTGGTGCCGCCGCGGCTCGCCCTCGCGGTGCCGAGCGAGGCCGTCGTCGCGTTCCTGCACCACCTGGCCCCGCCCCGGCTTGGGCTGCGCGTGGTGCGCGTCGCCCTCCCGCCGCCCTTGGTGGCGCGCCTGGGGCTGCGGGACGAGCACGGGCTGATGGTAGTCGCGGTGCGCCCCGAAAGCGCGGCGGCCGCCGCCGGCCTGTTGCCTGGCGACATCCTGCTGGCCGCCGACGACCACCCGCTGCGTACCGTCGATCACCTCGCCGCCGCGCTGAACACCGCCCCGGCGCTCTTGCGGCTCGCCGTCCTGCGCGGCGGCCGGGTGCGCCCGGTCGTCGTGGTACCGCAGAGCAGCCCGTGACCGCGGTAGTGGTCGTCGCCGCCTATCCGCTGGCGCGCGCTGGCCTGCGGGCCGTGGCGGCCACGGCGGACGACCTGGAGGTGGTGGGCGAGGCGGCAAGCCTTGGGGAGGCTGCCGAGCAGCTGGCCGCCGGCGGGGCGGCTGTCCTGCTGGCCGACCTCGGGGCGCTGCCAGCCGCCGAGTGGGCTAACCTCAGCGCCTTAGCCCGCGAGCTACCCGAGGTGGCGCTGGTGCTGCTAGTGCCGCCGGGCGGCGAGCGCGACCTGCCCCCGCCGGCGCGTGGGCGCGTGGCCTATCTGTCGCGCGAGGCGGCCGCGGAGCCGATCGTGGCCGCCATTCGGGCCGCGGCGCTGGGGCTAGCGGTGCTGGAGCCGGCGGCGGTGCCACACGTCCTCGCCGGGCCGCCGCGGCCGGGCCCCGAGGCTGGCGCCGAGCCGCTGACCGCGCGCGAGCTAGAGGTGCTGGCGCTGCTTGCCCAGGGCTTGCCCAACAAGCAGATCGCGCAGCGCCTGGGCATCAGCGAGCACACGGTGAAGTTCCACGTCGGCGCCATCCTGGCCAAGCTCGGCGCCACCAGCCGCACCGAGGCGGTCACACTGGCCGCTCGCCAGGGCCTGCTGCTGTTGTAGCCACCAGCTGCCCCAGCCGCTGGAAGTCCGCGACCTGCTGCGCCCACGACCGCCACCGCCGCGCGCGTGGGCCAGGATGATACAGGGCGACCAGCCAGCGGCCCTCCCAGCGTACCACCCGCCCTACATCACGCGGCAGCTGCAGGCGATGCGCGGCCAGGCGCCCCAGCGCCTGCAGCGCGGTACGCCCCAGCGCCACGACCCAGGCGGGATCGACAAGCGCCAACTGCGCGCGCAGGTGCTCGCTGCACGCCGCCAGCTCGGCCGCCGTGGGGCGCGCGTTGCGGCCGGCAGCGTCGCGCGGATTGCACAGCACGGCGTTGGTCACGAACACGGCCTCGCGACGCAGCCCGGCCGCCGCCAGCAGGGCCTCGAACCGCGCCCCGCTCTGGTCGCCCCGAAACGGGACGCCCGTGCGATCGCCCCCGCGCCGCCCCGGCGCCTCGCCCACGAACAGCACGCGCGCGCCAAGCGGGCCGTTGCCCATGCCCAGCACACGCGTGCGGCCCTCCATGCGCGGACAGCGCTGACAGGCTTGCACGCGCGCGACCAGCGCCGTGAACGCCGCCGGGCGCTCAATGAGCGGCGTGCTCATCGCAGGCAGTAGCTCCCCCCTCATGAGCCCCTCCATCTCTACAGGCAACCACATGGCAAGGGCGCCCCGCGTGCGGTATTATAGAAACGCCCCTCAGGCATGCAGCTGGGCTCATGCTGCGCGCTGGACACGCACCCCACCGCAGTGCCCGGTCCGGCTCACGCCCGCAGGCCCAGGAGGAGAAAGGTGAAGGTGGTGAAGACGGCATGCAGGTAGTCCGACGTGAGGGCGAGACGTTCGAGCAGCTGATGCGCCGCTTCAAGCAGGGAGTGGAACGCTCGGGCCTGCTGCGCGATATGAAGCGCAAGCGCTACCACGTATCCCCCGGCCAGGCCCGGCGGCTCAAGGCCCAGGCGGCCCAGCGGCGCCAGCGACGGCGCGCGCTGCGCCAGAAGGCGCGCGGCTAACCACCCTTTCGCCGGGACTCAGGGCCCCCTGGTCCATCAGGCACTCCGCCGCTGGGTCCCGCGTGGTAGACTCACTGTTCGGCAGCATAGGCAATAAATCCTGGATCGGCCGCCAGGCCGCGGGCGCGCCCCTCTGGTAACCTCGCGCTCCAGCAGCACCAGAGAGGCCGTCAGCGTAGCCAGCGCGTTTTCCAACCGTCGCAGTGGTGTTCTGCCCTGCATCGCTCGTGCATCCCCGCGTCGGCGCTCCTTGCCCCTCTGTGCAGGAGACGTGCCGGTGTTGCCAGGCGTCGGGGCCGGCCTTACGAGTCGCGTTGGAGGAACGAGGCGCGCGAGGATGAGGTGGGGCATCGGCGTGAGCCTGCTGCTCGCGCTGCTCGTCGCGGTAGGGCCTAACGGCTCGGCGGCCGGCGAGCTGGGACAGGTGCCCCCGCTGGGTACGCCAACGCCCACTTACGGCCCTTGGCCCGACTCACCCGTGCCCAGCGCTAGTGTGCCCCCGCGTCGTGTACCGACCTTCTTGCCCAGTCCATCGCCCGGGCTGGCTGCCACGCCCACGGCCACCAGCACCGTCCCGCCGGGGGCGAGCCCGTCGCCTGTGCCCACGGAGATCCCCCGGCTCGGCCAGTGGGTCACCAACCCGCAGCCGATCGAGCTCTGGGCGAGCCCAGAGCCCGACGCGCTGAGCCTCGGGCGCGCACCCGCGGGCAGCCGCTTCGACCTCACCGGGAGCAGCAGCCGCGGTCGCCTGTTCGTGTACTACCCGGGCTTCCAGGAGTACGCCTGGATCGACGCCACCGGCGTGGTGCCCGTGAGCGACGCGCCCGCCGGCCCGGCCCCGCGCGGGGCCGGGCCCGAGGTCGTCCAGACGATCAACCTGCCCGGCCGTGCCCTCGGCTACACCGTGCGCTCGTGGCCGCGGGTGGCCCCGGCGACGCGGCTGCGCGAGCTGCCCCACAACACCCCGGTCTTCGTCTACGAGGCCGTGCGCGGCGACGATGGCGAGCTGTGGTACCGCGTCGGCGAGGGGGAGTACATCCACAGTGCGGGTGTGCGCCTGCCCCAGCCGCCACCGCAGGTATTCGCAGGGCGCTGGATCGATGTAGACCTGGCAGAACCGACGCTGATGACCGCCTATGAGGACGACCGCGTCGTGTACACCGCGCTCGCCCTACGCGGTACCGTCGTCGACTCCACCCCGACCGGCACGCATCGCATCCTACGCCGGGTCGAGAACGAGACGATGGACAGCGCGACTATCGGCATCCCGCGTGACTCCCCCCGCGGCTACTACCTGCGCGACGTGCTGTACACGCAGTACTTCACGACCGACGGCGCGGCGATCCACTACAATTACTGGTCCAGCCATTTCGGCTACGCCGGCACGCACGGCTGCCTCGGCGTGAATCTCGACGACGCGCGCTGGTTCTGGGACTGGGCGGACCTCGGCACCATCGTGAATATCCACTAGTAGTAGGGGGCCATTAGGCGTCCGGTACATGTGCGCACCGCACAAGAGACGGCCGCTCGCTTGTCGTGCGCCCGGCCCGCGCGGTATACTGCGCTCGACGGAACTGGCGAAGGGGCCAGCCCCTAGGGGCTGGCCCCTGTGTTTTGCAAGGGAGCGCTCCCATGCTCGCCGAAGTCGCGCAGCCACTGCGCTTTGACGGCCAGGACCTTACCGACGTCCGCGACGACGACGAGGTTATGGGCTACGCGCTGACGGTGTGCCCTTGCTGTGGCACCGAGCGCGACCCGCGCTACCCGTTCTGCTGCGGCCTGGCTACGGAGTCGCAGGCGAGCCGAGGGGCCCGCCCGCGCTAGTCGCCCCCGGGCTCCGCTGGCCGTGGCGCTTCCTCCTCCGCCGTGTCCAAGGCGGCAAGTAGCCCCGAGCCATCGTTCGCCGCCTGGGGGGCGCGCTCCCATCGCTCGACAGCGCGGATCACGCGCCGCGTGGCGTGCCGTAGCGTCTCCTCGGCGTCGTGCCCGTCCAGCCGCGCGAGCCAGGCCAGCGCCCACAGCGCTCGGGCCAGCGCGGCGTCCGTTGTCGGGACGCCCTCGGCGAGCGCCGTCGCCGCCGCGCGCAGCTGCGCCCCTGCCGCCGCGCGGTCAGCCGCGAGCAGCCCCGCGGCCAGCAGGCGCTTGACCAGCGCCTGCGCGACCGTGAGCGCGGGGCCGTGACGGGGCAGGCCGTCCAGCACCGATGGCGGGCGCTCGGCCTCGCCCCGCTCGCGCCGCTTGATCGCCTCCCAGTTGCGCTCTACCTCAGCGGCGTCGGCCACCTCCACCGCCCCGAACACGTGCGGATGGCGGCGCACTAGCTTGCGGCAGACACTGTGCAGCACATCGCGCAGGTCGAACACGCCGCGCTCATCGGCCATCTGGGCATGCAGGGCAACCTGGAGCAGCAGGTCGCCCAACTCGTCGCACAGCGCCGGCCAGTCGCGCTCGTCGATCGCCTCCGCGACCTCGTACGCCTCTTCCAGGACATACTTCTTGATGCTCTCGTGGGTCTGCTGGAGATCCCACGGACAGCCGTTCGGCCCGCGCAGCCGCGCCACGATAGCGGCCAAGCCCTCCAGCGTCCCGAAGCTCGCCTCGGGCGCCAGCGGCGGCACATACAGCGCCGTCAGGTGATCGTACGTCCGACCGCGATCCAGCGCCGCCAGCTCCACCGGCTCGACCTGCTCGTCGGCGGTGGCCGCGGCGCGCACCAGCAGTACCGGGTGCTCTGGCGGGTAGTAGCGCAGCAAGGCGACCTTGAGGTCGGAGGCCACGCTGGGCTTGTACACTTGGTACACGATCAGCGGCAGCGTGGGCGTCAGGGCGGGCAGGGCCAGCGCATCCACCACCTGCAGATGTTCGACCCCGGGCGCGCGGGTGGCGGCCAGCACCGCCTCGATGAACGACATGCCGCCCACCACGCGGACCGGCACCCCCGCCGCTGGGGCGCGGAGCAGCAGGCGCTGCACGCTCGCCTCACCGATCAGGGGATGGCCGGGCACGGCGTAGGTGACCGCGGCCACGGCGCCGCGTGCCAACAGAATCTCGGCGATCTGGTCATAGAGCGCGTCGAACGTTGGGGCCTGTTCGTACAGCGCATCGAACGACTGCCAGCGCAAGACCGACGGCAGCTCGGCCACGGTGGGGTGCTGCGCGGTGCGCAGGTACAGCTCGCTAGCCGCGTGCAGCGCCTCGACCGCCTCCAGGGTCAGCGCGCGATACGAGCCGGGCCCCAATCCGACTACCGTGATCCCCATGCCCGCTCCTCGTCGCTCCCGGGCCGCCGGCGCGCGTTGACCTGCGTCGCCGCGGGTTGGTACCATGCCCAGCGCTGGCCGGGGCCACCGCTGCCGGTCGGCCCGATCGGGTGTTGCTAACTCAAGGGTACGCCATGAGCCGTCGCTGGACCTGTGCGCCCGTCGCGCTCGCCGCCCTGCTGCTCGCCTGCACCGCCAGCCCGCCGCCACCGCCCCCCACCCTGCCGGCCGGCACGCCAGCGCCCAATGCGACACTGGCAGCCGTGGCGGCTACGCCGGCGGCGCCGGCGGCCACCGCCCGCGCGCTGCCCACACCCACCCTGCCGCCCGTCGTCACCCAGGCGGCGGAGAAGGCCCCGCCCCCCCCGGGCTCGACGGACGAGCCGCTACCCACCGCGCGCGACCTCGCCAATGGGACCGTCGCCGCGCTGCTGCGGGTCAAGACCGCTCGGCTGCTGGCTACCCTGGCCAACGGCCACCGGACCGACCTGCTCTACGTGGCCCCCGACCGCGCCGCCCTCGTGGAGCAGGACGCCACCAACCGCGAGGTCGCCCGGTACGTGATCATCGGCGACACAGGCTACCAGAACCTCGCCGCGATGGGCGGCAACTGGACTCGCACGCAGCATCCGGACTTCCGCAAACAGGCGCAGGTATTCCGCGCCCTCCAGATCGCCCTGGCCACCGGCCGGCCGCGCCCGCTCGACTCCGGCGCCGAGGTCGAGGTCGTGGAGTGGCAGGGCAAGCCCGCCCTGCGAGCCGCCTTCGAGTACTCCGCGTCGCCCGAGCTGGAGGAGCTGGGGCTGATGCGCACCGCCCAGGGCAATAGCGTCACGGTGATCGTCGATCCCGAGACCTGGCTGCCGTTCCACTCGCGCGAGGAGACCCAGGGCTACGTGACCGAGGTCGACTTCGTGGAGTTCGACCAGCCACGGACGATCGAGCCGCCGATCCCGTAGCCCGTGTGGCTCGGTGCGCCCGCGCGCGTCGCCGCAACGGGGGATACCAGCGGATCCGGCGGGGGCGCCAGATAGCCCCCGCTCAGGGCTGGTAGGGCCCCAGCCGCTGCACGGCGTAATCGACGAAGCGGTGGTCGATCACCTGCGCCATATCCACCCGCTGGCGCACTAGGCCCAGCCGCAGCATCCACTCCTGGTCCCAGGCAATGCTCTCGGCGTTGGCACGGCCGTCGGGGTTGATGTACAGCAAGGTACCTTGCTCGTACATCCGCAGCCAGAGCGCCGGGTCCCGGATCGGCAGCCGCTCGGTCAGGATAGCGAGCACGGCCGCCCGGTCGCGCTGCTTGCGGAAAGCGTCCTCGAAGTCGCGCACCGCGCGCAGATACGCCACCATCAGGCGACGCGCCGCCTCGGGCTGCTCGTCGATGAACTGCTGGCCATACAGGATCACCGACGACTCACGATCGGGGTAGATCTCATCGATACCGTGCAACCGCACGAGGATGCCCTGCTCGGCACCAAGCGTGACCAGCGGCTCCGACTGGTTCGCCAGGTCGATCCCGCCGTTGGCCAGAGCCACGTTCATGTCGGGCTGACTCAACTCGACGATGTGCACCTCGTCTGGCGCGATTCCGAACTTCTCCAAGTAGCGGCCCGCATTAGCGTGCACCGTGGTCCCGAACGCCGTCACCGCGATGGTCTTGCCGCGGATCTCCGGCCCGCTGCGGAAGCCCGCGTCGTAGAGGTCGCGGCGCACCACGATCGCCGAAGGACTGCGGCCCGCCGTGTTGAACTGGTTGCTGGCGACGATCTTGAGGCCGATCCCCGTGGCCAGCGCGTTGAACAGCCCGGCGCTGTGCGACCCCATTCCCGCTTGCAGTTGGCCGGCCGCCAGTGGCGCGACCATACGCGCGCCGGAGTCGAAGCGTTGGAGCTCGACCTCCAGTCCCTCCTCGGCGAAGTAGCCGCGCGCCTCGGCGATGGCGAACGGCGCCTGGGCACTCACCGCGAGCACGCCCACGCTGACCGCCACCGGCGCCGGCCGCGACACCGCCCCCGGGGCCGCGCCAACCACCACCGGGGCGGTCGTGGGCGTGCTGGCCCGGACGGGCGGCTCGGCCAGCGGAGCGGAGCGCGCCCCGCAGGCCAGCAACAGCCCTCCAACCAGTATGTAGCTGAGCCCCGCCAGCGCGTGCCTCGCCATCGTCCAGCGCTCCCCCACCCGATGTTGGAGGCATCGTACGCCATGGGCACCCGCTTCGCCACCGTCCAAGAAGTGCAGGCGGCCGTAGCCCCGACACATTGCGACTCCCCGAAGCGCCTGCTACACTGCCCGCGCGACGGGACCAACGTCCCACGCAGCGATCCAGCGCCACGGGCCGAGTGGTGCCACGTGCCTCGCTGAAGGCTAGCTTGCCCCACTGCCTGCCTCGCCCGCGGCGCCCCAATCGGCAAGGCTGGTGGAGTGCGATGCGCGTGGCGGTCGATATCGGCGGTACTTTCACCGACGTCGTGGTGCTCGATCCCGACGGCACCTGGCGCGCCACCAAGGTGCTCACCACCCCGGACGACCACACGCGCGGGATCGCGCATGGGCTGGAGGCGCTGGGCATCGACCTGCGCGCCGTCGAGCGGCTGGCGCACGGCTCCACCATCGCCATCAACACGGTGATCGAGCAGAAGGGCGCTCGCGCGGGGCTGATCACCACCGCCGGCTTCCGCGACGTGTACGAGATCGGGCGCAGCAACCGCCCCGACGCCTACAACCTGCACTTTCGGCGCCCCGAGCCACTGATCCCCCGCGAGCGCCGGGTCGAGGTGCGCGAGCGGGTGAACGCGCGCGGCGAGGTGCTGGTGCCGCTGGACGCGACCTCGCTGGCCGCGGCCATCGCGGCGCTCGAGGCCCAGGGCGTCGAGGCGGTGGCCGTCTGCCTGCTGCACGCCTACGCCAACCCCGCGCACGAGCAGGCGATCGGCGAGGCCCTGCGCGCGCGGCACCCCGAGTGGTACTTGTCGCTGTCCAGCGCGATCGTGCGCGAGGTCCGCGAGTACGAGCGCACCTCCACCACGGCGCTCAACGCCTACGTCGGCCCGGTGGTCAGTCGCTACCTGGCCAGCCTGGAGGCGCTGCTGGCCGAGCGCGGCTTCCGCGGCCAGCTGCTGATCATGCAGTCGAACGGCGGCGTGATGTCGGTGGAGGCAGCGCGCGTGCGGCCGGTGGCGATGATGGAGTCGGGGCCGGTGGCCGGGGTGATGGGCGCGGCGGCGGTGGGCCAGGCGCTCGACCAGCCGAACGTCATCTCCTTCGACATGGGCGGCACCACCGCCAAGGCGAGCCTGGTGCGCGGCGGCGAGCTGGAGATCGCCACCACCTACTACGTCGGCGGCTACGCCACTGGCCAGCCGCTGCTGCTGCCCGTCGTCGACATCGTGGAGGTCGGCGCGGGCGGCGGCAGCATCGCCTGGCTCGACGGGGCCGGGGCGCTCAAGGTGGGGCCGCGGAGCGCGGGCGCGGTGCCCGGGCCGGCCTGCTTCGGGCTGGGGGGCGAGGCGCCCACGGTGACCGACGCCAACGTGGTGCTGGGCCGCATCGACGCCGACCAGTTCCTCGGCGGCGCCCTGCGCATCGACTGCGAGCGGGCCGAGCACGCGGTGCGGCGGGTAGCCGAGCCGCTGGGGCTCAGCGTGCGCGAGGCGGCGGCCGGCATCGTCACCATCGCCGACGCCAACATGGCGCTCGCCGTGCGCGCCGTGTCCGTGGAGCGCGGGCGCGACCCGCGCGAGTTCGCCCTGGTGGTCAGCGGCGGCGGCGGGCCGCTGCACGGCGCGAGCATCGCCCGCGCGTTGGGCATCCCCTGGCTGATCGTGCCCCAGCGTGCCTCCGTCTTCTCCGCCGAGGGGCTGCTGACGGCGCCGTTACGCCACGACCTGGTGCAGACCTTCCTCGCCGACCTGGCCCAGATGGATCTCGCCGAGCTCGCCGCACGGCTGGCTCCGCTCATGGCCGAGGCACGGCGCGCGCTGGCCGCCGACGGGGCGCCGCCCGAGGCTATCGTCTGCCAGCCGCTGCTCGACCTGCGCTACGTGGGCCAGGAACACACGCTGTCGGTGCCGGTGGACGCCGCCTTCGCCCACGCCGGGCTGGCGGCGCTGCACGCGCGCTTCGACGCGCTGCACGCCGAGCGCTACGGCCACAGCGCGCCCCACGAGCCGCTACAGGTGGTCAACCTGCGCGTGCGCGCCACCGCCCCCGAGTCACGCGCGCCAGCCGCCGTGGGCGCGCCCGCGGGATCGCGGGACCCCACGGGCCGCGCGCGAGACGCGGAGGTGGCGCGGCGGGGAACGCAAGCTATCGTTTTCGACGCGGCCGACGGCCCGCTGCCCAGCGGGGTGTACGAGCGGGCGCGGCTGCCGGTTGGGGCGCGCGTCGCGGGACCGGCGCTGATCCAGGAGTACGGCACGGCCACGCTGCTCTGGCCGGGCGACTGGGCGGAGGTCACCCCGCCCGGCCACCTGCGGGTGCGCGTGGCGCCGCGGGGGAGAGCGACGTGAGCGAGCCGGTCGATCCGATCACGCTGGAGGTCGTGCGCAGCGCGCTGATCGCCTGCGCCGACGAGATGGCCACGGTGCTCAGCCGCACCGCCTACAACATGATGATCTACGAGGTCCACGACTTCTGCGTGGGCCTGCTCGACCCCGAGGGCCAGATCGTGGCCCAGAACACCGGCGGCCTGCCTATCTTCCTCGCCGACCTCGGCGCCGCCATCGTCGACGGCGTGCGGACGTTCGGCCCCGACCGCTTCGCTCCCGGCGACGTGGTGCTGATGAACTATCCATACATCTGCGGGCAACACCTGAACAACGTGGTGGTGTACACGCCGTTCTTCCACGACGGCGCGCTGGTGGCCTTCCCGGCCGTGCGCGCCCACTGGGTGGACATCGGGGGGGCGCGGGTCGGCTTCGGCCCGGGCGGCACCACCGAGATCTACGCCGAGGGCCTCCAGCTGCGCTCGGTGAAGCTGTACGAGGCCGGGCGGCTGAACGACAGCATCGAGCGCATCATCGCCGACAACGTGCGGCTGCCGCACGCGGCGCTGGGCGACCTGCGCGCGCAGATCGCCGCCTGCCGGGTGGGCGAGCGGCGCCTGGCCGAGCTGTACGACCGCTACGGCGCGCCCACCATCGCCGCCTGCGTGCGCCAGATCTGGGACCAGGCCGAGACGCTGGCCCGCCAGGCCGTGCGCGCCATTCCCGACGGCGAGTACTGCGCCGAGAGCTTCCTCGACCCCGACCCGTTCCACCCCGAGGCCGGGCCGATCCCCATCCGCGTGCGCGTGGTGGTCGAGGGCGACAGGTTTACCGTCGATTTCTCGGGCCTGCCGCCGCAGCTGCGCGGCTCGCTCAATGCGGGCGAGTCGGGCGGCGTGGCGGCGGCGCGCGTGGCGTTCAAGGCGGTAACGCTGCCGGACCTGCCCGTCAACGAGGGCGCGTTCCGCCCGCTGCGCGTGCTCCTGCCGCCCGGCACGATGCTCAGCGCCCAGCCGCCCGCGCCGGTGGGCAACTGGAGCCTGTCGCTGCCCACGGTGGTGGACACCCTCCTGCGCGCGCTGGCGCCGGCGCTGCCGCACCTGATCCCCGCCGGCCACAAGGCCGACATGGGCGGCTACACGTTCCATGGCTTCGACCGGGCGCGCGGCCGGCCGTTCATCGCCATGGGTATCACCGGCGGCGGCTGGGGCGGCCGACCGCACGAGGACGGCCCCAACGCCACGGTCTCCATCTGCCAGGGCGACGTGCGCAACGTACCCGTCGAGCTGCAAGAGGCGTACTACCCGCTGCTGGTCGAGCGGCTGGCCCTGCGGCCCGATAGCGGCGGCGACGGCCAGTACCGCGGCGGGCTGGGCGTCGAGCTGCGCGTGCGCGCGCTGCAGGACCTGGCGGTGAACCGCAGCATCGAGCGGGCGCAGTGCCCGCCCTGGGGCCTGCACGGCGGCCAGCCGGGCGCGCCGCCGTGCAACATCGTCGAGCGCGCCGATGGCCGGCGCGAGGAGTACCCGCGCACCATCAGCCGCCTGCCGCTAGCCGAGGGCGACGTGATTACCATCCTCACGGGCGGTGGCGGCGGCTGGGGCGACCCAGCCCACCGCGAGCCGGCGCTGCGCGCCCGCGACCGACAGCGCGGCTACGTGACGGCCGCCCCCGACGGCCCGCCGCCCGTACCCCAGGACGCGCCATGAGCTCCTTGGAAGCCCTGGCCGAGCGGCTCGCGGCGCTCGACACCGCCGCGCTGCCCCTGCGCGCTCGCGACGCTGCGCGGCTGCACGTCCTGGACACCCTCGCGGCCTGGGCGGCGGCGCTCGACTCACCCTGGCACCGCACCCTGGCGACGCTCGCGCCGCCCGGGCCGGACGGCGAGGTGCTGGTAGGCGCCGCGCTGGCCCACTGCCACGAGGCGGATGACCTGTTCGACCCCGCGCTGCTGTGCATCGGCGGCGCGGTGGTGCCGGCGGCGCTGGCGCTAGGCCGGGCGCGGCGAGCGAGCGGCGCGGCGCTGCTGGCCGCGGTAGTCACCGGCTACGAGGCGATGGGGCGCCTCGGGCTCGCGCTGGGCGCCGGGGCGCTGCTCGCCCGTGGGCTGTGGCCCACGGCCGTGTGCGCGGCGTTCGGCGCGGCCGCTGCGGCCGGCCGCCTGCTGGGGTTAACGCCCGCGGCGCTGGCCGACGCCCTGGCGCTGGCCGCCCAGCACGGCGGCGGGCTGGCGGGTGGCGCCGACGGGATGGCGGGGCGGAACTTGCTGTACGGCCAGCTGGCGCGCGCCGGACTGCTGGCCGCTCAAGCAGCGGCCGCTGGGGTCGCTGGCCCACGCAGCCTGTTCGGGGGACCGCGCGGGCTGGCCGTGGCGCTGGGCGGCGAGTGGGACCCAGCGCCGCTGGAGCGGGGCCAGCCGCCGCTAGTCATCGAGCGGACGGCGATCAAGCCGTACCCCTGCGCGCGGCAGCTGCACGGCGCCGTGGAGGCGGCGCTCGCCTGGCGCGCCACGGGCCAGCCCGCCCGCCTGCGGCGCGTCGTCGTGCGGCTGCCCGCGGCGGCCCGCTTCCTCGATCGCCCCGGGGCGGAGGGGCTGCGCGCCCCCGCGGGCAGCGCCCAATGGGTGCTCGCCGCGGCGCTGGCCGGCGGCCGGGTGCTCCCCGAGGACCTGGCACCCGCCGCGCTGGCGCGCCCGGCGGTAGCCGCCCTGGCCGCGCGGGTGGAGGTGGTGCCGGCGCCACTGCCACCGCTCGCCGCCGCGCTGGCGCTGCACACCGACGAGGGCGTCTGGGAGCGGGAGGTACCCGTGCCGCGCGGTGGCCCAGAGCGCCCGCTGAGCGCCACGGAGGTCGAGGACAAGGCGCTGGCGCTCGCCGCGCCGCGGTTGGGCGATGCTGCCGCCGAGCGGCTGGTGGGGCTGGCGCGCGCGCTGGACCGCTTGGACCACCTGGAGGAGCTAGCGGCCCTGGTGTGCCGCGCGCCAGGGCTGCCCGCTGCCGTGTAGGCGGACGAGGAGGGCACGATGACCGCGAGTCTCACGACCACGCCGGACTACGACCTGCTGCTCGACCTGGTGCAGCGCCGCGCCAGCGTGCGCCAGCTCAAGCCCGATCCGATTCCCGACGAGTACATCACCCGCGTGCTGGAGGTCGCCCGCTGGGCCCAGTCGGGCGCCAACTCCCAGCCGTGGGAGTACATCGTGGTCAAGGACCCGGAGATCAAGCGCGCGCTGTTCCGCACCTACGTCGAGGAGAACAACGACTTCATCTACTGGATGGAGCAGCAGCGCGTGCCGGAACTGCGCCACCCCTCGTTCCAGATGACCGCCGACGAGGCGGTGCAGCGCCAGCGCACGCGTAGGGGCTGGGCCGAGGCGCCGGCGCTGATCGTGGTGCTCGGCGATGGCCGCCGCCAGTGGGGCACCGTGCAGGGGGCGCACACCTTCGGCCGCGAGCAGTCGCACCTCACCGACGGGCTAGCCAACACCTGCACGCTGATCCACCTGGCCGCCGCGTCGCTGGGCCTCGGCACCCAGTGGGTGACCATCCACATCCAGGAGCCGTTCAAGCGCATCCTCGGCGTGCCGGACCTGCTGATGCTGTACCTGATCATCCCCATCGGGTATCCGGCGGTGGAGCCGATGCGCGGCGTGCGGCGGCCGCTGGAGGAGCTGGTCCACTACGACCGCTACGATATGAGCCGCTACCTGACCAACGAGCAGGCGATCCAGTACCTCTACCAGCTCCGCGGCAAGACCATCGGTCAGTACCGCCGCTCGTACGTGGGCGACGGCGAAGGACAAGCGCCCAGCTGAGCGGCGGCCGGCCGCGCGGAGGAGAGCGATGGGGACCGAGAGCCCGTACGCCGAGCGCCTGGCGCGCCTGCGGGCCATGATGGCCGCCGAGCGGCTCGACGGGCTGCTGTGCTACGGCAACGGCTATCGCAAGGACTTCCTGCGCTATGCGCACCCCGCGCCGACGCCATCGCCGTACGGCTTCTGCCTGCTCACGCCCGAGGGCGGGGAGCTGTTCGTCGAGGCGCCGTGGGACACGCAACCCGCCGCCGAGACAGTGCAGCGGGTCCACGGCGCGCGCACGCCGGCGGCGGTCGCCCGGCTGGTGGCCGCGCGGGTGCGCGCGCTGGGGCTGGGCCCACGGCTCGGCCTGGCCGGGGGCGAGGTGCTGGAGGCCGCGCTGTACGACACGCTGCGCGAGCAGCTGGGCCCGGTCGAGCTCGTGCCAGCCTCGCACGCCGTCATGGAGCTGCGCTACGTGAAAGACACGGCCGAGCTGGCGGCCATCCGCCGCGCCGCCGCCATCGCCGACGAAGGGTGGAAGACGTTCGTGCGCGCCTGCCGGCCGGGCGTGCCGCAGTACGAGATCACCGCGCGCTGCGAGGGCGTGGTACGCGAGCTGGGCGCCGAGGACAACTTCATGCTCATCGCGTCGGGCACCACCGATGTGTACGGCATGACGCCGCCCTCCTCGCGCCGGCTGGCGGCCGGGGACAGCGTGCTCACCGAGTTCACCCCGCAGGTGGACGGCTACTACGCGCAGCTCTGCCGCACCCTCACCGTGGGCCCGCCCAGCGCCGAACAGCGCCGCGCGTTCGCCATCTTCCGGCGCGCGGCCGACGCCGCCCTGGCCGCCGCCCGCCCTGGTGCCACCGCCGCCGACCTGGCACGCGCCCAGAACGCCGTGTTCCGCGAGGAGGGGTTCGGGGAATACTGCACCGCGCGCTACACACGGGTGCGCGGCCACGGCCTGGGGCTGCACTTCGACGAGGAGCCGCTGCTCTGGGAAGATGTCGATTTCCCGCTACGGCCGGGCATGGTGCTCATCCCCCACCCGAACACCTATCTGCCCCTGGCGGGCTACATGGTGTTCGGCGACACGCTGCTGATCACCGAGCGCGGCGCGGAGCGGCTCACGCACACCGCGCGCATCCTGTTCGAAGCCGGGGAGGACGGATGAAGCGCGGGCTGATCGAATGGGACCCCGGGGAGCTGCCGCGCGAGACGCTGGCGGCGCGCGGCGAGCGGGCGCAGGCGCTACTCGCCGCGGCCGGACTCGATGCGGCGCTGGTGTACACCAACGTGGCGGCGCCGCAGCTGGCGCGCTACCTGACGCACTTCTTGCCGTACTGGAACGAGGGCGTGCTGGTGCTGCCGCGCGCGGGCGCGCCG
>DATGKN010000057.1:0-5236 GCA_035294645.1 Chloroflexota bacterium
CCCGGTCAGCGGCGCGCGGCCGGCGGGGTGAGGGCCGCCCCGGCCTTCACCCCGAATCTCGTCGCCCACGAGCGGGGAGCAAGAAGCCCTCTCCCATGGGGAGGGAGAGGGCCGGCGAGGGAGATGGGAGTCGTGTGTTAGGCGACGGGCTCCGCGACCCCGGCGCGCTGCAGGGCGCGGTGGCGCCGCCCCGACTCCGGCTCCGGCAGGTGCTCGAGCGACTGGTGCACCAGCTCGCGGATGTTGTCGCTGGCGAAGCCGCGCCGGCCGCCCGTGCGCTGGATGATCTCGTGCACCACCCCCGTCTCGGGGATGCGCTGGGTGAAGATCTGCCGCAGGCCCTCGGCCTCGACCGGCCGGTCGCTCATCAGCGGCACGCCCTTGGCCTTCAGCTCGGCGGTGGCCGCGTCGATGTCCTCCACGGCGGTGGCGATGTGGTGCAGCATCGGCCCGTGGGCGGTCATCTTGCGAGTGTACTCGCTCCACTCTTCCACGCCCTGGCCGAGCACGATGGTGAAGTCGTGGCCCTCGCCTTCCAGGACGCGGCAGAAGACGTGGCTGCCGTCGTGGATCTCCACGGTGTACTCGCCCGACACGCGCAGGCCGATGACCTCCGTCCAGAAGCGCGTGGCCGCCTCGATGTCGGGCACCGCGAGCAGCAGGTGGTCGATGCGCGCGCGCATAACACCTCCCTCGGCTCGCCGGGGCGGGACGTTCGGCCGGGCCGAACCTGGGAGCGACGGCGAGCCGCGCGTGCCGCTCCATCCGCTCCCCGATGGAGCCCTGGTGCCTCCAGTGTAGGCAGGCGCGGGCTAGCGCGGATATAACGCGGTGGACTTGGCGACGAAAAGCGAAATAATTTCGCTGGTCCCGCGAAACGCGCGAAGGCCAAGGCCACGGGTTGCTATACTGGGGCCGCTATGCCGAAAGGTCGTCGGTCCACGCGCCGTGCCCGCGCGCTCGACGAGCTGGACCTGCGGTTGCTGGCGCTGCTGCGCGACGACGCGCGGATCTCGCTCGTGGCGTTGGGCCGCGCCCTGGGCCTGGGCACGGCCACGGTGCACGAGCGCTTGCGGCGGCTGCGGGCGCGCGGGTATATCGCCGGCTACCACGCGCGGCTGGACTACGCCCGGCTTGGCCTGGGCCTGAGCGCGTACGTGATGTTGCAGACCCAGCAGGTGGCGGCGGCGCGCGCCACGCTGGACGAGAACCTGCGCCGGATGCCCGAGGTCGAGGAGCTGGCCTGGGTGACTGGCGAGTTCGACGCGGTGGTGCGCGTGCGCGCCCGCGACACGGTGCACCTGCAAGATGTACTGTTCCGGATCGCCGACGCGGGCCAGCGCCAGGTACGGGCGCGCACGCTGGTGGTGCTCAGCCACCCGTTCTGGAAACCGGGCCCCGACTTGGCGGCCATCGTGCTGCCCGAGGGCGACCCGATCTCGACGGCCGTCGCCCCGTGAGGCGCTGCCGCGCCAGCACGCCAGCGAGTCGAGGAGGCATGGATGCGCACGTTCGTGATCGAGCTGGGCACCGGGGTGGACCTGCACGGGCAGGATCCCACGCGCGCGGCGATCAAGGCCGTGCGCGATGCCTTCGCCCACGTCTCGCTGCCGGGCTTGCGGCAGGTGGCAGGGGTCGAGGATCTCGGCGCGGTGGCGATCGAGGTGACCCTCGGCGTGCCGCCCGAGGTAGGGGCGGTGGACGCGGCGCGGGTCATCGAGCAGTTCCCGTTCGGCCAGGTGAGCGTGCGGGTCGTGCCGGGGGGCCTGCTGGTGGCCGGCGATGCCTTTCGGCCGGAGTTCGGCGACCGCAGCGACCATATCCTGGTGGTAAACGCCGCGATCCGGGTTCGCGTGCCGTAGGCGGTGCCCCGCGCGTGGGCGCTCTTCACCTCCAGGCGCGCGGGTGGGAATGGAGAGGAGCAGGGACGATGCGGTTTCCGCGGCTGGCTGGTGTGGTGTGGGGCGTGCTGGTCGGCGCCGTCGGGCTGCTGGCGAGCTGTGCGGCGCCGACCGCTCCCCCGGCGGCCCCTGCCGCCGCGGAGCGCTCTACCGCTCCCACTGGTGCCCCGGCCGCCGCACCAGCGGCCACGACGCCCCCGCAGCCGCTACCCCTGAAGTTTGCTTACACCGCCCTGTCGACGACGATCACCCCGTACTGGATCGCGCTGGACGCGGGCCTGTTCCAGGAGGAGGGCCTGGCCATCGAGCCGGTGTTCATCTCGGCCAGCACCGTCGGCATGCAGTCGCTGATCGCCCGGGAAGTCGATGTCACCACGGTGACGGGCGGCGCGGCGCTGCAGGCGGCGGTCAACGGCGCGCCGGTGGTGTTGTTCGCCACCAACGTCGACTCGTTTATCGCCCAGCTCATCGTCAGCCCGGAAATCACGCGCCCGGAGCAGCTGCGCGGCCAGCCGCTGGGCGTGGTCCGCTTCGGCACAGTGTCCGACTTCGTGGCGCGGCTGCTGCTGCGCGGCTGGGGGCTGGAGCCGGGGCGCGACGTGCCCATCATCCAGACGGGCGGCCAGGCGGAGACGATCGGCGCCATGCAGAGCGGCGGCGTGCGGGCGGTGGTCGTCGCCGACGTGGCGGCGCTCGAGCTGCGGCGGCTGGGCTACGCGCTGCTGGCCGACGGCGCCGACCTGGGGCGCGAGTATGTGGGCCTCGGCGTGGTCGCGCTGCGCCCGTACCTCGACAGCCACCCCGAGGAGATCCGCCGCTTCACCCGCGCTCTGGCGCGGGGTATGGGGCGCTTCGTGAAGGACAAGGAGTACAGCATCGAGGTGCTGCGGCGCTACACGCGGCTGGAGGACGTGGGCGTGCTCGAAGGCTCCTGGGAGCTGCACACCACGCGCTACGCCAACCGTAGCCTGCGGACCACGCCCGAGGCGCTGCGCACCGTCCAGGAGGAGATCCAGGACGACCCGCGCGTGCAAGCATTCGACGTCGCGCAGCTCATCGACAACCGCTTCGTCGACGAGCTGCACCGCAGCGGGTTCCTGGAGCAGGTGTACCGGTGAGCGCGACCGGGCGGCCAGGATACGGCCGCGCGCAAGGCTGGATCGGCGCCCCGCTGCGGCGGCGCGAGGATGCCCGGCTGCTCGCCGGCGCGGGGCGGTTCGTCGACGACCTCGACCTGCCCGGCACGCTCCACCTCGTCGTGGTGCGCAGCCCGCATGCCCACGCCCGCCTCCGCGACGTGGATCTCGCCGCCGCGCGCCGGCGGCCGGGCGTAGTCGCCGCCATCGATGGCGCGGCCGTGTGGCGCGCGCTCGGCCCGCTCCCGCACGGGGCGCGCAAGCGCGGCGAGGCGGCGCGGCTGCGGGCGCTCGACCCCACCCTGGTGCCCGTGCTGCGGCTGGAGACCCAGCCGCTGGTCGCCGTCGAGGTCGTGCGCTACGTGGGCGAGCCAGTGGCGCTCGTGCTGGCCACCGACCGCTACCCGGCGGAGGACGCCGCCGAGCAGGTCGCGGTGGCGTACGAGCCGCTGCCCGCCCTGGTCGACCTGGAGGCGGCCGCGCGCCCCGACGCGCCGCGCGTGCACGCCGACTTGCCCGACAACCTGTCGCTGCGGCTGCACCTGCGCCATGGCGATGCCGCGGCGGCGTTCGCCGCGGCCGACCGGGTGGTGGCGCGGCGCTTCCGGCTGCCGCGCACGACCGGCGTGCCGATCGAGACGCGCGGCGTGCTGGCGCGGCCCGAGCCGGGCGGCGGGCTGACCGTCTGGGCGGCGAGCCAGTCGGTGCACCTGCTGCGCGACGCGATCGCCGAGCAGCTCCGCCTCGACCCGGCGCGCGTGCGCGTGGTGGCGCCGGACGTGGGCGGCGGCTTCGGCGTGAAGTCCGGCGTGCAGAGCGAGGCGATCCTGGCCGCCTGGCTGGCCCTGGCGCACGGGCGGCCGGTGAAGTGGATCGAGGACCGCGCCGAGCACTTGCGCAGCGCCCCCCAGGCGCGCGACCAGCTCCACGAGATCGCGCTGGCCCTGCGCGCGGACGGCACCCTCCTCGGCTTGCGCGATCGCTTCCTCGTGGACACGGGCGCCTACAACCCGCTGGGCCTCGGGCAGCCGTTCAACACCGCCAGCCACCTGGTCGGCCCCTACCGCGTGCCCGCGGTGGATATCGAGGGCGCAGTGTACTTCACCCACAAGGCGCCATACGCGCCCGTGCGCGGCGCGGGGCGGCCCGAGGCAGTGTTCGCCCTAGAGCGTGCGCTCGACCTGGCGGCGCGCCAGCTGGGACTCGACCCGGTGGAACTGCGGCGGCGCAATCTGATCACCCCGGCCGAGATGCCCTACGCCACCGGGCTACGGGCGCGCGACGGCCAGCCGCAGCAGTACGACAGCGGCGACTACCCCGCGCTGCTCGAGCGCGCGCTCGACCTCGTCGCCTACGCCAGGCTGCGGGCGGAGCAGCCGGCGCTGTGGGCGCGGGGCGTGTATCGGGGGGTGGGCGTGGCCGCCTACGTGGAGACGACGGGTAGCGGGCCGTTCGAGAGCGCCGCCGTGGGGCTCGACGCCGCCGGCCACATCTGGGTGTACACCGGCGCGTGTGCGCAGGGCCAGGGCCACGAGACGGTGTTCGCCCAGATCTGCGCCGAGCGACTTGGCGTCCCGGTCGAGCAGGTCACAGTGGTGGGCGGCGACACGGGGGCGATCGCGCGGGGCCAGGGCACGCGGGCCAGCCGGAGCACGGTGGCGGCGGGCTCGGCTATCGCCGAGGCAGCGCGCGCGGTGGCGGCACAGCTGCGTGCGCGGGCCGCTGCGTGGCTGGAGGCCAGCCCCGCCGACCTGGAGCTGCGCGACGGCCTGGTGCGCGTGCGCGGCGTGCCCGACCGCGCGGCCCCGTTCGCGCAGCTCGTGGCTGCCGCCGCGACCGGTGCGTTGGTCGCGGCGCCGGGGCGCCCGCCGCTGGTCCTGCACGCCGCTTGCGACTACGAGCCGCCGACCTTCGCCTATGCCAGTGCCGTACACGCGGCGGTGGTGGAGGTGGACATCGCTACCGGGGCCGTGAAGCTGCTGCGTTACGCCGTGGCGCACGACGCCGGCCGGCTGGTCAACCCGCTGCTGGCGGATGGGCAGGTGTGCGGCGGAGTGGCGTATGGGATCGGCAACGCGCTGTTCGAGGAGCTGCGCTACGACGCCAGCGGCCAGCTCCTGACGGCCAGCCTGAGCGACTACCTGCTGCCCACCAGTGCCGACCTCCCATCCATTGCGCTGGCGCACCTGGAGAGCCCGA
>DATGKN010000058.1:0-22736 GCA_035294645.1 Chloroflexota bacterium
AAAACGTCGCCCGTCGCAGCCGATTGTGCGGCCCGCGTTCCAGGCGCGTCAAGCGCCAGCACCCGGGCGCAGGGCTACCCGGTGCTTGGGGATCCGCCGTGGCGATGGCTCACCGCTGTCCTCAGGGGCGGGCCCACGGGGCACAGCGGCCGCGGCCCGGCGCCGGGGGAGGCACAGCCCCCGAACGCCGCGGGTCGTGGGACTAGGCCTCAGTATTGGTACGGACCCAGGCGCTGCACGGCGTACTCGGCGAACGAGGTGTCGATCACCTGGTTCATATCCGGCGGTTGCTGCACCATGCCGTGGTCCACAAACCACTGTAGGTCGTCCTTGAGGCCCTGCACGTTCAGCTTGCCGTCCGGGTTCAGCGCCGTGAACGCCATCTTGTCGAACAGCGCCGGATCGCGCAGCGGCACGTGCTTCATGATCAGCTCGATCGTCTCCTGCTTGCGGATGCCCTTGCGGAACGCGTCGTTGTAGTCGCGCACGCCGCGCAGGAAGGCGACCATCCAGCGCCGGCCCGCCTCGGGGTTGTTGCGCACGAACTGCGGTCCGAACAGCACCACCGAGAACTGCATGTTGGGGTAGTACTCATCGACCCCGTGCAGGAACACGCCGAGCCCTTGCTCGATGGCGATGGTCTTGAACGGCTCGTTATGCTGCGCCACCTCCACGCTGCGGTTGGCCAGCGCGGCGTTCATGTCCGAATAGGGGATCTGCACCAGCTCGGCGTCCTGCATGGTCAGGCCCCCCCGCTTGAGCGCCGCCTCGATGGCGATGTCGTTGGTGGTGCCGAACTGGTTGATGGCGATCTTGCGGCCGCGCAGGTCGGGGTAGTCGCGAATCTGGTCGGCCAGGTCGCGGCGCACCACCAGGCCGATCCAGCTCGCGCCGGGCGGCATGCTGCCCCGGTCGGCCACGATCTTCAGCGGCACCTCGCGGGCGATGGCGTTGTACAGCCCCGCGCTGGCCGAGCCGCCGCCCACGTCGAGCTGACCGGCGCCCAGCGGTGCTACCTGCGGCCCGGCCGAGTCGAACGGCACCAGCTCGAGATTGATGCCTTCCTCCTGGAAATAGCCGCGCTCCAGCGCGATGTAGGTCCCCGAGTCGGAGACGTTCGGTAGCACGCCGATACGGATGGTGACGGGCGGCGACAGCGGCGAGGCCTGTTGCGCGGCACTGGCCGTCGGCGCGGTGGTAGGCGAGGCGGCGGCCGGCTTCGCCGGCGCGGTGGTAGCGGCAGGCGCCCCGCCGCCCGTGGGGCTACCCGGGCCGGCGCAGGCGGCCACCAACATCGCACCTAGCAGGGGCAGCAGGGGGCGTACCACCGAGGGAACGGTAGCCACGGCAACCTCTCCTTAAGCGTGTCACACGCGCGTGCTGTTCGGGCGGCTCGGCCCGGTGCCAGCATATTATGACATGCTGACAGCGCCCGGCACTGCTGGGCATGATAGCCGATTTCCCCCCCGGCTTGGCGTAGTGCACTGCCCGTGGTAGCATCCCGCCAGCCGGCCGCTCGTGCCTGACGTGCGGCGGCTCAAGGGAGTAGAGGGGGCAACGATGCCAAGGTGGCTGTTCGGACTGTGGGGGCTTGTCCTGGTGCTGGCCGGGCTCACCGCGCCTGCACGCGCCCAGGTGGGGGCTGGTGAGGAGGTCATGCTCGCGGGCGATGGGGTTGCCTTGCCGGCCCGGCTGTACCGCCCCGCGACGCCGGGCCCCCGTCCGGCGGTGGTCCTGGCGCCCGGCGGGCTGGCCCAAGGTAGTATCGAGGGCTTCGAGTGGCTGGCGACCCGGCTGGTAGCGCGCGACTATGTCGTGCTGACCATCACCTACCGCAACGCCCTTCCCCTCGACGACCCGCGCGACGTGGCCCTCGCGCTCGACTTCCTGCAGGCCGACCCGCAGGTCGATCGCGATCGCTTGGCGATCGTCGGACACTCGCGGGGCGGTATGAGCGCGCTGCGCACCCTGGCCCTGGACCCCCGGCTGCGCGCGGGGGTGGCGCTCGCCCCGCCCGCCGACCTGCAGTGGGATGTCATCGGGACGGCCACCTTCGCCCCCTCACGGCATCGCCAGCTCGTCGACTGGCTGGGCGGCGAGCCGCGGGACGTGCGCGACCTCTTGGCGACGATCTCCGCGATCACCTACGCGGACCGCATCCGCCAGCCCGTGTTGTTGGTCCACGGTACGGGCGACATGACCGCGCCGCCCGACCACTCGGTGTACATGGCGCGCGCCCTGGAGCAGCACGGCAACGACCGCGTGCGGCTGGAACTCATCCCGGGCATGGGCCATTTCTTCGAACTCCAGACCGCGGGCTACCAGTTCGACCGCGTGGCCGAGCTGGTCGCCGGCTGGCTGGCCGAGGTGCTCGGCGTGTCCTAGGGTTTCCCTTCGTGTGAGGGGGCTGCCGCGGGCGCCGCGCCCGGGCCCGGCGCCGCGAGCAAGCGCAACAGGGCCTCGGTTGCAGGGCCGGGCGCCGCGCCGCGCGGGCAGACTACCCATAGCGGCCGGCGCAAGTCGAGGCCCTGCACCGGCACGCTGACGAGTGTGCCGGCTTGGAGTTCACGCTGCACGGTGATCCGTGGTACCCAGGCCACGCCGCCGCCGGCCAGCACCGCCTGCTTCAGCGCCTCGGTGCTGCCGAGCACCATCGCGGTGTCCGGTAGCACCCCGGCCCGCGCCAGCACCTGATCGACGAACAGCTGGGTGCCCGAGCCGGGCTCGCGCCGCAGGATGGCCGCGGCTCGCAGCGCCTCCACGGGCAGCGTGCCCCGCTTGGCCCACGGATGGTCGGGCGGCACGATCAGCACCATCTCGTCGCTAGCGAACGGCCGCGCCTCGAGATCGGGGTGGCTGACGGCCGCCTCGACCAGCCCGCACGGGAGGTCGCTGGCACGCACCCGCGCCACGATCTCGGCGGTGGTGCCGATGGCTACTTCCACCTGCACGCCTGGATGGGCGGCGGCGAAGCGCACCAGCGCGGGGGGCAGCAGGTAGTGTCCGATAGTCGTGCTGGCCCCCAGGCGCAGCCGGCCGCGCTCCACGCCCTGGGTGGCGGCCACCGCGCGCTCCGCCTCTTGCAAGAGAGCGAACACCCGCGCGCTGTATACGTACAACGCCTCCCCCGCCTCGGTCAGGTACACCTGCCGGTGACGTACCTGGAACAGCCGGGTGCCCAGGCGGCGCTCCAGGGCGCGGATGTGCGCGCTTACCGCGGGCTGGGAGAGGTGGAGCCGCCGCGCGGCGCGGGTAAAGCTGCGCTCGCTGGCCACGAGGTGGAACGTGCGCAGGTGGTACAGACTGGCCGCCGACTCCATGATGCATCAGTGTAGCTGATCCATCTGGCGCGAGCCGCGATTGTTCTTGGGCTGCCACTCCCCTTACGCTGGGGGCGAGATGTTTGCCCCACTGCAATTGCTCGCCGAGCATCCGCCGCTGGCCCGGCTGGCCCGCCTACCGTACTATCGCTGGCTCGTGGTGGGCACCGTCTGCGTGGGCGCCTTTCTCGGCCAGCTCGACGCCAGCATCGCCAGCCTGGTGTTGCCCACCCTGGAGCAGGTGTTCGAGGCGCCAGTGGCCGCGGTGGAGTGGGTCGCGCTGGCCTATCTGCTTACTCTGGCCGCGCTGGTGGTGCCCGTGGGGCGGTTGGCCGACCTGTTCGGGCGCAAGGCGCTGTACACGGCGGGGTTCGCCGTATTCACCCTGGGCTCTGCCCTCTGTGGCGTGGCACCCACCCTGGGCTGGCTGATCGCCTGCCGCGTGCTGCAAGCGGTGGGGGCGGCCCTGCTGCAGGCCAACAGCGTGGCGATCATCGCGGCGGCGGCGCGGCCGCGCGAGCTGGGCCGGGCCGTCGGCGTACAGGGCGCCGCGCAGGCGATCGGGCTGGCCGTGGGGCCCTCGGTGGGCGGGCTGCTCATCGCCGCGCTGGGCTGGCAGTGGGTGTTCTATATCGCCGTGCCGTTCGGGCTGGCCGGGGTGGTGCTCGGCTGGCTGGTCCTGCCCGTGACGGCGCGTGAGCCGCAGGCCACGGCCCAGGGTGAGCGCTTCGACTGGCTCGGCGCCGTGCTGCTCGCGGCGGCCATTGCTCTCGGGCTGCTGGCGTTGACGTACGGCGGCCTCTGGGGCTGGACCAGTCCCCGCTTGCTGGCCACCGCCGGCGCGGCCGCGATCCTACTGGTCGCTTTCGTGAGCTGGGAAGGCCGCGTGCGGTCGCCGCTGGTCGACTTCGAGCTGTTTCGCCAGCGCGTGTTCAGCGCTAGCATCGTTGCTGGCCTGCTGAGCTACGCTGTCCTGTTCGGCAGCTTGTACTTGCTGCCGTTCGCCCTCCAGCGCGCGCAGGGGCAGGGGCCAGCGGCCACGGGGCTGCTGCTGAGCCCCATCCCGCTAGCGATTGGGCTACTGGCGCCCGTGGGCGGCCTGCTTGCCGATCGGCTGGGCGCGCGGCCGCCCACCGTAGCGGGGATGCTGGTTGCCGCCGCGGCGCTGCTGAGCCTGGCGCTGGCACCGCACGCCCCGCTGCCGGTTGTGCTCGGCGTGCTCGGTGTGCTCGGCGCGGGCGTCGGGGCGTTCACCCCGGCCAACAACAGTGCCATCATGGCCAGTGCGCCACCCCACCGCCGTGGCGTCGCCGCGGGCCTGCTGAACATGACGCGCAGCTTGGGTACCAGCTTGGGGGTGGCGGTCGCGGGCACGCTGTTGCAGGTGCGGTTGGCGGCGCGGCTCGGCCATCCTGTGCAGAGCACCCTCGACGTGCCCGCCGCGGCCCTGCAGGCGGCGTTCCAAGAGGTGCTGGTCGCGCTGGCCGGGGTCGCCGTGCTCGCCGGGCTGCTCTCGGTGGCCCGCGGGGCGCGGCCCGTGGCCGGACGGCGTGCTTCTCCCCAAGTGGGCGCCTCCGCCGTGCCAGCCGCGCGGCACGGCGGCGCGGAGGACCCATCGCTGTACCCCACGCGCTGACGGCCGCGCGGCGGAGCGACTACTCCACCGCCCGCAGCGCCGGTAGGGTCAGGATCAGGCCTACCACCGCCGCTACCACCAGCGCGGCCAGCAGGGCCAGGCCCAGGTGGGCACCCAGCGCCGCCCCCGCGCCGCCCAGCAGCACCCCGCTGAACACGCGCGGCCCATGTACGAGCATGCCGTAGGTGCCCATCACCCGGCCGCGCTTGTCGTCGGGCGCCAGTTGTTGCACCAGCGTCTGCGACATGGCGTTGGAGACGATGGTCCAGGCTCCGACGAGTAGCATCAGCGCGAAGGCCAGCCAAAACCACGGCGTGAACGCGAAGGCCAGCAGCAGGGCGGCCCACAGCAATGAGGCCAGGCACAACATCAGCCCCTTGCGGCGGACCCGCCCCAGGGAGCCCAGGATCACCGCGCCTGCGATCGCCCCGGCCCCGTTGGCGGCCAGCAGCCAGGTGTAGGCGCGGGGGTTGGGATCCAACTCGGCGGCGAAGGCCGGCATCATCGCCTGGAACCCGCCCAGCACCCCCATCGGGATGCTGACGATGAGGATCGCGCCCAGCATCACGCGGTGCTGGAGCACGAAGCCCAGCCCCTCGATGATCCCCTGGAGGCCCGTCGCGCGCCGCACCGGCGCCGCCGCCCGGCGCGGCTGCAGCAGGAGCAGGGCGACCGTGAACGGCGCGTAGATGAGTACGTTAGCCAGCAGGCCACCGCCTGGCCCGAGCGCCCAAAGGAGGAAGCCCCCCACCAACGGCCCGAGAAACTGCGCCACGTTGCGGCTGCCGGCCGACAGGCTCAGCGCGCTGGTCAGCTCCGCCTTGCCCACCAGGTCGTGGATGAGCACCTGGCTGCTGGGCAGCTGCACCACGCCGGAGAAGCCGTGCACCAGCAGCAGGATCACCATGTGCCACAGCTGGAGCTGGCCGGTGAGGTACAGCAGCCCGAGCCCGCCCGAGCACAGCACGTATAGGCCCTGCGAGACCTGGAGCAGCTTGCGGTTGTCGAACCGGTCGGCCCAGGCGCCGGCGAACGGCGAGCAAACGATGAACGGCGCCCAGTGGGCGATCACCGCGTAGCCCAGCCAAAACGGCGAGTGGGTCAGCTCCCACAGCAGCCAGTACCCGATCACATGCTCGATGTTGTCGGCCATCATCGCGATGGTCGAGGTCAGCCAGTACCAGCGGTAGGCGGGCACCCGCAGGGCGGGGAAGCGGGCGGTCGCTGGGCCGGCCGGGGCCATGGCGAGCGCTTGGGACACAGGCCCTCCCACGACGGTGACAATAGTGGGGCAAGTCCGTCGGCAGTGTACCACCCGCTCACCCGCCTGACAATCCGCGCAGGTCCCGGACGGGCGCGTGGGGACGGCCTGCTAGGAGGCCCGGGCCATCGAGGAGGGCTCGGTGCCCGGGTACTGCGCCGCCAGGTCCTGGCGAACTCGCTGGAACTCGGCCTCCAGCTGCTCGAGCAGTGGCAGCAGCGCCCCGCCCGTCTCGGCGGCTGCTTCGAGCTGCTCGCACAGCGCGCGCAGCCGCTGGGCGCCGATGTAGCCGCTCTCGCCCTTGAGCGCGTGGGCGACGCGGCGCAGCTCGGCCGCTTCGCCCTGTTGGGCGAGCTGGCGCAAGCTGGCCAGGCGCCGGGGCGCGTCGCGCAGGAACAGGGTGACGATCTCGCGCACCAGCTCGGCGCCGCCGCCGAAGGCGCCCGCGCCCAGGTCGGCGAGCGCGCGCGGGTCGAGCGTAGGCGCATTGGGCGCCAGCGGCGCGGCCGGGGCGGGCTCGGCGGTGCCTAGCCAGCGGCGCAGTACCACGGCCAGCTCCTCGGCCCGCACCGGCTTGGGCAAATAATCGTCCATACCGGCTGCCAGGCAGCGCTCGCGGTCGCTGGGTAGGGCGTTGGCCGTGAGCGCCACGATCGGCGTGTGGCGGGTCGCCCCCTCGCGCTCGCGGATCGCCGCGGTGGCGGCGAAGCCGTCCATCTCGGGCATCTGGCAGTCCATCAGGATGAGGTCGTACGGCCGCCGGGCGGCGGCGGCCACCGCTTCCTGCCCATTGGCCACGACGTCCACGGCGCAGCCCAGCCGCTCCAGCAGCCGCGCCACCACGCGCTGGTTCACGGCATTATCCTCCGCCACCAGCACCCGGGCGTGGGCGACGGCGGCGAGCGCAGGGCTCCCAGCCGCGCTCGCCTCGGGCAGTGGCGCCGCCCCGCTGACTACGGCGACGAGCGTGCGGGCCAGCGCTGCGCTGCGCAGCGGGCGGGTGAGGCAAGCGGCGGCGCCCGCCGCGCGGGCCGCGACGACCGTTGCCTGATCGCCCAGATCGACCAGCGCGATGACCGGCGGCCCGCCGCCGGCGCGCACCAGCCCCAGGGCCGGATCGTCTGGCCCGCGCACATCGAGCAGCACCGCGGCGTAGCGGTCCACTGGCATATCAGCTGTGAGGAAGGCCACCTCGGTCACCCGCGCCTGCCAGAGCACGAGCTGCTCCACCAGCGCCGCGCGGCGCAGGGCGTGGCGGTCCACCACCAGTAGCGGCCGGTCGCCCAGCAGCGGGCGCGGGTCGGTGTCGGCCGTCGGCTCGGCCGGCTCGCGGGCGAACGGCACGGTGAACCAGAACGTGCTGCCGTGGCCCGGCGTGCTGTTGAGCCCGATCTGGCCACCCATCAGCTCGACCAGCTGCTTGCAGATGGCCAGGCCGAGCCCCGTGCCTCCGTAGCGCCGCGTGGTCGAGCTGTCGCCTTGCGTAAACGCCTGGAACAGGCGCGGCTGCAGCTCGGGTGGGATCCCGATGCCCGTGTCCTGCACCGCGAAGCGGAGCGTTAGCGGCTGGTCGTCCGTCGCTGCAGGCGCTGGCGCGACCCGCACGACTACCGCGCCCTCCTCGGTGAACTTCACGGCGTTGCCCACCAGATTGGTGAGCACCTGGCGCAGCCGGCCCGGGTCGCCACGCAGCACGGGCGGCACCGCGGGATCGATCACGGCGGCGAGCGCGATCCCTTTGCGCTGGGCGGCCTCCGCTAGCAGCTCGAGCACGTCGTCCACCGCCTCGCGGATGTCGCAGGCGATGATCTCCAGCTCCAGCTTGCCCGCCTCGATCTTGGAGAAGTCGAGGATATCGTTGACGATGTCCAATAGCGCCTCGGCGCTAGTGCGGATCGTCTCGACGTACTCGCGCTGCTCGCCGCTCAGGGCGGTGCTCTGCAGCAGGCTGGTCATGCCGAGCACCCCGTTGAGCGGGGTGCGGATCTCGTGGCTCATGGTGGCCAGAAACGCGCTCTTGACCCGCGCGGCCTCCTCCGCCGCGGCGCGTGCGGCGAGCTGCGCGGCGAACAACTCGGCGTTGCGCACGGCCAAGGCCGCCTGCGTGCCGAAGCTCTGCAAGAGAGCCAGGTCGTCGGCATCCAGCTGGAACGGCTCGTGGCCATGCAGGACGAGCACGCCCACCAGGCGGTCGTCGCACAGGATGGGCAAGCCGAAGAAGCTACGCAGGCCGGTGGCCTCCCAGTAGGCCACCACCGAGGGGATGACCACCTCGAAGCGCGGGTCGGCGAACGCATCGGCCAGGTTGACCATCTGGCGATGCTCCGCCACCCAGCCGACCACGCCCTGGCCGAAGCGCAGGGCGATGCGCGGGTACTGGTCCATGGCGGCGGGGTCGGACACCGCGCCGGGCCGCAGGGTGCGGCTCGCCTCGTCGACCAGCCAGAACGCCGCGAACGGTGCGCCGATCAGGTCCGCCGCCGCGCGGGCGATCTCGCCGAGGACCGCGTCCATCTGCAGCGACGAGAACAGCAGCTGGTTGACGCGGGTGAGCGCTTGCAGCCGGCCGATGCGGCGCTCCAGGGCCGCATACAGCCGTGCGTTCTCGATGGCGATGGCGGCCTGGGCGGCGAAGATACTCAACATCTCCTGGTCGCGTGGGGCGAAGCACGCGCCCGGCCGCCGGTGGCTGACCACCAGCACGCCGATCAGCCGCTCCTGGTACACGATCGGCTCGGCGATGACCGCCGTCAGGCCGTAGTCGGGCACGGCGTCTGGGTGCCGCCGGTCCAGGCGTTCGGGCCAGCTCGGGTAGTCGTTGACCAGCACGCTGCGCCGCTCGGCCGCCGCGATGCCCACGGCTCCGTCGCCGAGTGCTACGGTGACGCCCTCCAGGCGCGCGTCGAGGCCCTCCCAGGCGCGCGGCACGAGCCGCTGGCGCGTCTCGTCCCACAGGAACACGACTCCGGCCGTGGCGTCCACCAACCCCACGGCGCGCTTGATGATCAGGGCTAGCAGCCGCGACAGGTCGCGCTCACGGGTGATCTCTTTGGTCACCGTCTGCACGGCTTCCAGCCCGCGCGACCGCTCGGCGAGCGCCGCCTCGGCCCGCTCGCGCTCGGCGGTACGGGCGGCTAGGCGGTCGCGGAGCGCTCCGAAGGCGGCCGCCAGCTGTGCGATCTCCGCCACGGGACTCTGGGGCAGCGGGACGGGCGCCTGCCCGCTGGCCAACGCGTCCACGGCGCGCACCAGGGCGAGTAGCGGCCGCGTGAGCCGCTGGGCCACCAGATAGCCTGCGACGCTGGCCAGCGCGATCGCCACCACCAGCAGCAGCGCGGCCAGCTCGCGCCGTGCGCGGATCTCCGCCAGCGCGTCGGCTGTGGGCAGCTCGACCACCACACCCCAGCCCAACCCCTCGACGCGCGCATAGCCTGCCAACCACTCCGCGCCGTCGTGGACGTATACTTGCGCACCGCCGGACCGCTCGCTGGCTCGCAGCGCGACCACCGGCACTCGCTGGGAGTAGTCGGTCAACAAGGGGGCCGCCGCCGTGCCGGCCCGCGCCAGCAGCTGCCCGCCGTTATCGACAAGATACGCGCGTCCGTGGGGCCCAACCAGCTGGTGCAGCAGCTCCGCCAGGGTGTCGAGGTCTACCGCACCCGACAGCACCCCGGCGAACCGGCCATCAGCGGCGAACACGGGCTCCCCGATCAGCAGCACGGGCTCATGGCGCGCCGCCGAGACGATGGCGCGGATCGCCGGCTGGTGCGTGGCGCGCACGGTTTCGAACACCGGCGAGCCGGCCACGGGGGTCAGCGGGCGACCATCGCTGCGGGCCACGGGCTGGCCGCTGGCGTCGTGCAGGGCAAACGCCACGATGCCGATGTAGGCATCGTCATAGGCGCGGAGGCGGGTGGTCAGCTCCTCGGCGCTGACGTGCAGCAACCACGGCTGGGCCGCGATGGCCTTGACGGCTGCCCAGTGGAGCCGCGCGTAGTCGGCCACCTGGCGCGCGGTGCTCACGGCCAGCGCCTCCTCGTGGGTCAGCACCTGGGCGGTAGCCGCGCGCTCGTCGTTCTCGGCCGTGATGGCCACGATCGCCACCAGCGGCACGGCGGCGGTCAGGGCGAGCGCCAAGGCCAACCGCGCCTTGAGCGAGCGGGCGCTCGCTGGGGGCCGGCTCCAGGGGACCAGGACGAGCGCTAGCCCCAGCCCACCGAGTATCCCCGCGCTCGGCCAGCGCTGCGCGACCAGCAAAGGCGGCAGCCCGCTGGTGAGCAGAGCGCCGGCCGCCAGGGCCGCGGCACCGCCGAGCCACGCGCGGCTCACGGCGCACCCCCAGGTGATCACGAGCAGGCCGCCCGTGGTGAGGAGCGCCAGCCCTTGCCCCATCCCCACGGCGCCGGGCGGCCGTGGGGCCAGCTCGGCGGGCTGGGCGGCTATTCCCAGCAGCACAGCACCGCTCACCACACACGCCAGGCCCATGAGCCCAAGGAACAGATCGCGCTCGTTCCGCGCCGGGGCACGCCACCACGGCCCGCAGGCGGTGCCCAATGCCAACACGCCGAGGACTAGGGCGAGCAGCAGCGAGGAGCCCGCAGCCAGCAGCCCGAAGTGGACGAGCACCGCGGCCCCAGCGGTCAAATGGGCGAGGCGCTCCACTAACGGCGGCGGTGGGAACAGCGCGGCCGCGAGCAAACCTAGGCCGGCGGCGGCGAGCAGCACGCCGCATGCGGTGACCCCAGCGTCCTGGGTGCTGCCAGGCGGGCTGACGAAGTAGTGCGGGACGACTAGCAGGCAGGTGCCGAGAGTAGCACAGGCCAGCCCCATCACCCACTGCAGGCTGGTCAGGCGAAGCGATGGCATACTGTCGACTCGTTTCGGAGGGGACGTGCCCTATGCGCCCGCCTGCGCCGATCGGGGCGGCTCGCCCTTATGCTAAAGATCATCGGCGCCGCGGCCCGATCAGGCAAGGGAAGGCGCCCGCGTCAGTACGGCCCCAACTGGGCGGCGGCCCAATCGGCGAACGAATGGTCGACCATCTGCGCCATGTCCACGCGGCCGGGCTGGACTCCATGGCGGATGAAGTAGTCTTGCACCGCGTCATAGCCCTCGTAGGTGAAGCGGCCGGTCGGGTTGATGTACGGCATGGCCATGCGGTCGTACAGTGCCGCGTCCTTGACGGGGGTGTGGCGCGTGAGCACCTCTACGATCTCCGCCCGGCCGCGGTCGCGCGTGAAGGCATCGAGGTAGGCGCGCACGGCGCGCAGGTAGGCCAGCATGAAACGGCGGCCGAGGGCGGTCTGCGCGGCGAAGCTCTCCGAGTACGCTAGCCCGCCCAGGCTGAAGCTGGCCACCTCGTCGGCGCCCGCCAGGCGCACTACAAGCCCGCTCTCCACCGCGGCGGTTACGCTCGGCTCGGTCTGCATCGCCGCGTCGATGCTGCCGCCGAGCAGCGCGGCGTTCTGGTCGGCGAAGCCCAGCCCCGCGTACTCGACCTCGCTTTCCATGACGCCGCCTTGGGCCAGCAGGCGGTCTAGCAAGTACCAGCTCGTGGTCGCGTACAGCGGCGGCTGCTGGGCGATGCGCCGGCCGCGCAGGTCAGCCAGCGAGCGGACCTGGCCGCTATCTACCAGGTCCTTGCGGACGACCAGCGCGATGTAGCCGTGGCCGGGCGCGAGGGTGGCGCGGTCCCCCACGATCTTCAGGCGCACGCCCCGCAGGAAGGCGTTGAGCGTGGCAGCCGTCACCCCGATGCCGCCCACGTCGAGCTGGCCGCTGGCGATGCCGCTCTGCAGGTCCAGGTTGTCCACGCGCTGGCCCTGGAAGTCGATGCCCACCTCGCGCATGTAGCCGCGGTCCCAGGCCACCAGCAGCGCGGCGTCGCTGATGATGTACTGCATGCCGACGCGCACCGGGGTGAGCCCCTGTTCCGCCGGCGCGCGCGCCGGCGGCGCGGCCACAGCTGGCGCGCCTGCGCTGCTCACCGCGAGCAACAGCGCCAGTACCAGCGCCCCTAGGCCGCGCGGGTTTGCGATCCCCCACCCTCGCATCGCCCTCTCCTTACCGCTTGGCCCGTGCCCTCACGCGGGCCGCCGGGCGGCCTGGAGCGCCGCCCAGACCCGCTCGGGCGTGTAGGGCATGTCCAGGTGCGTGATGCCCAGCGGTGCCAGCGCGTCGGCCACGGCGTTCATGATCGGGGCCGTGCCGATGATAGTACCGGATTCACCCACGCCCTTGGTGCCCAGCGGGTTGAGCGGCGAGGGGGTGACCATCTCGGCGATGGTCAGCGGGGGCATGGTGCTGGCCCGCGGCAGAGCGTAGTGCAGCAGCGAGCCGGTCAGCAGCGTGCCGTCCGGCTCGTACACGACCTGTTCGAGTACGGCCTGGCCGAAGCCTTGCGCCGTGCCTCCTTCGATCTGCCCCTCGACCAGCAAGGGGTTGACCACCGTGCCGCAGTCGTCCACGCACCAGAGATGCTCGACCTGCACGCGGCCGGTGTCGGGGTCGATGCGCACGACGGCCAGCGCGGCGCCGAAGCCGTAGGTCTCGGTGCGCGGGTCGAAGTAGGCCGTGCTCTCCAGGCCCATCGGCAGGCCTGGCGGCAGCCGCCCGCGGCCATAGGCGGCAGCCGCTACCTGCGCCCAGGTGACGTAGCGCTCCGGCGCGCCCGCGACTTGGAAGCGGCCGTGCGCCAGCACCACGTCGTCGGGACTGGCCTCCAGCAGCCCGGCAGCGATGCGGCGCGCCTTCTCCAGTACCTGGTCGGCCGCCTGGACCAGGGCCGAGCCGCCCAGCACCGTGCTGCGGCTACCGAAAGTGCCCACGCCCGGCGGCGTCACGGCTGTGTCGCTGCGGCGCACGAGCACCTGCTCGAACAGAACCCCCAGCCGGTCGGCCACGATCTGGGCGAAGCTCGTCTCGTGGCCCTGGCCATGAGCCGAGGAGCCGGTGGCGACGGTCACGTGGCCCGAGGGCTCCACGCGCACGAAGCCGCTCTCCCAGCCGCCCGCGCTGGGCTCGACGAAGCTGGCCAGGCCGATGCCTAGCAGCGTGCGCTCGCCGCGCGCCCGTTCCGCCGCCTGCTGGGCCCGCAGTGCCGGATAGTCGGCCAGCGCCAGCAGCCGGTCGAGCGCGGCGGCGTAGTCGCCCGAGTCGTAGGTCACCCCGGCGGGGGTGCGGTAGGGGAACTCGTCGCGCTGAATGAAGTTGCGGCGCCGCAGCTCGATGGGGTCGAGCTGCAGCTCGCGCGCCAGCTGGTCCATCAGCCGCTCGATGGTGTCGGCGGCCTCCGGGCGGCCGGCGCCGCGGTAGGGGGCGGTCGGCGTGGTGTTGGTGAACACGCCGGTGAGCTGGCCGTGGTAGGCCGGCACGCGGTAGCAGCCCGGCAGCATGCGCAGGAGCTGTGGCGCGGGGGTGGGCGTGTTGACGTGCAGGTAAGCGCCTAGGTTGGTGAGGATGCGGGCGCGCAGGCCGCGCAGGTGCCCGTCGGCGTCGGTGGCGGCTTCGATGTCCACGAGCTGGTCGCGGCCGTGTGTCGTCGTGGTGAGGTCCTCACTGCGCGTGGCGATCCAGCGCACGGGCGCCTGCAGGCGCCGCGCGAGCCAGGCGGCCAGGAGATATTCGGCGTACACCGCGCCGCGGCTGCCGAACCCGCCGCCGACATCGGGTGCCAGCACCCGGATGCGCGGCTCAGGTAGTCCCAAGGCCAGGCTTGCCAGCCAGCGCACGCGGAAGGGGCTCTGGGTGGTAGCCCAGATAGTCAGCTCATCGGTGGTGGGGTCGTAGCTGGCGACCACGCCGCGCGGCTCCAACGGCACGGCCGCCAGGCGCGGGAACCGCACGCGCAGGCGGGTGACATGCGCCGCACCCGCGAATGCCGCCGCGACATCGCCGTGGCCGACCTCCAGCGTGTAGCACACGTTGCTGCCCAGCTCGGGGTACAGCAGCGGGGCGTCGGGCGCCAGAGCCGCCTCGGCCTCGGCCACGGCTGGCAGCGGCTCGTAGTCCACCTCGACCAGCTGCGCCGCGTCGACCGCTGCCTCGCGGGAGGTGGCGACGATCGCGGCGACCGGCATGCCCACCGCGCGCACGACCGCGCGGCACAGTAGCTCGAACGGGGGCACCTTGAGGTTGGGCGACACGGGGGTCGCGGGCAGGTTGGTCAGCACCGGCGTCTCGGCCCCCGTGACCACCGCGCGTACCCCGGGCGCCGCGCGCGCCGCGGTCGTGTCCAGGCGGGCGATCCGCGCGTGGGGATAGGGACTGCGCACCAGCGCTAGGTGCAACAAGCCGGGCAGCACCACATCTTCCACGAAGCGCCCACGGCCTGTGATCAGGCGCAGGTCCTCGACCCGCGGGCGCGCGCGCCCGATCTCCCCACCCGGCGCGTGCGGCTCGACAGCGACCATGCTCACTCCTCCCACCACCGGGGATCGTCTCCTGAAGGATACCGCGTGGCCGTAGGCGGCGCGCCACTACGCCCGCGCGGCGTGCTCGTCCGGGGCGGTCGACGGACTCCCCGCGAGCCCGCGGGCCCAGCGCGCGGCCAAGGCCGGCTCGGCGCCCTGGTCGCCCGGCACATAGTAGCGCCGCCCCGCCAGCGGCGCCGGCAAGTACTCCTGGGCGACTACGTGGCCCGGATGATCGTGCGGGTACTGGTAGTCGCGGCCGTAGCCCAGCGCGCGGTTGAACGCCGTGACCGCGTTGCGCAAGTGCAGCGGGACCGGCAGGTCGAGCGTACGCTGCACATCCTCCCGCGCGGCGTGGTAGGCCGTGAGCGCCGAGTTGCTCTTGGGCGCGAGCGCCAGGTACAGCGCGCACTCGCTCAGCGGGAGGTAGCCCTCCGGCATGCCCACGAAGTGCACGGCCTGCTGGCAGGCCGTGGCTACTACCAGCGCCTGCGGGTCGGCGAGGCCGATATCCTCGGCGGCGAAGATCACCATGCGGCGCACGATGAACAGCGGGTCCTCGCCACTCTCCACCAAGCGCGCCAGCCAGTAGATCGCCGCGTCGGGGTCGCTGCCACGCAGGCTCTTGATGAACGCGGAGATCACCTGGTAGTGCTCGTCGCCCACGCGGTCGTAGCGCAGCGCGCGGCGGGCCAGCGCTTCCTCGACCAACGACCGGGTCAGTACCCGCCGCCCGGCGGCGTCCGGCGCGGCCGCCACCGCCGCCAGCTCCAGCGCGTTGAGCGCCACGCGCGCGTCGCCGCCCGCGGCCGCCAGCAGGTGGGCGCGCGCTGCCGGCTCTAGGTGCACCTGCCAGGCGCCCAGCCCGCGCTCGGCGTCGGCCAGCGCGCGATCGACGATCACCCCCAGCTCGGCCTCGCTGAGCGGCTCCAGTCGCACCACGCGGCAGCGCGATAGCAGGGCGTTGTTCACCTCGAACGAGGGGTTCTCGGTGGTCGCCCCGATCAGGATGATGTCGCCTTGCTCCACAGCCGGTAGCACCGCGTCCTGCTGGCCCTTGTTAAGGCGGTGGATCTCGTCGAGGAACAGGATCGTGCGCTCGCCCGCGCGGCGCAGGGCGCGGCCCGTCTCGATCGCCTTGCGCAGGTCGGCCACGCCTGCGGCCACGGCGGACAGGCTGATCAGACGCGCGCGCACGGCCCGCGCCAACACCTGCGCCAGGGTGGTCTTGCCGCTACCGGGCGGCCCCCAGAGGATCAGCGAGGGGAGCTGACCGCGCTCGATGGCGCGGCGGAGCGGCCGGCCCGGGCCGACGACGGCCTGCTGGCCGACGAACTCGTCGAGCGAGCGCGGGCGCATCCGCGCGGCCAGGGGCGTTCCAGGCTCAGCGCTCATCATGCTTCAGCTTCAGCGTACCGCGCGCCGGCCGCCGCTGGCAACGCGCCGCGGGAGAGCCGCAGCCCCCCAGGGCGCGTTAGGGGGCCTTGCGCGCCGTCACGAGGAGGCCGTCCACCCCGAGGCTGAGCGGCACGTAGGGCGCGTCGCCCCCGTAGGCGCCGCGCCGACGGGCGAGAGCGGAAGCAGCGGCGGTCATGCGGAAGCTCCGGTGGGCCGCGCGCTAGGGCACGCTACGGATTGTACACCGCGCTGACCACCGCCGAGACGGGCTGGTTGGTCAGGCTCTGCACCACGGCCGTGCCGACGAAGCCATCGGGCAGGTTGGGGTGGCGTTGCTGGAAGAAGCTGCGCGTGCCGTTGGCCGGCAAGGTGTCCTCCTCGCGTGCCAGCTCGCGGCCCTCGAAGTCGAAGTAGCTGACACGGATCGGCAGCGGCGCGGGCTGCGGGTTGAAGACCAGGATGCTCGTGCTCCACCCCTCGGCCTGCCGCGCCACGAACGACAACGGTAGCTGGACGCCCGTGGGCGCGGTGGCGAGGTAGCTCATCGCTGCGGTGGACTGTGGGTTGATCACGCTGACCACGATGGCGAGCGGCGCGCCGTCGCTAGTGGTCACGTAGGCTGTGCCCAAAAAGTCGTCCGGCAGCTGCTGGTTGGCCGGCTGGTAGAAGGTCGTGCTGGCGCCTGCGGGCACGACCGCTGTCTCCCCGCCGCCGCCCGGCCCGTTCAGCCGCTGGTAGGTGACATTCACGGTGGTCGGGGCACTGCCTAGGTTCTGGACTTGCAGGCCGGTGCTCCAGCCGCGGTAGTTGCGCAGCACGAACGGCACCAGTACCGGCGAGCCCCCGGCCGCGGGCGCTGGATAGCTCACCGCCGCCCCCTCGTTCTTTACCTCGTTGACCACTGCTGCTAGCTGGCCACCGTTCGGCGAGCTGATCACCGCCGAGCCCGTGAACCCTGCCGGCAGGCTGGGGTGGTTGAACTGGGAGAAGGTCCGCGCGCCCAGCGGGGGGATCACCGCCGTATCGGTCCAGGTGCGCCCCTGCCCGCCCACGGGATAGTAGGTGAGCTGCACCTCCGCCGGGGTGGTGCCCGTGTTCTGCACGTGCACGATCGTGTCCCAGCCGTTGACGTCCTTTACCACCAGCGGCGCGTACAGCGTGGCGGCACCGGCTAGCTGCCCGACATAGCTCATGCGATCCATGTCGGGGTGGTCCTGGTGGACCAGCACGGCCACCGGCTGGCTGGCCGTAACGATCGCCGGGCCCACATAGCGGGCCGGCAGGCCATCCACACTTGCCAACGCTAGAGTGCCGACCCCCCGCGGGCCGATCTGTACCGTGGCTGCGGTGAGCAGCGTGCCGTCGCGCGAGTAGAACTCCACCGTGGCGGCCGTGGCGACGGCGTTGGGGTTCTGCACTACCAGCGTGCTCGTCCAGCCGCTGTAGCCGCGTAGCACCACCGGCAGGTACAGGCGCGGGGCGGCGCTCGCCGGGGCGGCGAAGCTCTCGGCCTTGGGCCGCGGCGCCGGGGTCGGCGTGGGCTTGGGCAGAATGGTGGCCGGCACCAGCGGCGGCGGGGGCGAGGGCGCGTCGAGCCAGTTGAACGTCACCTCCACCCAGTCGTTGGCCGGCATGCCCAGATCTTCCCAGAAGGTCCCGTCAGCGATGTCCAGCGCGGTGGGCAAGGTGATGAAGCGGCCGTACTGATCGCGGCCCAGATTGTGGTTGTGGAAGTACGCCGCCTGGGCTTGCGGCAGCCAGCGCGGCAGGTCGGCGAACAGCTCGCGGTTGAGGTCCCAGTAGTTGTCGCGGATGTTCCACGGCCCGATGTCCCACACCGGCACGGTCGCCGTGCGGCCCTGGTAGCGCAGGGTCACCGTGTAGTCGGTGCCCCCCAGCGGGTTGAGCACGCGGCGCGAGGGCAGGGCCACGAAGCGGTCGAGCGGCTGGATGAGGTGCCCGTTGGCGGTGTACGCCCCCACGAGGCCCTCGCGGGTCGCCCACACTTTGGCTGTAGGCGGCGACCCGGTGGGCGCCTCCGTCAGCGCGGCCAGCCGGTAGTGGTCGGCCCGCAGCCGGAGCTGGCCGCCGAGCAAGCGCGGCCCCGTCTCGCCCGAAGCGTCGGCTAACAGCGTCAGCCGGTAGGCGACGGCGCGCACTGCGGTATCGAGCGCGGCGGGGCCCCCGTCGGGCTCGACCTCCGTCCAGGCGGTCCAGCGCCCGTCGAGCCCCTGCCCACGCACCTCTAGAGTCACCTCGCTGCCCGGCGGGCGCTCGACGGCCAGCGTGGCTTCTACTTGGGTGACCGGCCGCCCGAGCGAGATCGCCGGCGAGACGTACGTGCCGAACGCCGCGTAGTCGACGTAGGCCCGCGGGCGCGCGCCCGTGGGCAGCTCCGCTGCGCTCAGGACCAGTGTGCCGTCGGGCGCCCGCTCGAGGCCCAGAAGCTCGCCGCCCGCGAAGTCCAACGGCACCACGAGGGGCGGCTCCTCCGCCAGTATGGCCGCCGGCACGGCCCAGCCGCCGCTGAGCAGCACGGTGGCCAGGCCGACGCCCCCCAGCAGCAGCACCAGCAGCAGCCGCCACGCCACCGCCAAGCGAACGGTCGACTGCCTCAGCATGCTACCCAGTGCACGCGTCCCCCGCCACAGCGACCTGGGCCGGGCTCTCCGAAGGCCGGCGCGGTGGCCCGCTCCGCTCTAGCCCATACCGCTGCAAGATACCGGTCCAGTTATGGCGTCGCGGCCAGCGCCATTCTAGGTAGTGGCCCGGCTGGACGCAAGCGCCGGGAGCCAGCGGAGCATCACGGCCGTGTTACGAGCACCACCGCCAGCCGTGATGAGCGGCTGGCGCGCCGTGCGCGTGGGGCCGCGCGCGATCTGCTATCCTCCTAGATGCGGAGGTGCCTCGCGCCGCGGCTCGCGTTCTGGCTTACATCCTCAGCTGTATCGTCGTGCCGGGCATGCCGCGCGGGGCGGCGAGGACAACAGGGCCTTGATCGATCAGACGCATATTCGCAATTTCTGCATCATCGCCCACATCGACCATGGGAAATCTACCTTGGCCGATCGGCTACTGGAGCGCACTGGGACACTCTCGCAACGCGAGCTAGTGGCCCAGGTGCTCGACCAGATGGACCTCGAGCGCGAGAAGGGCATCACGATCAAGGCCAAGGCGGTGCGCATGCGCTACGCCTACGCCGGCCAGGAGTACCAGCTCAACCTGATCGACACCCCCGGCCACGTGGACTTCGCCTACGAGGTGTCGCGCAGCCTGGCTGCCTGCGAGGGAGCGATCCTGGTGGTCGACGCGGCGCAGGGCGTGGAGGCGCAGACCCTGGCCAATGTCTACCTGGCGCTAGAGCACGACCTGACCATCATCCCGGTGATCAATAAGATCGACCTGCCCAGCGCCGACCCCGAGCGCGTGATGCAGGAGATCGAACGGCTAATCGGCCTGCCGCGCGACGAGGTCCTGCTCGCCTCGGCCAAGCAGGGCGTGGGCATCGACGCCATCCTGGATGCCATCGTCACGCGCGTGCCCCCGCCGCGGGGCGACCGCACGGCCCCGCTGCGGGCGCTGGTGTTCGACTCGCACTACGACCCCTACAAGGGGGTGATCGCCTACGTGCGGGTGGTCGACGGGGCCGTGGCGCCCGGGCAACACATCCGCCTGATGGCTGCTGGAAGCGTAGGTGAGGTGCTCGAGGTCGGCGTATTCCGCCCCGGGCTCAGCCCGGTCGAGGGCCTGGCCGCCGGCGAGGTCGGCTACGTGGCCACCGGGCTCAAGGACGTGCGCGAGGTGCGCGTGGGCGACACGCTGACCGACGCCGCCCACCCGGCCCACGAGCCGCTGCCGGGCTACCGGCCGGTCAAGCCGATGGTGTTCGCCGGCCTGTATCCCACCAACAGCGACGACTACCCGCTGCTGCGCGACGCGCTAGAGAAGCTGCGACTCAACGACGCCTCACTGGTGTACGAGCCCGAGTCGTCGGTCGCGCTGGGCTTCGGCTACCGCTGCGGCTTCCTCGGCATGCTGCACATGGAGATCGTCCGCGAGCGGCTGGAGCGCGAGTACGGCCTCGAGCTACTGATCACCGCGCCAAGCGTCGAGTACCACGTCACGACCACCGACGGGCGCACGCTGCCCGTGGATAATCCGGCCGCGCTGCCACCGCCCAACCACATCGCCCGCATCGAGGAGCCGTGGGTGCGACTGGAGATCATCGTGCCGGCACGCTACATCGGCGCGGTGATGGAGCTGGTACAAGACCGCCGCGGCGTGTACCAGAAGATGGATTACGTCGACGAGCAGCGCGTGCTCATCGTGGCCGAGATGCCGCTGGCCGAGCTGATCGTCGACTTCTACGATCAGCTCAAGTCGCGGACCCAGGGCTACGCCTCGCTCGACTACCAGTTCGCCGAGTACCGCGAGGCGCGGCTGCACAAGCTGGACATCCTGGTCAATGGCCAGCCCGTGGACGCGCTGTCGATGATCGTACATGCCGACAAGGCCCAGCAGCAGGGCCGGCAGCTGGTGGAGCGGCTGCGCGAGCTGATCCCGCGGCAGCTGTTCGACGTGCCGATCCAAGCGGCGATCGGCAGCAAGATCATCGCTCGCGAGACGATCCGCGCGCTGCGCAAGAACGTGCTGGCCAAGTGCTACGGCGGCGACGTGACGCGCAAGCGCAAGCTGCTGGAGAAGCAGGCCGAGGGCAAGAAACGCCTGAAGCGGCTGGGCAGCGTCGAGATCCCCCAGGAGGCGTTCACCGCCGTCCTCAGCCTCCGCGACTGACGCAGCCATGCTCCCCATGCCGTATCGTATTGATGGCGCGCTAGCTGGCCCCGTGCGCCAGCTTCGTGGCGCAGGTAGCACAGGAGAGTGTCATGCTGTTCCGCGTGGGCGTGCAGCTCCACCCGCAGCACACCACCTACCGCGAGTTCAAGGATGCCGTGATTCGTATGGAGGGGCTCGGCGTCGATACGATCTGGGACTGGGACCACTTCTTCCCCCTGTACGGCCCGCCCGAGGGCCCGCACTTCGAGGGCTGGACCCTGCTGGCGGCCATGGCCGAGATGACCACGCGCGCCACCGTCGGCTGCCTGGTCACCTGCAACAACTACCGCAACCCGGCGCTGCTGTCCAACATGGCCAAGACGGTCGACCACATCGCCGAGGGGCGCTTCATCCTGGGCATCGGCGCCGGCTGGTTCGAGCGTGACTACCGCGAGTACGGCTACGAGTTCGGCACCGCCACCAGCCGCTTGCGCGCGCTGGAAGCCGCCCTGCCGATCATCAAGGAGCGCTGGGCCAAGGACAACCCGCCGCCCGTGCGCGGCACCATTCCCATCCTCATCGGCGGTGGAGGCGAGCGCGTCACGCTGCGCCTATGCGCCCAGTACGCCGATCTCTGGAACGGCTTCGGGCCCGTGGAGACGTTCGCTCGCAAGAACCGCGTGCTCGACGACTGGTGCGACCGCGTGGGCCGCGAGCGCACGGCCGTGGAGCGCACGGTGAGCATCGGCGCCGAGGAGCTGGACCGTCTCGATGCCTACGCCGCCGCAGGCGCCACGCACATCATCCTGGGCCTAGGCGCCCCGTTCGACGGTGCCCCGGTCGAGCGCCTCGTCGCCTGGCGCGACCGGCGCAATCGCGGCTAGTGGCTGCCAACGGCGTGGGCGCGGCGCCCGTTTCCCACCACCCCCGCTCGCTTCGCCGCGGTAGGGGCGCCACTCGCGGTCGGCGAGGTGGACAGCGCTTCCCCTGGCGCCCTACCCTGCTAGGGAGTGGCCGCTGCACTCTCAGGAGCTGCCTATGGCGACATACGTGTTGGTCCACGGCGCCTGGCACGGCGGGTGGTGCTGGCAGCGCGTAGCGCCCTTGCTGCGCGCGGCCGGCCACACCGTGTACACCCCAACCCTCACCGGCCTGGGCGAGCGCGCCCATCTGGCCCACCCGGGGGTCGATCTAGCCCTGCACGTGCGCGACATCGTGGCGGTGCTGGAATACGAGCGCCTGCAGGAGGTGATCCTGGTGGGGCACAGCTACGGCGGCATGGTGATCACCGGGGTGGCTGAGCAGGCCCCCGACCGGCTGGCACACCTGGTGTACCTCGACGCCTTCGTGCCGCAGCACGGCGAGGCCATGTGGGACTTCATGCCGCCCGAGCGACGAGAGGTGGTGGAGCGCCTGCGGGCCGCACGCCCGGATACGTGGCAGGTGCCGCCGCCCGACCTGGCCCTCTGGGGCTTGACCGCGCCCGAGGAGCAAGCGTGGGTCGGGCCGCGACTAGTGCCGCAGCCGCTGGCCACCCTCCAGCAACCGCTCGACGCCCCCACCTACCGCGCCGCCGCACTACCCCGTACCTACATTCATGCCGCGCAGTACCGGGGCCCGTTCGCGCGGTTCGCGGAGCGGGCCCAGCGCGAGCCGGGCTGGCGCTACCACGCGCTGCCGGCCGGCCACGACGTGATGGTCACGCACCCGCGCGAGCTGGCCGCGCTGCTGCAGGCGCTGGCCTGAGGAGTCGCCTCGCGGGCCGGTAGATGGACGAGCCGCTCGACACCGCCACGCTCGCTCGGCTGGCCGCCGAGGTGAAGGCGATGGCGCGCGCGCTGGGCTGCGACCTGGTAGGCATCACCGACGCCGCGCCGTTCGACGAGGCCCGCGAACGCACCCTCGCTTGGCTGGCCCGTGGGGGCGCGGCGGGG
>DATGKN010000059.1:0-7803 GCA_035294645.1 Chloroflexota bacterium
GGCGATCCCAGGGCTGAGCGAGGAGCAGCGGCGGCGGGTGCTGGGGCGGAACGCGCGGGCGTGGTTCGGGCTGCGCGACGAGCAGTTGCCCCAGCAGTCGGTGTACTTCCGCGCGCCCGCCGCGGCCCCCACCGACGGCTAACCCCGCCCACGGTCGAAAGAGGGGGCGGTGGTGAGACGGCGCTGCGCTCTAGTGTTGCTAGCGCTCGGCGCGCTGCTTCTGGCGTGCCGCGGCGCTTCCACTCCTGCCGCGCCGCTCGCCCGGGAGCAGCCCGGGCCGGCCACCGCGGCGACCGCCTCGCCAGCGCCGCGGGCGGTACGGGTGGCCTATGTGGCGCTGTCGGCGTCGCAAGCGCCGCCATGGATCGCTGTCGAGCGCGGGCTGTTCGCGAAGCACGGGCTGGCGGTGGAGCTGACGCGCGTGGCGGGCGGCGAGGCGATCAAGGCGCTGGTGGCCGGCGAGCTGGACTTCGCGTTCGGCCCGGCGGGCACCGCCGCGCTGGCGCGCCTGCATGGCGGCGACGTGGCGGTGATCGGCAGCATGATCCACACGCTGCCGTACGAGGTCTGGGCGGGGGCGGCGGTCGCCCAGCCGGCCGACCTGCGCGGCAAGCGCCTGGGGATCAATCGCCTAGGTACCACGACCGATTTCGTGGCCCGCTTCGCGCTGCGCCGCTGGGGGCTGGAGCCCGACCGCGACGTGCCGCTCATCCAGGTAGGCGAGACCGGCGAGATGCTGGCGGCCATGGAGCGCGGCGCCATCGACGCGGCGGTGATGGAGTCCCTCTATGGGTACCTAGCCGCGCAGCAAGGCAGCCTGCACCGGCTGGTGAACGTCAGCGACCTCGGCCTGGTGTACTTGTTCGGGGGAATCGAGACGCGGCGGTCGCTGGCCGATAGCGACCCGGACCTCATGCTGCGCTTCCTGAGAGCGACGGTCGAGGCGATCGCCGTGTTCAAGCAGGAGCGGGAGTTCACGCTCGATATCCTGGCGAAGTACACGCATCTCGACGACCGTGCGGCGCTGGCCTACAGCTGGGAGGAGCACGCCACGCGCTACTTCCAGCGGCTGCCCTACCCGACGCGCGAGGGCTACCCGCTGCTGGTCGAGGAGCAGGCGGCCGTCGAGCCCGCCATCCGGCAGCTCGACCCGGCCGACCTGCTGCTCGACCGCTTCGTGCGCGAGCTGGACACGAGCGGTTTCGCTGACACGCTGTACCGCTGAGTCGTGCGCGGCAGGGCTGGGAGTGAGCGATGGCGGGTAGATCGCGCGGGGTGCCGGGCGATGTGTTAATCGGCGCGGCCCTGCTGGGGCTGCTTGCCCTAGTCCTGGCGGGATGCGGCGGGCTGCGCGCAGCGGGGGCGCCGGCCGGCGCGGCGGCCGAGAGCTCGGCTGCTCCGCCCAGCGCCCCGTCCCCACGCGTGGTGAAGTTCGGCCTGCCGTCGGTCGCCCTCTCCTACATGCCGATCTACCTCGCCGACGAGCAAGGGCTGTTCGCGGACCACGGCCTGCAGGCGGAGATCGTGACCGTGGCCAGCGACGCCGCGCCGGTGGCGGCCATGCGGGGGGAGATCGACTTCGGCGGCAGTGCCCCCAGCGCCATCGATCTGGCGTTGCGGGGCGGCACCGTCAAGCTGGTGATGGGCCTGTTCGATACCAGCCCGTGGACGCTGCTCGCGCGGCCCGACGTGCAGACCGGGGCCGACCTACGGGGCCAGATCATTGCGGTGGGCGGCCCGAACCCGCGGGCGTTCGCCCTCGCCGGGGTGCGGCACCTGGGGCTCGACCCGAGCAGCGAGGTGCACCTGCTCAATACGGGCGGCACGTCGAACTCGCTCACGGCGCTGCTGAGCGGGCAGGTGGCCGCGGCGGTGGTCACACCGCCGTACGATGCCAAGGCGAAGGCGCAAGGGTTCCACGAGTTGCTGTTCCTGGGCGACCTCATCGACTTCCCCTACGTCGCCCTGCCCACCTCGCAGCAGAACCTCGCCGAGCGGCCCGCGCTCGTACGCGACACGCTGCTGGCCTTGCTGCGCGCGCAGCGGTGGTGGCGGGAGCACCCGGCGGAGACGATCGCGGCCATCGCGGAGCGCTTCCAGGTGAGCGCGGCGGAGGCTGCCGATGCCTACGCGGTGTTCTCGCGCATCATGAGCCCCGAGGGGATGGTGAAGGAGAGCAGCGTGCGCGCGTACCTGCAGGCGCAGGGCGAGACAGAGGCGGCCGCCGGCCCGCTCGACCGCTTCATCGACTCCCGCCCGCTGCAGGAGGCGCGGCGCTTGCTCGATCGGCCGCGGCAGCACTAGCAGCCGCGGCCGCTAGCGCGCTTACCCTTTTGGACTGGTACCGCCTCTCGAATGCGCCCCGCGTCGCGTCCGCGAGGCGCATAGCTAGGCCGTGCTGAGGTCCACATCGCGCGTCTCGGGCCCTAGCAGCGCGAGGACGATCAAGACGACGAATGCGATCACACTATGGATGACCATGCCCTGCGTGAACCGGCTGGCGCTGCCACCGAACTGCCGTGCCAGGATGGCCGTCGACCAGCCGGCGATGATCTGCCCCAGGTTGTAGGTGCCAGTGGCCCCCGTGGCCCGTACTGCTGTCGGGTAGCGCTCGGAGAGATAAGCTGGCATCATGCCGAAGCCCGCCTCGGCGAAGATGGCGCCGATGAAGCCCGCGATGGCGAAGTAGCCATAGCTGGGAATAGCGGGCAGCATCCAGAATGGAGCGAGCAGTGGCGCGGTCACGCCCCCGAGCACAGCGGTGCCAATCAGGGCACGCCGCCGCCCGATCCGCTGCGACACCGCGCCTCCGGCGATCGAGCCGAGCAGTGAACCAAGGTTCAAAATGATCGAGAGCGTGCCGATGCTCTCGCGCGGGAAATTCAGGAGGCTTAGCATGGTGGGAAACGCCAATATCAGCACATCGTAAGCCCAGATGAGGGCCGCCATCAGGATCCAGGCATGCAGCGTGCGGCCCAGATAGGGCCGCTTGAACACCTCGAACAGCGGGATGCGTGGGCGCGGGCGACCGGCTTGTACGAGCTGCAGCCAGGCTGGGCTTTCCTCCACGCCAAGGCGCAGCCAGAGCGCGATCAGCGCCGGAAGAATCCCGACGAAGAACGGCCAACGCCAGCCATCACCGACGAACTGTGCACCGGTCAGGGCGCTAACAATGGCGAATGAGGCCGAGGCAAGCAGGAATCCGATAGAGTAGGAGCCGACCAGTAGGCCAGAGTAGACACCACGCTGTTCCTTGGGCACTGCTTCCATGGTATAGGAGTAGGCGACGTACTCCCCGCCGATGAATAGGCCAGTCAGGCCGCGCCACAGCAAGAGCGCCCCAACGCTCCACGATAGGCCTGTCAGCGCTGTAGTGATCGAGTAGCCGAGCACGGTGAAGATCAGGGCGTTGCGGCGTCCAATCTTATCGCCGATATGCCCGAAGAGCAGGCCGCCGAGCCCTCGCGCGACATAGGTCATGCCGAGGACCACAAAGCTGTACCAGGTAGGGACCTGGAAGTGCTCCGCGATCGGCACGACGAGCAGGCTGTAGATCGTGAGGTCATACGCCTCGAAGGTAAGTCCTAGGAAGTTCGCCGCGAAGATACGCCGCTGCCACCCGGTGAGCCCAGCCGGCAGAGCGGCTGCATGCCCCGTCATCGAATCCCCCCATTCGCCGGTGGGCTATGCTTTCAGCCGGGGCCGTGGCCCCGCTCGTGCTCGGGCGCGGCCTATTGTAGCTTCCTGTACCCGCCGCGCGATAGGGTAGCCACGGGGGCCGTCGCGCAAGCTACGGTCCGCGACGAGGCGATCCCTCGCCGCGCCCGCTCGGTAGCGGCTATCCTTATCGGGATGCGTTAGCTACTCGCGCGGACGGGCTGCGCGCGCTCACGGCTGGGGAGGGTACGAGATGGTAGGAGCACGCACGCGCACAGGGGCGAGCGGCGTTGGCCGCGGCGTGCGCTGCTGGGCCGCGCTGCTGGTGCTAGCGCTGCTGGTCGCCGGCTGCGGCGCGCCCGGCGCGGGGGCCCGCGGCGGGGCGAGCGGCAGCGGCGGGACCACGGGCGGGCAGCCGCGCGCCGCGCAGGACGAGCCGCAGCCGCTGCGGGTCGGGCTCGACGCGGCGATGTCCGGCGGCTCGGCCGCCTCGGGCGAGGCGATCCGCCGTGGCCTCCAGCTCGCGATCGACGAGATCAACGGCCAGGGGGGCATTCACGGGCACCCGCTGGAGCTGGTGGTGCGCGACCACGAGGGCAACCCCACCAAGGGCGTGGCCAACATCCGCGAGCTGGTCGAGCGCCAGGGCGTGGTGGCCATCTTCGCGGGCCTGCACACGCCCGTGGCCATGGCCGAGCGCGACATCGTGCACCAGCTCGAGGTGCCGTTCATCGTGCCCTGGGCGGCCGGCACGCAGATCGTGCAGAACGGCCACAACCCGAACTTCATCTTCCGCGTGTCGGCCAACGATTGGACTGTCGACCAGTTCCTGGTCCACTACGTGGTGAACAAGCTGGGCAAGCGCAACCCGGCGGTGCTGGTGGAGGACACCGCCTGGGGCGAGAGCAACATCGAGGGGCTGACGCACTGGCTGGCCGAGGCGGGGCTGCGCCCGGCGGTGGTCGAGAAGTTCAAGTGGGGCGACACAGATATGACGCCTCAGCTGACCCGCGCGCGCGAGGCCGGCGCCGACGCGCTGATCCTGGTCGCCAACGCGCCGGAAGGCGCGCAGGTGATGCGCAGCATGGACAAGCTGGGTCTGAAGCCCACGACCTTTCCGGTGGTGACGCACTGGGGCGTCACGGGCGGCCAGTTCGCGCAGGTCGGCGGCTTCGAGAACACCAACGGCGTGCGCACCGTGCAGACCTACACGTTCTTCGGCGAGCTGAACATTCCGGGCAAACGGGTGCTCAGCGGCTACCTGCGCACCTACGGCGGCAACGGCCCGGAGGACATCACCGCGCCGGTCGGGGTGGCCAACGCCTTCGACGCCCTGCACATCCTGGCCCGCGCCCTGCGCCAGGTGGATGACCCGCACAACGGCGACGCCGTGCGCCGCGCGCTGGAGAACCTGGAGCAGCCGTACGAGGGGCTGATCAAGACCTACGTCAAGCCGTTCAGCCCCACCAACCACGAGGCGCTGACCGCCGACGACTACGTGATGACCGTCTGGCAGGACGGCAAGCTGGTCCCCGAGCCCAAGTAAAGGGGCGTGCAGGTCGCCGCCGCGGACGCCCGCCGCTGGAGGGGCTGCATGGCGGGGCGCGGCTAGCAGCCTGTGACTCCTATAATGTGCTGTTTTCCTGCCGTCGTGCACGGCGGGCCCGCCCGCGCGGGCGGCGGAGACTTGCGCGGTTCATCCGTCACAGAGCACTAGCTCATGTCGATCACGCAATGGATCCTGTCCGGCGCGGCGCTGGGGGCCATCTATAGCCTGGTGGCGTTCGGCTACGCCATCACCTGGACCACCAGCCGGACGATGAACTTCTCGCAGGGGCAAGCGGTGATGCTCGGCGCCGTGCTGGCCTGGGCGGCGCTGGCCGTGTTACGGCTACCGTTGCCCTTGGCCATCCTGGGCGCCGTGGCCGCGATGGTGCCGTTCGGCCTGCTGGTCGAGCGGTTCGCCGTGCGCCCGTTCCGCCGCACCGGCCCGACCTGGCTGATCAGCACCGTGGCGCTGGGCATCCTGCTGGAGAACGCCGTGCTCGCCCTGTTCGGCAAGGACGTGCAGCCGTTCCCGGCGCTGGTCGGCGAGCGGCCGCTCCAGCTGCTGGGCGCGGGCGTGTACCCGCAGGAGCTGTTGATCCCGGTGGCCGCCGTGGCGCTGCTGGGCGGTTTCGAGCTGCTGCGCCAGCGCACGATGGTCGGCCGCCAGATGCGCGCCGTGGCCTACGACGAAACGACCGCCACGCTGATGGGCATCCCGGCCGAGCGGATGGTGGCACTGGGCTACGTGCTGGCCAGCGTGATCGCGGCGGTCGGCGGGGTGATCGTGGCGCCGGTGACGTTCGTCTCGGCCACCATGGGCACGGTGATCGGGCTGAAGGGGTTCGTGGTGGCCATCGTGGGCGGGTTGGAGAGCGGCTGGGGCATCCTGCTGGTCGGCCTGCTGTACGGTGTGCTGGAGCAGGCCGTCTCGGCCACGATCGGTACCGGCGCGCGCGACGCGGTGGGCTTCGGGCTGGCGATCCTCGTGCTGGCGCTGCGGCCGAGCGGGCTGCTGGGGCGCGCGACACTGCGGCGGGTGTAGCATGCGGGCGGTGACCTGGCTGGGGCGCGCGGGTTATCTCGGCGCGGTGGCGGCCGCGGGCGTCCTGCTGGCCACGGCGCTCGCGGTGCCCAACGCCCGCTGGCTCAGCGGCTACCTCGCCTACCTGCTCATGCTGGCGGCCGTGTACACCATCATCGCCGTGGGGCTCGACCTGTTGGTCGGGCACGGCGACCAGATCTCGCTCGGCCACGCGGGCTTCTACGCCCTGGGCGCCTATACCGCGGCGATCCTGGTGGCGCGGCTGGGCTGGAGCCTGTGGCTGACGCTGCCACTGGCCCTGGCGGTCGCGGCGCTGGCCGGCGCGCTGCTCGCCCTGCCCACGCTGCGCCTGGAGGGGCCGTACTTGGCGATGGCCACCATCGCCTTCGGGCTGGTGGTGCAGAACGTACTGATCGAGTGGCTGCCGCTCACGGGCGGCCACAACGGCATCGCGGGCATCGCGCGGCCCGTCGCGGGCGGCCGCCCGCTGGGCGACACGGCCTACGGCCTGGTGGCCGTGGGCGCTGCCCTGCTGGCGCTGGCGTTCGGTGCCTGGGCGGTGCGCTCGCTGTGGGGCCGCAGCTACCGGGCGGTGTGCCGGGCGCCCACGGCCAGCGCGGCGGTGGGGCTCGACGGGTACCGGCTGCGGGTCGGCGCCTTCGCGCTCAGCGCGGCGCTCGCCGGGCTGGCCGGCGCGCTGTACGCGGGCGTCAACAGCTTCGTCAGCCCCGACTCGTTCGGCTTCGACACGTCGATCAGCTTCCTGACGGCAGTGATCCTCGGGGGACGCGGCACGCTGCTCGGCCCGGTGCTGGGCGCGGCGGCGCTGGTGTTCCTGCCCGACCTGCTGGCCGGGCTGGCCGAGTATCGCCTGCTGCTGTTCGGGGCGCTGCTGCTGTTCTGCATCTACTTCCTGCCGCGGGGCATCGCGGGGCTGCTACGGGCGCTCGCCGCGCGCTTGGCCCGCGGCCGCAGCGCGCCGGGGCTAGCGCCCGTGGCCGTGAGCTCGACCACCGCAGTCACGTCCCCCCCGGCGGATGACGGCGCGCGCGGCGGGGCACAGCCGCCAGTCGCGCCCGCGGGGGCGAGCACCTCCGCTGCCATGGGGAACGCGCCGCCGCTGCTGGAGGGCCGCGACCTGACCGTGGCGTTCGGCGGCTTCCTGGCGTTGCGCGGGGTGGACTTCGTGGTCCAGCGCGGCACGGTCCACGGGCTGATCGGCCCTAACGGCGCCGGCAAGACGACGCTGCTCAACGTGCTCGGCGGCTTCCAGCCAGTGGTGCGCGGCCGGCTGCGGTTCGATGGCCGCGACATCCTGGGCCTGCCGCCGCACGCCGTGGCGCGGCTGGGCGTCGCGCGCACGTTCCAGCACATCGACCTGCTGCGCGAGGAGTCGGTGCTGACCAACGTGGAGAGCGGGGCCTGGCAGCGGTGCGGGGGCGGCGCGCGGGGGCTGCTGCCGCTCGTGGGCGCGCGGGCGGCGCGGCAAGCGCGCGCGGTGGCGCTCGACTGCCTGGCGTTCGTGGGGCTGCCCGTGGACCCGCGCACCCCCGCCG
>DATGKN010000060.1:0-48602 GCA_035294645.1 Chloroflexota bacterium
CACAGGGGGTGGGCATTGGGCGTGGGGCCTAAGGTGCCGCGGCCCGGCGGGTGCCGGAGCCCCTGGCGCTAGCGGCCCCGAGGCGTTACAACTGCGGGCACAGCCGAAGCGCGTCGGCGCGGCATGGGGGGCACGCACCGTGACGCGATATCTCATCCAGCGCTTACTCGGCACCATACCCGTCTTGCTCCTGGTCGCCTTCCTCGTGTACGGCCTGCTGCACCTGGCCCCCGGCGACCCGGCGTCGCTGCTGCTGCCCGAGGACGCCACGCCCGAGGATGTCGCCGAGATGCGCCGGCGCTGGGGGCTCGACCAGCCGTTCGTGGTGCAGTACGTCTACTTCGTGGCCAACGCCGTGCAGGGCAACCTCGGCCGCTCCTTCCGCTTCGCCCAGCCCGTGACGGAGCTGATCGCCACGCGCCTGCCGGCCACCATCGAGCTGGCCACCTGCGCCATCCTCATCGCCTTCGCTATCGCCCTGCCCCTCGGCGTGCTGGCCGGCGCGCGGCCCGACTCGCCGATCGACAACCTGGGCACCACAGTCGGCCTGTTCGGCATCAGCATGCCCAACTTCTGGTTCGGCATCATGCTGATCCTGCTCTTCGCCGGCACGTTCCACCTGCTGCCGTCGGCCGGCCGCAGCACTTACGGCATCGCCGGCGACCCCATCACCGGCTTCTACCTGCTCGACAGCCTGCTCACCGGCAACGGGCCCGGCCTCGCCGACGGCCTGCGCCACCTGCTCCTGCCGGCGGTTACCCTCGGCGCCGCGCTCGCCGGCATCCAGATGCGCATCACCCGCTCGGCCGTGCTGGAGACCTCGCGCGAGGACTACGTGCTCACCGCTCGCGCCAAAGGGCTGCCCCACCGCGTGATCCTCTGGCGCCACGTGCTGCGCAACGCCTGGATCCCCATCGTCACCGTCGTCGGGCTCGAGCTGGGCACGCTGCTCAGCGGCTCGATCATCGTAGAAACCGTGTTCGGCTGGCCTGGGGTCGGCAGCCTGCTCATCACGGGCATCACCGCCCGCGACTACCCGCTGGTAACGGGGATCGTCCTGACGTACACGGTCGCGTTCGTGCTCCTCAACCTGGTCATCGACGCGATCTACGCCTGGGCAGACCCGCGGATCCGCTTCTAGCGGTGCGGCGCGGGGCCGTACCGTGAGGCGTTCGAGGGGGGACACATGGCGACTCGGCAGCTGATGAGCCTCGGGATCGGAGTGGTGCTGCTCGCGCTGGCCTGCCAGCCGGCCGCGCCCAGCCGGCCGCCGGGTGGCGCGCCGGCCAACCCTGCCGCCGGGACGACGGCGAGCGGGCCGTCCAGCCAGACAAGCGCCGCGCAGGCCCCGGCCAACCGCGGCGGCCCCACGCGCGTGGTGATCGGCGTCACGGAAACCATCGAGTCGCAAAACCCCTACGCCGACAGCATCTCGCTCGGCTACGGCATCTGGTGCGAGGTGCTCGGCTGCCTCGTGTCGTACGATCTGAAGACGCACGAGTACAAGCCCAGCCTGGCCGCCAGCTGGCGCGTGGAGAACCCCACGACCTGGGTGTTCCAGCTCCGCCAGGACGTCAGATGGCACGACGGCTCCCCGTTCACCGCCGCCGACGTGCTGCACTCCTTCTGGCGCATCGCCAACGATCCCACCAGCAAGCAGAAGCACAACGTGAGCCCGGTGGCCCGCGTCGAGGCGCTCGACGACTACACCCTCCGCGTCACCACCAAGGAGCCCACCGCCTCGCTGCTCAGCTTCTTCGCCGACCTGCTGATCATTACCAGCAAGGCGCAATACGACCAGTACGGCCCCGAGGGGATCAACACCGTGCCGCCCGTCGGCACCGGGCCGTACATGTTCAAGGAACTGGTGCCCAACCAGCGCTTCGTGATCACCAAGACGCCCAACTGGTGGGGCGGGCCGAACGACGGGCCGGACGAGGTCGTCTACCGCATCATTCGCGAGCCAGAAGTGCGGATCACCGCCCTGCTCAACGGCGAGATCCAGATCGCCCAGTTCGTGCCGCCCCACATGGTCGAGCGCGTCAGCAACGCCCCCAACACCCAGCTCGTCGCCACCGACTCGGTGGAGATCATGTTCCTGGCGATGAGCCCGAAGTTCAAGCCCTGGGACAACAAGCTGGTGCGGCAGGCCGTGTGCTACGCGATCGACCGCGACGCCATCATCCAGGGCGTGCTCATGGGCCAAGCGCGGCGCCTCGACGGCCCCATCGGGCCCGCCACCTACGGCTACGATCCCACCCTCCAGCCGCGCTACCCCTACAACCCCGAGCGGGCGCGCCAGCTCCTGCGCGAGGCCGGCTACCCCAACGGCGTGGACGTCGACTTCTACACCCCCGTCGGCCGCTACGTGCAGGACAAGCAGAGCGCCGAGGCGATGGCCGCCATGCTCAACGCCGTCGGCATCCGCGCCCGCCTGCAAACGCCCGAGTGGCCCACCCTCTGGGCCGACGTGCAGAACGGCAAGGTGCCCTTCTACTACATGGGCCGCGGCTCGGTGCTCGACCCGGGGCTGCCGCTGTCGCAGTACTTCGAGACTGGCGTCACGCCGCGCATCGGCTGGTCGGACCCTCACTTCGACACCCTCATGGCCAAGGAGCGGGCGTCGTTCGACCCCGCCGAGCGCAAGAAGGCCCTCGCGGAAGCGATGAGCTACCTCACCGAGCAGGCGCCCGCCTGCTTCCTGTGGACGATCAACATGCTGTGGGGCATGGCGCGGAATATCGACTACGACCCGCGCCCGGACCTGCGCATCTTCGCGCGCGACATCCGCGTGCGCTGAGCCCGCGCGGCCACCGTGGTGCAGCTCCTCGCTGGAGGGTCAAGAGCTGATGGTCGCTGTCGCCCGCCCGCTACCCAGGACGTACGCCCTGCCGCTCTGGCTGCGCCCGTGGCTGCGCGCCAAGCTGGTCGTCGGGGGCGCGATCGTTGTTTTATTGATCCTGCTGGGGCTGCTCGGGCCCACCATTGCCCCCTACGACCCCAACGCCATGCAGCTGCGCGACGCCACGCGCCCGCCGCAGTGGTTCGGCGGCCCGCACGTCTTCGGCACCGACAACCTCGGCCGCGACATCCTCAGCCGCCTGCTCCACGGCGCGCGCGTCTCGCTCGTCATCGCCTTCACCGTGGTGCTCATCTCCGGCGCCGTGGGCATCACCCTGGGCGCCGTGTCGGGCTACTTCGGCGACAGGATCGATTTCCTGATCCAGAAGCTGGTCGAGGTGGTCTGGGCGTTCCCCTCGCTGCTGCTGGCCATCGCCATCCTGGCCTATCTCGGCCAGGGGCTCCAGAACCTGATCCTGGCGCTAGTCGCCCAACGCTGGATCAGCTACTGCCGCGTGGTGCGCGGCGAGGCGCTGTCGCTGCGCAACCGCGAGTTCGTCACCGCCGCGCGGGTGATCGGCGCCGGCCACGCGCGGATCATCTGGCGGCACATCGTGCCCAACATCCTCCCGTCCAGCCTGGTGATCGGGACCTTCTCCATGGCCACGGCGATCATCGCCGAGGCCAGCCTGAGCTTCCTGGGGCTCGGCGTACCACCCGAGATCCCCACCTGGGGCACCATGCTGGGCGACGGCCGCAACTACATCAGCACCGCGCCGTGGCTCACGATCTTCCCGGGCCTGGCCATCTTCACCGTGGTGCTGGGGATCAACCTGCTCGGCGACGGCCTGCGCGACGCGCTCGACCCGCGCCGCAAGAAAGCCACGATAGAGCTGTAGCCCGCGCGCTACAAGATACCCGCCTGGCGGCCTTTGTGCAGGTAGTGCTCCCACACCTTGGCCGCCCGGTACGCGTTGCGCCCGTAGCTCGCCGCCAGCGCCTGGATCTCCGCGGGCGTCAGCGGGCGCAGCGGGCCCAGCGCGCTCGCGATCACCAGCGCCCGCGCGTTCTCCTCCAGGTCGAGGCAGTCCATGAACAGCTCCTCGATGCTGGCGGCCGCCACCACGGTGCCATGGGCCCGTAGCAAGCAGGCGCGGTGACCTGCCAACGTGCGCGCCACCGCCTCGCCCTGCGCCTCCGTGCGGATATGCGTCGTATCAGGGTGGACGGGCAGCTCGGCGAAGCGGTAGGCGAAGTTGCGCAGCGGCACGAACGGGCGCTCGACGCAGCCGAACAGCGTGGAGAACGGCGGGTGCCCGTGGCAGACGGCCATGGCATCGGGGCGCGCGCGGTACACGCACAGGTGCAGCGCTGTCTCGGACGGCGGTGGCCCCTGGCCATCCAAGAGCCGCCCGGCGAGGTCGACCACCAGCAGGTCGTCGGCCGTCAGCGCGGCGCGGCTCGTGTCGCGCGGCTGGATCAGCACGCGATCGGTGCCCGGCAGCCGCACGCTCACGTGGCCGCTGTAGTCCAGAATCCCCTCGTGCACCAGCAGCCGCGTGCACGCCACGATCTGCTCGCGCAGCGCCGTCTCCGCCAACTGGGCCATGCCCCCTCCCGCCTCACGCTGCCGGCCCGAACGTGGCCAGGCACTTGTCGGAGTTGAAGATGTACGTCTCGACGTACTCCAGGTAATCCGGCCGGTAGCTCAGCTCGTGCATCGCGCCCGCCAGGCACACCCAGTTGAAGATCTCGTGCTGCCCCGCCGCCTCCGCCTCGGCGATCGTCAGGTCGCGGAACGCCGTGTACTCGCCCGCCCGCAGCGCCCGCAGCAGCCGCTGGTCGCTCTCGATGTCGGGGTGGATCCAGCCCGTCTTCTCCGTCAGGAACGCGTGCGACCAGCTCGACGAGGCGATCAGCGCCACGCGCCACGGGCTGTCGCGCAGGATGCGCGCCGTCGCCCGTCCCAGCTCGAAGCAGCGCCACGGCGGCGGCGCGCTCGGATCGCGCACCCCGGGCTCCGCGCTCTCCAGGTGGCCCAGCCCGCCGCGGCTGCGCACCACCGTGCTGCCGTAGCAGTTCACATGGAACGGCACCACGCCGTAGTCGAAGCCGCTGCGGTCGTAATCGAGGTACAGCAGCGTGTTGACGAAACTATGCGGCGGCCGCGCGCCCGGGCGCAGGCGATAGGCGTAGGCGATGTCGAACCCCGCCTCGATCAGCCCCTGCGTCAGGTAGCTGGCGCCCTCGCGGTGGCCGCGCCAGCAGAACAGCTTGTCCACCGGCTCGCCCCACGCGTTCCGCTCGCCGGGCGAATACTCCACGCTCTGGAACGGCTGCACGCGGAACTCATCGAGGATGAACACGGCGAACGGCGGGATGCACTCCTCGGTGAACTGCTCGTACTGGTCGTCGCCCCAGATGACCACGAAGTCGGGGCGGAACGCGTCCAGCTGCCGGCGCACCGCGCGGAACCCCTCGACCACCCGCCGCCGGTGCTCCGCCGCCGCGGTGCGCCCGCGGTCCGCGCCCCACTCCGCCTGCATCGGCGCCGGCCAGTTGCGCGGGTCCTTGAGATGCGCGGGCACCCGCTCGCTGCGCAGCGTCGCTTCGAGAAAGTACGCCAGGTTCTCCTCGGGCCCCAGAAAGCCCGGATGATGCGTCACCCCGATGCCGAGGATCTCCCCCATGACCGCTGCCTCCCCTACCGCCCGGGGCCAGCTCGGCCCTTCGCGCAAGCTGCCCTCGGCCTCACCGCGCCGGGTCTTTGCTATCGCGGATTATAGTCCCCGCGTCCCATCGCGGCAGCGCGATCACGCACCATCCGCCAGGCCCAAGAAGCGCAGCGCGTTGCGCCTAGTGATCGCCTCACGCTCCGCGGCCGACAGGTCGGCGAGCTGCGCCACGGCGCGCCCGGGCGGCCGCTCGGCGACCACGAACGGGTAGTCGGAGCCCACCACCAGCCGCTCGGGCCCCACCAGCTCCAGCAGGTAGCGGATCGGCCGCGGATCGTACAGCAGCGTGTCGTAGTACAGCTGGCGGGCGTACTCCAGCGGCGACCGCGGCAGGGCCGCCCGCAGCGGCTCGCTGAGCTGCCAGCCGTGCGCTAGCCGCGGCAGCACGATGCTGAACCCGCCGCCCCCGTGGCTGCAGGCGATGCGCACCGCCGGGTAGCGCTCCAGCACGCCGCCCGTGATCAGCGACGCCACCGCGAAGCCCTGCTCCAGCGGGAAGCCGACGAAGTTGTCCAGCCCTGGCGGGCCCACCAGGCGGTCGGTGCCCAGCGGGTGGAACGAGTGCACGAACACGGCCAGCCCCAACGCGGCGGCCTCGGCGAAGAACGGCAGGAAGCGCGGGTCGCCGATCGGGCGGCCGTTAACGTTCGACCCGACCTCGACCCCGGCCAGCCCCAGCGCGCGCACCTCGCTCAGCTCGCGCGCCGCCAGCTCCGGGTCCTGCAGCGGCACCATCCCCAGGCCCGAGAAGCGGTCGGGCGCGGCCGCCACCAGCCGGGCAATGCCCTCGTTGAGGGCGCGGCCGAAGTCGCGCGCGTCCGCCGGCTCCGCCCAGTACGACAGCAGCTCCGGCATCGGCGACACCGCCTGTCGCGCCACGCCGTCCGCCTCCATCACCTCCAGGCGGCGCTCGACGTTCCAGCAGTCATCGGTCACGGTGCGGAAGTTGCGCCCGGCGATCATCACGTTGGCGGTGCGCGCGTCGAGCCGGTGCAGCTGCGGCCAGCGGTCCCCGCCGGCGCGGCCGGCCATGGCTGGGAAGCGCTCGGGCACGAAGTGGGTATGGATATCGACGACCACGGCACCCTCCCAGTGCGCAGTTGCGCGGGCCCCCCTCAGGATACACGCTGCCGCCGGCCGGCGCGGCCGGCGCCCGATTGCCAGGGGCGCCCCGTTCGGCTACGCTCTCCAAGCGAGCACTCGGCACCTGCTGGCCGTCCATGAAACCACTGTCGCGTCCCGCCCCGGCACCGGTCGTGGCCGCCCTCGCGCTGCTCGCCTGGGTCGGCCTGGGCTGCCAGCGCGCGCCCGGCCCCGAGGCCACCGCGCGCGCCTATCTCGCCGCCTGGGAACGCCAGGACTACGCCGCGATGTACGCCCTGCTCAGCGCGGGCGCGCAGGCGCGTATCGACGCGGCCACGTTCGCCGCCCGCTACCGTGCGGTCGAGGAAGCCGCGGGGCGCCTGCAGCTGCGCGCCGCGCTGGGTGAGCGCGCCGATCCCGGCGGCGACGCCCTCGCACGTTACCCGGTCACCGTGCGTTGGGACACCGCGCCGTTCGGCACCATCGCCCAGCGGGTCGGGATGACGCTGGTCCACGACGCCGCCGGCTGGCGCGTGGACTGGACGCCCGCGCTCATCCTCGGCGAGCTGGCCGAGGGCGATACCGTGCGGCGGGTGGGCCTCCCGGCGCCGCGCGGCGGGATGGTCGACCGCCGCGGCGCCACGCTGGTGCCTACCGCCACCGAGCGCGCCTACCCGCACGGGCCGCTGGCCGCCCACGTCATCGGCTACGTCGAGCAGACGGGGGACGGCGAGGTGCGCGGCGCCGCCGGCCTCGAGCGCTGGGCCGACGCCGACCTGCGCGGCGTGCCCGGCGAGCGGCTGGTCGTCGTCGGCGCGGACGGGCGGGAACGCGCCCGGGTGGCCGAGCGGCCCCCGCAGCCCGGCGCCGTGCTGGAGCTCACGCTCGATGCCGCGCTCCAGGCCGCGGCCGAGGCCGCCCTCGACGGCCACACCGGCGCCGTCGTGGCCCTCGACCCGCGCGATGGCAGCGTGCTGGCCCTTGCCAGCCGGCCGACGTTCGACCCCGCGCGGCTCCTGGCCGACGGCTCGGCCCCCCCCGCCGCGCAGGCGCTCGACCGCGCCGTCGCGGAGGCGTACACGGTGGCGTCGTTGTTCAAGGTCGTGGTGATGGGCGCCGCGCTGGAATCGGGCGATTACGATCCGGCCACCCCCTTCCGCTGCCCGGGCTTCTGGCGCCCGCCGGGCGGCGCCCGCGCGCTGGAGGACTCGGTGCCCGGCGGCCACGGTCGGCTCACGCTCCACGAGGGGCTGGCGCTCTCCTGCAACGTCGTGTTCTACGAGATCGCGCGGCACCTCGATGCGCTCGACCCCCACCTGCTGCCCGCGGCGGCCCGCGCCTATGGGCTCGGCGCGCCGACGGGGCTGGTTGGGTTGGACGAGGCCGCGGGCGCCGTGCCCGACCCGCAGACGGCGGCGGCAGAGGGGCAGCCCTGGACGGTGTACGACGCCGCGGAGCTGGCCATCGGGCACGGAGGGCTGCGCGCCACGCCACTCCAGCTGGCGCGCCTGTTCGCCGCCTTGGCGACCGACGGCGTGCTGCGGCAGCCGGTCCTGGTGCGGCGAGTAGTCGAGATGGACGGGCGCGAGCGGCGCGACTACGCGAGCGAGGCGCAGGGCGTGCTGCCGCTCAGCGAGCCGCACCGGCGGGCGATCCAGGACGCGATGCGCGACGTGGTGGCCGACCCGCGGGGCACGGCGGCCGCGGCGTTCCGCGGCTTCGCGGTCCCCACCGCCGGCAAGACCGGCTCGGCCGAGCGCGATGGGCCGGCGCTCGACGCGCTGTACGCCGGCTACGCGCCGGCCGACGCGCCGGAAATCGTCGTGGTGGCCGTGGTCGAGCACGGCGGCAGCGGCGGCCTGGTCGCGGCCCCGCTCGTGCGCCGCGTGGTGGAAGCGTACCTCGCCACGCGCTAGCGCCTCCTGCCGCCACGGTGCCCACGGAAGCCCCGCCCTCCGCCGCGGCGGCTCCGCCAGCCTGCGAGTGGCTGTCCGAGCGTGCGGCGGCCGCTCAGGCCTCTAGCTCGCGGCGCAGCGTCTCCTCGGTGCCCTGCTCGCCCGCGACCTCGCAGTACAGCTCGATCTCGATCCCGTCCGGGTCTTTGAGGTACACGCTCTTCGAGTTGCCGTGGTGGTTCATGCCCACGATGTTGGCGCCCACGGCCTTGCAGTGCCGGTAGGCGGCCTTGAGCTGCGCGAAGTCGGGCAGCTTGAACGCCACATGGTACAGCCCCACGCGGTGGTCCTCGGGCGGCGGGGCGGCCTCGCCGATCTCGAACAGGGCCAGGTCGTGGTGTTGCTGGCCACAGGTGAAGAACACCGCGCGGCCCGGCACGCGCTCGCGCACCTGCAAGCCGAGCACGTCACGGTAGAACGGCTCCGAGCGCGCGAGGCTGCGCACGCGGAGCACCACATGGCCCAGGGCTTGGATCGTGAAGGTGCGCGGCTCGGTGGCTGCCATCGCTCTCCTCCTGGGCAACGCCTCGGGACCCATCCACTGGCCCCCAGCGCGTACTCGCCGTCGTAGGGACGCCGGCGCCGCACGGGCTACCGCCGGCTGTAGCGCGGCTGCTCCTGATGATCGAGGCACCACTCGGCGCGCAGGAGCTGGGCGCGCTTGGCCCGCACGCGCACCAGCCGCAGCCAGGCGACGAACGGCCCGCCGCCGAACACTGCGAGGATCACCAGCTTCGGCCAGTTGATCATGAACTGGGCGAGCAGGTTCTCCGCCGTGGGATGCAGCAGCAGCATGTAGAAGGTGAAACTGCCGATCAGCGCGGCCATCGCCCCGAGCATGACCCACACGGGGGCAAGACTCTCTCCCTCGACCATGGCCGCCTCCGCTGCTGTGCCCGCCCCCCGCCCGCACGCCGCTGCTACTTCATGCTAGCGCCTGCCGTCCCGGATGACAATCGCAACTATATCCCCGGCGGTAGCGCGCGCGGGCGCCGAGCGCGTATACCTGGAGGCAAGGGCGCGCATGGCGCCCGCAGGAGGGCGAGCGAGGAATGGGACTGCTGGAGGGGCGCACGGCGCTGATCGTCGGGCTGGCCAACGAGCGCAGCCTGGCCTGGGGCATCGCCCAGGCGTTCGCCGCCGAGGGCGCCACGCTGGCGTTCAGCTACGCCGGGCCAGCGCTCGAACGGCGCGTGCGGCCGCTGGCCGAGCAGGTCGGCGCCCGCTTCGTCGAACAGTGCGACGTGCAGCGCGACGACGAGCTGGATGCCCTGTTCGCGCGCTTCCGCGCGCAGCACTCGCGCCTCGACATCCTGGTGCACGCCGTGGCCTTCGCCCGCCGTGAGGAGCTGGCCGGCCGCTTCGTCGACACCTCGCGCGACGGCTTCCTGCTAGCCATGGACGTCAGCGTGTACTCGCTGGTCGCGCTCACCCAGCGCGCCCTGCCGCTGTTCACCGGCCCCAACCCGAGCGTGCTCACGCTCACCTACGACGGCGCGCGGCGCACCTACCCCAACTACAACGTGATGGGCGTGGCCAAGGCCGCGCTCGAGGCGACGGTGCGCTACCTCGCGCGCGACCTCGGGCCGCAGAACGTGCGCGTCAACGCCATCTCGGCCGGCCCGGTGCGCACGCTCGCCTCCGCCGGTATCCGCGGCTTCCACTGGATCCTCGACCAGGTCGAGCAGCGCGCCCCACTGCGCCGCAACATCGCCCAGGCCGACGTGGGCGCCGCCGCCGTGTACCTGGCTTCGGATCTCGCCCGCAACGTGACCGGCCACACGCTGTACGTCGATGCGGGCTACCATATCGTGGGCGCCGAGCTGAGCCGCGCCGAGCGCGAGGAGGCGGCACCGTGAGCGGGCTGCTCGGCTGGCTGCGCGGGCACGGACGACACCCCGCTAGGGAGCCAGACGCCGCCCCAGCCGCCCCGCCGCCCGCGCCCGCGGCGTTCGTCCCCGTGGCCCGCGCCGACGAGCTGCCGCCCGGGGCGCGCAAGCTGGTCCGGGTCGCCGGGCATGCCGTGCTGGTGCTCAACATCGACGGGACGCTGTACGCGGTGCCCAACGCCTGCCCCCACCGCGGCTGGCCGCTGTCCGAGGCGCGCGAGGCGGCGGGCGTGCTCAAGTGTGCGCGCCACGGCTGGGAGTTCGACGTGCCCAGCGGGCGCAGCACCTGGCCGCCGTTCGGCTACCGCCTGCGCCACCTGCCGCTGCGCGTGGCCGACGGCATGGTCGAGGTGGCCTGGGTCGAGCCCGAGATCGAGCTGGCTCACTAGCGGCGCCGCGCGGGGTGTCGCGGCACGGGGCTTGCGGTGCCGGCCCGCGCGGCTCGACGCGGAGGCCCCATGCGCGACCGCCTGCGGCGCGATCCCTTCTTCTTCGCCCTGCTGCTGGCCGCGCTGGGGTTTGCCATCTTCGGGTTCGGGGTGACCTGGTGGTACTTCCGCGATCCGTGGTCGCTGGCCCTGGCGCTCGCTAGCGCGGTGGCCGCGGTGGCGCTATTCGGCCTGCGGGGCTAAGGAGGGGGGAGATCGCCGTGCCGCCCGGTGGCGGCCAAGCGGCACGGCGGCAGGAGGTGCGGGGGAGAGACTCCAGGCGAGCCAAAGGGGGAGCCCGCCGAGTCCCTCGAGTCAAGGTCGCGCGACACCCAACTCGCGCCTAGTATAGACACGGTTGCCTCACAGTGGGCGCCTCCAACATCACAATCGCGTTACGGACACTTGCCCGCCGGCGTCTGGCATAATCCGCCGCAGCAGGGCCGCGGCTCGCTCCCCGTGGCCCGCGAGGGAGGCCGACATGCAGCTCGATGCGCTGGACTCGCCGGCGGCCGCCCGCGCCGCGCTGACCCGCGCCGCGGTGGCCGTGTGGGGCGAGGCGCGCGCCGCCGCGCTCCAGGCCCAGATCGAGGCCACCGCCCAGGCGCTGTGGGAGCTGGCCCAGGTGCCGCTCGACCTGGAGGGCCCCGAGCCCGACTTCATCTACCCGCCGGAGACGCACCGATGAGCGCGCTGGCCGAGCTGGGCGTGGTCGAGGCCGCCGCCGCCGTACAGACGCGCACCGCCAGCAGCGTCGATCTGGTCCAGGCGCTGCTCGCCCGCATCGCCGCCACTGAGCCACACGTCCAGGCCTGGGAGACCCTCGACGCCGACGGCGCGCTGGCGCAGGCCCGCCGCTGCGACGACGCCGCGCTGCGCGGCCACGGCGGCCCGCTCAACGGCGTGCCGATCGGGATCAAGGACATCTACCACGTGGCCGGCCTGCCCACGCGCGCCGGCTGCCCGGCGCTGTACGATCGCATCCCCAGCGAGGATGCCGAGCCGGTGCACCGCCTGCGCCTCGCCGGCGCCGTGATCCTCGGCAAGACCGTCACCACCGCCTTCGCCACCGTCGACCCGCCGCGCACTCGCAATCCCTGGGCCCCCGAGCGCACGCCCGGCGGGTCGAGCAGCGGCTCCGCCGCGGCAGTAGCCGCCCGCCAGGTCCCCGCGGCGCTGGGCACCCAAACCGCCGGCTCGGTGCTGCGGCCCGCGGCCTACTGCGGCGTGATCGGCGTCAAGCCCACCTTCGGCCGCATCAGCCGGCGCGGCATCATCCCGCTCGCCTGGTCGCTCGACCACGTGGGCTTCATCGTGCGCAGCGTCGCCGACGCCGCGGCCCTGCTCGCGGTGCTCGCCGGCCACGACCCCGCCGACCCCGGCTCGCGCGACCGACCGGTGGAGAACTACTTGGCGGCGGTGGCCAACCCGGCGCCGCCGCGCCTGGCGGTGGTCGAGGACCTGCTCGAGCGCGCCGAGCCCGCCGTGCGCGCGCACGCGGAGCAGACCGTCATGCGCCTGCTGCGCGCTGGCGCCGCGGTGCAGTTCGTGCGCCTGCCGGCGCCGTTCGAGCGCCTGGTCGCCGTGCACCAGATCATCCTCCAGGTGGAGACAGCGGCCGTGCACGCGCGGCTGCACGCCGAGCGCGCCGCCGACTACCCGCCGCGCCTGCGCGCGACCGTCGAGGTGGGCAAGCTGATCCCGGGCGAGGCGTACCTGCGCGCCCAGCGGCTGCGCGCCCGCCTGCGCGCCGAGCTGCGCGCGCTGTTCGAGCGCGCCGACTGCCTGGCGATGCCCACGGCGTCCAACGTGGCGCCCGACCCGAGTACCACCGGCGACGTGCGCTTCCAGGCCATCTGGAGCCTCCTGGGCCTGCCGGCGCTGAGCCTGCCCAGCGGCCTGAGCGACGAGCGGCTGCCGTTCGGCCTCCAGCTGGTGGCCGCGCCGTGGGCCGAGTGCACCTTGCTCGCGGCGGCCCGCTGGTGCGAGCAACAGCTCGGACCGCTGCCAGCGCCGCTGTAGCGCCGGGCCCGGGGCCCCCGCGCTGGTATCATCACTACGAGGGCCGGTGCCGCACCGGCCGCCCCGTGCGCAGGAGAGTAGCAATGGCCCAACCGTTCACCCCCGAGACGATCCTGGTGCCCCCGGCCTGGCTGCACGCCCATCTCGACGACCCCGCCGTGCGGATCATCGACACGCGCCCCCGCGCCCAGTACGCTGCCGGCCACATTCCGGGCGCGGTGAGCCTCGACGTGTACGCGCTACCGTGCCACGACACCAGCGCGGAGGGCCTCGCCGCCTTCGCGCGCCGCATGGAGGAAGCGTTTAGCGCCTGCGGGGTCGCCGAAGGACAAACCGTCGTCTTCTACGACGAGGTCGCCGGGCAGTGGGCCGCGCGCGGGCTGTGGTGTCTGTACTACCTCGGCCACGACGGCGGCCGGCTGCTCGACGGCGGCCTGCGCACCTGGCAAGCCGCGGGCTACCCGCTCTCCGACGCCCCCGGCACGGTTGCCCCCACCGCCTTCCGCGCCCGCCCGCGGCCCGAGGAGGTGGCCGACTACCAGGCCGTGCTGGCGGCCATCCAGGACCCGCATGTGGACATCGTGGACACGCGCCGGCCCAGCGAGTACGCGGGCACCGAGATCCGCGCCCCGCGCGGCGGCCGCATTCCCGGGGCGGTCCATCTCGACTGGGTCCACAACCTGCGCCCCGACGGCACGCTGAAGTCGCCGCAGGAGCTGGCGGATCAATACGCCCAGCTCGGGCTCAGCCCCAGCCGCGAGGTGATCACCTACTGCCAGGGCGGCTACCGCGCGGCCCACACCTGGCTGGTGCTCAAGCTGCTCGGCTACCCGCGCGTGCGCAACTATGTCGGCTCGTGGGCCGAATGGGGCCGCCGCGAGGAGCTGCCAGTCGAGCACCTGACCCGCCCCGCGCCCGAGGCGGGCACCTCATGATACCGTGGCCGACGACGCGCTCGTGACCGCCGCCCCGCCCGCGCCTCCCGCTGGCGCCGCGCCGCCGCTCGCCACCCTGGAGGGCAGCGTCGAGCGCATCACCTTCCAGAACGAGGAGAGCGGCTTCACCGTCGTGCGCCTGCAACCCGCTGGCAAGTCCCACCTCGTGACCGTCGTAGGCAAGCTGGCAGCGGTGCATGTCGGCGAGCACCTGCGCCTGCGCGGCCGCTGGACTAGCCACCCCCAGCACGGCCGCCAGTTCGAGGTGCACGACTACCGCGTCGTGCTGCCCACCAGCGTGGAGGGCATCCGCAAGTACCTCGGGTCGGGGCTGGTGCGCGGGATCGGGCCGGTGATGGCCGACCGGCTGGTGCGCCATTTCGGCGCGCGCACCCTGGCGGTGATCGAGGAAGAGCCCGAGCGGCTCACCGAGGCGCCCGGCATCGGCCCCGTGCGCGCGCGGGCCATCCAGGCGGCCTGGCAGGAGCAGAAGGCGATCAAGGAGCTGATGCTGTTCCTCGCCGAGCACGGGGTGTCCACCACCCTCGGCGTCGGTATCTATCGCCAGTACGGCGACGACGCGGTGCGCGTGGTGCGCGAGGCGCCCTACCGCCTGGCCCGCGAGGTGCGCGGCATCGGCTTCCGCACCGCCGACCAGATCGCCCGCCGGCTGGGCTTCGCCCCCGACGCCCCCGAGCGCGCGATGGCCGCGCTGAGCCACGTCCTGTGGGAGGCGACCGAGGAGGGCCACGTGTACCTGCCCGCCGACGAGCTGCTCCAGCGCGCCGAGGCGCTGCTGGGCCTGCCGGCCGCGACGCTCCAGCAGGCGCTCGACGCGCTGGCCGCCGAGGGCGAGGTAGAGATCGAGCCGCGCGTCGCCCCTCCCGGCGGTGCTCCCGCCGTGTACCTGCGCCCCCTGGCGCGCGCCGAGCAGGGCCTCGCCGGCCGCCTGCGCGGGCTGCTGCACGCCCCGACCGACCGCCTGGCGCTGTGGCAGCAGGTCGATTTCGCCCGCGCCTTCGCCTGGCTGCGCGAGCGCAGCGGCGTGGAGCTGGCCCCCGCGCAGGCCGAGGCGGTGCGCGCCGCGCTCACCCAGCGCGTGGTGGTGCTCACCGGCGGCCCGGGCACGGGCAAGACCACCACCGTGCGCGCGCTGTTGACCCTGCTGCAGGCCAAGCGCGGCACTTATCTACTGGCCTCGCCCACCGGCAAAGCGGCCAAGCGCCTCAGCGAGGCGACCGGCGCCCCCGCCAAGACGCTGCACCGCCTGCTAGGGCTCGGCTTCGACGGCCAGGCCGCCCACGACGCCGACCGCCCCCTCGACGCCGACCTGGTCGTGGTCGACGAGGCGTCGATGCTCGACCTGCTGCTCGCCAACCAGCTCGTGCGCGCCGTCCCGCGCGGGGCGCATCTGCTGCTGGTGGGCGACGCCGACCAGCTCCCGTCGGTGGGCGCCGGCAACGTGCTTGCCGACCTGATCGCCTCGCAGCAAGTGCCGGTGGTGCGCCTGGAGGTGATCTTCCGCCAGGCGGCGCAGAGCGGCATTGTGGTCAACGCCCACCGCATCCTGCGCGGCGAGCCGCCGGACCTACACGGCTTCCCCGACTTCCGCTTCCTGGCCGCCGACGAACCCGACGAGGCCCTCGCCCGCCTGCGCACGCTGCTGACCGAGACCCTGCCGCGCCAGTACGGGCTCGACCCGCGGCGCGATATCCAGGTGCTCACGCCGATGCGCGTGGGCCGGCTCGGTAGCGACACCCTGAACCAGGTGCTGCAGGCCACGCTCAACCCACCCGCGCCCGGCAAGGCCGAGCGCGCCTTCGGCGGGCGCGTGTTCCGCGTGGGCGACCGCGTGCTGTGCGTGCGCAACGACTACCGCCGCGAGACGTTCAACGGCGACGGCGGCCTGCTCCAGCGCCTCGACCCGGTGGCCCAGACGCTGGAGGTGGCCCTCGACGACGGCCGCGTCGTGCCGTACGACTTCGCCGACCTCGACACCCTCCAGCACGCCTACGCCCTGTCGGTGCACCGCGCGCAGGGGTCCGAGTACGAGGCGGTCGTGCTGTTGCTGCACCCGCAGCACTACCTGCTGCTGCAGCGCAACCTGCTGTACACGGCCGTCACGCGGGCGCGGCGGCTGGTGATCCTCCTCGGTAGCCGGCGCGCGCTGGCCATCGCCCTGCGCAACACCCGCCGCGCCGAGCGCTACAGCGGCCTGGCAGCGCGCCTGCGCGGCCTGCCGCGAGAGGCGGCCCCATGCTCCACCAGCTGATCCTGCCCGACCCGGGCGAGCCCGCCTACTGCGCGCGCTGCGGGGGACCGCTGGCGCGCCAGGAGCGCGGCGGTCGCCAGCGCCCGGTGTGCCCGGCCTGCGGCTGGGTGTACTACGCTAAGACGGCGTTCGGCGCGGCGACGGCGATCGACCTCGACGGCGGCCTGGTGCTGGTGCAGCGCGCCTACGAGCCGTATGCCGGCTGGTGGATGCTGCCCGCCGGCTTCGTGGAGTACGGCGAGCGCGCCGACGAGACGGCCGTGCGCGAGGCCGAGGAGGAGACCGGCCTCGTCGTCGCGCTCGATGGCCTGCTGGGCCTCTACTTCGGTGCCGACGACCCGCGCAACCCCGCCCACCTCGCGGTGTACCGCGCGCGGGCGGTGGGGGGCACGCTGCGCGCCGCCGACGACGCACGCGACGTGCGCGTGTTCCGCCCCGCCGAGGTGCCCATCGAGGCGGCGTTTGCCGGCCAGCGGGCGGCGCTGCGCGACTGGCTCGCCGGCCGGGGCGCGGGCACCGCGGGGCGCACGCGGCAGCTCGCGGCCCTCGACCTCGCCGGCCCCGCCCCGCCCGTGCTGGTCCACGCCGTGATCGAGAACCCACGCGGCAGCACCGAGCGCCTGCGCCTCGACCCCACTAGCGGCCGCTTCGCGCCGTGCGGCGTCCCGTTCCCCTGGCCGCTGCCGGCCCACTACGGCTACATCCCCGCCACCCGGGCCGCCGACGGCGCGGCGCTGGACATCGTGGTGCCCGACGGCGGCGCGCTGCCCGCTGGCGCGGTGCTCGCCGCGCGGCCGGTGGGCGTGCTGTACCGCGCGGACGACGACCACAAGATCGTGGCGCTGCGCGCCGACGGCGGCACGGCGCACCCCACGGTGCACGAGCTGGCGGCCCTCCCGGCCGAGCGCGAGGCGCTGGCGCGCTGGCACGCGGCGTTCCGCCCGGAGGTGGCGATCACGGGCTGGGGCGACGCGGCCGCCGCGCGGCGCCTGATCGCCGCGGCGCAGGCGGCCTGGGCGGCCAGCCGCCCCTGAGCACTGGCTGGCGCCAAGCCAAAGGGCTGGCGAAGCACCAGCCGCCGCCCCCAAGAGCGGGCCTGACGTTTACGGCGGCTCGCCACCGCCCGGCTCGGGCCGTGGGGCAATGAGGATCTGCTCGCCCACCACGCGCACCGCGTAGCAGTGCACCCGCGCGTCGATCCCTTTCGGGAACGTCACGCGGCCCGTCTCCAGATCGTACATCCAGGCGTGGCCCGGGCAGACCAGCTGGCCGCGGAACAGGCGGCCCATCGAGAGGGCGATGTTCTGGTGGGCGCAGACGTTCGACAGCGCGTAATAGCGCCCGTTCGCGTGCACCAGGCACACCGGCCGGCCACGGTACTCGACCCGCTTCAGCTGGTTCGGCGCGAGGTCGCCCGTGGTGGCGACCGCCTCGAAGGCGTCGTCCGGGGGCTCGGGGAGGGCCATGCGGGACTCCTGGCGCGAAAGTGCGCGGCGCGGGATCGAGCTGGGGGCATTGTAGCGCAGCCCCGTGTGCCTGTGGCCACCCTGCATCGCCGCGCCCCCCACATTGCTCGGAGCCCACGCCGCAGCGACCATCCCTTCGCTTACCGCCGGCGCAGCCGGCCCAGTAGCACGCCCAGCGCCACGCCCGCCGCGGCCAGCCCGAGCAGCGTCGCATCGACCACTGGTCGCACCCGCGCGCCCTCGGGGCCCACCACGACCACCGCCACGGGCCGCGCTCGCCCCCCGAAACCGCCGCCGCCCCCTTGGCCACCCGCTTCCGCGCCCACCGCGCGCCCGCCCCCGAGGCCGAAGCCGCCACCGTACCACACCTCCGCCAGCGGCACCAGCACCCGCTCGCCTACCTGCCGCGGCGTCCCGACCACGGTGTCCGCCCGTGCCGCCGCGTCCAGCCGCGCGAACCCCGCGGCCAGCGCCTCCGCCAGGCCCATCGCCTCCGAGGGCGTCCGCTCGTTCACCCCGCGAGCCTCCGCCAGCCCCACCGCCCGGCGGCCGCCAGCACCAGCCCACCGACCAGCCAGCGCACATCCACCACCGGCCACCAGCGCCGGCCCGGCGGGCCCTCGAGCCACACAGCCAGGGGCACCGTCAGCCCCACGGCCAGGGCCCCACGCGCGCCCCGCCAGCCCGCGCCCAGCCGCCAGACGAGTACCCGCAGCTGGTACGCGCCCACCTGCCGCGGCGCCGCCCACGCCGGGCCGCACAGCAACCGGATCCTCTGCCGGCCGCGCGCCCTCACTCCTCCTCCAGCACCGCGAACAGGTCGTCCACGTACAGGTAGAAGCCGGGCAGCACCCCTCCGCCCTCCAGCATCCCCCCGGCCGTGACTTGCCGCGGCGCCGCGCCCGGGGCATACACGGTCACCACCTGCTCCCCCGGATCGATCAGCCACGCCAGCCGCACTGCGTGCGCCACGTACGCGGCCATTCGTGGCGCGAACCACGCCGGGTCGACCGCCGCGGGGCAGATCTCGGCCACGAAATCCGGCGCCGTGTGCAGCCCCGTCACCGGCCCGCCCGCCGCCTCCGCCGGCCGCTCGGCGAAGTACACGATGTCGGGCACGTAGCTGCCGCCGCCGAACGTGCAGCGCATCTCTGTGGCCACCGCGCCGCGGCCCGTTGCACGCGCCCAGCCGTACAGCAGCGTCGCCAGGTCGGCCCGCAGCCAACGCTCGCGCTCGGCCAGCGCCGGCCGCTCCACCACCTGTCCCGCCACGTACTCTCGTCGCGGCTCCGTCTCCGGCGCCGTCAGGAACTCCTCCAGGGTCACCATGACTCCCCGCACCTTTGCCCAGCCCGAACGCCTAGTAGACGCCTCGCGCGACCGCCCCCCCCCCGCCCGGTCACGCTCACCACGGTGTGCGTGTCAGCCGCCCGGTGTGGTCGATATACCAGCGCTCCGACGGCGCTGGCGCCCCCGCCAGCCGCGCCGCCACCCAGTCGGCCTGCAGCGCCCGCGGCGAGGGCCCCAACGCCACCGCCGGGCTGCCCGCCAGCGAGTGCCGCGTGTCCTGGTACACTACTAGCACCTTCGGCCCGGCGAGCCGCTCGCACAGCCGCTCGGTATGCTCCAGCGGGCTCAGTTCGTCCGCCTCGCCCGCTAGCGCCATATACGGCACGCGGACCCGCTCGGCCCACCCCTCCCAGGTCAGCGAGCGCGCGAAACGGTCGAACGCCTCCTCGTCTTCATAGCCGGCCATGTACATGAATCGCGCCTTGTAGGTTGGCGACGCCCGGTTGAAGATGGTGTCGCAGCCCGGCTCATGGATCACCGCGCTCACGGCGCAGGCGCGGAAGCGCGGCTCGGCCCCGGCCATGATCGTCCCGATCAGCGAGCCGAAGCTGTTGCCCGCCACGGCCACGCGCTCGGGATCCACCTCCGGCCGCGCCAGCAGCCAGTCCATCACCACCGGCGCCGCCGCCGCCCAGTTCTCCACACTCGCGTGCACCCCCAGCACCGCCGCCTCGTACTGCCCCGGCATCTCCAGCGCCAGCACGCCCAGGCCCCGCTGCAACCAGCGGTCGCCGTACAGCGCCACCGTGGTTTCTTTGAAGCTGTCCATCCCTGGTAGCAGCACCACGAACGGCAGCCGGCCGCCAGCATACCCTGGCGGGAGGTGCAACCAGGCGGGCAGCGCCCGCCCCTGGAACGGGATCAGCACCCGCTCCACATGGTGGTCGGCCAGCCGCGCGTAGGCACTGTAGCAGTCCACCTTGCGCTCATTGAGCCGCAGGTTGCGGGCGTTGTTCTCGGCGATCGGCCACTGCGCCGCCCCCCAGTGGATGGCCGCCACGAAGTAGTTCTCGCGCGCCGTTACCCGCTCGCCGGCCGCCTCGGCCGCGGTCGCCCGCTCCTCGCGCCGCCGGGCCGCCAGCTCGAACGCCGAGCTGAAGTCCGCGAACTTCTGCACCCGCTGGCGGATGAGCTGGAAGTCGACCGCCGCCTCCGGGCCGCAAGGCGCCGCGAGGTACTGGCTGCGCGGCTGGTCCCAGTCGATCCCCTCCGTCCGGATCACACTGTCGATGAGCCAGCGCTGCTCGCGCCAGCGCCGTGGCTGTGGCTCGCCCATCGTACGCTCCCCCCACTCGGCTTGCTTGTCTCAGGCCGTCGCCGGCCGCACTAGCATCCCCCGGCGGCCCTCGCGGAGCTGCAGCGCGAACGCTGCCGCCACGACTCCCGCGAGCCCGGCCGCCACGAACACCGGCTCGTAGCTCCCCACGCGGTCGTGGACCCAGCCGCCCAGGTACGCGGCCAGCGCTGAGCCGAGCTGGTGCCCGAAGAACACCCACCCGTAGATCTGCGCCACCGAGCGCCGTCCGAACAGGTCCATCAGCAGCACCTGGTTCACCGGCGCCGTCGCGAACCAGTTGAGCCCGTACAGCACGCCGAACACCGCCAGCAACGTGGCGCTACCGCTGATCAGCGGCAGCAGCAGCAGCGACAGCCCGCGGAACAGGTAGCACGCCGCCAGCAGCCAGCGCCGGTTGCGCACGCGATCGCATAGCATCCCGCTGGCAATGGTGCCCAGCACACTGGTGCCGCCGATCAGGCCCAGGATGCTCGCCGCCGCGATCTCGCCCACGCCGTGCTCCGTGGCATGCGGGATGAAGTGCGTGGCGATCAGGCCGTTGGTCGTGTATCCACAGATGAAGAACCCGCCCGCGATCCACCAGAAGTCGGGCGAGCGCAGCGCCACCCGCAACGGCGTGCGCTCGGCGGCGTCGGCGGGGGCGGGCGCTGGCCCCGCGCCCTGCTCGCCGAACGGCCGCAGGCCGACCGCCGCCGGGCTGTCGCGGAACCACACCACCACTAGCGGCGCGATCACTAGCAGCATCAGCCCCAGGATCAGCAGCAGGCCCGCCCGCCAGCCGGCGGCGAGCGTCAGCCACATCGCTGTGGGCACGAACACGATCTGCCCCGCCGAGGTGGCCGCGCTGAGCAGCCCAGTCACCAGGCCGCGCCGCGCCACGAACCAGCGGCTCACCACCGAGGCGGTGAGCACCGAGGCCGCTGCGCCGCAGCCAGCGCCGACCAACCCGCCCCACAGCAGGTCGAACTGCCACACCTGGTCCATGCGCAGCACGCCGAGCCCCGCGCTGCCCATCAGCGCCAAGGCGGCCAGGATCACCCGCCGTGGCCCGAGGCTGTCCATCAGGCGGCCGACCACCGGCCCCACGGTCCCGTACAGGAGCAGGCTGATCGCCACCCCCACCGTGATCGCCGCGCGGTCCCAGTGGAACTCGGCCTCCAGCGGCCGCAGCAGCACGCCCGGCAGCGCGCGCATAGCCGCCGTGGTGAGCAGCACGCCGAAGGTGATGGCCACCATCACCCAGCCGTAATGCACGCCATGCCGCGCCAGCCGCGCCGCTAGCCGCGCCGCAGGCCCCCCCGGAGAAGCAGTCACGTTCCCTCTCCTCCTGCCTGCCCCGCTGCCGCGCCCCGCGCGGACGCGACCAGCGAGCGGTACAATGCCGCCGTGCGCTCGGCGATCGCCCGCCAGGAGAACTCGCGCTCCACGCGCGCGCGGCCCGCGGCCCCCATCCGCTCGCGCAGCGCGGGGTCGCGCAGCAGGCGATTGATCGCCGTCGCCAGGTCGTGGCTGAACCGCGCCGGGTCGACCGGCTCGAACGGCGCCGCGGGCTGCTGCTCCAGTGGCACTAGCAGCCCCGTCTCGCCGTCGACCACTACCTCCGGAATGCCGCCCACGGCGCTGGCCACCACCGGCGTGCCGCAGGCCATCGCCTCCAGGTTGATGATCCCGAACGGCTCGTAGATCGAGGGGCAGCAGAACACCGCCGCGTGCGAGTACAGCTGCACCAGCTGCTCGCGCGGCACCATCTCCTGGACCCAGATCACGCCCGGCCGCTGCGCGCGCACCGCGGCGACCGCCTCCTCCATCTCCCGCGCGATCTCCGGCGTGTCCGGCGCGCCCGCGCACAGCACTACCTGCGCGGCCGCGTCGATCTCCGGAATAGCGCGCACCAGGTGGATGATCCCCTTCTGGCGCGCAATGCGCCCTACGAACAGCACGTAGGGCCGGCTGGGGTCGATGCCGTACCGCACCAGCGCGTCCGTCTCGGCCACCGGGCGGTACAGCCGCAGGTCGATGCCATTGTGGATCACGTGCACCCGCTCCGGGCGCACGCGGAACAGCCGCAGCACGTCGGCGCGGGTACCCTGCGACACGGCGATGATGGCGTCGGCCATCTCCAGCGCCGTGCGCTCGACCCACGAGGAGACCTCGTAGCCGCCCTGCAGCTGCTCGCGCTTCCAGGGGCGCAGCGGCTCCAACGAATGGATGGTGACCACCAGCGGGAGGCCGTACGCCAGCCGCACTAGGATGCCGCCCAGGTGGCTGTACCACGTGTGGCAGTGCACGATGTCGGCGTCGACCGGTGGGTGGGCCGCAAACGCCACCCCACGCCCCATGGCGTCGAAGGCGGGGCGCAGGTAGCGCGATGCCGCCTGTGCATCGGGGTTGGGCGGGTAGCCGCGCACGCGCAGGTGCGGCTCGGCGATGTCCTGGTCCCCAAAGCAGCGCACCTCGACGTCCATCAGCTGGGCCAGCTCGCGGCTGAGGAACTCGACGTGCACGCCCGCGCCGCCATAGGTATGCGGCGGGTACTCGTTGGTCAGCAGCAGCGTCTTCATACGGTGTCCGGCCGGCGAGCTGCCTGCGCGGCGTTGTTGACCGCCGCGGCGGCGCGCCGCATTATACACACGAGTGGCGCGTGTACCGCGCGCCGCGCGGGGCGCCTGGACTCCCCCTCCCTTCTCCCTCAAGCCACGGCGCGCAGGGGGCAATGCCCGTGAGGAGCGACGTGATCGAAACAGACGGGCGACAGCGCGTGGTGATCGAGGGCGTCTGGCCCGAGATCGACGCCGGCCGCTTCCCCATCAAGCGCGTGGTGGGCGAGCCGGTCGTCGTCGAGGCCGACGTCTACGGCGACGGCCACGACCGCGTGGCCGGGGTCCTGCGCTGGCGCCACCACGCGGAGTCCGCCTGGCGTGAGACGCGGCTGGAGTACGTGGACAACGACCGCTGGCGCGCCAGCTTCACGCCCGACGCCCTGGGCCGCTGGTGCTACACGCTGGTCGCCTGGGTCGATCGCTTCCAGTCGTGGGCCCACGACCTGGCCAAGCGCGTGGCCGCCGGCCAGGACGTGCGGGTCGATCTGCTCATCGGCGCCGAGCTGGTGGCCGCCGCGGCCGCGCGCGCCACGGGCGCCGACGCCGAGCGCCTGCGCGCCATGGCCACTGTCCTGCGCGAGGGCGGCGACGCCGCGGTGGCGCTGGCGCTGGGCGACGAGCTGGCCCAGCTCATGTGGCGCCACGCCGACCGCCGCTTCGCCACCGCCTACGACCGCGAGCTGTGCGTGGTGGTCGATCCCGAGCGCGCCCGCTTCTCGGCCTGGTACGAGCTGTTCCCGCGCTCCACGGCCCGCGAGCCCGGCCGCCACGGCACCTTCGCGGATGTGATGGCGCGCCTGCCCTACGTGCGCGACCTGGGCTTCGACGTGCTGTACCTGCCGCCCATCCACCCCATCGGCCGCAGCTTCCGCAAGGGCCGCAACAACAGCCCCACCGCCGCCCCGGGCGACCCGGGCAGCCCGTGGGCCATCGGCGGCCCAGAGGGCGGGCACACGGCCATCCACCCCGAGCTGGGCACGCTCGACGACTTCCGCCGGCTCGTGGCGCGCGCGCGCGACCTCGGCATCGCCGTCGCGCTGGACCTCGCCTTCCAGTGCTCGCCCGACCACCCCTACGTCCGCGAGCACCCGGAGTGGTTCCGCTGGCGGCCGGACGGGACGATCCAGTACGCCGAGAACCCGCCCAAGAAGTATCAGGACATCTACCCGTTCGACTTCGAGAGCGACGCCTGGCGCCCGCTGTGGGAGGAGCTCAACCGCGTCGTGCGCTTCTGGATCGCGCAGGGTGTCCAGATCTTCCGCGTCGATAACCCGCACACCAAGCCGTTCGCCTTCTGGGAGTGGCTGATCGCCGACATCAAGCGCGACCACCCCGAGATCATTTTCCTCTCCGAGGCGTTCACGCGCCCCAAGGTGATGTACCGGCTGGCCAAGCTCGGCTTCACCCAGTCGTACACCTACTTCGCCTGGCGCCAGACGAAGCAGGAGCTGACCGAGTACCTGACCGAGCTGACCCAGACGCCGGTGCGCGAGTTCTTCCGGCCCAATTTCTGGCCCAACACGCCCGATATCCTCACCGAGCAGCTCCAGCGCGGCGGCCGGCCAGCGTTCGTAACGCGGCTGGTGTTGGCAGCGACCCTGTCCAGCAACTACGGTATCTATGGCCCGGCGTTCGAGCTGCTGGAGCACCGGCCGCTGGAGCCCGGGCGCGAGGAATACCTCGACTCGGAGAAGTACGAGATCAAGTGCTGGGACTGGGACAGCCCCACGAGCTTGCGCGAGCTGATCGCGCGGGTCAACACTATCCGCCGCCAGCACCCCGCGCTGCACAGCAACGAGCGGCTGCGCTTCCACCCCGTGGACAACGACCAGCTGATCGCCTACAGCAAGCAGAGCGCCGACGGCGCGGACCTGCTCTTGGTCGTGGTCAACCTCGACCCGCAGTGGCGCCAGTCGGGCTGGCTCACCCTGCCGCTCGCCGAGCTGGGGCTGCCGGCCGACGCGCCGTTCACCGTCCACGACCTGCTCGACAACGCGCGCTACCGCTGGCAGGGGCCCACGAACTACGTCGAGCTGCACCCGCACGAGCGGCCGGCGCACATCTTCCTGGTCCAGTCGTGATCCCGCGGCGCCATCCCACCACCGCGCAGGAGCAGCAGAGCGCATGTCCGCACCGCAACCGAGCCCGGGGCTGACCAGCGACCCGCTGTGGTACAAGGACGCGATCATCTACGAGCTGCACGTCCGCGCCTTCTACGACAGCGACGGCGACGGCATCGGCGACTTCCGCGGGCTGACGCAGAAGCTCGACTACTTGCAGGACCTGGGCGTCACGGCGCTGTGGCTGCTGCCGTTCTACCCCTCGCCGCTCAAGGACGACGGCTACGACATCGCCGACTATACCAATGTGCACCCGGCCTACGGCACCCTGCGCGACGTGCGCCAGTTCGTGCGCGAGGCGCACCGCCGCGGCCTGCGCGTGATCACCGAGCTGGTCTGCAACCACACCTCCGACCAGCACGCTTGGTTCCAGCGCGCCCGGCGCGCGCCGCGCGGCAGTGCCGCCCGCAACTGGTACGTCTGGAGCGACACCACCGAGCGGTACAAAGAGGCGCGCATCATCTTCAAGGACTTCGAGCACTCCAACTGGGCCTGGGACCCGGTGGCCCAGCAGTACTACTGGCACCGCTTCTACTCGCACCAGCCGGACCTCAATTTCGACAACCCCCAGGTCCAGCGCGCCATCTTCAAGGTCATCGATTTCTGGCTGGAGATGGGCATCGACGGGCTGCGCCTCGACGCCGTACCCTACCTCTACGAGCGCGAGGGCACCAATTGCGAGAACCTGCCCGAGACCCACGCCTATCTCAAGGCGCTGCGCCGCCACGTGGACAGCCGTTTCGCCGACCGCATGCTGCTGGCCGAGGCCAACCAGTGGCCCGAGGACGCCGTTGCCTATTTCGGCGACGGCGACGAGTGCCACATGGCCTTCCACTTCCCGCTCATGCCGCGCATGTTCATGGCCGTGCGCATGGAGGACCGCTACCCGATCGTCGACATTCTCAACCAGACGCCGCCCATCCCGCCCAATGCCCAGTGGGCGTTGTTCCTGCGCAACCACGACGAGCTGACCCTGGAGATGGTCACCGACGAAGAGCGCGACTACATGTACCGCATGTACGCGCGCGACCCGCAGATGCGCATCAACTTGGGCATCCGCCGGCGCCTGGCGCCGCTGCTGGGCAACCATCGCCGCCGCATCGAGCTGCTCAACGGCCTGCTGTTCTCGCTGCCCGGCACGCCGGTCATCTACTACGGCGACGAGATCGGCATGGGCGACAACATCTACCTCGGCGACCGCGACGGCGTGCGCACGCCGATGCAGTGGAGCGCCGACCGCAACGCCGGCTTCTCCACCGCCGACCGCCAGCGCCTGTACAAACCGGTCATTGTCGATCTGGAGTACCACTACGAAGCGGTCAACGTGCAGGCCCAGCAGGCCAACCCCCACTCGCTGCTATGGTGGATGAAGCGCCTGATCGCCCTGCGCAAGCGCCACCGCGCCTTCGGCCGCGGCAGCCTCGAGTTCCTGCACCCGGCCAACCGCAAGGTGCTCGCGTTCGTGCGCGAGTACCAGGACGAGCGCATCCTCGTCGTGGCCAACCTGTCGCGCTTCGCCCAGCCGGTCGAGCTCGACCTGCGCCCGTGGCAGGACCTGGTGCCCGTGGAGATGTTCGGCCGCACGCCGTTCCCGCCCATCCGCGACGCACCGTACTTCCTCACCCTGGGCCCGCACAGCTTCTACTGGTTCCTCTTGGAGCCCGAGCGGGTCGCGCTCGGCACGTCGTCGCCCGCGCGGGTGGGCTGGGAAGCCGAGGTGCGCCCGGCCCCGGAGCTGGCGCCCACGCTCACCCTCACCGACGGCTGGGAAGAGCTGGTGGTCGGCCGCGCGCGGCCCACGCTGGCCAGCCTCCTGCCGAACTACCTGCGCGCGCGGCGCTGGTTCGGCGGCAAGGCGCGCACCATCCAGGGCGCGCGGGTGCTGGACGCCATCCCGCTGCCCACCGACAACGGCAGCTGCTACCTCACGCTCGTCCAGGTGGAGTACACCGAGGGCGACCCGGAGACCTACTGCCTCCCGCTGGCCTGCACCGACGGCGACGACGCCGAGACGCTGCTGCGCGATCATCCCGAGATGGTCGTGGCCCGCGTGCAGGGTGAGCGCGCGCGCCGCTCCTGTGTGGTATACGACGCGCTGGCCAAGCCGGCGTTCGGCACGGCGCTGGTCGAGGCGCTGCTGGCGCGCCGCCGGCTGCGCGGCCTCGACGGCGAGCTGCAGGCGCTGCCCACCACCGCTCTGCGCCGGCTGGTCAGCGGCCGCGCCCTGCCGCCGCCCACGCTGCTGCGCGCCGAGCAGAGCAACACCACGCTGGTGTTCGGCGACCGCCTGCTGCTGAAGGTGTTCCGCCGCCTGGAGCCGGGCATCAACCCCGACGCCGAGGTGGGCGCCTACCTCACCGAGATCGGCTTCCCGCACACCCCGCCGTTCGGCGGCACGCTGGAGTACCACGCCGGCCGCGAGCTGGTGATGACCGTCGGTACGCTGCACGGCTACGTAGCCAACCAGGGCGATGCCTGGCAGTACACCCTCGACGCGCTCGACGACTACCTCGAGCGCGCCAGCACCGCCCCGCCCGAGCAGCAGCAGGCCATCGCCGCCGCGCCGCCCCCGGCCACCGCTACGCTGCTCGAACTAGCGGCCGACGAGCCGCCCCCGCTGGCCCACGAGACGATCGGCGCCTACCTTGGCTCCGCGGCCCTGCTGGGCCAGCGCACCGCCGAGCTGCACTGCGCCCTGGCCGCGCCGACCACCAACCCCGAGTTCGCGCCCGAGCCGTTCACGCCGTTCTACCAGCGCTCGCTGTTCCAGTCGATGCGCGCGCTGGTCGGGCCGACGTTCGAGGCGCTGCGCCAGCGGCTCGATCGGCTGCCGGCCGCGGCCCAGGCCGAGGCGCGCGCGCTGTTGGGCCAGGAGAGCGTCATTCTGGCGCGGCTCCGCGCCGTCACCACGCAGCCCCTGCCCGCCGCGCGCATCCGCATCCACGGCGACTACCACCTCGGCCAGGTGCTATACACCGGCGGCGACTTCGTGATCCTCGACTTCGAGGGCGAGCCAGTGCGGCCCCTCAGCGAGCGGCGCCTCAAGCGCAGCCCGCTGCGCGATGTGGCCGGCCTGCTGCGCTCGTTCCACTACGCCACGGCCGCGGCGCTGATCGACCGGCAGAACGCGGGCCTGCTCAGCGAGGAGGCGCTGCCGCAGCTCACGCGCTGGGCGGCGTGGTGGCAGCTGTGGGTCAGCGCCCAGTTCCTGCGAGCGTATCTCACCACGCTGGCTCGCGAGGCGCCCGAGGGCCCGCCGCTGCTCCCCGCCCGCCGCGACCAGGTCCAGGTCTTGCTCGATGCCTTCCTGCTGGAGAAGGCGGTGTACGAGATCGGCTACGAGCTGAGCATGCGCCCGAGCTGGGTGGCCATCCCGCTGCGCGGCCTGCGCGCGCTGCTGGGGGTGTGAGCCCGTGAGCCGTGATCCCGCGCGGAGGGTGCCCCCCGCCCCTGGCCCCTCCCCCACTAGTGGGGGGAGGGGTAGAGGGTGGGGGGAATCTCCCGCGCCCGCTCGCGGGCAGACGGGCGCGGGGGGGGGAGAGCCAGCCGCCCTGCGCGAGCTGGCCGCGCTGTACGGCGTGCAAACGCGGTTCACGGGCCTGCAGGGCCGTCAGGTAGCGCGCCCCGAGGTGTTGCTGGCCGTGTTGCAGGCGCTGGGCGCGCCCGTGGCCCGCGTGGCCGACGCGCCGGCCGCCCTGCGCGCCGCCCGCCAGGCGCGCTGGCAGCAGGGCGTGGAGCCCGTGCAGCCCGTTTGGCAGGGCGCACCGGCCGCCGTGACGCTGCGCCTGCCCGCGGCGCTGGCCGACGCACCGCTCGCCGGCACGCTCACCCTGGAGCAGGGCGAGCGGTGGCGCTGGCGCGCGGCAGAGGCGCCGGCCGCCGGCGCGGCCACCGTGGAGGGCGCCGCTTACGTCGTCCGGCGGGTACCGCTGCCGCCGGGCTTGCCCATCGGCTACCACCGCCTGACGCTGCGCGCGCGCGGGCGCCGGTGGCGGACAACGCTGTTCGTGGCGCCGCCGCGCGCCTACCCCTCCCGCACTAGTGGGGGGAGGGGCCAGGGGCGGGGGGACCTCCCCGCGCCCTCCCCTGGACTAGAGGGGCCCACCTGGGGCCTGTTCCTACCCCTCTACGCCCTCCGCACTGCGCGCGACTGGGGCTGTGGCGACTTCACCGACCTGCGCGCGCTGCTCGACTGGATGGCCGACCTGGGCGGCCGGCTGCTCGGCTCGCTGCCGCTGCTCGCCGCGTTCCTCGACGACGTCCCGTTCGAGTACAGCCCCTATGCGCCCGTGAGCCGCCTGGCCTGGAACGAGCTGTACGTCGACCCCACCGCGCTGCCCGAGTTCGCCGCCTGCCCCGCCGCCCGCGAGCACGTCGCCGCGCCCGCGTTCCAGGCCGAGCAGGCGCGGCTGCGTGCCCTGCCGGAGGTCGACTACCGCGCCGTCGCCGCGCTCAAGCGGCCGGTGCTGGCGGCTTTGGCCGACGTGCTGCACGCGACCGGGGGGCCGCGGCGCGCCGCCTTCGAGGCGTACCTGGCCGCCCACCCCGAGGTCGCCGACTACGCGCGCTTCCGCGCGGCCACCGAGCAGCGGCGGGCGCCGTGGCCGCAGTGGCCCGAGCCGCAGCGCGGGGGCCGGCTCGACGCCGCCGACTACGACCCGGCCGCCTGGCGCTACCACGCCTACGCCCAATGGGTCGCGCACGAGCAGCTCGCCGCCCTGCGCGCCGCGGCCGCCCAACGGGGCGCGCGCCTGTACCTCGACTTGCCGCTCGGCGTGCATCCCGACGGCTACGACGTGTGGCGCGAGCGCACGGCGTTTGCCCAGGGCGTCTCGGGCGGGGCGCCGCCGGACATGTTCTTCACCGGCGGCCAGGTATGGGGCTTCCCGCCGCTGCATCCCGAGGGCATTCGCCGCCAGGGGTACCGCTACTTCATCGCCGCCGTGCGCCACCACCTGCGCGTGGCCGGGCTGCTGCGCATCGACCACGTGATGGCGTTCCACCGCCTGTACTGGGTGCCGGCCGGCTGCAGCGCCCGCGACGGGGTGTACGTCCGTTACCGGCCCGCCGAGTTCTACGCCGTGCTGGGCATCGAGTCGCACCGCCACCGGGCGGCCATTGTCGGCGAGGACCTGGGCATCGTGCCGGCCGCCGTGCGCCAGCAGATGGCGCGCCGCGGCCTGCTGCGGATGTACACCGCGCTGTACGAGGCGCGGCCCGACGACCACCGCGCCCTGAGCCCCGTGCCGGCGCAGGCGCTCGCCTGCGTGGCCACCCACGACATGCCCACCTGGGCCGGCTACTGGGAGGAGCACGATATCGCCCAGCGCGCCGCGCTCGGCCTGCTCGACGCCGCCGGCGCGGTCGCCGCCCGCCAGGAGCGGGCCCGCCTGCGCGCGGCGCTGACCCGCTTCCTGGGTGCGCGCGGCCTGCTGCCGTACCCTCTGCCGGCCGAGGAGGTGCGCTGGGAGGGCGACTACTTGTGGCTCACCGGCCAAGGCGATCGTCGCGCCGCCCAGAGCGTGCTCTCGGGCCTGCTCGGCTGGCTCGCCACCAGCCCCGCGCCGCTAGTGCTCATCAACCTGGAGGACCTCTGGTTCGAGACGCGCCCGCAGAACGTGCCGGGCACCTGGCGCGAGGAGCCGAACTGGCGGCGCAAGACGCGCTACCCGCTGGAGGCGTTCGCGCGCCTGCCCGAGCTGCTCGCCATGCTCGGCGGTGTGGCCCGCCAGCGTGCGGTGGCCCCGCTCCCTCCCCCCATGAGCGGGGGCGGGGTGTTCCCCCCACTAGTGGGGAAGGGGTAGGGAGTAGAGAGCCAAGCGCGCCGCATCAGGAGTAACGCACCGTGACCGACCGTTCGCCCGTCCCCCCGGTCCGCGCGGCCGACGGCCTGCTCAGCGCGGATGACCTGTACCTATTCAACGAGGGCACCCACCTGCGGCTCTACGAACGGCTGGGCGCGCACCCGCGCGTCGTGGACGGCGAGGCGGGCACCAGCTTCGCCGTCTGGGCGCCCAACGCCGAGCGCGTGGCTGTCATCGGCGACTTCAACGGCTGGGACCCCGACCGCCACCCGCTCCAGCCGCAGGGCGCCTCGGGCATCTGGGCCGGGTTCATCCCCGGGGTCGGCCCGGGTGCGGTGTACAAGTACCGCATCCACTCGCGCTACCACGGCTACCGCGTGGACAAGGCCGACCCGTTCGCCTTCTACAGCGAGCGGCCGCCGCGTACCGCCTCGATCGTCTGGGACCTCGACTACCAGTGGCACGACGCCGCCTGGCTGCGCGCGCGCCACCAGCGCAACGCGCTCGACGCGCCGATCAGCGTCTACGAGGTGCACCTCGGCTCGTGGCGCCGCGTGCCCGAGGAGGGCAACCGGCCGCTGACCTACCGCGAGCTCGCCCCCCTGCTGGCCGACCACGTGCGGCGGCTCGGCTTCACGCACGTCGAGTTCCTGCCGGTCATGGAGCACCCGTTCTACGGCTCGTGGGGCTACCAGATCACCGGCTACTTCGCGCCGACCAGCCGCTACGGCACGCCGCAGGACTTCATGTACCTCATCGACTACCTGCACCAGCACGGTATCGGCGTGATCCTCGACTGGGTGCCGTCGCACTTCCCCACCGACGAGCACGGGCTGGTGTACTTCGACGGCACGCACCTATACGAGCACGCTGACCCGCGGCTCGGCTTCCACCCCGACTGGAACAGCGCGATCTTCAACTACGGGCGCCACGAGGTGCGCAGCTTCCTGCTCAGCAGCGCGCACTTCTGGCTCGACCGCTACCACATCGACGGACTGCGCGTCGACGCCGTGGCCTCGATGCTGTACCGCGACTACTCGCGCCGCGAGGGCGAGTGGCTGCCCAACGAGTACGGCGGCCGCGAGAACCTGGAGGCAATCGCCTTCCTGCGCCAGCTGAACACCACCGTGTACCAGCACCATCCCGACGTCCAGACCATCGCCGAGGAATCGACCGCCTGGCCGATGGTGTCGCGCCCCACCTATGTCGGCGGCCTCGGCTTCGGCCTCAAGTGGGACATGGGCTGGATGCACGACACGCTGCTGTACTTCAGCAAGGACCCGATCTACCGCAAGTATCACCATGGCACGCTGACATTTCGCATGATCTACGCCTTCAACGAGAACTTTATGCTCCCGCTGTCGCACGACGAGGTGGTCCACGGCAAAGGCGCGCTGCTCGCCAAGATGCCCGGCGACGACTGGCAAAAGTGCGCCAACCTGCGCCTGCTGTACGCCTACATGTACGCGCAGCCGGGCAAGAAGCTGCTGTTCATGGGCGCCGAGATCGCCCAATGGGCCGAGTGGCACCACGAGACGAGCCTCGACTGGCACCTGCTGCAATGGGACCGCCACCAGGGCATCGCGCGCTGGCTCGCCGACCTCAACCACCTGTACCGGCGCCTGCCCGCCCTGCACCAGCTCGACTGCGAGCCGGCCGGCTTCGAGTGGGTCGACTGCAACGACTGGGAGCAGAGCACCCTGGCGTTCCTGCGGCGCGGCCGCGATCCCGCCGACCTGGTGCTGGTGGTGCTGAACTTCACGCCGGTGCCGCGCGAGCAGCATCGGGTCGGCCTACCCGTGGGCGGCGTGTGGCGCGAGCTGCTCAACAGCGACGCTACCCTCTACGGCGGCAGCGGGCTGGGCAACGCCGGCCAGATCGTCGCCGAGCCGACGCCGTGGCACGGCCGCCCCTACTCCGCGCGGCTCGTCCTGCCGCCGCTCGGCGCGCTGTTCTTCCAGCCCGAGTCGTCGCGCTAGCCTCGCCGCGGGGGCCCTCTCCCACTGGTGGAGAGAGTGGGGCATTGGCCCCTGCACACCGCGCCGCCGCCTGCCGATAGTTCCCAGGGGACCCGGGCCGCCACTGGGAGAGAGAACAATGCCCCTCGACGATCTCGAGGCGCTGGCCCAACGCAGCCAGCACGAGCTGCAGGCGCTCGCCGCGCTCCTCCGCGAGGCCGAGGCGACCACTCGCGCCGCGATCGACGCGCTGGAGGGCGGCGCCGGGCGCCTCTACCGCGCGCGGTCCGCTCGAGGCCGCGGGCGCGCCGTGGCCGACATGGTCGCGGCCATCGAGCGCAGCGTCAACCAGTTCACCGCGGCGGCCGCCCTGGCGCACCAGCTCGCGCGCGAGGCCCGCGCGGCCCTGGATGCCCTGGTGACCCGCCCGCCCCCCGAGCGGCCCGGCCCGCCCCTGGCCGACGCGATCCGCGCGGTCGAGGCCGAGGCCCGCCGGCTGGCCCGCGAGGCGGAGGCGTTGGTCGCCCAGGTGGCCCACCTGCACGCCAGCGGCCAGCTTCAGCTGGCGGGCAGCTTGTAGCCCCCGAAGATCGCGCTGGCGCCCTCTTTCCAGAAACAGTCCACCGCGCCGAACCCCGCGGCGCGCAGCCAGGCGAGCTGGGCCTCGAGCGGCGCGATGCCGGCGCTATGCGCGTCCGGCGCGGGCGGGGCGGGCAGTTGGGACGGCACCGGCTCGCCCCGGGCCACCGCTGCGTACACCGCGTCGAGGTACGGGTGCGGCGGCCGCACGGGGTCCCAGATCACGAACGCCCCACCGGGCACTAGCCGCTCGTACACCTGGCAGTACAGCGCCGCCTTGCGAGCGTCCGGGAGGTGGTGCAGCGCCTGCGCCGACACGACGGCGCAGAACGGCCCTACCGCCTCCGGCGGCCAGCCCGGCTGGTTCAAGTCCCACTCCACGTAGCGGTAGCGGCCGGCGAACGGCGCCAGCCGCCGCGCGCCCTCGGCCATCATCGGCGGCGAGAAGTCCACCAGCGTGGCGGTCGCGTCCGGCCAGCGCGCCAGCACCGCCGCGGCCACCGCCCCGTACCCCGCTCCGAGGTCGAGGAGCTGGAGCACGCCCGCCGCCGGCCGGGGCAACAGCGCCACTAGGAACGCCAGCCGCTCCCGCCGATCCTCCTCGGGCTGGTCCATGCGTTGCACCCACCAGGCCACGTGGCCGGGATCGCGCCAGTGATAACCGCCGGGCTCCGGCTCGCGGCGCCGCGGGAGAGCGTGCTGCACGGTGCTTCCTCCTGGCAGAGGCTGATGCGCCGCGCGCGCCGCCTCCCCGGAATCGCGCCGGGGCGGTGCCCGCGCGGCCCACTCCAACCATACGCGGTCGCGCGCGGGCGCGGGTAGCCGGCCGCGCCGGCCCGGCGGCGCCCCCGGCGGAACCGAGGGCTGGCAGAGACAGCCGCGAGGGCCGCCGACCGGGGAGGCCGCGCGGCCCTCGCGCGTGGATGAGCAAGTGAAGGGGAGTTGGGGGGCGGGCGGCCCCGCCCCCCACCACGCTAGTTGATGAACCCGGACGAGTTGGCGATGTTCCAGCCGGCGGCGCGCCCGGCCGGCGGCTGGCCCGGCACCGCGCTCGGGCGGGCGTAGTCGATCACCGTCGCCACGCCGAACACCCGCGGGTTGGTGGCGGTGATGATCGCCGACCCGTCGAAGCCGGTGGGCAGCGACGCCGTGTTCCCCAGGAACGTGGTGTGCGCCATCCACGGGCTGGAGATCACGAACGCCTCGCGCGCGATCGTCCACTCGAACCCGCTCGGGTCGAAGTAGCGGATCGTCAGCCAGCTCGGGATCGGGTTCAGGTCGTCGCCGTTCAGCACGCGGATGCCGCTGGTCCAGCCGAGCCGCACGCGCCCGGTGTCTGGATCGATGCTGACGTCCTTGCGGACCGACGGCACGTACAGACACTGGGCCACCGGGAGCTGGAGCGGCTGGCCGCTGATGAACGTCGCCGGCTGGTTGATGCCCACACAGGTCTCATTGCCGAGGGCCGGGGTCACGTCCTGGCCACCGGTCGCCACGTTGATCACCGAGGTGTTCAACGAGTTGAACCCGTTGTAGGCGATCGCCATGCCGCGCGCGTAGTTCACCATCTGGACCGCCACCTGGAATGGCGCGGCGCCGTCCGTCGCGCGGATGCGCACCGAGCCGACCTTGTAGTCCGGCGCGTTGCGCGCGGCCGTGAAGTACGTCACGCCCGCCAGCGCGCCGACGCGGTCCTGGATGGTCTCCACCTGCTGGCCGTTCTCGTTGAAGAACTCCAGCGAGTAGCTCGTCGCGCCGCCCACGCCGGGGTTGCTGACCTGGATGCCGGTCGACCAGCCGTCGAAGCCGTTGTACACCAGCGGCAGCACCACGATCTGGCCGATGGCCTGGTAGCCCGCGGCGAACGGCGTGCCCGCCGGCGTCTGCGTCGAGGCGCCGGTGTTCACCTGGTTGAAGTACAGCGACGAGTTGTAGATGCCCGGCAGCGCCGTGGCCAGCTGCGCGCGGTTGGTGTAGTTGATCGCCGCCGAGGCGATGCCGCCCGGGACGAACAGCGCCCCGCGCGCGCCGCCCGGAATGATGTACTGCAGCGGCGAGTTGGCCGTGTTGGGGATGGTGACCTGGATCGGCGCGTTGCCCGTGATGAAGCTGGAGATCGTCCCCTGCACGCCCGCCGTCGACGGCACCTGGCTGCCTGGCAGCTGGGCGATCGGCGGGATGCCGCCCGACGACGCCACGTAGACGGAGCCCATCCAGCGCGGCGCGATGTCCGGCACCGTCCGCAGGTCGAGGATCGCCACGCCGAACGCCGGCGCCGTGCGCACCACCTGCACCGGACCGCCCGGCACGCCGCGGGTCGGCATGAGCGTGAACACGATCGGCTGCGGCGTGTTGGTGATGTTCATCGCCGAGACGACGGTGTTCCACTCGGTGGCCGGGTTCCAGTTCTTGAATGCCATGCCGATGGCGCTGGCGTTGCCCGGGGTCGCGAACGCCTGGGCCAGCTCCTCGGCCGGGATGCCGGGCATCACCGTGAACGACTGGTGGTCGCCCACGAGGTACTCGGCGATCCCCTCCAGATTGGCCAGGCTGAACGCGCCGGGCGGCGCCTGGCCGGGCGCCGGGCCGATCGGCGGCGCCGAGGTGAACACCAGGGCGGCGCCGAAGAAGCCCGCCGGGGGCGCGATCGCCACGGAGGCCGCGGGGTTCAGGTCGATCGAGTCGCCCGCGCCGCAGTCGGCCGTGCCCACGCCGCCGATGGCGAACGTGCTCGAGCACCAGAAGATGCTCGCCAGCGTGCGCACGCTACCCGTGTTCTGGATCTTGATGCGCGTGGTCTCGATCGGCACGCCGTAGATATCGGCGTTGCCGCCACGCGACACCAGCGGGAACACCAGCTCGAGCCGGCCGCCCGCCGGGCCGCCCGGCAGCCCGATCAGGCCCGTGTTGATCAGCGCGAAGTCCGCGCCGCTCTTCCACTGGCCCGCCACGATAGTGATCGTCTTCTGCACGCGCGGCACCGAGACACCGCCCGTGACGGTCACCACGTACGCCGTGCCGGGCTGCAGGCCGGGGATCTCGTAGCGGCCGCTGAAGCTGGTCAGGGCCGACAGCGCCGGCGAGCCCGCCACGCCCGGTAGCACCTGCGGCGCCAGGATCAGCTGCTGGGTGACCTGGATCGCGCCGCTGAGCACCTCCGGGCCGAGCGTGGTCACGGCGCGCACCTGCACCGTGGCGCCCTGCGCCGGCTGGCCCAGCACGCCGTCCCAGACGTAGCCGAAGATCCCGCCGCCCGTGGTCGCGCTGGCCGCCAGGGCCACCGGGGTCGGCGGCAGGATGCCCACGCCGCCCGGGGTGGCCAGCGTGTCCGCGCTCGGCGCCGGCTTCGGCGGCATCACGATGTCGGGCACCACCGTCACCGCGTCCGGCTGCGCCAGGATGCCCGGCTGGCCGGCCGGCGGCTGCGAGGCGGGGATATGGCCGCAGCCACCCGTCTGCGCGGGCCGCGAGATGCCACCCGGGATCGTGAGCTGGATCGCCGGGGCCGTGCCCGCGGGCGCACACAACACGTCGGCGGTGTCCAGCGCGGTGATGCGGTAGGTCCCGGGCGGCACGCCCGCCAGCACCCAGTTGCCGCCCGCGTCGGTCTGCGTCACCGGCGCGGCCTCGACGAAGCCCGTGAACGGGTTGGCGAACGAGCCGATCAGCGCGCCGTCGATGCGCACGGCGACGATCGTCACGCCGCCCAGCGGCGTCGGGGCGCCGGCCGTGAGCTGGATCGGGTCGACCACGCGGCCCGCCAGCACCGCCGCGCCGGGGATCGGCGTCAGCACGCCGAGCGACTGCACGCACAGGTTCGGGTCCATCCAGGTGCCGGGGTCGCTGGGCGAGTTGGTGCCCGCCACCGGCGCCGGCGGCGTCACCTCGGTGACCTGGCAGCTGTCGACGATGCGGAAGCCCGCCGGCACGGCCGTCACGCGGAAGGTGTACGGCACGCCGCGGGTGAGCCCGCCCATGGCGAAGTAGCCCGGGGCACCCGCGTCGCCGCCTGCGCCGCCCGAGTTGGGGTTGTTAGAGGTCACCGCGGTGATGTTGTTGGCGCAGTTGCCCGCGGTGCACGTGGCCGTCACCGTCACCCCGTTCACCGGGTTGCCGGTGGTGATGTCGATGACGTAGCCGAAGGCACCGATGTCGTTCTGCTGCGAGCCCGGCTGGTTCACCGTGGGCGGCACGAAGCCCGCTGGGTTCGACGGCGGCGCCGTCTTCAGCGGCATGGCCAGCGGCGAGCCGAGCGTCACGGTCGTGCCCGGGCCCACGGCGCCGGTCGTCTGCGCCGCCGAGGGCCGGTGGCCGCACACCTGGCCGTTCACGCAGAACGGGCCGGTGCTCTGCTGGTTGGGCCCGTTGTTGTTCCCGCCCGGATCAATGGCGATCACGCGCCAGGTGCCAGCCACGCCGGCCGCCGGCACGGTGAGCGAGAAGCTGCCGTCCGGGTTGGCCGTGCCCACGACCACGATGCCTGGCGCGGGGCCCGTGATCTGGGTGGCGACGACCAGCGTGCCCTGCAGCGACTCCAGCTTGCCCGACGCGGGCGGCACGAAGCCCGGCACCGGCAGCAGCGGCAGCTGGAACTCGCCCTGCGCGTTGGTGACCATCGTCGCCTGCGCGGGCGCGAGCCCCGCCGGGGCGGTGAACGTCGCGAACGTCACCGTGCCGCGGATGGTGCCGGCGGTGGCGCCGGGGATCCCGCCCGCGCCCGTGACGGTCAGCGACAGGGCGTAGTCGCGCTGGACGATCTGCCCGTTGATAGCCGAGAACTGGCCCGACAGCGGCTGGTAGTTATTCGCGAACGCGTAGTGGTTGTAGATGTTGCCGGGCGGCGCCGCGGCCGCGGGGATAGTGAAGCCCCAGCGGCCCTGCTGGTCGGTCACCGACGTGCAGCGCAGCACGCCCGAGGTGACCAGCGCGCCCACCGGTACGTTGAACACGTTGGCCAGCGAGTTCTGGATCGCCGTGGGGAGCTGGGTCGGGTCCTGCACCGGGTTCACCGGCACGATGCCCACCGGGCAGCCGACGACCGCCGCGGGGGTGACCCCGACGATCACGTTCACCGCCCCCACCAGGGGCTCGCGCGTGTTGGCGTCCACCGCGACGCCCTGCACCCCCGTGGGGCCGATGGGCAGCTGCGCCTGCGCCGTGGGCACCAGCGAGGCTAGCAGCATGAGCGTCGCCAGGACGCCGAGGCCGTACCGCAAGAGCCTTCGCTTACTCATCCACTAGTTCCCCCTTCGCTCGAGGGTTTCGCCGGGACGCGGGCAGGCCTGCGCCGGACCTGCCAGGATTGCCAAAAGCGCCTCCGAACCGCGCTGTTGCCGCCGCCGTGTCGTTCGCCGGCACCTCCTCTCCCTCCAGACTGGCGCCTGCGCCAGCGTTGCGGCGCCAGCGGGCGCGGAACAGGCTTGCGTGGTGAGCAGCCACCACCCCCGCCCGGTGCGTGGCGCACCCGAGCCGCGGGGGAGATGGCCTGCCTTCGCTGTCTCATTAAACGCGCGGGCGGCCCAAACGTTACATGCAGCGAGGGGTGTGTAGCGCCGTTCGTGGCCGGCGCGGCCCGCCCCGCGCCCGATGCCCGACGGGGACCGGGCGGGCTAGCCGCCCGCGGTGGGGGTCGCGCGCTGGATGATGGCCTCCAGGCGGGCGCGTTCGGCGGCGCTCAGGCCCTTCACGCCGCGGGTGACGGGCGCCGTGGCCAGCGCCTGCTGCGCCGCCTCGCGCGCCCGCGCCGGCTCGCCCCGCGCCTCGTAGGCGCGCGCCAGGATGGCGTAGGGGTACCAGTAGCTCGGCAGCAGGGCGCGCGCGCGCTCGGCCCGCGCGATCGCGGCGGGCGGGTCGCCCAGCAGCAGTAGCGTGTCGGCCAGCCCGGCCTCGGCCTCCACATCGTTCGGCTTCAGCGCCGCCGCCCGCTCGAACAGCGTCCGCGCCCGCTCCAGCCGCGCCGCGTCGCCGCTCAGCTCGCCCCAGTAGCGGTACAGCTCGCCCAGCGTCCACTGGTAGCGAAACTCGGGCGGCTCGATCCGGATCGCCTCCTCCACGCACAGCCGGCCCAGCTCGAACAGCTGGTCGCGATCCAGCAGCGGCGCCAGGCGCGTCGCGCGCGCCTCGGCGAGCGAGGGCTGGAAACCCGGCCGCGGCGCGGCGCGCACCCCGCCGCCGAACGCCGCGTAGTACTGCCCGAGCACCGACCAGTACTCGGCCTGGTCCGGCGCCAGGCGCACCGCCTCCTGCCCGGCCAGGATGGCGCGCGGAAAGTCGCGCAGCCCCTGGGCCTCCTCGGCCTGCTTGAAGGCCGCATCGGCGGCCAACAGCCGCACCTGGTGGCTGCCCAAGAGCAGCGCCAGCGCGATCCCCGCCAGCCCCGCGCCCACCACCAGGCCGCGCGCCCGCGCGCCGGGCGCGCCCAGGGCCAGCGCCGCCACTCCCAGCGCCGCCAGCGCGCCGGCCGCCGAGAGCACCGCGGCGGGCAGCACCGGCAGCGGCCCGGGCAGCGCCAGCAGCAACCCGCCCCCCACCGCGACCAGGGCCGCGTAGCCGGCCAGCGGCAGCACGCTGCCCCCCGGGTGCGGGGCGCCAACCGGCTCCGCCGCTGCTGGCGCGGCCCACGGCGCGCGCGCCGCCGCGCCGGCCAGCAGCCAGAACACCGCCACGCCGGGCAGGACGAGCATGCTGGTCTGTGTCTCCAGCAGGTGGCCCGCCAGCGCGATCAGCAGGGCGGTGCACGCCCCGTAGCGCCGCTGCCCCAGCTCGACTGCCGCGCCGCGCGCCGCCCGCAGCACCACGGCGCCCACCAGCAGCAGGTAGGTGGCGAGCCCCAAGATGCCCGTCGTCAGCAGGAGATCGAGCAGCGCGTTGTGCGTGCGGTCCCAGAAGCCACCGAGCACGAACTCCAGCGCCGCGGGCGGCGGTAGCACGCGGTTGACCTGGTAGCCGATCGTGTCAGGCCCGTAACCGATCAGCTGCCGCCAGGGGCCCAGCGGGTCCGGCCCCTCGCCCAGCGGGCGCGGGTGCAGCACGAGCTCGGCGCTGGCGCGCCAGATGGTCAGCCGCAGCCCGGCCCCCGTCTGCTCCAGGTTGCCCAGCCGACGCAGCAGCAGCACGCGCTCCTGCAGCGGCGCCAGCGGCGTGTTCGGCAGGTTGAGCACGGCGACGAAGGCGGCGGCGAGCCCCGCCGCGCCGGCCAGCGCGCCGAGCAGCCGCCAGCGCCGCCGCCGCGCGGCGTAGAGGGCCACCGCCAGCCCCGCGGCCCCCAGCAGCCCCAGCAGCGGGCCGATGGACGCCGTGAGCACGAGCGTCCAGCCCTGCAGGACCAGCAGCGCGCCATAGGCCAGCCGCCGCGCGCGCCGTGCCTCTGCCGGGAGCGGCGGCGCCATGGCCACAGCCAGCGCGAAGGCGCCCGCCAGCGGGGGCAGCGCCCACCAGGTGTCGGCCCGCCGCGCGCCGGCCCCCAGCACGACCGCCAGCGCGACCACGCCCGCCGCCAGCACGGCCGGCGCGCCCCAGGCGCTCGCCGGCGCGCCCTCCTCCCTCCGCGTGGGGGCAGGGCCGGGAGGGGGGGCCACCGGCTCCACCAACCGCCAGGCCGTCAGCGGTAGCAGCAGGATCAGGTACGCGGCCAAGAAGATAGCGTTGCCGGCGGTCGAGCGCACGCGGCCGCCCGGGCCGATCTCCTGCCAGGCCAACGGGTCGAGCCCCAGCGCCTGCGCGACGCCGTACAGACACACCGGCAGGCTCGCGGCCAGCAGCACCGTGACCAGCCGCTCCCACTGCGCGCGGGTGCGCAGGCAGTCGGCCACGATCAGGAACAGCACCAGGTACGCCAGCGTGGCCGCCGCGCCCTCGCCGCGCACATACCCGCCCCAAAACGCCATGGCCGGCACCGGCGACAGCACGGTGGCCAGCAGCACCGCCGCCGCGTGCGCCGCCGCCAGCACCACCAGCAGGCGCCCCCCTCCCCTGGCCCCTCCCCCACTAGTGGGGGGAGGGGAAGGGGTGGGGGGCAACCCTGACATGGGGGAAGGGGTGGGGGGCACGGCCGGGAAGGGGAGCGTGCCCAGCCGCCACACTAGTGCCCGCCGCCCCAGCCACACCAGCGCCATCAGCAGCACCACGAGCTGGAGGATCTGGCCCTTCGGCAGGGCCGGCTGCGCGTGCAGCGTGTCGAGCGCCAGCGGGGTAAACGCGGCCAACACCAGCCAGCCGCCCTCCAGCGCCGCGTCGGCCGCGCGCAACAGCTCGGCGCTCACCGGCGGGGGGCTCACACGGGGCGCGCCGCTACGGCGCGGCGCGGTCATAGCGGGCTTGGGCATGGTCGATGATCCGACGTAGGGCCTCCTCCAGCGGTACGCGCGGCACGAAGCCCGTGAGACGCTGGAGCTTGCTGATATCCGGTACGCGGCGGCGCATATCCTCGAACCCCGCGCCGTAGGCTTGCTCGTAGGGCACGTGGACGATCGGCGAGGCGCTGCCGGCCAGGTCGCGGATCAGCCGCGCCAGCTGCTCGATGGTGACCTCGCGCGGCTGGCCCACGTTGACCACCTCGCCCCGCGCCGCCGGGGTAGCCAACAGCGCCTCGATGGCCGCCACCACATCGTCCACGTAGGTGAAGCAGCGCGTCTGCTGGCCGTCGCCGTACACGGTCAGCGGCTCGCCGCGCAGCGCCTGGCCCACCAGCCGCGGCACCACCATCCCGTAGGCGCCCGTCTGCCGGGGACCGATCGTGTTGAACAGCCGCACCACCACCACGGGCAGCCCGTACTCGCGCGCGTAGGCGAGCGCTAGGCACTCATCGGCCGCCTTGGTGATGGCATATAGCCAGCGCGTGGTGCGCGTGGGGCCCATGATCGCGTCGTCGTCCTCGCGCAGTGGCCCGCGATCGTTCTTGCCGTACACCTCGGAGGTGGAGGTCACCAGCACCGGGCAGCCGCGCCGCGCGGCAGCCGCCAGCACGTGCTCGGTGCCGCGCAGGTTGATCTCGATCGCGCGGCGCGCCTCGGCCAGGATGCGGCGCACGCCCACCGCCGCCGCCAGGTGGTACACCGCGTCGCACTGGGCGACCAGCTCCTCGACCAGCGCGCGGTCGAGCACGCTGCCCTCGACGAGCCGGAACCGCGGCGAGGTGGCGTGGTGGGCGACATTGGCGCGCGCGCCGGTGGACAGGTCGTCCAGCGCCCACACGGTCGCGCCCCGGGCCAGCAGATGGTCGGTCAGGTGCGAGCCGATGAAGCCCGCCCCGCCAGTGATCAGCGCCCTCATGCCCGCGGCGCCAGCGGCGTGCTGTCGGGCCACTGCTCGCGCAGGAACGTGGCCGCGTCGCGGTACACCAGGCCGAGCTCCTGGCACAGCCGCACGAAGCGGTCCCGCTCGGGCCCCGGCGGCAGCGGCGTGGCGATCACCACCTCGTGGGCGCCCGTGGCCAAGGTGACGGCCAGCAAGTCGCGCGGCGTGCCCAGGATCGGCAGCCCGCGCAGCCGCCGGCGCCGCTTCTCCGGCGCCGGGTCCAGGAAGCCCACCGCCTGGTAGCTCGGGGTGCGGCCCAGCGCGCGCAGCACCAGGTCGCCGTGGTCGTCGGCCCCGAGGATCAGCACGCGTGTGCTCTCGGCCCGCGGCACGCGGGCGAACCGCTCGGCCAGCCAGGCGTAGAACATGCGCGTGCCGACGAGCAGCATGGTGCACAGCAGCCAGTCGATCACGAACACCGAGCGCGAGTAGCCTACCCACTGCGTGACCGCCCACACGGCGGCGAACATGATCGCCGAGCCGCCGAAGCCGGCCAGCGCCAGGTGGAAGGCGTCGGCCATGGTGAAGTAGCGCCACAGGGCGCGGTAGGCGCCGCTGGCCAGCAGCACTACCAGCTTCACGAACAGCAGGTACGGCAGCGACGCCTGGAACTGCACCAGGAACGGGCCCTCGAGGTTACCCTCGAACTTGAGCAGGTACGCCAGCAAGTAGGCCACCATGATCAGCACCGCGTCCAGCGCCAGCACGCCCAGCTCGGGGTGCGCCCAGCGGCGCATCCAGCCGCGCGGCCGCGGCTCCTCGGCGTACACCCGCACCTGCCCCAGATACACGCCGAACACCACGATGCCCACCACGCCCAGGGCGGCCAGGGCCAGGGTGACCCAGTGGCCCAGCGCGCGGGCCGCCAGGCCCAGCAGCCCGAAGGCAGCGCACAGCCCATACAACACCAGCACGGCCCCGCGCTCGCTCAGCCCCAGCGCCACCAGCCGGTGCGAGAGGTGGTCGCGCCCGCCGTGCACGATCGGCCGCCCGTGCAGCCGCCGCGCGATGGTTACCAGCGCGGTGTCGAAGATCGGCAGGCCGAGGATCGTCAGCGGCACCAGCAGGGCGAAGAACAGGTCCGACGCCAGCCCGCGGCTGCCCATCAGCGCCAGCCCGGCCAGCACGAAGCCGAGCGTCAGCGCGCCGCTATCGCCCATGAACACGCGCGCGGGGTAGAAGTTGTGCACCAGGAACCCGGCCGCGCCCCCCCCCACCACCAGGGCCAGCGCTGCCGTGGCGTCATCGCCGCGCCCGATGCTCGCCAGCGCTAGCATGGTGGCGGCGATGCTGGCGATGCCAGCCGACAGGCCGTCCATATTGTCCAGCAGGTTGAAGGCGTTGGTCAGGCCCACCACCCAGACGGTGGTCAGCGCCAGCTCCACCGCAGCCAGTAGCGGCAGGCTACCCACGTCGACCCGCACCCCCGCCAACAGCAGCACGCTGGCCGCGGCAAATTGGCCCACCAGCTTGGCCGCGGGCGTCAGCCCCCGCGCGTCGTCGACGAGCCCGAGCAGGAACACGATCGTCGTCCCGGCCAGCAGGCCCAGCAGGCGCGCGTCCCACGGCGCGAACACCGCCAGGCCCAGCAGCAGGGCACTGTAGAGGGCCACGCCGCCCAGCAAGGGCGTGGGCTGGCGGTGCCAGCGGTCGGCGCGCGGCTGCGCCACCACCCCGAGCCGGCGGGCCAGGCGCGCGCACAGGGGCGTGAGCGCCGCGCTGACCAGCAGCGGGACGGTCAGGACCAGCAAGTACCAGCCGAGACGCGCCACGCCCTCGGCGCCGCCTAGCAGCTCGACCGCCCCGGTCAGCAGCTCGTCCACCTACGCCACCTCGCGTCGCGCCAGCAGGCGCGCGTACAGCGTCTCGATATCGCGTACCAACCGCCCGGCGCTGTAGCGCGGGTACACCGCCGCACGGGCCGCCTGGCCCAGCGCCGCGGCGCGCTCCGGCGCGCGCAACAGGCTGGCGACCGCCGCCGCCAATGCCGCCGGGGCGCGCGGGGGCACGAGCAGCCCGCTCACGCCGTCTTGCACCACCTCGGGCACCCCGCCCACGGCCGTGGCCACTACTGGGCGCCCAGCGGCCATCGCCTCGATCAGCGCCACCGGCGAGCCCTCGTTGAGCGAGCTCAGACACACCACGTCCAGGTCGGCGTACACCGCCGGCAGGTCGCGCCGCCAGCCGACGAAGTGGGTGCGGTCGGCGAGGCCCAGCTCGCCGGCCAGCGCCGCCAGCGCCGCGCGGCGCTCGCCATCGCCCACGATCGCGAAGTGGATATCGGGCCACTCGGCGCGCAGCCGCGCCGCGGCATGCAGGAAGTCGGCGTGCGCCTTGATCGGCACCAGCCGCGCGACGATCCCCACCAGCGGCGCGGTGTCCGGCACGCCCAGCTCGCGGCGCAGCACGCCGCGGGGCGCCGGGAGGAGATAGCGCTCCAGGTCCAGGCCCAGCGGGATCGCCACCAGTTGGCGCGGCCGGAAGCCGTAGCCGACCAACTCCCGCCGCTGCCGCTCGCCGACGGTCACCAGGCAGTCGGTGAGCCCCGCGAGGAAGTGCTCGGCCGCGAGCACCGCGCGGGTGCGCAGGGGGCTGAAGTAGCTATGGAACACGTGGCCGTGGTACGTGTGCACCACCAGCGGCACCCCGGCCAGGCGCGCCGCCAGCCGCCCGAGGGCGCCGGCCTTGGCCAGGTGGGTATGGACGATCGCGGGGCGCAGGCGGCGCAGCAGGCGCACGAGCCGCGCCAGCGCGACGAGGTCTTGGCCGGGGCGCACCACCCGCCCCAGCTCCGGGATGAAGTACGGCCGCACGCCCAGTTGCGCGGCGAGGGGCAGCATGTCGCCTTCGTCCGCCGTCGTGGCCCCCGTGACCAACAGAGGCTCGAAGCGGCCGCGATCGAGCCGCGCCGTCAGCAGCAGGGCGTGGATCGCGGGGCCGCCGATATTCAACCGCGTGATGATCCGCACGACCCGGTATGGAGCCACGCACGGCGCGCGCCCCCCGGACCGCCCAGGGAGTATACGGGGGGCGCGGCACGCGGTCAACGACGCCCCCGGCCCATAGCTACGGTCCATCCGTCGCCCCGGTCAGCCGGCCAGCGCCAACCGCTCGCGGTACCAGGCCACGGTGCGCGCCAGCCCCTCCTCGAACGACACGCGCACGCGGTAGCCGAGCTGCTCCTGAGCGCGGGCGATGCTCGCCTGCGAGTGGCGCACGTCGCCGGGGCGCGCGGGCGCGTGGCGGGGGGCCAGCGTGGTGCCAAGAATGGCGTTCAAGCGGTCGACCAGGTCGAGCAGGGAGTAGCGCGTGCCGCACGCCACGTTGAAGACGGCGCCATCGGCCCGCGGCGCCTCCATCGCCAGCAGGTTGGCCTCCACCACGTTGTCGACGTACGTGAAGTCGCGCGTCTGGCGCCCGTCGCCGTAGATGACCGGCGCCTGGCCGCGCAGCATGGCAGTGATGAAGCGCGGCACGACCGCGGCGTACTCGGAGGCGGGGTCCTGGCGCGGGCCGAAGACGTTGAAGTAGCGCAGCGTGAGCGTCTCCAGGCCGTAGCTGCGCGCGAACGCCGCGCAGTAGTGCTCGCCCGCTAGCTTGGCCGCCGCGTAGGGCGAGAGCGGCTGCGGCGGCAGGTCCTCATGCTTGGGCAACACGGCGCTGTCCCCATACGCCGACGACGAGCCGGCGTAGATCACCCGCCGCACTCCGGCCGCCCGGGCGGCGTGCAGCAGGGCGAGCGTGCCGGTGGCGTTGGCGGCATGGGTGGGCAGCGGCGCTTCCACCGAGCGCGCGACGGAGGCGAGCGCCGCCTGGTGGAATACCACCTCGCAGCCCTGCACCGCGCGCCGGACGCACTCGGGATCGGTGAGGTCGCCGACCAGCAGCTCGACGTCGGCCGCCAGTCCCGCGAGGTTCTCACGGCTGCCGGTGGCCAGGTTGTCCAGCACCCGCACGCGGTGACCGCGGGCCAGCAGGGCGGCGACGAGGTGCGAGCCGATGAAGCCGCAGCCGCCTGTCACCAAACACTGTCGCGCGCTCATGGTTGCCGTCCCCGCCGCGCCTCGCCGGGGGAAGTCTACGGGGCGTGCGCCCGCGGGTGTCAAGAACGGCTACGGCGCGTCCCAGCCGGGCGGCCGTGGGCGGGCGGGGCCAGGCCGCTCGCTGCCGTGGACGTAGGCGAACAGCCGCTCGCCCGCGAGCAGCGGCCGGCGGCGCGCGAACACGTCGGCCAGCGCGTGCAGCAACGCATCGCCCTGCCGCGTCCCCACCGGCGCCCCGTCGAGCGGCTCCGCCAGCAACCCCGGCAGCAGCAGGGCCAGGCCCTGCGCGATCTCCATGCTGAGCGCGGTGGCCACCGCGAGTACGCCATCGCCGCCGAGGGCTACGCTCGCCAGCCAGCCGCGCTCCGCCCCCTCGATCTCCAGCGTCGCCACCCTGCCTTACCCTTGCTGACGTGCGGTCCACCCCGGTGCCGGCGGCATGAGCCCCCCCGCCATAACGTGGAGCGGCCGGTCGCCTGCCGGATGCTATCATGTAGCAGCGTGGCCCAGGTAGCGCTGCCTGGCCGGCGGCAGCGCCCGCGGCTAGGGGACCACAGGGGAGAGCGAGCAGCGCGGCGGTCGCCACGGCCGCCCGGGGGCCAGCGAGGGCGATGAGCGAAGGACAGACGATCCTGCTGGCCGACGACAGCCGGCTAGCGCGGACGGTGATCGCGCGCGCCCTCGAGGGGCGCGGCTACCGCGTGCTGTTGGCCGAGGACGGGCTCGCGGCGGTCGAACAGGCGTGGGCGAAGCTGCCCGACCTGGTGCTGCTCGATGTGGACATGCCGCGCATGAACGGCTACCAGGTGGCGCGCCTACTGCGCAGCGAGACGCGCACGGCCGATATCCCCATCGTGATCCTCTCCTCGCGCGAGGCGGCGGGCGATATCTTCTGGGGCCTGGAGGCCGGCGCCGACGCCTATGTCACCAAGAGCGCGGGCGAGGTCAGCCTGCTGTCCACCGTCGCCCGCGTGCTGCACGAGCGCGGCGCCCAGCGCGCGCCGGCCCCACGGCCCGCCCCCCCCCGGCCCGAGGAGTCGCTCGACGTGCTGGCGCGGCTGAACCAGCTGCTCGACCAGAAGCTGTTCGAGGCCACGGTGCTCAATCAGATCGGCCAGCTCGCCACCGAGCTGCGCGACTATCGCCGCGCCGCCGAGCGCGCCGGCCACCTGCTCGCCCGCGTGCTCGACTATCAGGTGTGTGGGCTGCTGTTCCTTCAGGCCGAACCGGCCGAGGGCCTCGTTATTATCCGGGGCCAGGCGCCGTTCGATGAGCCCGCCGTGCGCGCGCGCCTGCTGGCGCCGCTCGGCGCCGAGATCGTCGCCGACCTGCCGCCGCCCGCCGCGCTGCCGCTCACTATCGTCCGCGTCGAGGGCTCGGTAGACGCCGACGAGCCGCTGCTGTGGCGCGCCCTGGCCCTGGGCGACGAGCCCGATCTCATGGGCAGCTTCTGCGTGCTCGGCCGCGCGCCCGCGCCCCAGCGCGGCGAGAACCGCGAGTGGCTGCGCACCCTCGCGCTGCACCTGTTCACCGCGCTCGACAACGCCCGCCTGTACGCGCGCCTGCGCGAGACGGCCATCACCGATGCGCTCACCGGCGTGTTCAACCGCCGCTACTTCGCGGATCAGCTCACCCGCTTGTGCCAGCGCTGCGCGCAGGACCAACGCCCCCTGAGCGTGATCCTGTTGGACGTGGACCATTTCAAGCGCCTCAATGACACGCTGGGCCACCAGGCGGGCGACCTGGCGCTGCGCGAGCTGGGCGCGGTGCTGCGCGAGACGCTGCGCCCGACCGACTTCGCCGCGCGCTACGGCGGCGAGGAGTTCGCCGTGGTGCTCCAAGACACCGACGCGGCGGCGGCGCTCCAGCTCGCCGAGCGGCTGCGCCGCGTGCTGCGCGAGCGCTGGGCGCGCGCCGGCCTCAGCCCCCTG
>DATGKN010000061.1:0-4785 GCA_035294645.1 Chloroflexota bacterium
CCGGCCGTTGGTCAACACGATGCAGCTTGGAGCTATGGACCAGCTCGGCGGGCTGACCGGGGCGCTCACCGTGGGCTACGAGCGCGCCGTGGGCCGCGCCATCCTGCGCGCCAGCGACCGCGTGATCGCCGTGAGCCATGCCGTGCGCCAGCACGCGCTGCGTCTGGGCTACCCGGCGGCGCGTATCCAGGTGATCCCCAACGGGGTCGACCTGGATACGTTCCGGCCCCCGCCGCGTGAGGCGGTGCGCGCCGGGCGCCCGCGGGTGGCGTTCGTCGGCCGCCTACTGTTCAACAAGGGGCCGCAGTACCTGGTGGCGGCCGCGCCGCTGGTGCTGGCGCGCCATCCCACCACGGAGTTCGTGATCATCGGTGATGGGCCGCTGCGGCCGCGGCTGGAGCACACCATCGCCCGGCAGGGGCTCTCGCACGCCTTCCGCTTCTTGGGGACGCGGCGCGACGTACCGGCGCTGTTGGCCGACCCGACGCTGTCGCTGCTGGTGCGCCCCTCGCTGTCCGAGGGGCTGCCGCTGACGGTGCTGGAGGCGATGGCCTGTGGGCTGCCGGTGGTGGCCACGCCCGTGGGCGGCACCGCCGAGGTGGTGCGCGACGACGAGACGGGCTACCTGGTGCCGCCGCGGGCGGTGGAGCCACTGGCGGCGGCGATCTGCCGGCTGCTCGACGACCCGGTGCACGCCCGCGCGCTGGGCGCCAACGGCCGCGCGCTGGTGGAGCGCGAGTACTCGTGGGAGCGGATCACGGAGCAGACCGTCGCGCTGTACCAGCAGACGCTGGCTGGGGCGTGAGGCCGGCGCGCGGGGACGCTGGTGCTCTCCCGTTTCTCGCGCCGTCGCGCTTGACGCGCGGGGGGCCGCGCGCCTACCATGCCGGGCGTTCTACCAGGCGGCCTGAGCCGCCCCGCGCGGTGACCGCCCCGGCCCACGCGGCGGCCGCGCGGCGTGGTGCGGGCGCGCCTGCAGGCTGCAAGGGAGCATGCCATGGCTACATCGTTCCGCCTGGCGACCGTTCACCACCAAGGACAGCTCCGGCCCGCGCTGCTCACCGAGGCGGTGTGGCTCGACCTGGCCGCGGCCAGCACCGAGCGGGGCCTTGCCGCCCCGGCTGCCCTCGCCGCCGGCCCGAACGCGCTGCTGGCGTTGCTGGAGAGCTGGGAGCGCTGGCTCCCCTGGCTGCGCACCCTGGCCGACCGCGCGGCGCAAGGGGCCCTGCCCGATGCGCTCCGGCTGCCCGCCGACCCCGCGGCGCTGCGGCTCCCGTTCTTGCCGCGCCAGATCTTCGCCGCAGGCGCAAACTACTATGGCCACGCTGTGGAGATGGGCGCGCCGCGCCCCAACAAGCAGGAGCAGCAGCCGTACCTGTTCTGCAAGCCGCTGGGCAGCGTCATCGGCCCGCATGAGCCGATCGTCATCCCGCCGGCGGTGACGCAGACCGATTGGGAAGCTGAACTGGTGGCGGTGATCGGGCGTCCCGCGGCCAACGTCAGTCCCCAGGAGGCGCTGGAGTACGTGGCGGCGTACACGATCCTGAACGACGTGTCCTGCCGCAACCTGGGCCGGCGCACCGACCAGCCGTTCAACGTGGACTGGATCCTGATGAAAGGGTGGCGGACCTTCGGCCCGTTCGGCCCCTGGCTGGTGCCCGCCGAGTTCGTGCCCGATCCCCAACAGCTCCAGGTGCGCCTGTGGGTCAACGACCGGTTGGAGCAGGACTTCAATACCGCGGACATGATCCACACCACGGCCGAGCAGATCGCCTGGCTGTCGCGGGTGGCCCCGCTGGTGCCCGGCGATGTGATCTCCACCGGTACGGGCGCGGGCGTGGGGCGGCCCAAGGGGCGCTTCTTGCAGCCGGGCGACCGCGTGACGATCGAGATCGAGCGGATCGGCCGCCTGGAGAACCCGGTCACCGCCGGCTAGCTCCCCGCGCCGCCGCACGGGGCCTGCCCCTGGGTAGGGCCGGTCGAGGGGGATACGGGGCGCGGCGGACGAGTCCCCCGGCGGCGGGCCGCTTGACGCGATGCGAACATCTGTCCTATGCTGACGGCGAGCGGGCCGCGCGGGTGTTGGCCGCCGGGGGTGAGGGGGCGTCGCGTGGGGCGCATGGCGTATCGGGAGCTGGCCTGCAAGTCGGCGCTCAACCGCGTGCAAGGCATGCCCTTCCGCTGGTCGCTCAACCCCTACCGCGGCTGCGTGCACCACTGCCGGTTCTGCTTCGCCAGCCCCACGCACCGCTACTTCGATCTCGCCGGCGCGGAGGATTTCTTTGCCGTCATCTTCGTGAAGGTCAACCTGCCCGAGGTGCTGGCCGCCGAGCTGGCGCGGCCGGGCTGGCGGCGCGAGCAGGTGGCGGTGGGTACGGCCACCGATCCCTACCAGCCGGCCGAGGGCACTTATCGTCTCACCCGCCGCTGCCTGGAGCTGTTCGCTCGCTTCCGCACGCCGGTCTCACTGGTGACCAAGGGCACGCTGGTGGTGCGCGACCTCGACGTGCTCCAGGAGCTGACGCGGCGCGCCGGGGCGACGGTGTGCTTCAGCGTGCCCACGGTGGACGCGGCGATCTGGCGGCGCACCGAGCTGGGCACGCCCCCACCGTGGCAGCGGCTGCGCGCTCTGGAGCGGCTGGTGGCGGGCGGGGTGCGCGCCGGGGTGCTGATGGCGCCGCTGCTGCCTGGGCTGTCAGCCCAGCCCGACCAGATCGCGCGCACCGTGCGGGCGGCCGCAGACCATGGCGCCTGTTTCATCGGCGCCGGCCTCCTGCACCTCGACCCCGGGATCCGCGACTACTTCCTGGGCTTCGTGGAGCGGGAATACCCCGCCCTGATCGAGGGCTACCGGCGCCTGTACGGGACCAAGTACGCGCCACGAGCGTACCAGCGCCGGGTGGAACAGCGGGTGCAGGCCGCGAAGGCGGCGGTCGGCTACTGTGACGCTCCCCGCCCTGCGGCGCCACCCGCACGGGAGCCGCGGCAGCTCGTGCTGCCGTTGGGAGAGCGCTGAGCCGGGCGACCGGCGTGGCGGCGGGGCGCCCATGGTGCCCGAGCGCGGGGAAGGCCCCGCAGGAGTCGCTGCTAGACTAGGGCACATCCCGGTGTTCCCGTACGATCGTGGAACCGGGCGCGCGGACATCCAGACACCCTGAGGATTGGGCATGACGTTCAAAGTGTCGGCGGGGCGCCCGCATCCCCTGGGCGCGACGTGGGACTCCACGGCGGACGCCACCAACTTCGCGCTGTTCTCCGAGCATGCCACGCGCGTCGAGCTGTGCCTGTTCGACGACCCGTGGGGGCCCGAGGTGGCGCGCATTGCACTGCCCAAGCGGACCCGCCACGTCTGGCACGGGTTGGTGAGTGGGGTGCGGCCGGGCCAATTGTACGGCTACCGCGTGTATGGCCCCTATGCGCCGCGGCTGGGCCAGCGCTTCAACCCCGCCAAGCTGCTGCTCGATCCGTACGCGCGGGCCATCGCCGGCCAGGTGGATTGGAGCCAGCCAGTGTTCGGCTACCGCTTCGGCCGCCGCAGCGAGGACCTCACTCGCGATGTGCGCGACTCGGCGCGCGGCGTCCCCAAGTGCGTGGTGGTCGATCCCGCGTTCGACTGGGGCGACGACCGGCGTCCCAACATCCCGTTCAGCGACACGATCATCTACGAGACGCACGTGCGGGGGTTCACTATCCAGCACCCCGCGGTGCCGGAGCCGCTGCGCGGGACCTACGCTGGGCTGGCGAGCCCGCCGGTGCTCGAGTACCTCCAGCAGCTCGGGGTCACGGCCGTGGAGCTCATGCCTGTGCACCACTTCGTGAACGATCAGTTCTTGCTAGAGCGGGGGCTGACCAACTACTGGGGGTATAGCTCGATCGGCTACTTCGCGCCGGAGGCGCGTTACGCGGCGTCGGGCGTGCTGGGCCAGCAGGTGGTCGAGTTCAAGCAGATGGTGAAGGCGCTGCACGCCGCCGGCATCGAGGTGATCCTCGACGTGGTGTACAACCACACCGCCGAGGGCAACCACCTCGGCCCCACGCTGTGCTTCCGCGGCCTCGACAACCTCGCCTACTATCGCCTGGTGCCCGGCCAGCCGCGCTACTACCTCGACTTCACCGGCACGGGCAACACGCTGAACGTGCAGCACGCCCAGACGCTCAAGTTGATCGCCGACAGCCTGCGCTACTGGGTCGAGGAGATGCACGTGGATGGCTTCCGCTTCGACCTGGCTACCACCCTGGCCCGCGAGGCGGACGGCTACGATCGCGGCGCGGCCTTCTTCGATATCCTCCACCAGGATCCGGTACTGTCGCAGGTGAAGCTGATCGCCGAGCCGTGGGACATCGGCGACCAGGGCTACCAGGTAGGCGGCTTCCCGATCCAGTGGAGCGAGTGGAACGGCCGCTACCGTGACAACGTGCGCCGCTTCTGGCGCGGGGACGAGGGCCAGGTGCCCCAGCTCGCCTCGCACCTGACGGGTAGCAGCGACCTGTACGCCCCCGGTGGGCGCGGGCCGACCGCCAGTATCAACTTCGTTACTGCCCACGACGGCTTCACCCTGCGCGACCTCGTCTCCTACAACGAGAAGCACAACGAGGCGAACGGCGAGAACAACGCCGACGGCCACAACGACAACGCGTCGTGGAACTGCGGCGCCGAGGGGCCGACGGACGACGTGAAGGTGAACGCGCTGCGCGCGCAGCAGCGGCGGAACTTCCTGGCGACGCTCTTCCTGTCGCAGGGGGTGCCGATGCTGCTCGGCGGCGACGAGATCGGTCGCACGCAGC
>DATGKN010000062.1:0-29247 GCA_035294645.1 Chloroflexota bacterium
CGCTTGAGGGATACTGAAAGGGCGTGGAGCAGCTCGATCCCATCGCTCGGGGCGTCGTTGCAGTCCGTCGATCCGCTTGAGGGATACTGAAAGAGGTTGAAGCTGTCGGCGTTGCCGCTCACCAGGTCCAGCGTTGCAGTCCGTCGATCCGCTTGAGGGATACTGAAAGGCTCGCGGACTTCGACCGCGACGCCGCCGAGCGGCAGCGTTGCAGTCCGTCGATCCGCTTGAGGGATACTGAAAGACCACGGGGCGCTGGAGATCGTGCTGGATCCCACGGCCCCGTTGCAGTCCGTCGATCCGCTTGAGGGATACTGAAAGGGGGGCTCACCCCGGGCCAGGCCACGCGGCTGTTCGCCAAGTTGCAGTCCGTCGATCCGCTTGTGGGATACTGAAAGCTCCAGGCGGGCGGGCTCCACGACGTCGTACGCGTCGGCGGTTGCAGTCCGTCGATCCGCTTGAGGGATACTGAAAGGTAGTCGGCCGCCAGCCGCGCCAGCCCCACGGCGGGGGTTGCAGTCCGTCGATCCGCTTGAGGGATACTGAAAGGGACAACTACAAGGCGCCCCGCTTCGGCGTCGTGCCGTCGTTGCAGTCCGTCGATCCGCTTGAGGGATACTGAAAGGTTGCAGTTGGCACGTGGTCCGCGCGTGCCGCGGAAGGGTTGCAGTCCGTCGATCCGCTTGAGGGATACTGAAAGGGCGTGGCCCTCGCCGCGTAGCTGGGAGATCGCCGCGCGGGTTGCAGTCCGTCGATCCGCTTGAGGGATACTGAAAGCTCGTGGCGAGCCCCGCCCGCGGCCATCGCGAGCGGGGTTGCAGTCCGTCGATCCGCTTGAGGGATACTGAAAGCTGGCGCGGCTGAGGGGGCGGTGAGCGCTTGCGGCTCGACGTTGCAGTCCGTCGATCCGCTTGAGGGATACTGAAAGCTTGGACTTCGTCTCGGCCCGCATCAGCGCGTTAGCCTAGTTGCAGTCCGTCGATCCGCTTGAGGGATACTGAAAGCTTGCCCATCACAAACTCCTTCCGCGGCCCCTGTTTGTTGCAGTCCGTCGATCCGCTTGAGGGATACTGAAAGCTCCCTCCGCCGCCGCCGTGGGGTGAAGAGATCAGGGTTGCAGTCCGTCGATCCGCTTGAGGGATACTGAAAGTGCACGCGTGAGGGCGACAGACCATTCATCTATCGCCCAGGTTGCAGTCCGTCGATCCGCTTGAGGGATACTGAAAGCCTGCCGAACGGGCAGGGGTCGGAGGAGCTGATCCAGGTTGCAGTCCGTCGATCCGCTTGAGGGATACTGAAAGGCGGGGCTGGCAGGAGTACACCTGGCGTTCCCCAAAGCGGTCGGCCAGCCGCTGGCGTCCCAGAACCTGCTCTATCGCGGCTGGCCGCGCCTGCTGGCGGCGGCCGGGCTGCCGCGCATCCGCTTCCACGACCTGCGGCACACGTACGCCACGCTGGCCCTGTAGGGCGGGGTGGCGCCGAAGGTGGTGCAGGAGACGCTCGGCCACGCCAGCGTGACGCCGACGCGGGACACCTACAGCCACGCGCTGCCGGACGTGCAGGCGGAGGCGCGCATCGACGCGGCACTCAGGGCCGGGCGTGGCGCGAGTGGCTAGCAGAAGGGCTAGCAAGCGGGCGGCTACCGGCGACCGAGTCTCACCGCGCGCCGGGCGGAACTGGCAGGATGGCGCCAGAAAAGCGGGGCAGGCCCGGAGGGATTCGAACCCCCGACCCACGGATTAGAAGTCCGTTGCTCTGTCCACCTGAGCTACGGGCCCGCGCGTCGCTTGTCAGTGTACCATAGTTCTCCCGCGCCCCCGCACCCCCTTGCCCGTCGCTCCGCTCTACCGCCTGCCAGCACTCACCCGACCATGTAGCGTGCCGCAGGCACGTGGGGCGTCTCACCAACTCGCCGGCGCCGGCGGGCGCTCGGGCAGATCACCACCGGAACGAGGCACAGTAGACCGCCCCCCGCCGCGCCCCACTGGCTCCCACGAGCCACCGCCGGCCCGCCCCACGACCGTGGCGGCGGGCACTGCCCTGCCGCGCAATCACGATCGACCTCGAGCGCGCCGCGGGCAACCGTGTGTGGTGGTACCAGCGGGACAGCGGCCCCGCGCTACACAGCGCCTGCCCCGCACCGCCGCGGCCGACGCGCGCTGGGCACGCTCCAGCCCCACTACACCGCCGTCCACCCCCCGTCGACCACCAGCGTGGCCCCGGTCACCATCGCCGCCGCCGGGCTGGCCAAGTACACCACGGCGCCCACCACATCCCGGGGCTCGGCCAGCCGCCCCAGCGGGATGCGCCGCAGCACGCCGGCGTGCAGCGCCGGGTCCTCCCACATCGGGGCGGTCAGCGGCGTGCGCACGAACGTGGGCGCCACGGCATTCACGTTGATCCCGAACTCGGCCCACTCCAGCGCGAGCACGCGCGTCAGGTTGATGACCCCGGCCTTGCTCGCGCAGTACGCCGCGCGGTCCTCCATGCCCACCAGCCCGTTCTGGGAAGCGATGTTGATGATCCGCCCCTGCCGCCGTGCCACCATGTGCCGGCCCACCCGCTGAGCGCAGAAGAACACCCCGCGCAAGTTCACCGCCAGCACCCGGTCCCAGTCGTCTTCCGACACCTCCAGCGCGCGGCGCCGGATCTGGATGCCCGCGTTGTTCACCAGGATGTCGATGCGGCCGTAGCGGTCGAGGGCAGCCTCGACCATCCGTTGGATGCTGTCCACCGCCGTGACATCGAGCGGCACGGCGTACGCCTCGCCGCTCTGCTCGCGGACCCGGGCGGCGACCCGTTCGGCCCGGGCCAGCAGGTCGGGTAGCTCGGTGAGCACCACCGCGGCGCCCGCCTCGGCCAGCCCGAGCCCGATCGCTTCGCCCAAGCCACTGCCCGCGCCCGTGACCACGGCGATTTGGCCGTCCACACGAAACGATGGCAGCACCATAGCTCGCTCCCCCGCGGCGCTAGACGACGCCCCTGTGGCGATCGCGTACGCCGATGCTCCACTGGCTCATGGCGCAAATGTGGGCGCTATTGTAGCGATGCCCCCGCGTCCTGTCGAGGGCCGGGCGGCGCTAGCCGCGGTTTCCGTCGCCGCGCCGCCCCCCCGCCCGACGCTGAAGAGGCGTTGACCCACACGCGCGGCGAGTGGTATCGTCGGCGCAGGATGCGCTCCGAGCGCCCGGCGCGGCGCGCGCTCCGGGCCCCCGCTCCCGTCACACAGCCCACCCGCTGGGAGGTCCGCCGATGAAGCTGACCATGGTCGGCGCTGGCCGCGTCGGCTCCACCACCCTGTTCCAGCTCGTCCTCGAGGGCGGCATCGAGGAGTTCGTCATCGTCGACGTCCGTACCGAGGTGGCCGAGGGCGAGGCTCTCGACCTGCGCCACGGGCTCGCTCAGTCGTACCGCACGCGTATCGTCGCTGGCGATTACGACGCCACCGCCGGCTCGGATATCGTGGTGATCACCGCCGGCGTCCCGCGCAAGCCGGGCGACACACGCCTCGACCTGCTGCGCACCAACGTGGAGCTGATGCGCGGTATTCTCGACAACGTAGCGCGCTACAGTCCCAACGCGCTGCTGTTCGTGGTCTCCAACCCCGTCGACGTGCTCACCTACCAGGCCCTGCGCCAGACGGGCTGGCCCGAGGAGCGCGTGTTCGGCCTGGGCACTGTGCTGGATACCACGCGCTTCCGCTCGCTGCTCGCCGAGCGGCTGGAGGTATCCCCCGACAGCGTGATCGCCTATATGCTCGGCGAGCACGGCGACAGCATGGTGCCCCTGCTGTCCAGCGCCAGCGTGGCAGGCATCCCGCTCGACCAGTTCCCCGGCTACTCGCCGCAGATGGTGCAGGAGGTCGTCGAGGCCACGCGCAACGGCGGCGCGGAGGTGATCAAGCGCAAGGGCGGCACGTTCTACTCGGTGGCCCCCTCGATCTGCGCCGTGCTGCGCGCCGTGCGCTGGGACCTCAAGCAGGTGCTGCCCGTCACCTCGCTGGTCGACGGCCCGCTGGGGCTGCACAACATGTGCCTCTCGCTGCCCTGCATCGTCGGCCAGCGCGGGCGCGAGCGCGTCCTGGTGCCACCGATGACCGACCAGGAGCGCGAGGCGCTGCAGCGCTCGCACCGCGTGCTGCGCGAGGCGGCCGACTCGGTAGGGCTGCCGTAGCGCGGAGCCCCCATGGCCGAGCAGGGCGATCCGGCCGCGATCCCGCAGCGCAAGCTAGAGCACGTGGAGATCACCGCGCGCCAGCCGGCGGTCGGCCCCACCGCGCCGGGCTGGGCGGACATCCACCTGCTGCACGCCTGCCTGCCAGAGGTCGACTACGACGCGATCGACCTGCGCACCGAGCTGCTCGGCCGCACGCTGGCCGCGCCGGTCGTCATCGCGGGCATGACAGGCGGCCACCCGCAGGCCGGGCCGATCAACGCCACACTGGCCCGCGCGGCCGAGCGGTTCGGCCTGGCTATGGGCGTCGGCAGCCAGCGCGCCGCCCTGCGGCGCCCGGAGCTGCGTGCAACCTACGCCGTGGCACGCGAGCAGGCCCCCACAGCGCTGCTGCTGGCCAACATCGGCCTGCCGCAGCTGATCGACCAGACCTCCGAGCCCGCGCTCACCCTGGCGCAGGTCCAGGAGGCGCTCGACACGCTGCGCGCCGATGCCCTAGTGGTGCACCTCAACTACTTACAAGAGGTCGTCCAGCCCGAGGGCGACACCCGGGCCGCGGGGGCGCTCGCCGCCCTGCGCCGCCTGTGCACGGCGCTGGCCGTGCCCGTGGTGGCCAAGGAGACCGGCGCGGGCATGACACGGCAGCAGGCCGAGCGGCTGCGCCAGGCGGGCGTAGCGGCGCTGGACGTGGGCGGCGCGGGCGGCACCAGCTTCGCCGCGGTCGAGGCCGAGCGCGCCGCCGCTCGCGGCCTGGCCCGGGGCGTGCAGCTCGGGCGCACCTTCGCCGGCTGGGGGATCCCCACCGCGGTCGCCGTGGTGGAGGCGGCGGGTGTGGGCCTGCCGGTGATCGCCACCGGTGGCATCCGCACGGGGCTCGACGCGGCCAAGGCCCTGGCGCTCGGCGCCACGGCGGTGGGCGTCGCGCGGCCCGCCCTCGTCGCGGCGCTGGAGAGCGACGCCGCGCTGCACGCCTGGCTGGAGGGCTTCCTGGCCGAGCTGCGCGCCGCACTGTTCCTCACGGGCGCGCCAAACCTCGCTGCGCTGCGCCAGCAACGCTGCATCGTGCTGGGGGAGACGGCCGCCTGGCTCACTCAGCTCGGCCACCGCCTGCCGCTGCGCTGAGCCGCGGCGGCGTCAGTCCGCCGGCAGCTTGCGGAACGGGAACACGTGCACCTGCAAGCCGTGGCGTAGGAACAGGTCGACCGTGCGGCCGGCGATCACCGCCAGCACGGCGAAGTCGTCCTCCGTCTCGGTGGCGACATCGAGATAGACGCGCAGCCCATCCGGCGACTCCCGCACGGCGAAGCGAGCCTCGGGGAAGCGGCCGCGCAGCGCGCGTTTCAATGGCTCGAGCGCGCGCCGCGCGGCAGGGGGAGGGGGCCGGTCGGACACGTAACCTCCTGGGGCAGCCGCTGCTCCACCGCGCCGACGAAGGCGCGCGCCAGCGCCACCGCGCGACGAGCCGTGGGCTCCCCCATCAACTCCACGTCGTAGTCAGCCTTGAGCCGAGCATCTTGCAGCGCTTTCAGCGCCGCCGGACCACAGGCCTCCAGCGGCTCATCGGGACGCGGCGGGCGCAGGGCGCAGAACTCGCGCAGGACGAAGTCGTGCCCCCAGTAGCGCGGCGTGGGCGGGCACACCCCGGCCGCTACCAGCAGGGCGATCGCCGCCTGGAACGCGGCATAATACGCCCGGTTGACGGCGTTGTTGTACTGGCCGTGCGTCAGGGCCAGCTCCGCGCCGGCCAGGCAGTGGTACGCTTTACCCAAGTAGAGGTCGGCGTTCATCGCTGGCGGCTTCCCCGACGTCCGGCGCGTGAGCGGTTCCCACCCCGCGGCGCGCGTCCGGGCGGGATTATAGCATGGGCCGGCAGCGGCGCCCGGACGGCCCCGATGCGCACGCGGCCTGATGCCCCACTCGTGGTCGCCCATCGCGGCGGGGCGGCGGAGGCGCCCGAGAATACGCTCGCCGCCGTGCGCCACGCGCTGGCCGTCGGCGCCGACGCCGTGGAGGTCGATGTCCGCCTGACAGCCGACGGGGTACCAGTGTGCCTGCATGATGCCACCCTCGACCGGACCACCAACGGCCGCGGGCTGCTGGCCGCCCACCCCGCCGCGGCCGTGGCCCGGCTCGACGCGACCGCGCGCTGGCGCGGCACGCCCCGCTACCCGCCCGAGCCGCCGCCCCCCCTCGCTGCGGTGCTCGCCACGGTGGCCGGCCGCGCCCAGCTGTTCGTCGAGCTGAAGCTGCCGCCCGATGCCGCCGCCGCGGCCCCACTCGTACATGCCGTCTGGCAGGCGCTGGCCGCGCACGAGGCATTCGCCTGGACCACCGCGCTGGCGTTCGACTGGGCCGCGCTGGTCGCCCTGCGGCAGCGGGCCCCCGGCCTGGCTACCCAGGCGCTGCTCCGGCGCCCGCTACGCCCCGGCCTGGCCGCGCAACTCGCGGCCCTGGGGATCGCCAGCGTCGGGCTGCCCGCCCGCCACTGCGACGCCGCGGCCGTGGCGGCCGCCCGCGCCGCGGGGCTGCTGGTCAATGTCTGGGGCGCCAACGCCCCTCCCGCTTGGGAGCGCCTACGCGCGCTGGGCGTGGCCGCACTGACCACCGATTACCCCGCCGCCTTGCAGGCCTGGCACGCCACGGTATAATCGTGCGCCCACAGTCCCTGCCGCGACTATGGAGCCGAGGAGGGGGCCCGTGAAAGGCCAGAACACCCCCGATCAGGACAGCGACGAGCTGGACTTCGACCTGCCACCGGCCCCAGAGGGCGCGGTGCACTGCCGTGTGTGCACCATCCTCATCGGGCCGGGCTATGTCGAGACCGAGCCGCTGCCCGACCCCGAGGGGCGAGGCTACGTGTGTTGGCGCTGCTTCGAGTCACTCCAGCGCCAGGCGGAGCGGCGGGCACGCGCGGAGCGCCAAGGGCAAGCCGCTCCGCCCAGTGACCCGGTGCGCCACTTCCGCCGCCGCTAGCGCGGGCGCGCTCCCTGCTCTGAAGTCCTCGGCCGGCGGCGCCCAGCTCTGCCCTTCACGGTCCTAGTTCCGCGAGAAGCGGCTGGTATAATGCAGGTCGCGCCGCACCAGCGACAACTGGAGCATGCGGGTCTCACGCCGCAGCAGGAGCAGTTCGTGGCGCAGGCGGGCGGCCAGGCGAGACTCCTCCAGCAACGCCTGCCGCTCCTGGGCGGCGATCTGGAGTAGCGCCCCCACCTGGTACGACATGACCCGGGGATCATCGGCGAGGTGGATCGCTCGCCGCGGCTGTTGGGCGAGCGCGTACGCCGCGTCGATATATTCGTGGGCTGCCGCGCGTACCTCGGCAGCCAGCGCAGCATCCGCCGCCTCGTCCTCGGGCAGCCACGCCACGCGCGCCACGCGGTAGGGCCGCTCCTGCAGGTGCTCCACGCAGCGGAACCGCCGCCCCCCGACCACCACCAGGTTGAAGCGGCCCTCCGGCAGGCGCTCCACGCGGTGGAGCAGGGCCTCGGTCCCCACCGCGTAGGGCTCGGCCGGCTCACCGACCTCGAACCCCTCGCGGATCAGCACCACGCCGAACTGCTCGCCGCGCTCCAGGCAGCGGGCCATCAGCAACTTATACCGCTCCTCGAAGATGTGCAGCGGCAAGGCCATGCCAGGGAACAGCACTACCTGCAGGGGGAACAGTGCTAGCTCCTGCTCGTCCGGGCCCACCGCTGGCTCCTCGCGCGCTCCTTGGCTGCATAGTCACTTGCCGCGCCCCCGCGCGTCAAGCGATGTGATGTCCCGTTGCGCGGCAGCGGTCCACCTGTTACACCCTGCAGCAAGCCCATACTGCGCGCGGGAGCACCCTGGTGGTAAGGAGCTACACCGTCGACGAGTACCTGCTGGTCGAGCCAGCGGGGGGCGCTAGCCACTGGCCGACTATCGTCCTGTGCCCAGGGCGGCTGGGCGACCGCGCGGGGCTCGGCTGGCTCGCCGAGCCGCTGGCAGCGCGCGGTTTCCTGGTCTGCGCCATTACCTACCCGCCCGAGCGCCGCTACCTGATCCACGACCCGGAACAGGTGGCCGCCGCCGCGAGCTGGCTGCTCACCCGCGGCGTCGTGCGCGACGGCCAGCTCGGCGTGGCGGGCCACTCCCGAGGCGGCGCGGCCGCGTTGCTCGCCGCGGCCCGCGACGCTCGCTTCCGGGCGGTGGCGGCACTGAGCCCGCTGACCGATAACGTCGCCTACATGCGCGCCCTGCGCGACTACGCGCCCTCGCGCTACGCCGAGCTGCTCGCCGGCCGAGGCGCCACCCCAGAGGAAGACCCCGCCTATTACGAGGCCATCTCGGCCCTGCGTCACGCCGACCAGCTGCGCGTACCCGTGCTGCTCGTCCACGGCGACATGGACCTGGTGAACCCCCACGACCACTCGCTGTGGCTGTACGACGCGCTACGCCGGCTGGGCCGGCAGGACGTACGCCTGGAGCTAGTGCCGCGCGCGGGCCACTTCTTCGAACAGACCTACCACGGCTACGCGCACGCGCAGGTCGCCAGCCTGGTGGCCGACTGGTTCGCCCAGCACCTCCGCTAGCCGCGCGGGCTACTCCAGCGCGAACCGCAGCAGCCCCTCCAGGTCGGTCACCCGCACACACCCGCTCTCGCGCCGGACGAAGCCGCCGGCCTCCAGCAGCAGGAGGGTGCGCTCCAGCCGCGGCTCGTCCACCCCCACCGCCGCGGCCAGCGCGGCCACCGCCAGTGGCGCCGCGCCGTCGTGGCGGACGGCGTGGAGGAGCTGGCGCGCCACTCGCTCGGGCAGATCCCCCGCAGCGATGGCGCTCACGCGCCGGTCGGTGGCCCGCAGGCGGCCGGCGAGCACGCGCAGCAGGCGCAGACACGCGCGCGGGGACCGCGCCAAAGCCGCGAGAAACGCCTCAGCGGGCACGAAATCGACGACCGTCGGCGCGGCGGTGACGAGCGTGGCCGCGCGGGGCCGCTGGTCAAGCACCGCCAGCTCGCCGACCAGCCCGCCCGCCTGCACGGCGTCGAGCACGATCTCCTCGCCATCGGGCGCGCGGGTAACCACCTGCACCGCCCCCTCGCGCACATAGTACACGCCAGTCGGGGGGTCGCCCGCCCGGCACAGCACGGTGCCCGGAGGCAGGTGGCAGGTGGCGGCGTCGCGCAGCAGCGCCGCCCGCTCGCGCCGAGGCAGGTCCGCGAACACCGTCGGGACCCGCAGCTCGCCGAACCGCACCGCCCGCCCGCGCCGCCGGCCGCGCCGCCCGGCCGGGCTGCGGGCCAGCCACGCGCGCACCCGCGAGCGCAGCATCGGCGAGCTGAACGGGCGCGCGACGATGTCGGTACCCTGGGCCAGGAGCTCGGCCACGCGCCCGGGCACCTCGTCCGCGAGCAGCACCACGATGGGCAGCTCGCGGCCGGCCGCGCTGGCCCGCAGCTCCGCCGCCGCGCGCAGCGGGTCGCTGAGATCGCCGCCGGCCATGAGCAGCACCAGCGCCGGCCGCAGGCGCGCCACCGCGGCGGGCAGCGTCAACCCCGGCGGGCACGGCAACAAGCGGTGCCCGTCGGGCGCCAGGGCCGTGCGCAGCAGCGCCAGGTCATCGGCCGTGCCCCCTGCTACCAGCAGCCGCGCGCGCGGCGGCGCGCTCCGGCCCGGCTGCCCACCGGGCAGTGGCAGCATGAAGGGAACCACGGCCTGCTCGGGCAGCACGAGTTCCAGACCCTCGGCGGCGGCGATGACCTCCATGCTGCTGCCCTGCGCCGCCACGCGGCGGCTGGCCGCGCGCGTGATGGAGGCGATCAGGCGATCGTCGTGCGCGGGGTCGTGGTGGAACAGCACCAGCTGACGGACCTCCGCGCGCAGGGCCATCTCGGTGACGTACTCCACCGTGCTGTGGCCCCAGCCGCGACGGGCGGGATACTCGCGATCCAGAAACTGAGCGTCGTGGATCACGACATCGGCGCCCCGCAGGAAAGCGAGATGGCGCTGGTCGCCCGGGTGCAACGGCGGCTCCACATCGCGGCGGCGGCCGCCGGGCCACCAGAACGGCTCATGGTCCGAGGCGTACACGACGGTCACGCCGCCCACGGTCAGCCGGTAGCCGAGCGCGGGCGCGGTATGGTTCAGGTACTGCGCCTGGACCCGCACGCTGCCAGCGCAGAACTCCCCCTCGCCTAGCTCGTGGAACACGAGCCGCGCGCGCAGGTCGGCCAGGCGCACAGGGAAGTACGTGTACTGCATCTGACCGGAGAGCGAGCTCTCCAGGGTCCCCTCGAGACCTGCGGGGGAGTAGATGTCCAGCGTGCAAGTCGGATCGTAAGCCGGTGCGAAGAACGGAAAGCCCTGGATGTGGTCCCAGTGGGTGTGGCTGATGAGCAAGTGCAGGCGCCGATCAGGCGGCGGCGCCGCAGTCAGCGCCGTCCCTAGCTCCCGCGCGCCCGTGCCGCAGTCCAGCACGAGGCGGGTGCCGTCATCGGCCTCGACCTCCACGCAGGCGGTGTTGCCGCCGAAGCGCGCGGTGCGCGGCCCAGGGGTGGGCACCGAGCCGCGCGTGCCCCAGAACCGCACTCTCATAGGCGGCGAGGCTGCCGGTGCGGCGCCCAGCGCCCACAGCACACCGTGTCGTAGGTCATCCCGGCTTCCCTGTCTGCGGGGCCTCCACCTCTGGCTGGAAATCTAGAAGCCAGCCCGCCGGGGTGTCAATTTCCCGCGCGCACGGTGCATGCGGCGTCAGGCCGAGCGCGGCGCGGCCGGCGAGGGCAGGCGCACCAGGTGCACGGCCGTGTCGTCGAGCGCGCGATGCACCACCTCGGCCTCGACCGTGGCCAACACCACCTGCGTCAGCACGCCTTCGTGGCAGGCGCGCCCGCAACAGCTCGAGCAGCCGCTGGCCACTGTCGGCGTCGAGGTGCTCCAACGGCTCGTCGAGCAGCAGGAAGCCCCCGCGCCCGAAGTGACGTCCAAGGTGCGCGTGCAGGAGCACCAGGAACGCAGCGCGCTCGCCCCCGCTGAGCTGCGCCAGCTCCAGCGCGCGGGCAGCAGTATGCACCGCGAGCTTGCCCTTCGCCCCCGCTTCAAGCCGTACAGGTGCCCAGCCGCTGAACCGCTCCCAGGCGCGCGCCACCTCGTCGTAGGCCGCTGCCAGCGCGCCCGCGCGCACCCGGTCGATAGTCGCCTGCACCGCGGCGGCGAACAGCTCGGCCAGCAGCTCGCGCCGGGCCAACACGAGCCGGCGGCGCTCCAGCAGCTGCGGCGGCTGCCCCTCCATCGCGAGCAACTGGAGGTAGCCGTCAAGCGTGGCCAACTGCTCCTGTACCTGGCGCAGCTCCTGGGTCCGGCGCGCCTCCTCCTGCTGGGCCTCGCCCAGCGCCTGACGTACCGCGGCGGTGCGGGCAGGGAGGTCCGCGCTGTCGCCGCTGGCGGCGAGCAGCTCGGCGCGTTGGGCGGCGAGCTCTCCCAGTCGCCGGCGACGCTCCAGCGCCGCGCGATACTGCCGCTCCGCCTCGTTGCGTGCCTGGCTGGCAGCGTGCTGCTGGCTCTCCAGCGCGACGATGGCATCAGCCGTCTGGCGCTCGCGAGCATCTTGCGCGGCGAGCAGGCGCTCGTGCAGGGCGGCCGCCGCGCGCTCCAGCCCCGTGCGGGCGGCCACCCGGCGCGCGCGCAGCCGCGCGATCTCCTCTCGCAGCTGGCGCTCCCGCGCGGCGTTCTCGGCGAGAATGCGCTGGCGCAGCGGCTCGGGCAGCGCCTGGCGGCAGACCGGACACACCGGCTCGGTAGCGCCATCGGGCGGCTGGGTGGTGAGAAACGCCGAGCTGTCGCGCACCCCTTGCAGCTCCGCGCTCGCGCGGGCAAGCGCCGCGTCGATCTCGCGCAGCACGGTCTCCACGGCGTCGCGCTGCGCGCGCAGCTCGGGGTCGTCGGCAGCCAGGTCGAGCGGCGCGCGCCGCCGCAGCTTGGTGCCCTCGTCGGCCAATAGCCGCTGTGCGGCCCGCAAGTCAGCCAGCTGCTGGGCGAGCTGCTGCTCCGCCTGCTCGCGTTCGACCACCTGCTGCCGTGCCCGCTGGACGGCTTCATCGGGGTCGTCGCCGGCCAGCGCGGCCTCCTCACGAGCGAGCCGCTCGAGGGCCTGCGCGGTTTGCTGGAGGCGGTGCGCCTGCTCCTGCAGCTCCCGTCGCCGGGCGCTGGCGGCCTCCAGCTCCGCCTTGAGCCGCTCACGCGCTTTTCTCAGCTCTGCCTGCTGGGTAAACGGGTCGTCGCCCCAGCGGGCGCGGCCCTCGGCAAGCACCTGGGCGCGCTGGAGCGCCTGCTCGGCCAGGCTAGCGAGCGAGTCGCGCTCGCGCTTCACCTCCTGCCGCACCCGCGTCGCGGCCACGTGGATCTGCGCGATCTGCTCGAGGCCGAACACCCGCTGGAGATGCGCGTCGATGGCCGCCAGAGGCGGCTTCTCCAGGAAACGGTAGACGTCGCCCTCGGGCATGTACAGCACACGCAACAAGAACTCGGGCGGCACGCCCAGCTCACGCTCGATCGCCGCCGTTACCGCCTCGGCGCCCTCGGCCAGCCGCCGGCCCCCACACTCCAGGGCGACCTGGCCACGTGCCTGGGCCGTGAGCCCGCGCGTGACACCGTACGTGCGCTCGCCAAGCTGGAACTCCACCCGGACCTGTACCGGCTGGCCCGCGGCCCGCGCGAACAGGCGGGCATTGGGCAACACCACCGGCGCGCCCGTCAGCGCGAAGGCTACCGCCTCTAGCCATGAGGTCTTCCCCGCGCCGTTGGGCCCCAGCAACACGTTGAGACCTGGGCGCAGGGCAAGGTCGGCGGTGTCGAACGCGCGCCAGTTCCGAACGCTAATCCGCGTCAACATCCGCTTCCTCCTCGGCCCGCGGCTCGGGCGCCAGGCGCGCCAGCGCAGCGTGCAGGCGCTCGACCAGCCGCGACACCTCGGCGGACTCCGCTAGCAGCGCCTCGAACTCGCTGACGAGCATCCCCAGATCCGCATCGCACAGGCGGCTCACCGCCGCGACCCGCTCCGGACTGCGCGCGCGACTCTTGCGCTGCTCCGTGGCCGCCGCCAGCAGGGCGGCGCGAAACACCGATACCGGCCGTACCGCGTCCACCGCCGGCGCCCGGTGGCGCACGGACTGCATCTCCATCGTGGCCCTCCCAAGCCTGAGATCGGCTCCTACTCGTCGTTCCACGGGCAGCGAGGGAGTGCGACAGCCAGCCTTCCGCGCTACCCGCTCCCGCTCTCGCCCAGCGAGCGGGTGGCCGGTGGAGACGCGACAATAATAGGCGTCTGGCGCTACACTCGCCGGCAGCGGCGTGACCACGGCGCCGGCGCGCTCGGCAGGGGGCGGCGACCAGGGCAGGCCGCAGTGGTGGGCTCTAGCCGCCAGCCGTGGAGGAGGAGGGGCGGATGGCAGAGCAGCGCGACGGGGCAGCCCCCGACATCGACCCCAGCACCTTCGACCAGGCGTTCGGCGAGTCGCTAGAGGCGATGCTCGACCTGCGCTCATGGCAGGACACCGACGACCTGAGCCAGCTGTACGAGCGACTGGCCAGCGAGGTGCGCGCGGCTGTCGAGCAGGAGCGCCGCGTGCGCGAGCAGTTCCGTGCGGCGGTGCTCCCCAGGCTGGCCACCGCTCCCAGCGCACCGCCCGGGGCCGGGTTCCACCGGGTCGACGAAGACGAACTCAAACAGATCACCGAGGGGCTGCTGTTCAACGGCAAGGTGCTGGCCAGCGACGCCTCGCTGAACCCCTTCGACACGCTGCCGCTCACCGTCGTCCAGGTCGGGGTCAGCACCGTCGCCTACTACGGCTCCGCCCACTCGTGGGTGCGGCGCCTGTACCGTCGAGACCTGCGCGTGCGGCCCGACGACCCCCTCGAAGAAGCGCTAGCCCTGCTGGAGCGACGGGAGCGACGGGAAGCGCTCGATCACCCCCCGCGGCGCGACTACCTCAGCCGCTTCGCCACCCGCGCCATCGCCGAGTACGTCGAGCGCGCCATCTTACTGGAACGCGGGGAGGACTGCTGGCTGCTGGGCCACGGCAGCCCCGCGCCGTTCGAGCTGATCACCGGCGCGGGCAGCCGCGACCTGATGGTCCTCGGCACGCGCCTGGTAGAACGGCTCATCGCAGGGCATCGACGCTTCGTCTACGTGCCCAGCGCACCCAGACACCGGCTGCTGCAGAGCCTCGGCCACGCGCTGCTGCCGCTGGAGTACGCCATCGTGCAGTGGCTCAACGACTATCTAGAGCCGGTATTCGCCCATGGCCAGTGGGCGGGCCGCACCACGGTGGACACCACGGCCGATGGCCGCCGGCTGACTACTACGGAGTGGATCCAGCGGTTCCGCGACCAGATCACCGCCCAGGTCGTCGTGGGCATCTACCGCGCCACCCCGGCCGCGCCGGCGCAGGTGTTCTACGCGCACCGCGACCTCGCGCACGTGGCGGCGCGCATCGCCCTGGCCGATAGCGTCTTGCAGTGGCACCGCGGCTTCCCCCTGCTGCTCGACCTCGCCGACCACACCTGCGCCACCCTGTTCGGCGGCCAGGTCTTGCGCGACACGGTCAGCACGGCGTACGCGGCGGCCGGGGCGCCCTGGGAGTACTTCGCCGAGCGCGCCACGCGCCCGTGGCGCTGAGGAGCTACCGATGATCGAGGACCATAGCCCGGTGCCTCTCCACAATGCCGACGGCCAGGCGTTGGCGGACGCCGTGCGGACCCAGGTCCAAGCGGAGCTGGCGCACGCCGCGCCTCCCTACCAGCCAGAGTTCCCCGGCGCCATCGGCTTTACCATGTTCGACTCGCCGGCCAGCCAGGACGGCACGGTGACCGTGCTGTTGCCCCGCGATGGGCTGGCTGCCGCCCCCTCGCAGGCGCTCGTACGCATCCGTAGCCGCGACGGGCGCAGCTACCTCGGCGCGGTGGTGGCCGGGCCGTTCGCCGACCCCGATGGCTTGCGCGCCGACTCGCCGCTGCTTGTCATGACCGTGACCCGTGGAGGGATCTTCACCCCGCCCCACCACGGCCGCGTGCAGGTGGAGCTGCTGGGCGAGGAGCAGGACGGCGGGCTGGTGCCGCCCCGGCTGCGCCCGCTGCCCCAGAGCCCCGTGTGGGTGCTCGATGCGGAGGAGACGGCGCGGGTGCTGGGCACCACGGGCGCGATCCAGCTGGGCACCGTAGTGGGCCAGGAGGCGATCGCGCTGCGCGTGCCCGCCGACCGCAAGGACGTGTTGCCGCGCCACCTGGCCATCCTGGGCACCACGGGCGGCGGCAAGTCCACCACCGTGGCACGGCTAGTGGCCGAGGCCCAGCGCGCCGGCTTCGCCGTGATCCTGCTCGATGTCGAGGGCGAGTACACGCGCCTGCACGAGCCGAACGCCGACGCACGCATGCGCCAGGCGCTGGCCCGCCGCGGCCTCAAGCCGGACGGGGTGCCGAACGTCACGCTATACCACCTCGTGGGCCGCGAGACCGCCAACCCCGACCATCCCCGGCGCCGTGAGTTCGCCCTCCAGTTCGCGCACCTGTCGCCCTACACCGTCGTGGAGCTGCTGGAGCTGTCCGACGCTCAGCACGAGCGGTTCTTCGATGCATATGACCTTTGCAAGCAGCTCCTGCGCGACCTGGGTATCTTTCCCAAGCCGGGCAATGCGGACGAGGAGCAGCGCGCGCTAGGAATCGACGAGTTCGAGCACGGCTACCCGCAGCTGGAGCTGCTGTTCCTGGTCGACATCGTCGGCGCCTGCCTCGCCGCAGCGGATAAGCTGCCTGATAGCTGGCACCCACTCCACACGGCGTTGCAGGCCGCCAAGGCGCGGCAACGCGTGTTGGATCGCGTCCAGGCGAAAAAACCCTCCCACCCCAACTCCTGGCGCCCGCTACTCAGCCGGCTCAGGCGCTTGCAGCGCTTGCAAGTGTTCGACGTCCAGGGTACGAGCGTCCGCCCGCTCAGCTATCCGCAGCTGCTGCAGGGCGGCCACGTCAGCGTGATCGACCTGTCGGACACCGGCTCGCCGGTGCTCAGCAACCTGGTGATCGCCGATGTGCTGTACGGCGTGCGGGAGACGCGCGAGGAGCAGTACAAGGACTTCGAGCAGGCCCGGCGCCAGGGTAAGGCCGTGGCGTCGCCCGCCCCCGTGCTGATTATTATCGAGGAGGCGCACGAGTTCGTCAGCCGCGAGCGCGCCGACAAGATGAAGATCCTGTTCGAACAGATCAGCCAGCTGGCGCGGCGCGGGCGCAAGCGCTGGCTGGGGCTGGTGTTCGTCACCCAGCTGCCGCAGTACCTGCCGCCGCAGCTGTTCGGGCTGGTGAACAGCTACATCCTGCACAAGATCACCGACCCGCAGGTAGTCGACGACCTGCGGCGGACGGTCAGCGGGATCGACCCCGCGCTGTGGCGGCGGCTGCCCACCCTGGCGCCGGGCCAGGCGATCGTCGCCTTCCCGCACCTGGCGCGGCCGCTGCTGGCGACCATCGATCCCTCTCCCGCGCAGCTGCGCCTGGTGGACTAGGCCGCGGCGTCCGTCATGGCTGCGAGGTCTCTCCATGCTACGCCCTCACCCATCCCTGCCGCGCCGACTCAGCCTCCTGCGATTCGGCCCCGACCGCCGTGGGGCCCTGCGTCCCCGCCGCCGCGAACAGTCGAGCTGGCCTTCATGGCGGCGGCGGGCTGGCCGGCTCACGCGTTACAGGGCCCTGCTCACCGGCGCGCTGCTCATCGCCTGCACGCGGCCCGCCGCCACGCCCACTGACCGCGGCAGCACCTCGGCCAGCGCGACGGTCCCGCCACTGGTGTCAGTGCGGCTGGCCTACACCACGACCAACGCGGGCACCACGCCGATGTGGCTGGCCCAGGAAGCCGGGCTGTTCCGCGAGGAAGGGCTAGACACCGCGCTGGTGCGCATCCCCGCCGGCGCGCCGATGTTGGGCGCCCTCCAGAACGGCGACGTAGCCGTGGCCATGGCCGGCGGGCCCGCCATTGTGGACGCGATTCTCCAGGGCGGCGACCAGGTGATCGTCGGCTCGCTGTCCAACGCCCATGTGCAGGCGCTGTATGGGGCGCCGGACTTTCCCACCGTCGAGGCCCTGCGCGGCCACACGGTCGGCGTATCGCGGATCGGCGCCTCCAGCGACGTGGCCGGCCGCGAGGCGCTGCGCCGCTATGGCTTGGAGCCCGGACGCGACGTGGCCATGATCGCCACCGGCGGCAATCCCGAGTCGGTGGCCGCGCTACAAGCCGGCACCGTGCAGGGCATCGTGGTCAGTCCGCCGCTGGGCCTCGAGGCGCGCCGGCTGGGCCTGCACCTGCTGATCGACATCACGGCGCTCCAGCTCCCCTCCCCCGGCTCGACGCTCAGCACCACGCGTGCCTACGTCGCGGCGCACCCGGAGATCGTCGAGCGCGTCGTGCGCGGGGTCGCGCGGGGCGTGCACCGCTACGAGACAGACCGCGAGGCGGCGCTCCAGGCTATCGCCCGCTACACCGGGGTCGAGGAGCGCGAGGTGCTAGAGGACACCTACGCCTATTTCCGCGGCCGCTTCCAGCGCGACCTGTACCCCTCGCTGGAGGCGATCGCCGCCGAGCTGCGCACGCGGCCCGACAGCCCGGCGGCGGCCACGGCGCGGCCCGAGCAGTTCGTGGACCTGCGCTTCGTCGAGCAGCTGCGCACCAGCGGCTTCGTCGAGGCGCTGTACCGCTGAGCACCGTGAGTAGCGCTGCCCCTGCTGCCCCACCCTTGACCGGCGCGCGCTTCACGCCTACAATCCGCAGCACACCGGGGGTGTGTCCCACGCCACGGCACTGCCCGCGGGCGCGGGGCCTCGGGATGCGCGACGTGGGGAGCCGATGACCGCCGACACCTTCGCGCTGCACTTTCTCAACGGAGTTACCTTCGGGGCGCTACTGTTCCTCCTCGCCAGCGGCTTCACGCTCATTTTCGGGCTGATGCGCATCACCAACCTCTGCCACGGTGGGCTGTATCTGGTCGGCGGCTACATCGGTTTCAGCCTGCTGGTATTCACGGGCAACTTCTGGCTGGCGCTGGTCGGCGCGGGGCTGGCGATCGCCGCACTGGGCCTAGTGGTCGAGCGCACGCTGCTACGCCAGGTGCGCGGCCAGACCGACCCCGAGGTGCTGCTCACGCTCGGCCTGGCCTTCGTGCTGGGCGATCTCGCGCTAGCCATCTGGGGCGGCGACCCGCTCACCATCCGCACCCCGGGCGTGCTGCGCGAGTCGGTGAGCCTGTTCGGCCTCACCTACCCCGTGTTCCGCCTGTTCGTCGTGCTGGTCGGGGTGGGCATCGCGGCGGTGCTGTGGTACCTCATGCACCACACGCGACTCGGCGCAGTGATCCGCGCGGGGGTGGACGACCGCGAGATGGTCGACGCCATGGGCATCGACATCCAGCGGCTGTTCAACCGCGTGTTCGCCTTCGGCGCGTTCCTCGCAGGGCTGGCGGGGCTGCTGGGCGGCGCGTTCCTGGCACTATACCCCGGTGCCGACTGGGAGATCCTGCTGCTGGCCATCGTGGTGGTGATCATCGGCGGGCCGGGTAGCCTGGTGGGCGCGGTGGTGGGGAGCTTGACGGTCGGCTTGATCGACGCCTTCGCCAAGGCGTTGGTGCCTGACCTGCTGTACTTCACCTTGTTCGCTCCGATGGTGCTCATCTTGGCCTGGCGGCCGTATGGCCTGCTGGGGAGGGCGAGCTGATGCGCGCGGCCGCTCTCGCTCGCCACATCCCCGCGCCGCTCCAACTGGGGCTGCTGGCAGCGGCGCTCGTGCTCGCTATCGCGCTTCCCTACCTGACCTCGTCGTTCTACGTCAGCGTGGCCACGCAGATCCTGTTCTTCGGCCTGCTGGCGATGAGCATCGACCTGCTGGGCGGCTACACGGGCCTGATGCCGCTAGGCCACGCCGGCGTGCTGGGTATCAGCGCCTACACCATGGGCTACCTCGTCAGTCGCCTCCGCTGGGGCTGGGTCGAAGCCGCCGGGGTCGCGCTGGCGCTCACGGTGCTGGTCAGCCTGCTGTTCGGCTTCCTGGCGGTGCGCACGCGCGGCATCTTCTTCGTGATGATCACCATGGCCGAGGGCATGCTGGTGTGGGGGCTGGCGTACCGCTGGGCCAGCGTCACGGGCGCCGAGAACGGTATCCGCGGCATCGCGCGCCCCGCGTTCGCCACGCTGTACTGGCAGTACTACTACTTCGCCCTGGTGGTGTTCCTCCTCTGTGCGCTCGCGCTGTGGCTGCTGGTGCGCTCGCCGTTCGGGCTGACCCTGCGCGGCATCCGCGAGAGCGAGTCGCGCATGCGGACGCTCGGCTACAACGTGACGCTGCACAAGCTGCTGGCATTCACCATCTCGGGGTTCTTCGCGGGAGTCGCCGGGCTGCTGTACGCTTGGTACAACCAGTACATCAGCCCCTCGTCGGTCCATATCTCCGCCTCGACCGAAGGGCTCCTGATGGTCGTGTTGGGCGGCGCGGGGACGCTGCTAGGGCCGGTGCTGGGCGCCGCGGTGATCGTAGCGGTCAAGAACCTGCTGAGCATGTACGTGGCCCGCTGGCCCACGGTGCTGGGACTGATCTTCATTGTGGTCGTGCTGTTCGCCAAAGACGGCCTGGTAGGGCTGGGGCGCCGCGGCTGGGCAGCCTGGCAACAGCGGCAGCAGCGCCCGGTCAGCGCAGCGGCCCCCGGCGCCTACCCCATGGCCGTAGACGAAGAGCGAGCGGCTACCGGCAGCTAGTGGCAGCCGCGGCAGAGGGCGAGGAGGGCAGTCATGGGACGCTGGCGCACCTGGGCAGCAGTAGCGGGGATCCTGGCGCTGGTCGCGGCTTGCGCCCCTCCAGGTGCCCCAGGCAGCGGGGCGGGACAACAGGCAGCAGGGCCGATCAAGGCCGGCGTGCTGGCGTCGCTGACTGGCGTGTCGGCAGCCAGTGGCCAGGATATGGTCAACGGCTGGAACCTGTACTGGAAACTGAACGGCGCCACAGTGGCGGGCCGCCAGCTCCAAACGCTGGTCGAGGACGACGCGAGTGAACCGAACACCGGGCTGACCAAAGCACGCCAGTTCGTGGAGCAGCAGCAGGTCGACTTCATCGTCGGGCCGCTGCTGGCCAATATCGGCTACGCCGTCGCCGATTATGTCAAAACGACCGGGACCCCGACGTTCTTCCCGATCGTGGCGGCCGACGATCTGACCCAGCGCGCGCGGGTGGACAACGTGATCAAGGTGGCCGGCTGGGGTAGCAGCCAGGTGACCCACGTGCAGGGCGACTGGGCCTACGACCAGGGCTATCGCCGCGTGCTGACCATCTGCGCCGACTACGCCTTTGGGCACGAGGTGTGTGGCGGCTTCGTGCGCGCCTTCACCGCGCGCGGCGGCCAAATCCTCACCCAGCTCTGGTTCCCGCTGAACACACCCGACTTCGGCTCGTACCTGGCGCAGATTCCCGGTGCGAATCCGGACGCTGTGTTCGTCCTGACGGTCGGCGCGGACTCAGTGCGGTTTGTGAAACAGTGGGCCGAGTTCGGGCTGAAGGACCGCGTGCCGTTGCTGGCTACCGAGACGATGCTCGACCAGTCGGTGCTGCGCAGCATGGGGCCGGAGGCCGAGGGGCTGATCTCGCTCGGCCACTGGGCCGAGGGACGGCCGGCCCGCGAGACGCAGGACATGGTAGATGCCTACCTACGCGAGTACAACCAGCTGCCCTCGTACTACGCCGCGGCGATGTTCGCCGCCGCCGGCTGGATCGCGAAGGCCATCGAGCGGCTCAACGGCAACATCAGCGACCGCAAGGCGTTCCTGGACGCGGTACGACGCACAGAGGTCAGCGGGCCGTTCGGCCAGCAGAAGCTGGACGACTACGGCGCGCCGATCCTGAACGTGTACGTGCGCCAGGTGGAGCGGCGGCCGGACGGGCGGCTGTGGAACGTGCCGATCAAGACCTACGAGAACGTGTCGCAGTTCTGGACCTTTGGCGCCGACAAGTTCCTCAAGCAACCGCTATACAGCCGCGAGTTCCAGGGTACGCCCGAGCAGCTACGTGCCCTCGGCCTCCAGCCGTGAGCTGCGTACCCTCGGCCTCCGAGAGCGTGGCATGACGGCAACGGACGGCAGCTCCCCGGCGGCGCTGGAGCTGGAGGGAGTCACCAAGGCGTTCGGGGGCCTGGTAGCGGTCGCCGACGTGTCGCTGCGCGTGCGCGAGCGCGAGCGGCGCGCCGTCATCGGCCCCAACGGCGCCGGCAAGACGACCCTGTTCCACCTCATCTCCGGCGAGCTGCCGGTCACCAGCGGGCGCATCCGCCTGTTCGGCGAGGACATCACGCGGCTGCCTGCGCCGCGGCGGGTGGGCCGCGGGCTGCGCCGCACCTATCAGATCACCAACATCTTCCCGCGCCTGACCGTGTTCGAGAATGTGATGCTCGCTGCGCAGGGGCTGTCGGCGCAGAAGTTCAACCCGCTGTGGCCCGTGCGGCGGCACGGGGCGCTGGCCGAGCGCGTCGAGCGCGCGCTGGGCGATGTCGCGCTGCTCGGCAAGGCGCACGTGCCCGCGCGCGAGCTGTCGCACGGCGAGCAGCGCCAGCTCGAACTGGCCCTCGCGCTGGTGGGCGAGCCGCGGGTGCTGCTGCTCGACGAGCCGGCGGCGGGGCTGTCGGCCGCCGAGCGCGCGCGCATGGCCGAGCTGGTGCGCGGCTTGCCGCCCACGCTGACCTTGGTGATCATCGAACACGACATGGACCTGGTGCTCAACCTGGTCGATCGCGTCACCTGCCTCTACAACGGCCGCGTGGTGGCCGACGAGACGCCCGCCACCATCCGGCACAATCGCACCGTGCAGGAGATCTACCTTGGGGTCGGCGAGCACCACTGACCCGCCGCGCGCGAGGAGGGCCCCGTGCTCCAGGTGACCGACCTGTACGCCGGCTACGCGTTGGCCCAGGTGCTGCGCGGGGTGAGCCTCGAGGTGCCCGAGGGGCGCGTGGTGGCCCTGCTCGGGCGCAACGGCGTGGGCAAAACTACCCTCATCCGCGCCATCATGGGCCTGGCGCCGCCCGAGGTACGCGGCGGCAGCGTGCGCTACGCCGGCCAGGAGCTGCGCGGCCGCACGCCGCACGAGGTGGCACGGCTGGGCATCGGGCTGGTCCCCCAGGGCCGCCGCGTGTTCCGCTCGCTCACCGTGCAGGAGCACCTGGAGATCGCCGCCCGCCCGCCGCGCGACGGCAACGGCGCCGGCTGGACGATCGAGCGGGTATACGCGCTGTTCCCGCGCCTCGCCGAGCGCCGCGCCAACCGTGGCGGGGCCCTTTCCGGCGGCGAGCAGCAGATGCTGGCCATCGCCCGCGCGCTGATGGCCAACCCCAACCTGCTGCTGATGGACGAGCCGTCGGAGGGGCTGGCGCCGCTGATCCTGCACCAGCTCGGCGAGCAGCTCTTGGCGCTCAAGCAGGCCGGCCAGGCCATCTTCCTGGTCGAGCAGAACCTCGGCCTGGCCCTGAAGCTGGCGGACACCATCTATGTCATGGACCGCGGGCAGGTCGTCTGGCAGGGCGCGCCCGCCGCGCTCGACGCCGATGCCGAGGTGAAGCACCGCTACCTGGGCGTCGGCTGAGCCGCGATGCCGCTCCCGAGCCGCCGGCCCGCGGCGCGGAGGGGAGGTACCGCGCGATGAGCGAGCCGTTCACGGGGCGCGTCGCCCTGGTCACCGCCGCCGCGGCGGGCATCGGGGCCGCTACCGCGCGCCGGCTGGCAGCGGGCGGCGCGGCGCTGGCGTTGGTCGATCGCGACGCGGCGGCGCTCGACACACTCGCGGCCGACCTGGCAGCACGGGGGGCGCCGACGCTGCCGCTCGTCGGCGACGCCACCGTCGGCCGCGAGGTCGACGCGCTGGTGGCGCGGGCCGTCGAGCGGTTCGGGCGCCTGGACATCCTGGTCAACGGCGTCGGCGGCTGGTCGCGCCAGCGCACGGTGCAGCAGACCACCGAGGCGGAGTGGAACGCCGGGCTGGCGCTGAACGTCACCAGTGCGTTCCTGTGCGCGCGGGCGGCCATCCCGCACCTGATCGCCAGCGACGCCGGTCGCATCGTGAACATCTCGTCGCAGGTGGCGCGCGCCCAGCAGCACTTCACCACGCCCGACTACGTGGCGGGCAAGGCGGCGCTGTTGGCGCTGACGCGCTACCTGGCCAAGGAGCTCGGCCCGCATGGGGTGACGGTGAACGCCGTGGCGCCGGGGCCGACCTGGTCGCCGCGCACGCGCCAGGCCTGGCCGCCGGAGCTGGTGGCCCAGATCGAGCGCGAGACGGTGCTCGGGCGCATCGCCGAGCCGGACGACATCGCGGCGGTGATCTGCTTCTTGTGCACGCCCGAGGCGCGCCACATCACCGGCGCTACGATCGACGTCAACGGCGGCTACGTGCTAGTCTGACCCCGCGCGGGGAGGAAGCGAGCGATGACCGCGACAGCGCAGATGCGGGCCATGGCCGTGGTGGACTACGCGCGCCCGCTGGAGCGGCTGACGCTCCCGCGGCCCAGCCCGGGGCCGGGCGAGGTGCTGGTGCGCGTGCTGTACTGCGGCGTGTGCTACTCCGACTTCAAGACGGTCACCGGCCGCATGGCGTACTCGGCGCACCTGCCGCTGCCCCACGTGGCCGGCCACGAGATCAGCGGCGAGGTCGCGGCGGTGGGGCCGGGGGTGACGCTGCCGGTGGGCCAGCGCGTGGTGGTGTACATCTACTGGGGCTGCGGCGCCTGTCGCGCCTGCCGGCTGGGGCTGGAGCCGCTGTGTGCCGCGCCGCGCGGCTGGGTGGGGTTCACCACGCCCGGCGGCTTCCAGGAGTACCTGGTCGTTCCCGCCTCGCACGTGCTGCCGCTGCCCGCGAGCGTGCCGCCCGAGCGCGCCGCGGCGCTCTCCTGCGCGACGGGCACCAGCTACCGCGCGGTGGTCACTCGCGGTCAGGTGCGCCCGGGCGAGACGGCGCTGGTGATCGGTGCGGGCGGCGTGGGCCTGCACACCGTGCAGCTGGCGCGGGCCGCGGGTGCCCGCGTGCTGGCCGTGGACCTCGACGCGCGCAAGCTGGCCGCGGCGCGCGCTTACGGGGCCGCCGCTGCCGCCCTGGCCGACGACGCGGCGCCCGCCTGGGTGCGCCAGCATACCGACGGCGCCGGGGCCGACGTGGTATTCGACTGCGCCGGCCGCGCCGAGTCACTAGCGCTGGCCAGCGCGGCGGTGGCGCCGGCCGGGCGGGTGGTGCTGGTCGGCTACACCGTCGGCGCGCGCTACCCGATCCCCAGCGCCGAGACGATGATGGGCGAGATCAGCTACCTCGGCTCGCGCTACGTGCTGCGCCACGAGCTCGCGCGTGCCATCCAGCTCGTCGCCGACGGCGTCATCCAGCCGGTGGTGGACAGCGTGCTCGACTTGGAGGAGGCGAACACGGCGCTGACACGGCTCGACACTACAGGAGCTGTCGGCCGCATCGTGCTGAAGGTGGCGACCGACTAGGCGGCTGGCGACAGAGATGGGCTGGCCACCGCGCGCAGGGGCGGGCCGTCGTTCACGGTGGCCGCTCGACTCGACCGCGAGTGGCTGCAGCGCCCGGCGGGGGCGGAGGAGGTGACGCGATGCCCGACCTGGCAGCCTTCCAACTGCGCGACCAGATCGCCGTGGTGACCGGCGCGGCGAGCGGTATCGGGCAGGCGCTGGCGCTGGGCCTGGCCGACGCCGGCTGCCACCTAGCGCTGGCCGACCTCGATGCCGCGGGCCTCGCCGCTACCGCCGAGCAGGTGCGCGCCCGCGACCGCCGCGCGCTGGTGGTCCCCACCGACGTGACCCAGCTCGCCCAGCTCGAGGCGCTGGCCGCCAGCACCCAGCAAGCGTTCGGCCGCATCGACATCCTGGTCACCGCCGCAGGCTGGACGGGCACCACGCCAGCGGAGGCGGTGACGGAGGCGGAGTACGACCGCACGGCGGACACGCTGCTGCGCGGGACGTTCTTCACCTGCCAGGCGATCGGCAAGGTGATGCTGGCGCAGGGCCGCGGCAAGATCATCACCATCGGCTCGACGCTGGCCGTGACGGCCTTCCCGGGCCGCGCCGTGTACGGGGCGCTCAAGGCTGCGGTGCACCAGCTCACGCGCTGCCTGGCCACGGAGTGGGGGCCGCGCGGCGTGTACGTCAACTGCGTGGCGCCGTGCATCACCGAGACGCCCACGCGCCGCAACCTATTCGAGACGCCCGGCTACCGCGACTGGATCCTGCGCGAGAAGCTGCTGACGGGCCGCTGGGCGCAGCCCACGGATCATGTAGGCGCGGTGCTGTTCCTGGCCAGCCCGCTGAGCGACATGGTGCTGGGCCACGTGCTGTTCGTCGACGGCGGCTGGACGATCCATTGACTAGCCATATAGACTATGGTACGATGGCTTTGCCAACGATGACAAATTGTCTACAGTAGCGTGGGGGCGATCAGAGTGATAACAGCGTCGTAATAAATAGATCTCTGAAATCGCCCCACGTGTTTTTACCCTTCAAATAAGACCCCACATGGGTGATTATCACGCCGATACTTTTGGCATTTCGCAAGGCTAGGTATACTGTTCAGTAATCACCCGAGGTGCCAGCATGAACGCCATATACCCTGACTCTTTGTATTCTCAGCTACGTGATCGTATCATCTCTCATCTTTCAAGCAAAGGCTGGAGACGCCTTCTCGCTAAACGAATCGGCTCCGAGCAGTCATTGCTCGAACACTCGATCAACACGCTAGATGTTTTGTTAGTTTATTTGCCAATTTTTCGGCAGTCATGGCACCCACCCCTCACACTGGAACAGGAAATAGCTCTTATAGTTACGGCTGTGGCGCACGATGCCGGCAAGGCAACTGAGAAGTTCCAACGCTACATTCGAGGGGAGACAGGCTGGGTTGGTCATTGGTCGCCCGAGCTTGCCCAGGAGCTGGTCGGTGAGCTCTACGAGCTCTGGGCGCAATGCTCGGGCCAGGACGTGACCGCCGGCGAGCGCCATGTTCGCGAGACGCTCGCCGGCGTGCGCTACACCATTCGGCAGGAGCGAACAGCGGCCCTCGAAGCCAGAGAGCTGCTCAGGATCGATCACCTGGATAAGCGCTGGCGTCTCTTCATGGACGTCGTGGACGACATCGATAACCTCGTCTCCTGCTCAACCGTGCTCAACGCGGCCAGGTTCCTCCGCCAGGGGCAGAGCCCGCTCGCGCGGGTCGTGTCGGCCAGCTACCACCAGGCTCGGCTGCGCGGCGTCTCGACCGTGCTGCTGCACCGGGCGGCACAGGAGGCCTTCATCCGTCGCGGCTGGCAACCGCTGCTCTTCTATCCGGAGGGAACGCTCTACATCAGCACCCAGGATGGCGCACAAACACCTTCGCCCGAAGAAGTAGCCGAAGAGCTGCAAGCGGTCACCCGGGCCGAGCTCGCGGCGCGTTCGCAGATGATGCCCCAGCTAGTCGTTGGGAACATTCTGCAAAACTTCCTGCCGAAGCCTGAGCTCTTCGACGCGGACCGTCTGCGCGACTACTTGCGGGTTGCAACGACCAGGGCGCGAGCGAAGCCCCCCGACAGGGTAAAGGCCTGGAACGTGGTCAAAGCCGTGAACGCGCTTCATCCAGGAGCGACCGAGCATATCCGTCAAGATGGGCGGCTTCCATCCCAGCCTTCTGCTGCTGAAGCAGTCCGCCTGGAGCGCTCGCTACCAGAGGCCTATGCCCGGGAGGTACGCCAGGCCCTGGGCTCGTCACAGCCCGAGATGGCGATTTTCAAGTTCTTCAAAAACGTCGTCGAGCGATTCTTTCCTCCTGACGGCAGCGCCTACACCGCGGTGAAGCAGCACTACGAGCAGACGTTCGGTGCAGGATCCTTCGAGAAGCTCATGCGGATGTCTACCCTGCAACCCGCCGAAGATTACCTCCTGGCCGTGCGCTTCTTTCACGAGCTGCCGGGCGTGGTCGCAGGCCATCCCAGCATCGCGAAGATCGGACTGCTGCAGCCCGAAGAACGCCAGAAAGCGCTGATTGACCTTCTGGCCAGGATGGCCGAGGCCGGGTTTGCACAGCTCCCTGAAAGACCAAGCTTTGCTGAATTTGCCAGGAAGTTTGCCCAGGCCGCTGTCCAGGACCTGCTGGCGCCGGCCAGTCTCGATATGAACGCGCTGGCGGCACGGCAAATCGAAGCCTACAGCCAGACAAAAGCTCACCGACCGCAAGAGGCTGTCTGCCCCCTCTGTAACACGCCGTTGCGACTCAAGAGCACAGAAGGTGTCAAGGCTTTCGCTGATACTTTCGGTAGAGGCGTCGAATCCTTCTCGAATCGACAGGTTGCACATGGGAAACGAGCGGGGCTCTTCGCATGTTCGGGCTGCTACTACGAGCGCGTGCTCCAGCAGCTTCTGCTGGCCAGTCGCCCCGCCGAGGTGATCGCCATCTTTCCGCAGATGAATCTCAGCCAGCACGGTGCGGGCGCGCTCGTCAGCCGGGTGCGCGAGCTGGAGGAGCAGGCGCGCCGGCTGAGCGCGCCGCAGACGGCTGCGCCGGACCAGCGGTTCGATCTCGCCGCAAGCTGGAACCTGGCGGAGAAAGTTGGCGCAACGCCAGTAGAAGACCTGACATGGGACCTGCGGCTGCTGGCGACGGCGTTCAGCTACCGGATTCGGGAGGAGACTCGTCGCACGTACCGGCGCAAGCTCATCGAAGACCTCAAGCGGGAGTTCGACCAGGACCTTGACGAACTGAACAACTTTTACGGAACAGCGTTCAACTCGTTCGACGCGGCTGCAGATGCCATCATCCAGAAGGCTCCGCAGATGTGGGCGGGAGCGGCAGTCGAGGTCACGGCGCCTCTCTACGGGCAAGCCTTCGAGCTCGCCAACGACTACGCGTTTGTCGTGCAGACGGCCAATCTGGTGCTGATTCCGATCGGGCACGGCTTCGGCGGCTCGACGAGCTCCGAGACCAAGGCTGGCCTGGCCCGGCTCCTGGCGGCGCTCTTCCTCGCCACAGTTCTGGATGTCTCGGTGGCTATCGTGCCGTTCAGCGAGCTGGCGGACGTCCTCGCGGAGCGCGGCCTCGGCGTGGCCTATGTCCCGCCGGTTGCCCAGTTACGGCACAGGCTTGGAACGGCGTGGGTCTCGCTCGCGGACCGAGATCGGTGGCTGCAAGCGATTGCCGCGGCCTTTCGACTGGCAAGGCTGGCCAAGTACCCGGAACGCAGCGACGTCTATCAGGCGCTCTCGGAGCCATCGGTCGGGCGCATCCTCCGGCGGATCGAGGAAGTGGGAAACGGCAGGATGCTTGGCCCGGCGATGATTCCACAGCTTGAGGTGCTGAAGGAGGTGCTGGGGTGACAGCGGGAGAACGGTATAAGCCTGCAGTTGAACATGCAGAAAGTGGCACGCAGACGATCCGGCGGCCGCTCTACGTGGTCCGGCCGGAGCGGTTCGATGCCAACGAACTGAAGCCGAAGATCGAGGCCATCGCCAGCAGCTTTGCCACCTACCTCGACGAGTGGCGCGGCACCGGCGGCAGCCGCCACGCACTGATGGGGCCCGCGGCCCGTGTGCTCGACCTCGTCCGCCGTGGCCAGGCTGACTTCGGGGAGATCATGGGGCGGGCCCTGCGCATGCACGAGATGGCCGCCCCCTACCTCAGCCCGGGCGGACGCCAGAGCCTGGAGCAAGGGGTTCGAGAGCTGCTCGATGTCATCGACCGCTGCCCGCTGGCGGCACGGCGGCGCGTGCTCGAGCAGGTGGAGTACCACGTGTACTACCTGCGTCGGCTGGAGTTCCTGCGCCGCATGGAAGCGGTGTACAACGCCTGGCGCAACTTTGTACAGCAGAAGTACGGAGGCGACATCGCCGCGGTTCAACATGCCTGGGGCGATGGTAAGTACCAGGACTTCGCCAGGCTTCCCTTCCCCTCGCGCCGCCGTGCCACGGAGGATTCGCCGCTAGGGCGGGACATCAAGGAGTTCCTGGAGAAGCATAAGGAGGCCGCCGAGGAGATTGAGGAAGCTGAGGAAGGCGGGCTGGCCCCGACCGAGGCTGAAGGGCTTGCCGG
>DATGKN010000063.1:0-4841 GCA_035294645.1 Chloroflexota bacterium
TGGGCGTCCGGCGGAGGCCCCGTGGCGGCTGGCACTGGTGACGGTGATGCAGTTCGCCGAGGGGCTGTCCGATCGCCAGGCCGCGGAGGCGGTGCGCGCCCGGATCGACTGGAAGTACGCGCTGGGCCTGGAGTTGACCGATCCGGGCTTCGACTTCGCGGTGCTGTCCGCGTTCCGCGCGCGCCTGGTCCACGGCTCGGCGGAGCACACGTTGCTGGAGCGGCTGCTTACGGTCTGCCGCGACCGCGGCTGGCTCAAAGCCCGGGGGCGGCAGCGGACGGACTCCACCCACGTCCTGGGCGCACTGCGCGTCCTCAATCGCCTGGAACACGTGGCCGAGACGCTCCGTGCGGCTCTGAATGCCCTCGCGGCCGAGGCCCCGGACTGGCTGCGGTCCATCGCCCCTCAAGAATGGCATGAGCGCTACGACCGCCGCAGCGAAGACTATCGGCTGCCACATGGCCGCGAAGCGCGCGCCGCGTACGCCGAGACGGTGGGCGCTGACGGTCAGCGGCTGCTGGAGGCCCTCACCGCCCCGACCGCCCCGGAGCAACTGGGGGAGCTACCGGCGGTCGACCTGCTGCGGCGTGTCTGGCGTGCTGAGTTCACGGCGGTCGAGGGGCGGCTGCGTCTCCGCGACCCAAAAGACCTGCCGGCGGCGACTGAGCAGGTGGAATCTCCCTACGAGCCGGAAGCTCGTTATGCAACGAAGCGCGACTTGCACTGGGTCGGTTACAAGGTGCATCTCACGGAGACTTGCGACGCCGCGCTCCCTCACCTGCTGACCCAGGTGGAAACGACGGTGGCCCCCGCCAGTGACATCCACCAGCTCGCCGCGATCCACGCCGGCCTGGCGCAGAGCGCGCTGTTGCCCGGGGAGCACCTGGTGGATGCGGGCTACGTCCGGGCGCGCAATCTGGCGGAGGCGCGCGAGCACCATCAGGTGGAGGTGATTGGACCGATCCCGGCCGATCATCAATGGCAAGCCAAAGCGAAGACGGGCTTTGACGTGTCCCAGCTCGCCGTGGATTGGGACGCGCGGGTGGTCAGGTGCCCACGGGGCTGCCTGAGCGTGCGCTGGTGCGAGACCCATACTGCCCGCGGACGCACCATGACCCGCGTGGAGTTCAGCGCCGACGACTGCACCGCCTGCCCGGTGCGGGCGCAGTGTACGCGGGCCCGGACCCCATTCCGTAGCCTGCTGCTCCAGCCGCGCGCGGAGCATGAGACGATCCAGGCGGCGCGGCACCGGCAGCAGACGCCCGAGTACGCCACCACCTACGCCCAGCGGGCCGGGGTCGAAGGGACGCTCTCCCAGAGGGTGCGGGGTTTCGGCCTCCGTCGCGCTCGCTATCGGGGCCTCGCCAAGACCCACCTGCAACACGTCGCCACGGCAGCCGCCATCAACCGGGAGCGTCTTGGCAACTGGCTGGACGAGATGCCGCGGGCGCAGACCCGTCGCTCACGCTTCGCGGCATTGGACCCCGCCGCATGACGGGCTCCAATTCGCCAACGGTATCTTGCCGGGACTCATACCTTCCCGCGACACCTGTCGCAGCACGTGGGCGGTTCTGGTGGCCCAGGTGTCGCTGATCCGCCCCGGCCCGCTCCAGGGCAACATGGTGAGCCCCTACATTCGGCGGCGGCGCGGCGAGGAGCCGGTGACCTACCCGCATCCCAAGCTCGAGCCGGTGCTGGCAGAGACGCTGGGCATCATCCTCTACCAGGAGCAGTGCCTGCGCGTGGCCATCGCGATCGCCGGCTTCACGGCGGCCGAGGCGGACGCGCTGCGCCGCGCCATGAGCCGCAAGCGCTCGCACGCGGCGCTGGCGGCGCTGCGCCAGCGCTTCGTGGACGGCGCGGTGGCGAACGACGTGGATGCCGCCACGGCGCACCAGGTGTTCGACCTGCTCGGCGGGTTCGCGGCCTACGGCTTCTGCAAGTCGCACGCCGCCGCCTTTGCCCTGCTCACCTACCAGTCGGCCTGGCTGCGGCTCTACCACCCGGCCGAGTTCTACGCGGCGCTGCTGAACAACCAACCGATGGGCTTCTACTCGCCGGAGGTGATCGTCAACGAGGCGCAGCGCCGCGGCGTGCCGATCCTTCCCGTCGACGTCAACGAGAGCCGCGCGCGCTGCACGGTGAAAGACGCCGCGCTTCGCCTCGGCTTGCGGTACGTGCGGGGGCTGGGGCCGGCGGCGCTGGCGCGGCTCGACGCCGAGCGGGCGTGCGGCCCCTACCGCTCGCTGGCCGACTTCTGCCGCCGCGCCGGGGTGCCGCGCGCGCCCATCGAGAACCTGATCGCCATCGGGGCCTGCGACAGCTTCGGGCTGGCGCGGCGCGAGCTGCTCTGGCAGCTCGGTCTGGTCTACCGCCCGCCGGGGCCGCAGGCGGCGCTGCCCCTGCCCACCGAGCAGGACATGGTGGCCCTGCCGGCGCTCACGCCAGCGGAGGAGTTAGTGACCGACTACACGGTGAGCGGCCTGTCGCCGCGCTACCATCCGATCGGGCTGGCGCGGTCCCGGCTGCCGCCCGAGATCGCCACCAGCACGCGGCTCGCCCGCCTGCGCCACGGCGCCCCCGCGCGGGTGGCCGGCATGATCGTCTGTCGCCAGCGGCCGCCCACGGCCAAAGGGTTCGTGTTCCTGACGCTGGAGGACGAGCACGGCCTGATGAACGTGATCGTGCGGCCGGGGGTGTACGCGCACGACCGCCGCACGATCAACGGCGAGGGGCTGGTGCTGGTGGCCGGCGCCGTGCAGCACCAGCAGGGCGTGCTGAACCTGCTCGCGCAGCAGGTGCAGCCCCTCGACGTGACGCGCGGGCTACCCACCGCCGCCTCGCACGACTATGCGTAATGCGAGCCGCCGCGGCCGCGGCCGCGGCGGCTCGCATTACGCACGCCGCCCAGCATCCTCAGCGCCGAGACGGTCTTCGCTACGCCCTGCGCCGACCGCGCGCAACTGCTCGCCGCCGCCGAGGCGTTGCTCGACCGCGCGCTGGACGACCTGCCGACGGGCCAGGTGGCGGGTAGCCTGCACCTGGTACTGGAACTAGATGGAGGCGGCCCCTCCGGCACCCCGATCCTGGAGGGTTGTACTTGAGCGGGGGCCGCCTTTGCGCTGAGCATAGCGGGGGGGGCTGCTGGACGCGCCGGCGCCGCCAGCCGTGGCGCCGAGCGAACCGGTCGGTGAGCTTGCCGGGGAGCCGGGCCTGGGCACCGCGGGGCCGCGCCCGCAGCACGGGCCGCCGCCGGGCCCCCGGGTCCAAGGGGGGCTCGGCGAGGGCCCCGACTTCGGTGGCGCAGGCGGCGCGGGCGGGGAGCGCAGAGAGGGCCTGGCGGTCGGCCAGGCCCGCCCGGAGCTGGGTAAACACGCGTTCGCGCGGCGCGGGGCCTGCGGGCGCCAGCCGCTTGGAGATGGCCTGGTCCGTGACGGGAAAGCGCGGATACCACCCCCCCCTGCGCGTGGCTGCGCAGGCGCCAGCGGGCGAGGTAGCGGCTGAACCCGCGCCGCACGCACCCCAGCAGCCCCCCCCCACCAGCACAGGCGCGGGAGCACCCGCGGGCGGCCGGGGCTCCGCCGCGCGGCCTCGGCCGGAGCGGGCACCCGGTCGGCCAGGGCGCGTTGCAGGAACTGTGCGATAGCGCCGCCTACCACTGCCCCGGCGTCAGCTGGCCGCTCAGTCTGGCTGCAAACTGCTATAAGGGGCACCCGGCCGGCGGGGCCGCGCGACCGGCCGCAAAAGGCGGTCGGACACCCGTCAGCACGCGGTCGCTCAGCGCTAGCGCCGCGCGCGCGAATGGCGCGGCCCTGGGGCGGACGGTGCGGTATGATGGGGCTAACACGCTCCACCGGGGGATCCACTGGACGCGTCGCCGTCCCCGCTGACGCCGCAGGCCTGGTGCCGCCGCGTGCTCAGGGCGCTGCACGAGCGCGCCGCGCCGAGCACCAACGTGGGCGATCTGCCCATGCTGCTGGCGTACTTCGTCGAGCTGGACCCGTCGCCCGAGCTATTCGCCGACCTGCTGGGGCGCTGTGCGGCCGACCCGCGGCCCGGCGTCGCCGACGCCGCCCGCGTGCTGCAGCGCGCCTGGCAGCGCGGCCTGCAGGGCGCCGAGGTGCTGCCCCAGCCGCCGCTCGCCGAGGTCCTGCGCACGCTCGGCGCGCTGCTCGACGCCGCGAACGCGCGCGGTGCGTACCTCGTCGTGGCCCCCGACGCCGTGCGGGTGCAGACCTTCGGCGACCAGGGCATCGTCGACCTGGGCGCCACGGAGCTGCGCCAGGAGATCGCCGCCCACACTGCCCTACGCGGCCAGCTGCCCCCTGCCGCCGAGCCCACCGTGCGCCACGCGAGCCGCCTGCGCGCGATCGGCCTGGCGCTGGACGCCGAGCCGAGCCAGACGTACGAGCTGGCGGTGATGCCGCGCGCCGTGCTGGTCGAGGGCAGCGCCGGCTACTGCCGCGTGTTCACCGCCGACGACCTGGCGGCCCTCCTCGCGGCCGCCACGCGGCGGCGCCAGACCGACCACGGCGCGCGCTGAGGGCTCGTGAGCGCACGCCAGGGAGTCGCGTTCGCCAACACGCGGGCGGGTGGCGCGCGGGGCCAGGCGTTCGCCGAGTTCGGCCTCGTGCTCCTGCTCGTGCTGGCGCTTGGCCTGCTCGTCTTCGTGGGCGGCTGGGTCACGGCCAATTGGCTCGCGGTCGCCCAGGCGGCCCGCGAGGGTGCGCGCGCCGGCAACCGGGTCGCCGCCACCGACGCGGCGGTCCTCGACGCCGTCAACCGCAGCGCGAGCACCTTCACCGGCACCTTCGCCGCGGTCAGCGCCGCCACCCCCCCGG
>DATGKN010000064.1:0-15092 GCA_035294645.1 Chloroflexota bacterium
GCGGTGGCCATCGCGGCCGGGCTGGCGGCGCTAGGGGCGGATGCCCATGTAGCGGCTGGGCGGCGGCTCGCCCGCGCGGCGATCGCCTATCTGGGCGACCACCTACGCCGGCTGGGCTGGGCGCCGCGGCCCACCGCCGCCAACTTCCTGCTGGCGGAGGTCGGCGACGCCGCGGCGACGACGGCGGCCCTGCGACAGCAGGGGATCCAGGTGCGCGACTGCACGTCGTTCGGGCTCCCAACGTACATTCGGCTGGGCGCGCGGCCGCTGGCCGAGTGCGCGGCGCTGGTCGCGGCCGCCGTGCGCCTAGCCGACGCGGAGGTGGCATGCCGGCCGCCACGGTGATGGTCCAGGGCACGGCCTCGGGCGTGGGCAAGAGCACGCTGGTGGCGGCGCTGTGCCGCCTGCTGCGCCGCGAGGGCCTGCGCGTGGCCCCGTTCAAGGCGCAGAACATGTCCAACAACGCGGCGGTGACCGCCGACGGCGGCGAGATCGGCCGCGCCCAGGCGGCGCAGGCGCTGGCGGCCGGCGTGGCGCCGACCGTGGACATGAACCCGATCCTGCTCAAGCCCGAGGGCGACGCGCGCTCGCAGGTCGTCGTGCGCGGCAAGGTGTGGCGGCGGCTGTCGGCGCGCGAGTACCACGCCGCCAAGGCCGAGCTGCTGGGGGTGGTGGCCGAGAGCCTGGCGCGACTGCGCGCGGCCTATGACGTGGTGGTGATCGAGGGCGCGGGCAGCCCCGCCGAGATCAACCTGCGCGCCAGCGACATCGTGAACATGGCCGTGGCGCGGCTGGCCGACGCGCCGGTGCTGCTGGTGGCCGACATCGACCGCGGCGGGGTGTTCGCGGCGCTGCTGGGCACCCTCCAGCTGCTGGAGCCGGACGAGCGCGCGCGGGTGCGCGGGCTGCTGATCAACCGCTTCCGCGGCGACGCGGCGCTGCTCGCCCCGGGTCTGCGCGAGCTAGAGGCCCGCGCCGGCTGCCCGGTGCTGGGCGTGGTGCCATACCTGCCGGCGCTGCACCTGCCGGAGGAGGACTCGCAGGCGCTCGACGCGGCGCCCCCCCTCCCCGCGCCCCTCCCCCCACCAGTGGGGGAGGGGGCAGGGGTGGGGGGCATAGACATCGCGGTGCTGCGGCTGCCGCGCATCGCCAACTTCGACGACTTCGGCCCGCTGGCGGCCGAGCCGGGCGTGCGGCTGCGCTACGTCGAGCGGCCGGCCGCGCTCGGGGTGCCCGATCTGGTCGTGCTGCCGGGCAGCAAGAGCACGCTCGCCGACCTCGCCTGGCTGCGCGCCTCGGGCCTGGGGCCAGCGGTGCTGCGGCTGGCGGCAGCCGGCGTGCCGGTACTGGGCATCTGCGGCGGGTTCCAGCTGCTCGGGCGGCGCCTGTGCGATCCCGACGGGCTCGACGGCGCCCCGGGCGAGGCGGCCGGCCTAGGGCTGCTCGCCGTGGAGACAGTGTTTCGCGGCCAGAAGACCACGCGGCCGGTGACGGGCCGGGTGGTGGCGCGGGGCGACGGGGTGTTCGGGGCCCTGCACGGCCAGCTGTTCAGCGGCTACGAGATCCACGTCGGGCGCACGACCAGCGCGCTGGCGCCGTTCGCCGTGCTCGCCGGGGGCTTTACCCTCTCCCCCAACCCCTCCCCCACTGGTGGGGGGAGGGGCACGGGGAGGGGGGCCGCCTCCCACGGCGAGGCGACGGATGCGGAGAAGAGCGGCACCCCCCAGGAGTGGGACCAGAGCGAAGAGCAGAGTGGCTGGTCGGGGCGAGATGGCGGCGAGATGCCCGACGGCGCGGTGGCGCCCGATGGGCTGGTCGCAGGGACCTATGTCCACGGGCTGTTCCACAACGATGGCCTGCGGCGGGCGCTGCTCGGGACGCTAGCCGCGCGGCGCGGGCTGGTGCTGCCGGCGGCCACGGGGCCGCTGGCCGACCCGTTCGACCGGCTGGCCGACGCGGTGGCCGCCAGCGTCGAGCTGCGGCGGCTGTACGCGCTATGCGGCCTGCCGGTATGAGCCGCGCGGTTCTCCCCCACCCCCAACCCCTCCCCCACTGGTGGGGGGAGGGGCACGGGGAGGGGGGCCGCCTCCCGCGACAGGTCGAGCAGGGTGGGACAGCGGGACGACGGAGGGAGGAGGCATGAGCGAGGCAGTGGCGGCGCAGGCGAGCCCCGCGGCGGCCGAGACCGCGCCGCGCCGGCGCCCGGAGCCCCGCAAGCGCAAGGGGCTGGTGATCGTCAACACGGGCCACGGCAAGGGCAAGACTACCGCGGCCATCGGCCTGGGCGTGCGCGCGGCCGGCAACCGCATGCGTGTGCGCATGATCCAGTTCATCAAGGGCACCTGGAAGACCGGCGAGCAGCGGGCGCTGGCGCTGCTGGCGCCGTACTTCGAGCTGGAGCGCATCGGCCACGGCTTCACCATCGAGGGCCTGCGCGACGAGCGCATCCCCATGGACGAGCATCACGCCCGCGCCCGCGCCGCCTGGCAGCGCGCCCGCGACACCGTGCGCGCCGGCGAGCACGACGTGGTGATCCTGGACGAGATCATGGCGGCGATCCACGCGGGGTTCGTGAGCGTGGACGAGCTGCTGGCGCTGATCGCCGAGAAGCCCCCACTGATGCACCTCGTGCTCACCGGCCGCAACGCGCCGCCCGAGCTGGTCGCCGTGGCCGACCTGGTGTCGGAGATCCAGCCGGTGAAGCACCCGTACCGCGACCAGGGCATCAAAGCGCAGAAGGGGATCGAGTTTTGATCCTGTTCCTGACCACTGCCGACACGGAGATCCTGGCGCTGAGCCACGCCGTGCGTCGCCTGCCCGCCGGCTTCCCGCCGGTGCGCGCGGCCAACCCCGCCCACCTGGGCGAGCCGGGCGCGCTGGCCGCGCTGCTCGACCGCATCGCCGCCCCGGGTGCGGTCGTGATCCGGCTGCTGGGCGGCCGGCGCGTGTTCGAGGCCGGCTTCGACGCCCTGCGCGCGCGCTGCGCGGCCGCGAGTGTGCCGCTCATCGCCTGCCCCGGCGACCAGCAGCCGGATCTGGAGCTCGCGGCCGCCTGCACCGCGCCGCCCGACGTGGTGGACACGGTGTACCGCTACCTGCTGCACGGCGGCGTGGCCAACCTGGAGCAGCTGCTGCGCTACCTGGCCGACCGCCTGCTGGGCCAGCCCACGCCCTATGCGCCGCCGCGCGAGCTGCCCTGGGAAGGGATCTACCATCCCGACGCGCCGCCCGACGTGCCGCTCGCCGAGTATCTGGCGCGCCACTGCCCGCCGGGCCGGCCGACGATCGGGCTGCTGTTCTACCGCGCCCACTGGATGAGCGGGAACCTGGCGTTCGTGGATGCCGTGATCCGCGCCATCGAGGCCGAGGGCGCCAACGTGCTGCCCGTGTACTGCTACAGCCTGAAGGACGAGGAGGCCGCCACCACGGGCCTGCCGCGCGTGTTCCGCCGCTTCCTGCTCGACGCCGCGGGCCGCCCGCGGGTGGACGCGGTGATCAACACGCTGAGCTTCGCGCTGGGCCGCGGCGCACCACCGCCCCCTGCCCCTCTGCCCTCCCCCACGGCGGGGGACCGGGAGGCAGAGGGGCAGGGGGCCGAGGAACCGGCCGACTGGGCGGCCGCCTGCCTGGCGCGGCTGAACGTGCCGTTCCTGCAGGCGATCAACGCCACCAGCCCGCGCGCCCAGTGGGAGGCAGCGGCCGGCGGGCTCAGCCCCATCGACACCGCCATGAACGTGGCGCTGCCGGAGTTCGACGGCCGGATCATCACCGTGCCCATCAGTTTCAAGGAGGCGGCGGCCCACGACCCGCTGCTCGACGCGCCCGTGCAGCGCTACGTGCCCGCGCCCGACCGCATCGCCCACCTGGCGGCGCTGGCCGTGCGCTGGGCGCGGCTGCGGCATATCCCCAATGCCGAAAAGCGTGTGGCGCTGGTGCTGGCCAACTACCCCTCGCGCAACGCGCGGCTGGGCAACGCGGTGGGGCTCGACACGCCGGCCTCGGTGATCAATATCCTGCGGGCGCTCCAGCGCGACGGCTACGACGTGCGCGATATCCCCGAGTCGGGCGACGCGCTGATCCACGCGCTGATCGACCGCTGCACCTACGACCGCGAGTTCCTGACCGACCAGCAGGTGGCACAGGCGGCCGGCCACGTGCCCGCCGCCCAGTACGCCGCCTGGCACGCGGACTATCCCGAGCGGGTGCGCGCCGAGCTGGCCGCGGCCTGGGGCGCGCCGCCCGGGGACGCTTACTGCTACGACGGCGCACTGATGCTGCCCGGCATCGCCTTCGGGAACGTGTTCGTGGGCATCCAGCCGCCGCGCGGCTTCGGCGAGAACCCGATCGCCATCTACCACCACCCCGACCTGCCGCCTACGCACCACTACCTGGCGTACTATCGCTGGCTGCGCGACGTGTGGGGCGCGCACGCCGTCGTGCACGTGGGCAAGCACGGCACGCTGGAGTGGCTGCCGGGCAAGGCGGTGGGGCTGTCGGCGGCCTGCTACCCCGAGGTGGCGCTGCTCGACCTGCCCCACTTCTACCCGTTCATCGTCAACAACCCGGGCGAGGGCGCCCAGGCCAAGCGCCGCGCGCACGCCACGATCATCGACCACCTCATGCCGCCGCCGATGCGCGCCGAGAGCTACGACGAGCTGGTGCGGCTGGAGCAGCTGCTCGACGAGTACTACCAGGTGCAGACGCTCGACCCGAAGAAGCTGCCGCTGCTGCAAGAGCAGATCTGGGAGCTGGTCGTCGGCGCGCGGCTGCACGAGGACCTGGGCACGCCCGAGCGGCCGGCGGACTTCGACGCCTTCCTGCTGCACATCGACGGCTACCTCTGCGAGCTGAAGGACGCCCAGATCCGCGACGGCCTGCATATCCTGGGCGAGCCACCGCGCGGCGAGCAGCTCCTCAACTTGCTACTGGGCCTGACCCGGCTGGACAACCTGGCGGCGCCCAGCCTGCGCGCGGCGCTGGCCACCGCGCTGGGCCTGGACTACGCGGCCCTGCTGGCCGACCGCGGCGCGCCGCTCGACGCGCCCCCGCCGCCCGCGCTGGCGCGGCACGCCCCGGGCCCGCTGCGCAGCCGCGGCGACGCCATCGAGGCGCTGGAGGCGCTAGCCCGCGCGCTGCTGGCGCGGCTGGCCGCGGCCGACTTCGCGCCCGCCGCCATCGAGCCGGCGCTCGACGCCCTGCTGGGGCCACCCCCCTCCCCTTCGCCCCTCCCCCCACCAGTGGGGGAGGGGGCAGGGGTGGGGGGCAGCGCCGATGCCCGCGCTGCCCTGCGGGCCACGCTGCGCTACGTCGCCACGCGCCTCGTGCCCGCCCTGCGCCGCACCACCGACGAGATCGAGCACCTGCTACGCGGCCTGCGCGGCGAGTACGTGCCCGCCGGGCCGAGCGGCGCGCCCACCCGCGGCATGGCCCACGTGCTGCCGACGGGGCGCAACTTCTACTCGGTGGACCCGAACACCTTGCCCTCGCCCGCCGCCTGGCACGTCGGCGGCGAGCTGGCGCGGGCGCTGCTGGACAAGTACCTGGCCGAGGAGGGCCGCTACCCGGAGGCGGTGGGCATCGTCGTCTGGGGCACCTCGGCCATGCGCACCCACGGCGAGGACATCGCCGAGATCCTGCACCTGCTCGGCGTGCGCCCCGTCTGGCAGCCCGAGAGCCGGCGCGTGCGCGATCTGGAGGTCGTCCCGCTCGCCGAGCTGGGGCGGCCGCGCATCGACGTCACCGTACGCATCAGCGGCTTCTTCCGCGACGCCTTCCCCAACCTGATCCACCTGCTCGACCGCGCCTTCGAGCTGGTGGCGCACCTCGACGAGCCCGACGACCAGAACTACGTCGCCGCCCACTACCGCGCCGACCGCGCCGCCGGGCTGGGCGACGCCGCGCGGTACCGCATCTTCGGCTCCAAGCCGGGTACCTACGGCGCCGGCATCCTGCCGCTGCTGGAGGCCCGCAACTGGCAGAGCGACCAGGACCTGGCGCGCGTGTACCAGGCTTGGGGCGGCTACGCCTACACCCGCACGGCCTACGGCGATGAGGCGCCGGCGGCGTTCGCGCGCCGCTTCGCCCAGATCGCCGTCGCCGCCAAGAACCAGGACAATCGCGAGCACGACATCTTCGATAGCGACGACTATCTCCAGTACCACGGCGGCATGATCGCGACCGTGCGCGCGCTGACGGGCCGCAACCCGCGGCAGTTCTTCGGCGACAGCGCCGACCCGGAGCGCGTGCGGGTGCGCGACCTGGCCGACGAGGTGCGCCGCGTGTTCCGCACGCGGGTGATCAACCCGCGCTGGCTGGCCAGCATCCAGCGCCACGGCTACAAGGGCGCCTTCGAGCTGGCGGCCACGGTCGACTACCTGTTCGGCTACGACGCCACCGCACAAGTCGTGGAGGACTGGATGTACCAGCGGGTGGCCGAGCGCTACGTGTTCGCGGAGGACATGCAGCGCTTCCTGCAGGAGAAGAACCCCTGGGCGCTGCGGGCGATCGTCGAGCGCCTGCTCGAGGCCGTGCAGCGCGGCCTGTGGGCGCAGCCCGCGGCGGGCACGGTCGAGCAGCTCCAGCAGCTGTATCTAGCGCTGGAGGGCCAGCTCGAAGAGCGCGGATCCATAGCCTGGGAGGGACACGCGTGACCACCCACGACACAGCGGCCCGCGCGCCCGTCCGCGCGGCGCGCCCCGTGTTCCCGTTTACGGCGCTGGTGGGCCAGGAGCGGCTGAAGCGCGCGCTGGTGCTGACCGCGATCAACCCGCGCATCGGCGGCGTGCTGGTGCGGGGCGAGCGCGGCACGGCCAAGAGCACCGCCGTGCGCGCGCTGGCCAACCTGCTGCCGGAGATCGCGGTGATCGTCGGCTGTCGCTACCAGTGCGACCCCGGCGCGCCGGAGCAGTGGTGCGACGACTGCCGCGCGCGCTTCGCGCCCGGGGCGGCGCCGCCGGTGGCCTACCGCCGCGTGCCGCTGGTGGCGCTGCCGGTGGGGGCGACGGAGGATCGCGTGTTGGGCACCCTCGAGCTGGAGCGCGCGCTGCAGAGCGGCGAGCGCCACTTCGAGCCGGGCCTGCTGGCCGCGGCCAACCGCGGCATCCTGTACGTCGACGAGGTGAACCTGCTGCCCGACCACCTCGTGGACGTGCTGCTCGACGCCGCGGCCATGGGCGTCAACTACGTCGAGCGCGAGGGCATCTCCGTCCGCCACCCCGCCCAGTTCGTGCTGGTGGGCACGATGAACCCCGAGGAGGGCGACCTGCGCCCACAGCTGCTCGACCGCTTCGCGCTGGCCGTCGAGGTCGCCGGGCTGCGCGCGCCGGCCGAGCGCGCCGAGGTGGTGCGGCGCCGCATCGCCTTCGAGGCCGACCCCGGCGGGTTCGCGGCGGCCTGGGAGGCGGCCGAGGCGGCCGAGCGGCAGCGCATCTTGGCGGCGCGCGCCCGGCTGCCCCGCGTGGTACTCGACGAGCGGCTGCTGGGGCTGATCGCGCAGCTGTGCTGCGACTTCGAGGTCGATGGCCTGCGCGCCGACATCGTGATGTACAAGACGGCGGTGACCCTCGCCGCCTACGCGGGCCGCGAGCGGGTAACCGAGGAGGACGTGCGCGAGGCCGCCGAGCTGGCGCTGCTCCACCGCCGGCGCCGCCAGCCGTTCGACGAGCCCACGCTGGACCGCGAGCGGCTCGCCGAGCGCATCCGCGACTACCTGGAGCGCCACCCCGAGCCTCGGGATGAAGCGCCGCCCGTCGAGGCCACGAGCGGCGCGGCGCCGCGCGCGGAGGGCGCGGAGCCGGACGAGCCAGCGGGCGACGGGGCCGAGCGGGTGATCCCGCCCGCGCCGCCCGCCCCGCCGCCCGCGCTGGCCGCCCCAGCGCCGCGGCGCTCCACCGCCACGCGGCGGGGCCGCCGTGCGCCCGCCACGCTCGACCCCGCCCAGGCGCCGACCGGCGGGGTCTACGTGCGCGCCGTGCCGGCGGGCGAGTCCCCGCGCGGCAGCCTGGCCCTCGACGCTACCCTGCGCGCGGCGGCCCCGCACCAGGTGGCCCGCCGGGCGGCGCGGCCGCCGCTTCCCGGCCGGCTGCTCCTCGACCGGGCCGACCTGCGCCTCAAGGTCCGCCGGGGGCCGCTGAGCTACCTGATCCTGTTCGTGGTCGACGCCTCGGGCTCGATGGCCGCCCGCGACCGCATGGCCGCCGCGAAGGGCGCCGTGCTGGGGCTGCTGCTCGACGCCTACCGCCGCCGCGACGAGGTGGGCCTAGTAGCGTTTCGCGGCACGGGCGCCGAGCTGCTGCTGCCCCCGACGCGCAGCGTGGAGCTGGCCGCCGCGCGGCTGGCACGCCTGCCCACTGGGGGCCGCACCCCCCTGGCCGCGGGGCTCGCCCTGGCCTGCCAGACGCTGGAGCGCTACCGCGCGGCGCGGCCGGGCGCCCTGCCGCTGGTGGTGCTGATCTCCGATGGCCGCGCCAACGTGGGCCTGCGCGGGCGGGCCCCGGGGCAGGCGCCCGCGGACGGGTGGCTCGCCGACCTGGCCGCGCTGGGACAGCGCCTGCGCCGGCAGGAGGCCGCGACGGTGGTCATCGATAGCGAGGCCGGGCCCCTACGGCTGGGCCTGGCGCACCGCATCGCCGATGTGCTCGGCGCTCGCTACCTAGCGCTCGGGGACCTCACCGCCGCGGGGATCGCGCGCGCGGTACGGGAGGCGCGGGCATGAGCCAGGCTATCGTGCTGCTGGGCCACGGCAGCCGCGACCCCGAGGGCGCGCGGGAGTATCTCGCCGTGGCCGAGGCCGTGCGGGCGGCGCTGCCGGGAGTCGCGGTCGAGGCGGGCGTGCTGGAGTTCGCCGGCCCGGTGGCGCCCTCCATCGAGGAGGCGTTCGCCCGCGCGGTAGGCCACGGCGCGCGTCAGATCCTCGCCGTGCCGGTACTGCTCCATTGGGGCGTGCACGGCACCACCGACATGCCCGTGCAGGTGGCCGAGGCACAGGCGCGCTACCCACACGTCGAGCTGCGCCTGGCGCGCACGCTGGAGGGGCACCCGGCGCTGCTGGACCTGGTGGCCGAGCGCTGCGCGGCGATCGACCCCCTGTTTCCCCAGAGCGCGCCGCCCTCGGTGGCCGCTCCCGTGGCCCCGTCCAACGGCCAGACGTCCCACGCCCACGGCCATTCTGCCCACGCCCATCATCACCGGCACGCTGCCCCGCACGACCATCACGCCCCGCATGCGCACTCGCACTACCACGCGCATCCCCACCCCCCCGCCCATGTCGAGGCGCCCGCGCACCCGCATCACCACGCGCCCGCGCCGCGCCGCGCCGCCCCGGCGGCCGACCCCGCGACGACGGTGTTGCTCGTCGGGCGCGGCAGCACCCAGCCACGGGCGAACGCCGATCTCTATGCCACGGCGCGGCTGTTCCAGGAACGGGGGCTGTACGCCCAGGTGGAGGTGTGCTTCGTGAGCCTGGCGCCGCCGTGTGTGTTCGCCGGCGTGCGGCGCTGCGTGGCGCTCGGGGCGCGCCGACTGCTGGTCGTGCCGTACTTCATCAACACGGGGCTGCTGGTACGGCGCATCTCCGTGCAGGTGGCTGCCGCGCGGCTGTTCTACCCCGATACGGCGATGTTCGTGGCCGCCCACTTCGGCCCCGACCCCAAGCTGATCGGGGCGCTCGTCGACCGGGCGCGCGAGGCGTGGCCCGAGCTGGTCGCGGCTGCCGCGGATGCGCCCGCGGCGGCGCGGGGGGCGCCGTGATGAAAGCGTTCGTGGTGGCCGGCGTGGCCAGCGGGGTGGGCAAAACGACGGTGGCCGCGGGGCTCATGGGCGCGCTGCGGCGCCGCGGCCTGCGCGTGCAGGCGTTCAAGGTCGGGCCGGACTACATCGACCCCATGTACCACGCCCGCGCCACCGGGCGCCCCGCGCGCAACCTCGACAGCTGGCTGCTGCCGGCCCCGACGCTGCGCGTGCTGTTCGCTCGCGCGGTCGCCGATGCCGACGTGGCGGTGGTCGAGGGCGTCATGGGGCTGTACGACGGCCGCCACGGCGGGGGCGACGCGGGCAGCACGGCCGAGGTGGCACGTCTGCTCGACCTGCCCGTGGTGCTGGTGCTCGACGCCAGTCGCCAGGGGCGCAGCGCCGCCGCCACGGTGCTCGGCTTCCGTGCGCTCGACCCGCGCCTGCGGCTGATCGGCGTGGTGCTCAACCGGGTGGGCAGCGCGGCGCACGCGGCCACCCTGCGCGCGGCGGTCGAGACCCTGGCGGGGCTACCCGTGCTGGGCGTCCTCCACCGCCGCGACGCCTTGGCCGTGCCCGAGCGCTACCTCGGCCTCGTGCCGCCGGCGGAGCAGGACGCAGTCGAACGCTTCCTCGACGCCGCCGCGACGCTGGTCGGCGAGGCGGTGGACCTGGGCCGGCTGCTGCGGCTCGCCGAGCGGCCCGAGCCCGCGGGCTGTCCCACCGCCCTGGCGGCCCTGCTGCCGCCGTCCCACGCCACCGCGGGGGAAGCGCCCGGCAGCGGCGCGGAGGCGCGCGCGCGGCTGGCCGTGGCCCGCGACCGCGCCTTCGGCTTCTACTACGCCGACGCCCTCGACCTGCTGGCCGCCGCTGGCCTGGAGCTGTGCGAGTTCAGCCCGCTGGCAGAGCCCGCGCTGCCGCCGGACACCCACGGCCTGTACCTGGGCGGCGGCTTCCCGGAGCTGTTCGCCGCCGACCTGGCTGCCAACCGCCCGCTGCTCGCCGCCATCCGCGCCGCCGCCGCCCGCGGGCTGCCGATCTACGCCGAGTGCGGGGGCCTGATGTACCTCGCCGAGCAGCTGGTCGACCGCGCGGGCCGCGCGCACGCGCTGGTCGGCGTGGTGCCCGCCACGGTGACGATGCACGACGCGCGGCTCCACCTCGGCTACCGCACGGCGCGCGCCCTGCGCGATACGCTGCTGGTACCTGCGGGCGGCGAGGTGCGGGGGCACGAGTTTCACTACTCCGCTGTGCAGTATGCGCCCACGGCACCGCACGCCTACCGCTTCGCGGAGACGGCGCGGCAGGAGGGGTACGCGCACGGCGCCGTGTTGGCCTCATACCTGCACCTGCACCTCGCGAGCGCGCCCGCGCTGGCCGCGCGCTTCGCCGCCGCCTGCGCGCGCTGGCGGGCGCAGAGCACCGCGGCGGGGCTCGCGTCATGAGCGATCGGCCCGTGCTCGGCGGGATAGCCGACGGCTCGCTGCTGGCGCGCTACGGGCTGCCGCCGGCGGAGATCGAGGCGCGCAGCCTGGCCTACGTCGAGGCGCAGCTGGCAGACCGGCTGCCGCACGACCCGCTGGCGCGGGCCGTCGTCGTGCGGATGGTCTACGCGGCGGGCGACCTCACGCTCGTGGACGCCATCCGGGTGCACCCCGCGCTGGGGCCGACGGCGCTGGCGGCGTTGCGGGCGGGCGCGCCGGTGGTCGTCGATGGCCAGATGGTGGCCGCGGCCATCGCCCGCCCGGCACTCGCCCGGCTCGGCTGCCCCGTCCAGGTCGCGGTTGCGGCGCCGAGCGCGACGGCGCGGGCGCGCGCGCTGGGCACGACGCGCGCCGCGGCGGGCATCGCCCTGCTCGCGCCGCTGTGGGCCGGCGGGGTGGTGGTGGTCGGCACGGCGCCCACGGCGCTGCTGATGCTGCTCGACCTGGTGGCCGCGGGCGCGCCCCCGCCCGCGGCGATCATCGGCACCCCAGTGGGGTTCGTGGCCGCCGCCGAGGCGAGCGCGGCGCTGGCGGCCACGGAGCTGCCACACGTGACCGTGCTCGGCACGCGCGGCGGGGCGGCGCTGGCGGCCGCGGCACTCAACGCCCTGGTCGCGCATGTGGCCGAACAGCACGCGCCCTGAGTGCAGTACACTCTGGCAGACCGGTTGGCCCGCCGCGCCGCTCGGGACGAGGGACGTTTCCCCTCACCCCCGCTCCATCGCCCACGGCGGAAAGAGAGGGCGGGGGACGCGAGCGGCCTACCCTCGGGAGCAAGTCAGGGTGCGGGGCGCGCCTCCTCATGGGGGCGAGCCCCGACAGGCGAGGGCTCCCCGGGGCGCTGCCCCAGGCCCCCTCTCCCCCTGGTGGGAGAGGGCGGGGGTGAGGGGCGCCAAGGCCAGCGGCGGGCAACCCGCCATAGGGACGCGGTGTGGAAGACGAGCAGCTCCTCACGCCAGTGCGCCGGCGCAAGCTGCGGCGCGGCTACACCACCGGCGCGTGCGCCACGGCCGCCGCGCTGGCCGCCACCCGCGCGCTCCTCGCGCAGCAGCCGCAGCAGGAGGTGACCATCCACCTGCCGGCGGGCATCGACGCCACGTTCCGGCTGGAGCGCTGCCTGTTCAACGCGCGCGCCGCCGAGTGCGCCGTGATCAAGGACGCGGGCGATGACCCGGACGTGACGCACGGGGCGGAGATCGTGGCGCGCGTCGAGTACGGCACGGCGCCAGGGCTGGTGCTGGCGGGCGGCGTCGGCGTGGGCGTGGTCACGCGGCCGGGGCTCGGCCTGGAGATCGGCGGGCCGGCGATCAACCCCGTGCCGCGGCGCATGCTCACCGAGCACATCACGGCAGCGGCCGCCGAGTGCCTGCGCGAGCAGGGCCTGCGCGTGGAGATCAGCGTGCCGCGCGGCGAGGAGCTGGCACGCCGCACCCTCAACGCGCGGCTGGGTATTCTGGGCGGGCTGTCGATCCTGGGCACCTCGGGGCTGGTGATTCCCTACTCGACGGCCGCCTGGCGCGCGAGCGTCGAGCAAGCGGTCGACGTGGCGGCGGCCAACGGGCAGCGGCACATCGTGCTCAGCACGGGCAGCCGCAGCGAGCAGTACGCGCAGCGCCTGCTGCCGCTGCCCGAGGTGGCGTTCGTGGAGATGGGCGAGTTCACGGGCCACGCGCTGCGCCGCTGCCTGCGCCACGCGATCGAGCGGGTCACGCTGGTGGGCATGATCGGCAAGCTGTCCAAGATCGCCCAGGGCCACATGATGACGCACGTGGCGGGCAACCGCGTGGATCTGGTGTTCCTGGCCGAGGTCGCCGCGCGCTGCGGGGCGTCGCCAGCGCTGCAGGAGGCCATCCGTGCCGCCAACACCGCGCGCCACTTCCAGGAGCTGGCGCTGGCGGCCGGCCTGCACGCGGTGTTCGACTACCTGGCAGCGCTGGTGTGCGAGCAGTGCCAGCGCGTGGTGCAGGGCCGGCTGGCGGTGGGCTGCCTGCTGTTCGACTTCGAGCGCGCGCCGGGCGAGCTGCCGCCCGTGCTGGGGCGCGCGGAGCGAGCCGCGTATGCCTGAATGCCCGCCGGTACTAGCGCCGATCATCGACGTGATCGGGATCGGTGACGAAGGCGCCGCCGACCTGCCCCCGCGGCTCGCCGAGCGGGTGGCGGCGGCCACGCTGCTGTGCGGCGGCGCGCGGCATCTGGCGCGATTCCCCGACCACCCGGCGGAGCGGTTCGTCATCGCCGACAACCTGCCGGCGCTGGTGGCGCGGCTGGCACGCTGCACGGCGGCCGAGCGGCCGGTGGTGCTGGCCTCGGGCGACCCGTGCTTCTACGGCATCGGGCCGTATCTGGCCGCGCGGCTGGGCCGCGAGCGGGTGCGCATCGCGCCCGCCGCGAGTTCGGTTGCCCTGGCGTTCGCGCGGCTGGGCGCGAGCTGGCACGACGCGGTGGTGCTCAGCGCGCACGGCCGGCCGCTGGCGCCGCTGGTGCCGCGCGCGCTGGCCGCCCGCAAGGCGGTGTTCCTCACCGACGAGCGCAACACCCCCGCGGTGATCGCCCGCGCGCTGCTGGCGGCCGGCCACCCCGACTGCGTGGCACACGTGTTCGAGCACCTCGGCGGACCGCGGGAGCGCCACATCGCGGGGCGGCTGTCGATGCTGGCCGAGCAGACGTTCGCGCCGCTGAACGTGCTGGTGATCCTGCGCGAGCCGGTCGCCCCCCACCCCCATCCCCTCCCCCACTCGTGGGGGGCGGGGGAAACCATGCCGCCGGCCGAAGCGGCGCCGGTGGGCTTCGGCCTGCCCGAGACGGTGTACGCCCACCGCGCCGGGCAGATCACCAAGGCGGAGGTGCGCGCCGTCAGCCTGGGCAAGCTGCGGCTGGCGCCGGGCCTGGTGCTGTGGGACATCGGCGCGGGCTGCGGCTCGCTGGCGCTGGAGGCCGCGCGTGCCCTGTACGCGCGGGTGTACGCCGTGGAGCGCGACGCGGCGCAGTTCGCGCTGCTGCAGGCTAACGCCGCCGCGGCGCCTGCCCCCGAGCTGGCGCTGGTGCACGGCGAGGCGCCCGCCGCGCTGGCCGACCTGCCCGACCCCGACCGCGTGTTCCTGGGCGGCAGCGGTGGGCAGCTCGCGGCCCTGCTGGCCTGTATCGCCGCGCGGCTGCGGCCCGGCGGGCGGCTGGTGGCCAACTTCGCCAGCCTGGAACGGCTGGTCGCTGCCCACGACTGGCTGCGCGCTCGCGGCTGGGGGTGCGAGCTCGTGCAGCTCGCCGTGGCGCGCGGCGCCCCGCTGGCTGGCGCCACGCGCCTGGTGCCGCTCGCGCCCGTGTTCGTGCTCAGCGCCGATCCGCCCGCCCGCGAGGCAGTCCATGCCCGCTGACCAGCGAGCGCCGGGCTCCCCCCGCCCCCCACGAGTGGGGGAGGGGATGGGGGTGGGGGGAGCCGGGGACGCGCCAGCGCCGGACGGACCGAGCGGGGGCCCGACGCTGTGGGGCATCGGGGTCGGCCCGGGCGATCCGGAGCTGATCACCGTCAAGGGCCTGCGCCTGCTCCAGGCGGCCGACGTGGTGTTCCTGCCGGTGCGGCGCGCGGGCGGGCGCAGCTACGCGGGCGAGATCGTGGCCGAGTACCTGGCGCCCGCACGCCAGGAGATCGTGCCGCTCGTGTACCCCGCGCGCCGCGACACGGCCGCGCCCGAGCGCCAGTGGGCGCGCAACGCCGACTTGATCGCCGACGCGCTGGCACCGGACCGGCTGGGGGTGTTCCTCACCGAGGGCGATCCCCTGCTGTACAGCACGTTCGTGCACGCCCTGCTGCCCCTGCGCGCGCGCCACCCGCACGTGCGGGTCGGCGTGGTGCCGGGCGTGTGGTCGGGCAGTGCCGCGGCGGCC
>DATGKN010000065.1:0-34604 GCA_035294645.1 Chloroflexota bacterium
GGTGCCGCACCGCCAGCTGTACCAGGAGGTGCCCTGCCGGCTGTGCTACGCCCGTGTCTGCCCGCACGACCACGCCTGCCTGCGCGGTGTGACGCCGGCGATGGTCGTCGCGGCGGTGGCCGACCTGCTGGCCGAGGTCGGCGCGCGGCCGGGCGAGCGGCGCCAGCGCACGCGCCTGCTGGCGGAGGCCGGACGATGATCGACCCGCGCTGGGCGGCGGCGCGCCGCGTGCTGGCCGTGCGCCTGGACAACATCGGCGACGTGATCATGCTCGGGCCAGCGCTGCGGGCCGTGCGCGCGGGCCTGCCCGCGGCCACGCTCACGCTGCTCGCCAGCCCCGCGGGCGCCACGGCGGCGCCGCTGCTGCCCTGGATCGACGACGTGCTCGCCTGGCGGCCGGTCTGGCAGGACGTGGGCCACCGCCTGCCGTTCGCGCCGGCGCGCGAGTGGACGCTCATCCGCGCGCTGGCCGAGCGCCGGTTCGACGCGGCGCTGCTCTTCACCTCGTTCAGCCAGACGCCGCACGTGCCCGGCTATGTCTGCTACCTGGCCGGTATCCCGCTGCGCGCGGGCGAGTCGAAGGAGTTCGGCGGCAGCACGCTCACCACGGCCCTACCGCCCGCGCCGGACGCGCTGCACCAGGTGGAGCGCAACCTGCGCCTGGTGGAGGCGCTGGGATTTCCGGTGGCCGATCGGCGGCTCCGCGTGACCATCCCGCCCGAGGGCTGGCGCGAGGCCGCGGCGCTGCTGCGCTCGCTGGGCCTGCGCGAGCGCAGCTACGTGCTGCTGCACCCGGGCGCCAGCGCGGCGGCGCGCCGCTACCCGACGCCGGCCTGCGGCGAGGTGGCGCGCCTGCTGGTCGCTCGCGGCTGGCCCGTGCTGGTCACGGCCACGGAGCGCGAGGCGGCGCTGGCGGCGGCAGTCGTCGCCCGCGCGCCGGGCGCCCTCCCGCTCGTGGGACAGACCCGCCTCGCGGCGTTCGCGGCGCTGATCGCTCGCGCGGCGGTGGTGATCTGCGGCAACACGCTGCCGCTCCACCTGGCCGATGCGCTGGGCGTGCCGGTGGTGGCGCTGTACTCGGGCACCGACTACGAGGCGCAGTGGCGGCCGCGGACGGTGCCGCATCGCCTGCTGCGTCGGCCCACCGCCTGCTACCCCTGCTACCGCTTCGACTGCCCGATCGGCCAGCCGTGCCTCGCCGTGCCGCCCGCGGCCGTGGTGGCGGCCGTCGAGGAGCTGGCCGCCAGCTCCCGTGCCGACCGGTCGCTGGCGGAGCCCGCCGCGGTGGGAGGCGACCGATGAGCGGGACGATCGGCGGCCTCCCGCGCGAGGCGGTGCGGCGCCTCGCCGTGCTGCGCGCGCTCCAGCTCGGCGACCTGCTGGTGGCCGTGCCGGCGCTGCGGGCGCTGCGGGCGGGCTTTCCAGCGGCGGAGATCACGCTGGTGGGCCTACCGTGGGCGCGGGCGTTCGCGGCCCGCTTCGGGCACTACGTCGATCGCTGCGTGGAGTTCGGCGGCTGGGCGGGCATCGCCGAGGCGCCCTACGTGCCAGCGCGCGCCGCGGCGTTCACGGCCGCCCAGCGGGCCTACGGCTATGACCTGGCCATCCAACTGCACGGCAGCGGCGCGACGAGCAACGCCTGCGTGCTGGCCTGGGGCGCGCGGGCGACGGCGGGCTACTACCCGCCCGGCGCGCCGCGGCCCGGCGAGCTGGCGGTAGCGGTACCGTATCCCGAGCGTCTGCCAGAGGTGCTGCGCTGCCTGCGGCTGGTAGAGCGGCTCGGCTGCCCGGCGCAGGGGACCCACCTGGAGTGGCCGATTGCCCCGGCGGAGCGCGCCGAGGCAGCGGCGCTCCTGGCCCCGCTCGCCGGCCGGCCGCGCCCCTGGGTCGGGCTGCACCCGGGAGCGCGGGCGCCCGCGCGGCGCTGGCCGGCCGCGCGCTTCGCGGCGGTGGGCGACGCGCTCGTCCGGCGGCTGGGCGCCAGCCTGGTGGTCACGGGGGGGCCGGACGAGGTGGCGCTGGTCGAGGAGGTGGCGGCGGGGCTGCGCGGGCCGGCGCTGCGGCTGGCGGGCGGCCTGTCGCTGGGGACGCTCGCCGCGGTGATCGCCAGCCTGGACCTGTTCGTGAGCAACGACACGGGCCCGGCGCACCTGGCCCAGGCGGTGGGCACGCCCAGTGTGATCGTGTTCGGGCCGGCCGACCCGCGGCGCTGGGCGCCGCTCGACCCCCGCCATCGGGTCGTGCATCAGGCCGTGGACTGCAGCCCGTGCGGCCACTGGGAGTGCCCTATCGATCACCGCTGCCTGCACCGGATCACCCCCGCGCGGGTGGTCGCGGCGGCCGAGACCGTGCTGGCCGAGGAGGTACCCGCGTGCGGCGCCTGAACATCCTGATCTGGCACATCCACGGCAGCTACCTGAACGCGCTCGTCCGCCTCGCACACCGCTGGTACCTGCCGGTGAAGCCTGGCCGGCCGGAAGGCTATGGCGGCCGTGGCCGTACCTTCGACTGGCCGGACTACGTGCGCGAGGTGCCCGCCGAGGCAGTGTGCGACCTCGACCTGGACCTGGTGATCTACCAGACGCCGAAGAACCTGTTCGAGGACGCGCCCGAGATCCTGACCCCGCGCCAGCGGCGGCTGCCGGCCATCTACCTCGAGCACAACACGCCGCGGCCCGACGCCGTGCACACCCGGCACCCGCTGGACGACCCGAGCGTCCTGCTGGTCCACGTGACGCACTACAACCGCCTGATGTGGGACAGCGGCGCCGTGCCCACGCGCGTCATCGAGCACAGCGTGGCCATCGACCCGGCGATCCGCTACGATGGCGCGCTGCCGCGCGGCATCACGGTGATCAACGGCCTGCAGCGCCGGCCGCGCATCGCGGGCCTCGACCTGTTCTTGCGCGCCCGCGAGCGGTTCCCGCTCGATCTGGCCGGCATGGAGACCGAGGCGCTGGGCGGCCTGGGCGACATCCCGTACCGCGACCTGCACCGGCGGGTGGCCGCGTACCGCTTCCTGTTCAGCCCCATTCGCTACACCAGCCTGCCGCTGGCGGTGATCGAGGCGATGACTATCGGCATGCCGGTGGTAGCGCTGGCCACGACCGAGCTGCCCACGGTGATCGAGCACGGCGTCACGGGCTACGTGTCGTGCGACCTCGACGTGCTGTTCGCCGGCATGGAGCGGCTGCTCGCCGACCCACAGCACGCGCGCGCGATGGGCGCGCGGGCGCGGGCCGTGGCGCGGGCGCGCTTCGGGCTGGAGCGCTTCGCCCGCGACTGGACGGCGGCGATCGAGCAGGCGCTGGCGCTGCGGGCCGGCGCGGCGCGCGCGGAGGTGCGCGTATGAGCCACAGCGAGCGCCCGCTACGCGTCGCCTTCCTCAGCGAGCACGCCAGTCCGCTGGCACTGCTCGGCGGCGAGGACGCCGGCGGCCAGAACGTGTACGTGGACGCGGTGAGCCGTGGGTTGGCGGCACTCGGCCACACGGTGGATGTGTTCACTCGTCGCGATCGGGCCGACCTGCCGACCTGCGTGCCCTGGGCGCCGGGCGTGCGGGTGGTACACCTGGCCGCCGGGCCGCCGACGTTCCTGCCCAAGGACGCGCTGTGGCCGCACCTGCCGGCCTTCGCCGAGGCGCTGGCCGCGTTCGCGCGGGTGGATGGTGGCCGCTATGACCTGCTGCACGGCAACTTCTGGATGGCCGGCTGGGCGGCGGTGCGGCTCGGCGCGCGCTGGGACGTGCCGGTGGTGCAGATCTTCCACGCCATGGGGCTCACCAAGCGGCGGCACCAGGGCGAGACGGACACCAGTCCGGCCGAGCGCGTCGCGGTGGAGCGCGCGGTGGTGGCGGCGGCCGACCGGCTCATCGCCCAGTGCCCCGCCGAGGCGGCGGAGCTGTGCGACGACTACGGCGCCGATCCGGCGCGGGTGGCGCTCATCCCCTCGGCGGTGGACACGCGGCGCTTCCGTCCGGTCGACCGCGCCGCCGCGCGCCGGCATGTCGGGCTGCCTCCCGACGGGCCGGTGGTCGTGTACGTCGGCCGCCTGCTGCCGCGCAAGGACGTGCGCAACGTGGTGCGCGCCCTGGCGCTGCTCCGCCACGCGCACGCGCTGCCCGCCACGCTGCTGGTCGTGGGCGGCGAGACCGACGCGCCCGATCCCCGCGCCACGCCCGAGCTCGGCGTGCTGCAGGCCCTGGCCGCCGAGCTGGGCGTGGCGGACCTGGTGCGCTGCGTGGGGCGCCGGCGCGCCGATGAGCTGCGCTACTACTACGCGGCCGGCGACGTGGTGGTCACCACGCCATGGTACGAGCCGTTCGGGCTGACGCCGCTGGAGGGCATGGCCTGCGGGCGGCCGGTGGTCGGCTCGGCGGTGGGCGGCATCGCCTTCACCGTCGTCGATGGCGAGACGGGCCTGCTCGTGCCGCCGCGCGACCCGGCCGCGCTCGCCGTCCGGCTGCGCGAGCTGCTGACCCGGCCCGAGCTGGCCGCCCGGCTGGGGGCGGCCGCCCGGGCGCGCGTGGAGCGCGAGTTCACCTGGGAGCGCGTGGCCCGGCGTACGGCCGCGCTGTACGCGGCGCTGCGCGCCGAGCGCGCGGCGCGCTCCCACAGTCCAGTGCTGGTGGAGGACGCGCGCTGATGGCCCTCGTCGATGTGCTGATCCCCACGTACCGGCGCCAGACCGGGCTGGCGGTGGTGCTCACCAGCCTGCTCGGCCAGACGTTCCGCGACTTCGATGTGATCGTGGCCGACCAGACCCCGGCCGATGAAGCGTACCTGGACAGTCCCGAGATCGCGACGCTGGTGCGCGCGCTGGAGTGGCACGGGCACCGCGTGGAACTGCACCGCGGCCGCCCCCGGCGCGGGCTCGCGGAGCAGCGCCAGTTCCTGCTGGAGCGCAGCCGCGCGCCGTACGTCCACTACCTGGACGACGACGTGCTGCTCGACCCGCCGGTGCTGGAGCGGATGCTGCGCGTGCTGCAGGCCGAAGGCTGCGGGTTCGTCGGCTGCGCGGCCACGGGGCTGGAGTACCTGGCCGACGAGCGGCCCCACCAGCAGCACATCGAGCTGTGGGAGGGGCCGGTGCGGCCGGAGCCGTTCGCCCCCGGCGCGGTGCCCTGGGAGCGCCACGCGGTGAACAATGCCGCCAACCCGCTGCACCTGGAGCGGCGGCTCTGCCCGCGCGGCGAGACGGTCCGCTACAAGGTCGCCTGGGTCGGCGGCGCCAATGTGCTGTACGACCGCGCCAAGCTGCTCGACGTGGGTGGCTTCGCCTGGTGGCCGCGCCTGCCGGCCGCGCATGCCGGCGAGGAGGTGGTCGTCCAGTTCCTGCTGATCCGCAAGTACGGGGGCTGCGCCCTGCTGCCCAGCGGCACCTACCACCTGGGCTTGCCCACGACCGTGGTCGACCGCTCGCGCAACGCGGTCGAGCTGTTCGCCCAGCTCATCGCCGAGTACGAGGTGCACCCGGCGCGGCCCCCAGCGCCGCTGCCGCCCACGGCGCGGCCGGTCCCGCTGAGCACACGAGGAGGATGACGCCATGGAGGGAACGCTGCGGGGGAGAATCGTGCTGGTAACGGGCGCGGCCAGCGGGCTCGGGGCCGCGACGGTGCGGGCGTTTGCCGCCGAGGGCTGCGCGCTGGCCTGCGTGGACCGCGACGCGGCGGGGCTGGCGGGGCTGGTCGAGGAGCTGGCGGGGCGCGACGTCCCCGTCCTGCCGCTCCCGGGCGACGTGGCCGACGCGGCGGCCGTGGCCGGGGCCGTGGCGCGAACGCTCGACCGCTTCGGGCGGCTGGACGTGGTGGTCAACAACGCGGCGATCGACCACACCGTCTCCATCGCCGCGATGACCATCGCGCAATGGGACCAGGTGCTCGCCGTCAACCTGCGTGGGCCGTTCCTGTTCGCCAAGGCCGCGCTGCCGATCATGCAGCGCCAGCGCGGCGGCCACATCGTCAACGTGGCCTCCACGGCGGCCACCCGCGCCTGGGCCAACGCCGCCGCCTACCACGCCTCGAAGTGGGGCCTCGTGGGCTTCAGTCGCGCCCTCGGGGTCGAGGGCCGGCCATATGGTATTCGGGTGACTACGATCATCCCGGGCGGCATGCGCACCCACTTCTTCGATCGCTTCATGGGCACCGACATTCCGCTGCCGGACCCGGCCAACCTGCAGGACCCCGCCAATGTCGCCGCCACGATCGTGTTCGCCGTGAAGCTGCCGGCGGACTCCGCGCTGCAAGAGGTGCTCATCACGCCGCTAACGGAGACGAGCTGGCCATGACGTTCATGGCCGAGCGAGGACTGCCGAGGACCACGCGATGAAGCACGCCGCCTGGACCTTGCCGACGGAGACCGAGCGCGCGTGCGGCGCCAGCGCGCGAGTGGGCGCCGCGCCCCGCGCCTGGCTCGTGCGCGCCCCGCTCCGGCTCAGCTTCGGTGGCGGCGGCACCGATCTGCCGGCCTATGCCGACCGCCACGGCGGGCTGGTGGTCAGCACGGCCATCGCGCGGTACTGCTGGGTGCAGCTCACGCCGCGCGCCGACCGGCGGATCGTGCTGCGGTCGCTCGACTACGGGGTGCGCGAGGAGCTGGATGCGGACGCGCCGCTCCCCTTGCGCGAGCCGCTGGTCCTGGCCAAGGCGGCGCTGGGCTGGGCGCGAGAGCAGGGGCGCCTGGCCGGGGGCCTGGAGCTAACGCTGGCCAGCGACGCGCCGCCCGGCAGCGGGCTGGGCGGGTCGAGCGCGATGGCCGTCGCGCTGGTGCGGGCGCTCACCACCGCCGCCGGGGACCAGTGGGCTCCCGAGCAAGTGGCGGCCACCGCGGCGCACCTGGAGATCGAGCGGCTCGGCTGGCCCATCGGCCGCCAGGACCACTACGCCAGCGCCCTGGGCGGCCTGAACGCCCTGGAGTTCGGGGCCGGCGCCGTGCGCGCGGAGCCGCTGCGGCTGGCCCCGGCGGTGCGGCGCGCGCTGGAGGCCCGGCTGCTCCTGTTCTGGACCGGCCGCACGCGCGCCGCCGCGAGCATCCTGGCCCAGCAGCACGCGGACACCGAGCGCCGCCCGGCTACGCTGGCCGCCTTGCACCAGCTCAAGGCGCTGGCCGCCGAGCTGCGCGCGGCGCTGGAGGCCGGCGCGCTCGACGCGTTCGGGGCGCTGCTGCACCGCGGCTGGCTGGTCAAGCAGCAGCTCTCGCCGCGCATCGCCCCGCCAGCGATTCAGCGTTGGTACGCGGCGGCACGAGCTGCCGGGGCGCTGGGGGGCAAGGTGGCGGGTGCGGGCGGCGGCGGCTTCCTGCTGCTGTACTGCCCGCCCGAACGGCAGGGCGCGGTGCGCGCCGCGCTCGCGGCGTACGGGCTGGTGGAGGTGCCGGTGGCTTTCGAGCCGCGGGGCGTGCGCGTCGCGCCACCCGGAAGCGGGGCGGTTCTCTTCCCCCCGGCTCTTCTCTCAACCGCAGAGGGGAGTGCGAGTGATCGGGGCCCTCACCCGAACGGAGCGATGCCACGCCAGCAGTCGCGTGTGGGGCGCGGGGGAGAGCGGGGCACAGCGCCGGCGGGGTTGCCATCCGTGCTGGCGGCTAGCAAAGGAGAGGCCGATTGATGCGCGCTGATATCGAGCGCTACTGGGACGAGCTGGCGGCCGTGGCGCGGGCCATGCCGTTCGCCGCGCTGGCCGAGGCGGCCGAATGGTTGCTGGCCTGCTACGAGCGCGGCGGCCAGGTGTTCATCCTGGGCAACGGCGGCAGCGCCGCCACCGCCTCGCACTTCGCCTGCGATCTGGCCAAGGGCACCCGCACTGCTGGCCTGCCCGCTTTCCGTGTGCTGCCGCTCACCGATAACGTGCCACTGCTCACCGCCTGGGCCAACGACACTAGCTACGAGCGCGTGTTCGCCGAGCAGCTCGCGGCGTTCGTCGGCCCGGACGACGTGGTGGTGGCCATCAGTGGCAGCGGTAACTCGCCGAACGTCCTGGCGGTAGCCGAGGTGGTGCGGGCGCGGGGTGCGCGCCTGCTAGCGCTGACCGGCCAGAGTGGCGGCCGCCTGGCCGCGCTCGCCGACCTGGCGATCCGTGTGCCGGCAGGGCCGATCGAGCAGGTCGAGGACGCCCATCTCGCCGTGGCCCACAGCCTGTGCCTCGCCATCCGCCGCCAGCTGCGCGCCCGCGCCGCCGCCCTGAGCCCACCGCCCGCGCTCGCCGCGGCCGAGGCGTGAGCGCCGGCCGCTCCGAGGGCCAGAGAGCGGTGCGCGCGGGAGATCGCCGACGGGTACAGCAGGTGTTCCGCGAGGCGATCAGCCGGCGCGCCGCGCGGCGGGCCGGGACGAGCCCCGCGCGCGCTCGCGCGGCCTGGCGTCCTTGCCCGTCGCGCGGCGCGCCAGGAAGGCCAGGATCGCGCACTCCTCGGCGCGCAGCCCGGCGATGGGGCGCGCCTCGCAGCGCGCCAGATCTGCCAGCAGGGACCCTTCCTGGTAGGCGGCGATCACTGCCGGGTGGATATAGGCGCGGCGGCACACGGCCATCGTGTTGCCCAGCTCGGCCGCCACGCGCTTGACCGCCGCCGCGAGCTGGCGCTTGGCGTGCGATGCCGAGAGCGCGGGTCCCAGGTCGCGCAGCGCCAGCGCCGCTAGCACCGTGCCCGTCCAGGTGCGGAAATCCTTGGCGGTGAACTCGCCGCCGGTCGTCTCCTGGATGTAGGCGTTGACATCGTCGGACTCGATGGTGTGCAGGGCGCCGGCCGCGTCGCGGTACTGGAACAGCTCCTGGCCCGGCAGGTCCTGTAGGCGCTGGACGATGCGCGCCACGCGCCGGTCGTCGACCTGGATGTCGTGCGCCTTGCCGCTCTTGCCACGGAAGCGCAGCCGCAGCCGCGCGCCGCGCACCTCGACGTGGTCGCTGTGCAGCGTGGTCAGGCCGAACGAGGCGTTCTCACGCGCGTACTCGGGGTTGCCGATGCGGATGGCCGTGAGATCGAGCAGCCGCACGAGAGTGGCCAGCACCTTGGCCCGCGGCAGGTCCGCCAGGGCCAGGTCGGCCTCCACTCGCGCGCGCAGGCGCGGCAGCGCGGCGGCGAAGGCGAGCAGTCGCGCGTACTTGTTCTCGTCGCGCACGGCGACCCACTGCGGATGGTAGCGATACTGCTTGCGCCCGCGGGCGTCGCGGCCGGTGGCCTGGATATGGCCGTTCGGGAGAGGGCAGATCCACACGTCGTGCCAGGCCGGCGGGATGGCCAGGCGCCGGATGCGCCGTAGCACGGCAGGATCGTGGATCGGCCGGCCCTCGGGATCGACGTAACGGAAACCGCGGCCCGCCCGCAGGCGGCGGATGCCGGGCCCCGTGTCGGTCACATAGCGCAAGCCGGCCGCTCTCGCGGCGGCACGCGGCGCGGGGGCGTGCGCGGGCAGCGCGGTTGCCATCGGCAAAGCTTATCCTGGCTGGTGCCCGGCAGCTCCGCGGGGAGTACCTCGGCGGACGGGGCGGGTGGTCCGCTGGCGCCCGTAGCCAGCTGCGTGCCGCTCTCCCTCGCCTTCGTACCGGCCCAGGCTCTCACCGCTCGAGCTGTTACCTTAGCGAGTCGGGGGTGGTCCCGCGAGCTCGTAGCCGTACTTCGCCATGATTTCCAGCAGCCTTGAAACGTTCTGGGGCGTCTCCGGCGGGAGCGTCGGCTGGAGGGCCGGCTCACCCAGTTCCGCCGCAAAGCGCTCGAACTGCGCAGGCGCGGTGATCTGCAGCAGCTTGGCCGGCCCCGCATCGGAGACGGCGAACGTATGGGGGATACCGCGCGGGAGCAGGACGAAGGCGCCAGGCGCGGCGGTCCAGGTACGGTCGCCGCAAGTGATGGTGAGCGCGCCCTCCAGCACGTAGAAGGCTTCCTCGTCGCTGTGGTGGATATGCAGCGGCGGTGCGAAGCCGGGCGGGGCGAGTTGCTCGATGAGCGTGAACGCGCCGCGGGTCTGGTCGCCCCCCGCCTTGACCGTCATGAGGGTGCCCAGGAACCAAATAGCCTGCCCCGCGCCGGCTGATAGCACGTACCCAGCCTGGTCGGATGTCATCGCGCCTCCTTCTCGCCGCGCGGTCACGGCGCGGTCTGCTGGCGCCCGTAGCAAGCTGCGTGCCGCGCGTCAGCCCGGGATGAAGCTGAGCCGCACGCGGCGGGTGGGGGTGTCGCGGTTGAGATCGACGAACGCGACCGACTGCCAGGTGCCCAGCGCCGGCCGGCCGGCCAGCACGGGCAGCACCAGCGAGGGGCTCAGCAGCCAAAAGAGGAGCAGCACGGCTCTGCCGAGGATCGTACCCGCCGCGGCTCGCGCGCTTCCACGCGTTGGGCGGTTCAGGGCTGGCGCCTAGTGACCTGTGAGAGCCGGTCGAAGTCCTGATCGAAGCTGATGACCACGCGGCTGCGATCGCGCTCCATATGAGCCACGAGCAGGGCATCCACGAAGTCCAGGGCACTGGTGGCGTAGAGATCCAGGGCCCGAAGATACACGCGCTTGCGCGGCAGCCGCAGTCCTTTGAGCGAGAGCAGGTTGCTCAGATGCTGGCGGATCTGGGGACGGGGCAGGTTGTAGAGCGTCCTGGAGGAGAGTACCTGCACGGCCTCCACGATCACCCCCTCACAGGTGGTGGCGGTGGCCTGGCCGGCTTCGAGCTGCTTGAAGAGCGCTCGGGCCTGTTGGCCCATTCGTGGGTCGTCCTGGGTGATGTGGCAGATGAAGACGTTGGTGTCGAGGTAGTCAAGCGGCGGCATCAGCGCCCGCGCCCTTCTCGGGCAGCCTCTTGCGCGTGCTCCTCATGTGCTACTTGCTCGACTTCCTTCCAGGACAGCGTGCGGGGCAACGGCGGCACCACCTGGAAGCTCTCGTCTACCCGCGAGCGCACGGGTTTCAGGCGCAGCGAGCCCTCCTCGAGGATGAACTCCACGCTGTCGCCCGCGTGGATACCGAGCCGCTTGCGGAACTCGGCGGGGACGGTCACCTGCCCCTTGCGAGTGACCACGCTCTTGATCGTGTACATCCCGCTCTCTAGTCCTGGAGTGCCACGTCGGCGCGCCTGTACTCCCAGTTTACCGCTGGTGTGCCGAGGCGCGGGGGCGATACAGGGCGGTGCGCAGCACTGGTCCATCCTGGCACGGCCGTGGTCACGCGACGGTCGGTTCCCCAGAGCCGCCGTGGAGCAAGGTGGCGCCTGAGCAGGCACCGCACCGCGTCTGGGCGCTAGCGGCCGGCAGGGACCGCGACGAAATCCTCGAGCCGGTGTTGGCCGACCGCACGCGAGGCGGTTCGCGCATCAGCCCGGGATGAAGCTGAGCCGCACGCGGCGGGTGGGGTTGTCGCGGTTGAGATCGACGAACGCGACCGACTGCCAGGTGCCCAGCGCCGGCCGGCCGGCCAGCACGGGCAGCACCAGCGAGGGGCTCAGCAGGGCCGGTAGCAGGTGGTCGGCGCCGTGGCCCGGCGAGCCGTGCCGATGGACGTAGCGGTCGTCGCGCGGCAACAGGCGGTCCAGCAGTGCCTCCAGGTCGCGCTCCGAGCCAGCCCCCAGCTCGATAAGCGCGAGGCCGGCGGTGGCATGGGGAGCGAACACGTGCACGAGCCCATCGCCCTGACCGGCGCAGAACTCGACCACCGCGGGGGTGAGATCCACGATCCGACGCTGGGAGGTATCGAGCGTGAGCACGGTCGTCTTCATGGGCAGCCTCCTGGCGGCGTGCCTGTGCGGCATTATGCCACGGGCCAGGACACCGCACCGAGCGGGGCAGCCGCCTTCGGTACGCCATCCGCGAGCCACCGCCTAGCGCCGTGATCCCCTACGTTGCCAGCCCCCCTAGCCGTGCGCGCGGGGGCGGTACTGGAGCGCCTCGGCGACGTGCGCCGCGCCGATCACCTCCGCGCCCGCCAGGTCGGCGATGGTGCGCGCCAGCTTCAGCACCCGGTGGTACGCCCGCGCGCTGAGGTGGAGGTGCTGCATCGCCGCGCGCAGCACCGCCTGCGCGGGCTGGTCGAGCACACACAGCTTGCGCACGTGGCCCGGCCCCATATCGGCGTTGCAGGTGAGCCCGGTGCCAGCGAGGCGCTGCCGCTGCCGCGCGCGCGCCGCCTCCACTCGCGCCCGCACCACCCGCGAGGGCTCGCCCGCGCGGTCGGCGGTCAGCTTCTCGTACTCCACCCGCGGCACCTCGAGGTGGATGTCGATGCGGTCGAGCAGCGGGCCGGAGAGCCGCTTCTGGTAGCGTGTAACGGCGCTCTCGGAGCACGTGCAGGCGCGCTGCGAGTCGCCATAGAAGCCGCACGGGCAGGGGTTCATCGCGCCCACGAGCATCGTCTTGGCGGGGAAGGTGACGCTGCCCTGCGCGCGGCTGATGGTCACCACGCCATCCTCCAGCGGCTGGCGCAGCAGCTCGAGGGCCGCCTGGCCGAACTCGGGTAGCTCGTCGAGGAACAGCACGCCGCGGTGGGCCAGGCTGATCTCGCCCGGCCGCGGCCAGCGCCCGCCGCCGACCAGCCCGGCGTGGCTGATGGTGTGGTGCGGCGCGCGGAACGGCCGGTGGTGGATCACCGGCTGCTCGGGCGGCAGCAGGCCAGCCACGCTGTAGATGCGTGTCACCTCCAGGCACTCCTCGCGCGTCATGCGCGGCAGGATCGAGGGCAGCGCGCGCGCCAGCAGCGTCTTGCCCGCCCCGGGCGGGCCGCTCATGAGCAGGTTGTGGCCTCCAGCCGCGGCGACCTCCAGCGCGCGCCGGGCGTGCTCCTGCCCGCGCACGTCGGTCAGGTCGCCCCCGGGCGGGTCGTCGGCGGCGGCCAGCAGGTCGTCCGAGTCGGGCGCGGGCGCGATGGGCACCTCGCCGCGCAGGTGCGCCACCAGCGCCCCCAGCGTGGGCACGGGCATCACGCGCACGCCGCCCAGCAGGGTGGCCTCGCGCGCGTCGATGGCCGGCACGTACACTGTGTGCAGCCCGCGCTCGCGGGCCAGCGCCACCAGGGCGATCATCCCTGGCGTGTGGCGCAAGGCGCCATCGAGGCTCAGCTCGCCCAGGAACAGCGTGCCGTCGACGGCGGCCTCGAGCTGGCCCGAGGCGAGCAGGATGCCGACGGCGATGGGCAGGTCGTAGCTCGGCCCCTCTTTCTTCAGATCGGCGGGCGCGAGATTCACGGTGATGCGGCGCAGGGGGAAGCTGAGGCCGCTGTTGCGAATGGCCGCCCGCACGCGCTCGCGCGCTTCCTGCACGGCGGCATCGGGCAGGCCCACGACCAGGAAGTTGGGCAGCCCACTCTGCGCGATATCCACCTCGACCTCGACCAGCGCGCCGTCGAGCCCGACCACCGCCCCGGTCAGTACCTTCGCCAGCATGCGCCACTCCCTGCCGCCAGTCACGACAGCGCCATGATAGCAGCTCCGCACGGCGCCCCGGCGCGCCGTGCCCCGCATCGCGAATGGGCATCGCTGCCGCGGGTACTCCTGGGCAGGGACGCGCCCGGACGAGACGACGCCGTATCTCCCTGCACCCCGTGCTGGTCGAGGACGCGCGGCGGCCTCGCGCGAATCAAGCCGATCGTCTGTCAGACGCTGGGCGTCGAGCCACGGGGTGGTGGCCCGCGGCGGGGGCGGGTCAGACGCGTTGGCACGGCAGGCGGACGACGACGCGCGCGCCCTGGCCGGGCCGGCCGTCGATCGTCAGCTGCGCGCCCACCAGCGCGGCGTGCTCGTGCATACCCAGCAGCCCGTAGCGGCCCGGCCGCTGCGCCGTCGCGGTGAAACCACGGCCGTCGTCCTCGATCTCCAGCACCAGCGCGCCGCGCGCCGTGTCCTCGGCCAGCCGCAGCGCCACGCGGCGCGCGCCCGCGTGCTTGCGCACGTTGGTGAGCGCCTCCTGCGCGATGCGGTACAGGGCGATCACCTGCTCGCGCGCGAGGGAGGGCTCGGTTGCGGGCAGCGTCGGCTCGATGCGCAGGCCCGTCTGCCGCCCGAACTCGTCGAGATAGGCGCGCAGCAGCGCGACCAGGCCGAATTGCTCGACCACCGGCAGCCGTAGGTCGAACAGCACTCGCCGTAGGTCGGCGGCGGTGTGCTGCAAGCTCGCGCGCAGCGCGGCCAGCTCGGCGCGGGCCGCCGCCGGGTCGTGGGCTAGCAGCCGCTCCAGGCACTCGACCTGCATCGCTGCCTGCGCGAGCTGCTGGGCGGGACCGTCGTGGAGGTTGCGCGCCAGCCGCGCCCGCTCGCGTTCGGCCGCCTGGAGAGGATGCTGGGCACTCGCGCTGGCGGCGGGCTGACCCGCGCCCGCGGGCACGAGTCGCGCGCGCAAGGTGTCGGCCTGCCGTAGGAGGTCGAGCCCCGCCTGGTACAGCTCGGCGGCGAGGTCCGCCAGCTGGCTGGCCGCGGCATCCGTGGCCGGGGCAGTCGTCGCGGGCTCCGGGGGAAGGCGGGCGTGGCGCCACCGCTCGCAGCGGCGCCGCAGGGCGTCCAGGTGCTCTTCGATCGCCAGCAGAACCGCGGCCCAGTCATCGGCGGCCACAGTTCTCTCCTCCGCCGCGCTGCCGCCAGTATAGCACCTGCCCAGGGACCCAGCGGCCGCGCGGCGCCCTGCGCTATCATGTAGCCAGTGTGGGCCGCTGAGCGGGCCGGTGGGGAGCGACGCGCCGTGCTGGAAGCGCCTGCCCTGGTGCGCGTGCGCGGCACGATGGACTTCGTGCCGCCCCAGGCGGCCGTCCACCGCCAGCTGCTCAATGCCCTGCTCGATTGCCTCGCCCGGTACGGCTACGCGCTGATCGAGACGCCGGTGCTGGAGCCGACCGAGCTGTTCCTGCGCAAGTCCGGCGAGGAGCTGGCCGCGCGCATCTACGCTTTCACCCACTGGAACCGCCGGCTGTGCCTGCGCCCCGAGTTCACCGCCTCGGTGATCCGCGCCTACCTGCAGGAGCTGCGCCACCGCCCCTTGCCCCTGCGGCTGGCCTATAGCGGGCCGACCTTTCGCTACGAGAAGCCGCAGCGCGGCCGCTACCGCCAGTTCACCGAGGTGGGCGGCGAGCTGATCGGCGCGGCGGGCCCGGCGGCCGACGCCGAGGTGCTGGCCGCGGCGTGCGGCGCGCTAGAGCAGGTGGGCGTGCGCGACTACCGGCTGGTGGTCGGCCATCTGGGCGTGGCGTTGCAGCTGCTGGCCCAGCTGGGCATCGACGAGCGTGGCCAGGCGCTGATCATCGGCCAGCTCGAGGCGCTAGCGCGCAAGCAGGCCGATCCGACGGCGGTGATCGAGCGGGTGGCCCTGCTGCTCGGCGCGCCGGCGGGCGACGCCGGCGCCGACGGCCGCGACGACGGGGCGCTCGGCGCGCTGCTCGCCCAGCTCGGCGCCGAGGAGGCCGCGCGGCTGGCCACCGCCTTGCTCCACCACGCCAGCCTCCCGCTCGACGGCGGCGTGCGCTCGCCGGCCGAGATCGTCGAGCGGCTGCTGGCCAAGGCCGCGCGGCCCGACCCCACGCCGCGGGTGCGCACGGCCGTCGAGTTTCTCCAGCAGCTGCACGGCCTGGCCGGGCCGCCGGCGGGGGCGCTCGGCCGGCTGGAGGCGCTGCTCGGCGAGTACCGCCTGGCGCCCGACCCGCTGCGCGAGCTGGCCGACGCGCTCGACCACTTCGCCCACTACGGCCTGCACCCGGGCGAGATCGTGGTGGACCTCAGCCTGGCGCGCGGGCTGCGCTACTACACGGGCCTGGTGTTCGAGGTGTACGACGACGGCCCGGAGGGGCCGCTGCAACTGTGCGGCGGCGGGCGCTACGATGGGCTGGTGCGCGCGCTGGGCGGGCCGGACCAGGTGCCGGCCTGCGGGTTCTCCATCGGCCTCGAACGGACGCGGCTGGCGCTGGAGAGCCGCGGGGCCCTGCCGCCCCCGCCCGGCCCGCCCGCCGTGCTGGTGATCCCGGTCGAGCCAGCGGACCACGCCGTCGCCGTCGCCGCCGCGCGGGCCCTGCGAGCGCGTGGCCTGTGCGTGGAGCTGGACCTGCGCCAGCGCGGCCTCAAGCTGGCCCTGCGCCACGCTGACCGCGAGGGCGTCCCGCTGGCGGTGATCGTGGGCGAGCGCGAGCGCGCGACGGACAGCGTGGTGCTGCGCGAGCTGGCCACCAAGCGCCAGCGCGCGGTGCCGCTCGCCGCCCTGCCCGACGCGGTCGTGGCGGCCCTGGGGCTGTCGCCGGAAGGGACTGGCGCCGACGGGCGCGAGGAGCGGACCGATGGCTAGCCCGGCGGAGCGCCGCGCGCCCGACGAGCTGCGCCTGGCGCTGCCTAGCAAGGGGATGGAAGAGGAGACCCTGCGCTTCCTGGCCGCCGCGGGGCTGACGGTCGATCGCAGCAACCCGCGCCAGTACCGCGCCCGCCTGCGCACGCCGCCCGGGGTCACCGTGCTGTTCCAGCGCGCGGGCGACATCTTCGCCAAGGTCGATGAGGGCAGCGTGGACCTCGGCATCACGGGCTACGACGTGGTGGCCGAGGACCAGCACGAGGACAGCGATGTGGCGGTGCTGTACCGCGCGCTGGGCTACGGCCGCTGCGCGCTGGTGCTGGCCGTGCCCGACGGCTGGGTGGACGTGTCCAGCATCGCCGACCTGGCCGAGATCGCGCTCGGCCTGCGCGCGCGGGGCCGCGAGCTGCGGGTGGCCACCAAGTATCCCAACCTCACCCGCCAGTTCCTGTACCAGCACGGTATCAACCACTTCACCATCGTGGCCAGCGAGGGCGCGCTCGAGGCCGCGCCGACGATGGGCTACTCGGACATCGTGGCCGACCTGATGTCCAGCGGGGTGACGCTGCGCGAGAACCGCCTGAAGACGCTCGCGGGCGGCACCATTCTGCACAGCGAGGCGTGCCTGATCGGCAACCGGCGCCTGCTGGCGGCCAGCGAGTCGAAGCTGGCCCGCACGCGCGCCATCCTGGAGCTGATCGAGGCGTACCTGCACGGCCGCAACTACGTGAGCATCACCGCCAATGTGCGCGGCGAGTCGGAGGAGGCGGTCGCGCGCCGCATCACCGCCGACGAGACGATCGCTGGCCTGCGCGGGCCGACCATCGCCCGCGTGTTCCCCAAGGTCGGCGGCGAGCGCGGCTGGTACGCAGTCACCGTGGTCGTGCGCCGCGACCTGCTGCTCACGGCGGTGGAGCACCTGCGGCGCGCCGGCGCGGCGGAGATGTCGGTGGTGGACGTGCACTACGTGTTCGAGCACCGCTGCTGGAGCTACGAGGCGCTGGAGCGCCAGCTCGGCGGGCGGGCGCGCGCGGGCCGCGAGCCGCCCGATAGCGCCGACACACCCGGGGCGCCCTCCGCGCGCGCCGCGGGCGAGAGCGACGCGAGCGAGCAAGCCGCCGCGCCGGGCCGCCGCTGACCCACAGTGCGCGCCGACTGGAGAGAGACCGCCATGCCAACTGCCCTGCTGCCGATCTACGAAGGCCTCGCCGCGGCCCGCGCCGCGATCCTCGCCAGCCGCCGCGAGGGCAGCGTTGCCCTGCCGCCCGCCGTGCAGGCGCGCATCCGCGAGGTGTTCGGCGCCGAGCTGACCGCCGAGCAGGTGGTGGCCCGCGTGCTGGCCGACGTGCGCGCCGCGGGCGACGCCGCGGTGCAGCGTTACACGGCCGCGTTCGACGGCGCGGCGGTGGCGACGTTCCGCGTGAGCGAGGCGGAGATCGACGCCGCGGTGGCCGCCGCGCCGCCGGCTCTGGTCGAGGCGCTGGAAGTGGCCGCCCGCCAGCTGCGCGCGTTCCACGAGCGGGCGCGGCGCCAGTCGTGGCTCGAATTGCGGGGCGAGGGCGCGCTGGGCCAGCTCATCCAGCCGCTGGAGCGCGTGGCGGTGTACGCGCCGGGCGGGCGCGCGCCGTACCCCAGCTCGGTGGTCCACGCCGTGGTGCCGGCGCGGGTAGCCGGGGTGCGCGAGGTGGTGGTAGCCACGCCGCCGCGGTCCGACGGCCGCGTGACGCCGAGCATCCTAGTGGCGGCGCGGGTGGCCGGGGCCGACGCCGTGTACCGCGTGGGCGGCGCGCAGGCCATCGCGGCGCTGGCCTACGGCACGGCGCAGATCCCGCGCGTGGACAAGATCGTCGGCCCCGGCAACCTGTTCGTGGTGCTAGCCAAGCGCGCGGTGTACGGCGTGGTGGGCACCGATGGGCTGCCCGGCCCGACGGAGACCGTGGTGGTGGCCGATGACTCGGTGAGCCCCCGCGCGCTGGCCGCCGACCTGCTAGCCCAGGCCGAACACGACCCGCTGGCGCAGTCGATCCTGTTGTGCACGCACCGCCCCACGGCCGAGCGGGCGCTCGCCGAGCTGGCCGAGCTGCTGGCCGCCGCGCCGCGGCGCGAGATCGCGGCCCAGGCGTTCGCCGCCCGCGGCGCGGTGGTGCTGGTCGACTCGATCGCCGAGGCGCTGGCGTTCGCCAACGAGTACGCGCCCGAGCACCTCTGCCTGTGCGTGCGCGACCCGTGGCGCTACCTGGGGCTGGTGCGCAACGCAGGCGGCGTGTTCGTCGGCGAGCGCTCGGTGGAGGCGCTGGGCGACTACACGGCCGGGCCGTCGCACATCATGCCCACTAGCGGGGCGGCGCGGTTCGCCTCGCCGGTGGGCATCGACGACTTCGTGAAAGTGACCTCGGTGTTCGCCTTCGGGCCCGACGACCTGGCGCGGCTCGGCCCGCCGGCCATCGCGCTGGCGGAGGCGGAGGGGCTGCACGCTCACGCGGCGGCGATCCGCCTGCGCCTGGCGCATCTCGACGGCGAGAGCACCCTGTAGCTAGCGATCAGCTGGGCTGCAGGACGCGCACGAGCCAAGGCAGCACTACCTGCTGGAAGATCCGCTCGTCGGGCCAGTCGGCCGAGCGGCCCATGTGCCCGCCCTGCGGGTTGACCCAGGCCTCTTTCGGCGTGCCGTGGCGCAGCAGCCAGTACAGATCGGCGATCGGCACCTGCGTGTCGCGCTCGCCGTTGACCAGCAGCATCGGCGCTGCTGGCTGGTCGATCAACCCCGCGGTCACCAGCGACAGGCGCGGCCCGTAGGCCAGGAACTCCTCCAGCGTCTCTACTCCATACACCGAGGCGCGGGCGGGGAACAGGTCGAACAGGTACTCGCGGGTGCCCAGCGCCTCCAGCTGCCACTCGGGCTGGAAGTACTCGTGTACGGGGGCGCCCTGCGCCACGGCCCCGCGCAGGCGCTCGCGCTCGACGAACGCCAGCCGCGCCGCCCAGTGGCCGCTCCAGCTCCCGCCCTGCACCGCGAGCCGCGCGCCGTCCACGTCCGGCCGGGCCTGGAGGTAGTCGAGGATGCGTGAGAACATCCGCTCGGCGCCGACATCGATCTTGATCGGCGCCTGGCCGGTGCCCGGCATGTCCACGGCGAAGAAGCCGATCCCGTGGGGCAGGAACGCCGCGCTGCGCTCGGCCACCTCTTCCTTGCGGCTGTCCAGCGCGCTGATGGCCAGCACCACCGGCGCCGGCCGCGGGGCCGCCGGGAGGCGCAGGTAGCCGACGATCTCCGCGCCCTCGAAGGGGATGCGCACCACCTCCAGCGGTGGGTCGAGCTGCTGGGCGTGCCGCAGGTAGGCGTCAAGCGCGCGCTCGTAGGCCCGCTGCTTGCCCGGCGAGTTGGGCACCGGCCAGCGCGCGAACGAGTAGTAGCGCCAGGCGCGGAGGTAGTGCGCGCTCGCCGCCCGCGGGTCGGTGCTCTCCTGGGCCTCGGCGGCGGCCCAGTAGCGCTCGGCGATCATGCTCCAAGCGGCGGCCCACTCGTCGCGGTCCAGGCTGTGCAGGGCGGCCAGCGCCTCGCGCACGTCGGCCGGGTCGAGCCCGGCGAGGGGGTACGCCTGGCGGTCCACCCGGGCGAGGATCTCGTCTTTCAGCTCTTCGAGCGTGCGCGGCGGCGCGAGCTGCGCCTGGGTCACGCTGGCGCGTGTGAGCGCCAGGCCCACCACGAGCGCCAGCCCCACCAGGGCGGCCAGCCCGATGCTCCATCGCTGCCTCATCTCGTGTCCCCCTTCCCCGATCACACCGCGGCGGCCACCGTCCCCCCGCGCGTATGCGGCGCCAGCATAGGCCGCGTGGCACGGTCCGTCAACCCTGTGGCCGCGGTCCGGGGGCACAAGGCCCGCTTGCCGCGGTACCTGCGCGCTGTGGGGCCTAGCACGGCGCGCCCAGGTCAGGGCGCTATACTCGACTCAGAGCCGCGAGCAAGGGGGCATATCCATGGAACTGGGGGTTGTGTTCCCCCAAACGGAGATCGGTAGCGATCCGATCGCCATCCGCGACTACGCGCAGGCCGCCGAAGAGCTCGGCTATCACCATCTGCTGGTCTACGATCACGTGGTGGGCGCCCACCCCGACCGCTTCCAGGGGGCGTTTCGGCCACCGTACACGCACCAGCACCCGTTCCACGAGCCGTTCGTGCTGTTCGGCTACCTCGCGGCGCTCACCACCCGGTTGGAATTGGTCACCGGCGTGCTGATCCTACCCCAACGGCAGACCGTGCTGGTGGCTAAGCAGGCCGCCGAGGTCGCCCTGCTCAGCGGCGGCCGGCTGCGCCTCGGCGTCGGGATCGGGTGGAACTTCGTGGAGTACGAGGCGCTGGGCCAGCCGTTCCATAACCGCGCGGCCCGCATCGCGGAGCAGATCCGGCTGCTGCGCGCGCTGTGGACGGAGGAGCTGGTGACCTTCCGCGGCCGCTACCATACTGTGGACCGCGCGGCGCTGTTGCCGCGCCCGGCGCGCCCGATCCCGATCTGGATGGGCGGGACGGCCGACGCTGTGCTGCGGCGCGCCGCGCGGCTGGCCGATGGCTGGTTCCCCCAGGCGCCACCGGGGCCCGAGCTGGAGGACCAGCTCGCTCGCCTGCGCCGCTACGTCCGCGAGGCGGGGCGCCCCGAGGACGCCGTGGGCGTGGAGGGCCGCCTCACCCTCGCCCAGCTGCCGGAGGCCCAGTGGGCGCCCACGGTGCAGCGCTGGCGCGAGCTGGGCGCTACGTACCTCAGCGTGAACACCATGGGCGCCGGGCTACCCTCGCCACAGGCCCACATCGACGCCATCCGGCGGTTCAAAGAGCAAGTGGAGGGGTAAGCGTGGGCGCGCCGGCGCCGCGACTCGCCCGGGCGGCCGCCCTGGGCTGGCTACTGGCGTTCTTGGGGATCAGCTTCGCCGCGGCCGCGCTCGGCGCGACCGCCACGGCGCGCTCGGTCGATACCTGGTACCGCACGCTGCGCAAGCCGTCCTGGACCCCTCCGGACCGCGCGTTCGGCCCCGTGTGGACGCTGCTGTACACGCTGATCGGCCTCTCGGCCTGGCTGCTCCAGCGGCGGGCGCGCGCACGGCCCGATCGGGCGGCCGCTGCTCGGCGGGCGCTGGCCGCCTGGCTGGTGCAGCTCGTGCTCAACGCGGCATGGTCGGTCGTGTTCTTCGGCCGGCGCCAGATTGCCGGCGCGCTGGCCATCAGCGCGGCTCTCTGGGTGGCGATCGGCGTCGCTCTTGCGCTCGCTGCGCGCGTGTCGCGCTGGGGCGCCGCGCTGCTGCTGCCCTACTGGGCCTGGGTGGGGTTCGCCACCGCGCTCAACGCGCGCATCTGGCGGCTCAACCGCGCCCGCTAGCGCCCCAGCGACCAGCCGTAGAAGCGGCAGGCGTTGTCGGCCAGAGGGGCCCGCCGCGCTGCCTTGGCGCCCTTCGGCGCACCGCCCTTTGGGATAGGCTGTTCGTTCGACCGAAGGCAACGCAGCAGAGGAACAACCCATGAGCACGGACCCCGAGATCATCTTCATCGTCGAGGAGTCGGCCGAAGGCGGGTTTGAGGCCAGGGCTCTGGGCTATTCCATCTATACGGAAGCGGATAGCCTCCAGGCACTGCGAGCGATGGTACGGGATGCCGTTCGCTGCCATTTCGAGGTCGCCGAACGGCCGCGCATCATCCGGCTGCACTTCGTGAAGGAGGAGGTCCTGGCGGTGTGAAAGTGCCCAGGGATGTGGGTGGCGACGAACTTGCTCGTCGACTGGCTCGCCTGGGCTACGTCGTGACTCGCCAGACCGGGAGCCATGTGCGACTCACGCGGCGCACAGGGCAGGGCGAGCATCACGTGACCATTCCTCGCCATCCGGCCCTGCGCGTCGGCACGCTCGGCCACATTCTCCGCGACGTCGCCGAGCATCTCGAGATGAGCCGCGACGAACTGTTGGAAACCCTCTTCGCGTAACGAGTCGTCCGCGATCACGCTCGCGACCAGCCGTAGAAGCGGCAGGCGTTGTCGGCCAGAAACGCGCGCTTGGCCGCCGCGTCCAGGTCCGGCCGCTCCAGCAGCTCCGCCACCGCCCCGTACTCCCGATCCCCGTGCGGCATGTCCGAGGCGAACAAGAACTTGTCCGCCCCCCACCGCTGGAAGCAGTACGGCAGCAGCGCCTCCTCCACCTCCGCCGACAGGAACACGTTGCCCCGCGCCAGGTACGCGCTCGGGCGCTCGCGCGCGTCGTAGTTCCAGCGTCCCCGCTCGACCGCCACCGCGTAGTAATGCTCCAGCCGGTCCAGCAGGAACGGCACCCACTGGCAGCCGGCCTCCAGAAACGCCACCCGCAGCCGCGGGTGCCGATCGAGCACCCCGCCGGTCAGGATGTCGGTGAACCCCGTGAATAGCGAGAACACGAACGGCAGGGTGATGGCGTCGTACACGTTGTCGTAGATGCGGCCCAGCGACGGCGACGACCACCCCACGTGCACCGCTACGGGCAGGTCGAGCTCGGTGCAGGTGGCGTAGAACGGGTCCAGCGCCGGGTCGTCCAGCTTGCGGTCGCCCGCCGTGCCCAGGATCACCACCGCGCTGGCGCCCAGCTCGTGCCGACAGCGCCGCAGCTCCTGCACCGCCCCCGCGACGTCGTCGAGGGGCACCACGCAGGCCCACTTCAGCCGGTCCGGCCGCTGGCGGCAGATCTCGGCGATCCAGCTGTTGTAGGCGCGGCACAGCGCGCGGTACAGCGCCGGGTCGTCGGTGAGCGGGTAGGCGAGGAACAGGGTGGGGTAGATCACCTGGATGTCCAGCTGCTCGGCGTCCATCTGGCGCAGGCGGGCGGCGACGTCGGCCAGGGTGATGCTGGGCAGCGGGTCGGGCTTGCGGGCGGTGAGGGCGGTGGGGCGCTCGCCGACGGCGGCCGGGGTGGCGAAGGTGTGGGCGCCTTTGCCCACGCGCTGGGGGAACAGGCGGTCGTCGATGACCCAGACGGCGCGCTGGTCGTCGAGGGCCACCACGCGGGGGCGGCGCTCGCGGAAGGCGGGGTCGAGGTACGGGTCGGCGAAGGTGGCCGGCGACTCCTCCACGTGGGCGTCGGCATCGATCACTAGCAGCTCCTGCGGCATCGCTCCTCCCCTAGCCACGGCTACGGTGGCGTGCCCGTAGCTCCTCGCCCCGGCTCCCACCCTGGGACGCAGGGCGGCTACAGGCCGGCTCAGGCGTCTGGTGTGGCGGCGCGCGGCTCCTCGCGGTACAGCCCCAGGGCCCGAAGCACTGGCTCGTCGCTGACCGAGAACAGGATCGCTTCGGCGTCCGGCGCGGCGTTGACGTGCTCGTGCCAGACCCAGCCCGGCAGCGCCAGCACGTCGCCCGCCTCCCAGTCGAGCGCCGTGCCCTCGACGAGTGTCGTGCCGCGGCCGCGCACCACGTGGTACACCACGCTGGCCGTGTGGCGGTGAGCGCGCGTGTGCTCGCCGGGGCGCAGGAGCTGGATGCGGCAGGTCATCGTGGGCATGACGGGGCCGCCCGTGTACGGGTGCGTGTAGGTGAGCAGCACGCCGTCGAACGGGTCGCCCGGCGCGTCGGCCAGCGCGCGCAGCCGCGCCTCGGTCACCGCCCACGGGTAGCGCAGCAGCGGCGAGTCGCCGTGGGCCGGGGGCGCGTCCTGCGGCAGCAAGATCCCCGCGCCATAGCGCGCCAGCGAGGCATCGGGCGCGCGGCGCGCCGGCTCGAGGCCGTCCGGATAGTCCTCGTAGAAGAACTGGTACAGGCTGGCCACCAGCGGCACGTCGAGCACGTCGAGCCAGAAGATGGGGCCGGCGCCCGCGTTCACGTGGCCGTGCCAAGACCAACTCGGCGTGAGGATCAAGTCGCCCGGGGTCATGGTGCACGGCTCGCCGTCCACGATCGTGCAGGCGTCGCGGCCCTCGATGATGAAGCGGATGGCGGCCGGCGAGTGGCGGTGCGACGGGGCCTGCTCGCCCGGCAGCACGAGCTGGATCGCGGCGCCCAGGGTGGGGGTAGTGGGGGCCCCGCGCGGGGCGCCCGGGTTGCGGAAGATCAGCACGCGGCGCGCTGCTCCCTCTTTGCCGACGGGCAGCAGCGCGCCCGCCTGGAGCATCCGCTCGCGCACGGCGTGCCAGCGCCAGCGATAGGGGCGGAACGGCGTCACCGGCTCGGCGGTCATCGCGCCGTCGGGCTGGAGCCAGAGCGGTTCGAGCGCCTCGCCGCGCACGGCGGTGTGGAACGCCTCCAACGTCAGGGCGTGTGGTTCGGCCGACAGCGTCATCGCCTGCCTCCTCTGGGCCTACGTCGCCAGCGTGCTGGGCGCGAACAGCTCGTCGAGCGCCACCACGCGCGGGGTCAGGCCCTGCTCGTGCGCGTACTGCGCGATCGTCTCCAGTACCCGTCGATTGGCGGCCACGCCATACGGGTACAGCGTCTGGTCCAGTGCGCCGGCCGCCGTCGCCGGCACGATCCCCGTTTGGACGTAGGGCGCTGCGAACGCCCGTCCCTGGGCCTCGAACCGCTCCCGCGCCCGCTCGAACGCCTGGTACAGGTTGAGCGGCACCCAGGGGTGCTGCGCGACGAGCGTGCGGCGCACGACCATGCCGTGGTTGATGGGGAATAGCCCCGTCTGGCGATAGTAGCGCGCGCCCTCGGCGGCGGCGTCGGGGAACAGCGGGCGCACGCGCGGGTGGCCCCGCAGGTCCACGCCGCTGCGGTCGAGCAGCGTGCGCTGGGGGATGTAGAACGCCGCGGCGTCGAGATCGCCGGCCAGGAGCATCTCGGCGATGCTGCGCTCGGGCGGGATGTAGTGCAGCTCCAGCCCCGGCGGCGGCTGGAACCCCGTGCCGGCAGCGTGGCTCTGCTCGGGCGCCCGCTCCATGTACCACACCATCTCCGTCGGCGCCACGCCGAACTCGTGTTGCAACACGCCGCGCACCCACAGCGCGGCCGTCTGCTGGTACTCGGGGACGCCGACGCGCCGGCCGCGCAGGTCCTGCGGGCGCGCGATGCCCGCGTCGGCGCGCACCAGGATGCCGGTGTGGAAGAACTGGCGCATGGTGAAGATCGGCAGCCCCCACCAGCGCGTGTCGCCGCGCGCCACCAGCTGGAGGAGCGAGGCGAGCGACATCTCCGAGACATCGAACTCGGCGGCCTTCAGCTGGCGCCAGAACAGCTCGCCCGGCTCGCACACCGTGATCGCTAGCTCGATGCCCTCGGGGCGCACCTGCCCCTCGATAATCGGCCGGGTCCGCTCGTTGAAGGTCACCGCCAGGCTCAGCGCCAGCGTGGCCATGTCGCGCTCCTCCTCCACGTGGTCGCTGCTAGGCAGGCACCTCGCTGGACGGCGTCGGCAGCGCCCACGGCGTGATCTCGCCGCGGTCGATCGCCGCCAGCCGCTCGGCCGAGAGGGGATACCCGTAGATCTCGTTGCGCACGCGCAGGTGCTGGGCCATGAACCGGCGCAGCAGCTCCTTGGCCAGGGCGAGGTCCGCCTCGTCGCGGATCCACTGCTGCACGAAGCCGCGCACGCGCAGCGGGCCGTGCTCGAGCTCGTCCTCCACAATCCGCCCCATGGCGCGGGCGAATCGCTCGCGAAACTCGTCGCCGGCCAGCCCGCTCGCTTCCTGGAACGCCCCGCCGCCGCCGCCCTCGGTGAGGCGCATCACGGCGTCGGTGAACGCCGTCGGGTACCGCGCGCGGAGGTCGCGCAGCAGGTCGAGCATGGCGTTGGCCTCGGGCAGCCGCGGGTTGTACTGGCGCTCCAGCGGCACGTCCGGATCGTAGACGGCGTACACCTCGTACTCGCGCGCCTCCTCGGCGCCCAGCTGGCGGCCCAGCAGCCACTCCACCAGGTCGGCCAGCAGCGCGTAGTGGCGCAGCTCGTCGGCGATCTGCTCCAGCAGCTCGACGAAGGCATGGCGGTCGACCGTGCGCTCCAGCTCGCGCCCCTGCCGCACCGCCCGCTCCAGCCAGCCCACGCAGAACACCTCGCGGCCCATCTGCCGGCGCACCATGTCGGCCAGCTCGTCGCGCGAGCGCGGGCGGGCGAAGAACGCGCGCACCACCTCCGCCTCGCCCGCGGCGTACTGGGCCAGGATCGCGTTCAGCTCCTGCTCCGCGCGCTCAGCCAGGGTGCTCATCGTCGCTCCTTTCTCGGTGTGCCGCTGGGCGCTACAGGCCCAGCTCGTCGACCAGGCTGTTGTCGAAGAACTGGCGCGGGTCGGCCGCGCGCGCCGCCGGATGGTCGAGCGTCTGCAGCATGTTGGCGACGCTCCGCTCCGGAACGCGCAGCGAGTCGGGGAAGTAGGTGCGGTAGTACTCGTAGGTCGCCTGCAGCACCGCGTCGTCGTCGAGCTTCAGGTACTTGCGCAGCGCGCGGGTGGTGGCGGCGGCATCCGTCTTGGCGAGCTGCATCGCCGCCGCGTAGCCGCGCAGGAAGCGGGCGGCCAGCGCGCGGTTGGCCGGCTGCTGCAGCCAGCTCTCGCGCACGGCGACCACCACCTCCGGGAACAGCCCGTAGTCGCCCAGCTTCGCTAGCGCCGCGAGCTGGTGGTAGCCGGCGCGCTGCGCCTCGAGGTTCTGCGGCGGGGCAAGCATCACGGCGTCGGCCTGCCCGCTGAGCAGCGCGGCGAGCGACTCGCTCACGCCGCCCGTTTGCAGCAGCACCACATCGTTGGGCTGGAGCCCGGCCGAGGCCAGCATGGCGAGGGCGGCGAAGTGGGTCGAGCTGCCGTAGCGCGTCACGCCCACCACCTTGCCGCGCAGGTCCGCGACCTGCGTGATCGCCGGCTTCGCCCAGGCGTCGATGGAGAACGCGCTGCCCGGCGCCGCGATCATCAGCAGGTCGCCGCCCTCCAGGCGGTTGAGCGCCGGCGCCCCGCCGCCAAGCACGGCCAGGGGATACTGGCCGCTGAGCATCGCCTGCACGATCGGGCTGCTGCCGCCCACGAACTCGGCGGTGACCACCAGCCCTTGCTGGGCGAACAGCCCCTCCTCGACGCCGATCCACAGCGGCACCATCGGGCCGCTGGCCGGCGTGTAGGCGACCGTGAGGGCCGCGGGCGCCGTCGTGGGGCTGGCCGCGGGTGCAGCCGCCGTCGGGGCGGCCGATGCTGCTGGGCCCTCGGCCGCTCGCGGGGCCGGTGCCGAGCCCGTGCCGCCGCCACAGGCCGCGAGCAGCAGCGCGACCCCGGCGGTCAGTAGGCTCAGCGCGCCGCGCCGCCCTAGTGGCTGTTGCATGCTCTCCTCCTCCTCCGCACGGCCGCCCCTGCACCGCGGCCTACTCGAGGGCGCCCTACGGCCGTGCGGGCGCGGCGGTGGGCGTCGCGAACGCCGGCATCACCTCGCGGGCGAACAGCTCCAGGGTGCGTTGCGCCTCCACCAGCGGCAAGCCGCCGAAGTTGATCTGCATCGACGGCTCCACCTCCCCGAACGTCTCCCGCACGCGCCGCACCTGCTCGATCACCTCCCCCGGCGTCCCCACGAACGCCACGCCCCCCTCGATGAACTGCTGCGGCGTCATCGCCCGCACCGCCGCCACCATCCGATCGTACCCCTGGTACGCCCCCGACGCCCGTCCCACCCACGAGCTCACCGCCTCGCTGAACACCTCGATGTACCGCGCCGCCGGCCGCTGGAACCCCTCCACCGCCGCGGCGTGCGTCTCCGCCAGGTAGCAGTGGAACGACATCTGCACCTGCTCCGCGCCCGGCGGGTGCCCCGCCCGCGCCCACGCCTCGCGGTAGGTGCGCACGAACGCCGCGGTGCGCTCCAGGCTGCCGGCGAACGGCACGATCATCAGATGGTAGCCCTGCTCCCCAGCCCAGCGGAACGAGTCCTCCGACAGCACCGCCGCGATCCAGATCGGCGGGTGCGGCCGCTGCACCGGCCGCGGCAGCAGGTGCACGTCCCGAAACCGATGGAACCGCCCCGCGTGGGTCACCCGCGGCTCGGTCCACAGCCGCTTGATCACCGCGATGCCCTCCTCGAACCGCGCCCGACTGTCGTCCAGCGCCACCCCGAACGCGTCGAACTCCTCCGGGATGAAGGCGCGGCCGAAGCCAGCGTCGAAGCGGCCGCCGGAGAGGTTGTCGAGCATGGCCATCTCGGCGGCGAGCTTGATGGGGTGGTTGAAGGCCGGAATGGCGGCGCCGGTGATGAGGCGCAGGCGGCGGGTGCGGGCGGCGACGGCGGCCAGCAGCACCAGCGGGCTGGGGGTGTGGCCGCCGTAGTCGTGGAAGTAGTGCTCGACGGCCTTGACGGAGCTGTACCCCAGCGCGTCGGCGCGCTCGCAGAGGGTGAGCACCTGGTGGTAGTACTCGGCCGTGGAGAGGTCGCTGGGGCGGAACGAGGGGAAGAAGTTCAAGCCGAACCGCATGGCACCTCCTCCAGCGCGCGGCGGCTACCCCGGCGGCCGCGCTACAGGGCCCGGGGCCATTGCTCGGTGGCCCCGGGCCGGTCGCCCCACCGTTCCCGGGTGGCGGCGACCTCACCCTCACCCCTGGCCGCACGCACCGGTCGGGGCTCAGCGTAGCCGAGCTGACGTGAGATCTCCAGCGCCACGGACCGCAGCACCGGCGCGATCTCAGCGATGAACGCCGGGGTGACGCGCTGCACGGGCCCGGCGATGCTCAGCGAGGCTACTAGCTCCCCACTCGCCCCCCAGATCGGCGCGGCCACCGAGGCGGCCCCGGGGATGCGCTCGCCGCAGCTGGTGGCGTAGCCCTGCTCGCGGATGCGCGGCAGCTCGGCCCGCAGCCGCTCCCACAGCGCGGCGTCGTCGGGCGCCAGCCGCGCCAACAGCGCCGCGCGCTCGGCCTCGGACAGGGCAGCCAGGAATAGCTTGCTGCTGGCACTGCGCAGGAGCGGTGCCACATCGCCGGGCGCGATGGCGCGCCGCAAGGGCTGCTCGCTCTCCACGCACTCCACGCACACCAGCACGTCGCCCTGCCGCACGTGCAGGCTGACGGTCTCGCCCGAGCGGTCGCGCAGCGCCAGCAGATGCGGATAGGCCACCCGGCGCAGGTCGGTCTGCCGGCGCCAGGCGCCGTAGAGACGGACCACCGCCGGCCCGAGCGCGGGCCGGCCATCGGGCGCGATGGCCACTAGCCCACTGGCGGCCAGGGCGTGGAGCAGGCGGTGAGCCGTGGTGCGGCTGGTGCCCAGCGCGCGGGCGAGGTCGCGCAGGGAGGAATGCGGGTGCTCCGCTAGATAGACGAGGAGCTGCCCCGCACGCTCCACCGCCTGCACGGTATTGTCACGCATCGTGTAACACCGATCCACAATCCGTGCCGCCAGTATAGCAGCCCCCCGGCCTGCTCGCAAGCGCGCTGCGAGCCCTCCGTATTAGCCCCATCTCGCTGCCGACGGAACGGGCGGGCCTGCGGCGCCCGGCAGCGCCAGCACGGCCGCAGTGGGCGAGGGGGGCGCGGGCGAGGGCAGTGGAATCTATCGGCGCGCTGTCGTCGTGCGGCGCGAGCGGCGGTCGGCGGGGCACTCAGCGCAGCGCGCGCCGCAGGGTACCCGCCAGGGGCAGGATGGCCAGCGTGGCCAGCGCCATCGTGCCGAACAGGATCGTCAGCCCCGCACGGTCGGCCAGCGCGCCGTACACCGCGGGGGCGAATGCCGCGGCGCACTGGGTGGCGGTGTAGAACGCGCCGTAGCCACGCGCGCGGCGATGCTCAGGCACCAGCGCGGCCACTGCCGCGTACAGGATCGACGAGGTGCCGTTGAGGGCGAACCCGAACAGCAGCGCCAGCGGCAGCAGCGCCAGCGGCGGGGCGCCGAGGAACAGTACCAGCGCCGCCGCCGTGACCGCCTCGGTCGCCCAGACGACGCCCAGGGCGCCCCACCGCTCGCCCACCCAGCCGCAGACGAACTTGCCCGCCGCGCCGCCGGCGAAGATGACCGTGAACAGCAGGCTGATCGCCGCGGCGTCCACCCCGCGCTCGCCGAGCACGAACGGCAGGAACGTCAGGCCCGCGGCGCGCGTGGCCGCGTCCAGGATGCCCACCAGCATCAGCAGGCCGAAGCTGGCCGACCAGATGCCGCCGTGGTCGGCGGCGCGGGCGCCGACCCGCGGGGCGGGCACCCGGGCCGGCATCCAGCCGCGGGTAGGCGCAGCGGCGAGCGAGATCAGCACGCCCAGCACGCCGACTAGCATCAACACGCCGCGCCAGCCTAGGCCCAGGGCGGCCAGGCCGACCAGCGCCGGCCCGGCCATCTTACCCAGGTCGCCCGCGAAGTTCAGCGTCCCCAGTGCCGCCGTGCGGCCGGCCTGCGGGTACGCGCGCGCCACCAGGCTGGAAGCCAGCGGGTGCTGCGTGTTGCCTCCTAGTCCGCCCAGCACCGCCAGCGCGGCGAGCCAGGCGAAGCTCGGGGCCAGGCCCATGGCCACCAACCCCAGCGCCACCCAGGCGTTGCCCGCCAGCAGCAGCACGAACTCGCCCCAGCGCTCGGCAAGGATCCCCGCGGGATACTGCAGCAGACTGGCGGCGCCCGAGAACGCCGTCTTCAACAGGCCCGTCTCGGTGTAGCTGAGGCTGAACTCGGCGGCGATCAGCGGCAGTAGCGGGTACAGTAGGGCGAAGAACGCATCGTTGACCACATGGATCGCCGCGGCGACGAACAGGACGCGCCCCGGCGCGCCGACCAGCCGCGTACTGACCTTCGCCACCGAGCCTCCCTCCGCCAAGAGGCCGGCTCCGCGAGCTGCCGCCCACCGGCAAGTGTACAATGCCGTGCCCCGAGTCAACAGCGAGGCTGCCGGCCCTTCGACGCACAGCCGCCGGCGGCCAACGATCACTTGACAGCCGGCGGGCTGGTCCTCTAGTATTGGTCCGACCATCTGTCCAATCTGGGCGCCCACAGATGGCGGGAGGAAGAGCGCGCATGGCCACCATCAAGCGGGTCGAGATCCAATACCGCGGCATCTTTCAGAAGAACCTGGCCAAATATATCGGCAGCGACATCGTCTTGATCGCCAGCCGCATGGGCCAGACCGGGTTCTCCAACGGTCGCTACAGCGACTCCCCCGAGCGCAACGGCATCCCCTGTAAGTACTTCGCGTTCGTCTCCCCCGACCTCGACGAGGAGGAGCTGGAGGCGGAGTGCGGCGCCAAGTTGGACATCGACGAGGCGAACATCTCCGTCGTGCTCGACGACACGATGGTCAAGGGGGTCGAGCCGTGGGCCTGGCACGGCATCCGCCCGATCAACGAGAAGCTCATCGAGGGCGGCACCATGCTGGTCGTCTCGCGGCGCCAGCCCGAGGAGCTGCTCAAGTGGGTCGAGCGCAAGCCGTTCTCCTGGAACCTGGCGATCCTGAGTGGCGACGCCAGCTTCGCCGGCCTGTGGGTGAACAAGGACGACCTCACGCGCGAGCGGGTGCTCGGCGCGCTGGCGGCGATCGACCCCGCGCTGATCAGCATCGAGGCGGTCGAGGGGTATCTGCGCGATAAGACCCACGACGAGCGCCGTGTGCAGGCGGCGCGGGCGGCGTATGACGAGGTGCGCGGCAAGCAGCGGCCCGTGGCGGCGGGCGAGGGGATCCGCTGGCCGTACGCCATCCCCGAGCTGCCGAAGTGGAACCAGTTCCGCGAGGGCATCGTGGTGCAGGCGGTGCCGCGGCACTTCGAGATCGGTCCCAACGGCCAGTCGCGCAATGAGCAGTTCAAGCGCTTCACCACCCGCACGCAGCGCCCGGTGGTGCGCTTCGACCTGTGCACCAAGTGCCAGCTGTGCTGGTACGACTGCCCCGACGAGTGCTTCGACCCGACCCCGGACGGCCTGTACGACGTCAACTACGAGTACTGCGTCGGCTGCGGCCGCTGCGCGGAGGTGTGCCCGGTCGAAGAGTGCATCGTGATGGTCGACGAGCTGGAGTTCGAGGACAACAAGAGCCCCTGGGAGCACTACAAGCGCGACAAGGCGGGCTACATCGCCTGGGCGGAGCAGAAGAAGGGCAACCGCCGCGTGTGGTACCCGTTCGTGACGGGCACCGGCATGGAGTACCGCGAGGGGCGGCGGATGGCCGAGGGCGAGCGCAAGGCGGTGCACCGCCCGGACATCGCGCGCTCGGCGCAGGCGCAGGGCGTGGTCGTGGAGGAGCCCGTACCCACGGGCCCCGGAGACTAACTGTGGCGCAGGGGAGCAAGTAGTGGGCGCACAGCCGCGAGGAGAGAGGGCGCAATGACTGCAACGCAACCCGTCACGGTCTACGAGACCGAGGAGCTGCTCACCGGCTGTCAGGCCGTGGCCCACGGTGTGCGGCTGGCCGACGTGGACGTGATCTCGGCATACCCCATCCGCCCCTACACGGAGGTGATGGACCAGATCTCGAAGCTGATCGCCGACGGCCAGTTCGACGCCGAGTACATCATCGCCGACAGCGAGCACAGCCAGTTCGAGATCGTCAAGCACGCCAGCTCGGTCGGCGCCCGCGCCTTCGCCGGTTCCAGCGGCACCGGCTGGGCCTACGGCTTCGAGGCGCTGGTGGTCACCGCCACCGACCGCCTGCCCGTGCTGTTCCTGGTCGGCAACCGCGCGCTGGACGACCCCGGCGCGTTCGGCGTGGAGCACAACGACGCGCTGGCCGTGCGCGACATGGGCTGGCTGCTGTTCTGGGTGACCACCCCGCAGGAGGCGCTGGAGCACGTGCTGCTCGGCTACCGCATCGCCGAGGACCCGCGCGTGCGCATGCCGTGCGCGCTGGCGATGGACGGCGCGTTCCTCACCCATTCCCAGCACATCGTGCGGATCCCCAGCCCGGAGGCGGTCAAGCGCTTCCTGCCGCCGTACAACCTGGGCGACCGCGTGCTGCACCCCGATAACCCGATCTCCATCGCCCCGCAGGCCAACGAGGACTGGGTGATGGAGCTGCGGCGCCAGAACTGGGAGGCCGCGCGGCGCGCCCGCACGGTGATCCTGGAGGCGTACCGCGAGTTCAACGCCATCTTCGGCGAGCGGTACCCCACCCCGTTCTTCGACGAGTACATGACCGACGACGCCGAGGTGGTGCTGATCGGCATGGGCACCGTGGCCGCCCCGGGCCGCACGGCGGTACGCCGCCTGCGCAAGCAGGGCCACAAGGTCGGCTACGTCAACCTGCGCTGGTTCCGGCCGTTCCCCACGGTCGAGCTGCGCGCTTGCCTCAGCCGCTTCCAGGCCGTGGGCGTGATCGACCGCGACTTCGCGCACGGCTCGCCGGACGACGGCGGGGCGCTGCTGCACGAGATCCGCTCGTGCTTGTACCCGGCGCGCAACCGCCCGGCGGTTGTAAACTTCATCACGGGACTGGGCGGCCGCGACGTACCGATCGCCGACGCGATCAAGATGTTCGAGATCACCCAGCAGGCGGCCAAGGCGGACCACCTCGACGGGTTCGTCACCTGGATCGGCGTGCGCGAGTAGGCCGGAGGAGCGAGCGATGGCAACCGAGGTCCAGTTCGACAAGATCAAGACGATCCGGCAGGCGCCGCTGGAGGAGATGTACACCTCCGGCCACCGCACCTGCCAGGGCTGCGAGTCGGCGCTGGTGATGCGCGACTTCGCCAAGGCGGCCGGCCCCCGCACCGTGGCCACCGGCTCCACGGGCTGCATGTACGTGGCCAACACCAGCTACATGACCACCCCGTGGATCATCCCCTGGATGCACACCCAGCTCGGCGCGGGCGGCTCCAGCGCCGTAGGTATGGCCGCCGGCCTGCGCGCCCTGATGCGCAAGGGCAAGATCAAGCAGGAGAAGATCAACGTCATCAGCTTCTGCGGCGACATCGGCGGCGGCGACATGGGCCTGTCGGGCATCAGCGGCGCGCTGCAGACCGATCTCGACCTGCTGATCATCCTGTACGACAACGAGTCGGCGGCCAACACCGATATCCAGGCCACGGGGCTCACCACCTACGGCGCCCACACCACCTTCACCCCGCCGGGCAAGGTGCACCGCATCATGCAGAAGCGCTGGAAGAAGAACGTGGCCGGCATGCTGGCGGTCGGCCATCCGACCTGCCGCTACGTGGCCACCGCCTGCGCCACCTTCCCGGCGCTCGACTACATGAACAAGGTGCGCAAGGCGCTATCGATCGGTGGGCCGACGTTCATCCACACGTTCGACCCTTGCCCCAAGGGGTGGGACTACCACCCGCGCTACAGCCACGAGCTGGGCGAGCTCGGGGTCAAGTGCGGCATCTTCCCGCTGTACGAGGTGATCGAGGGCGAGGTCGTCTACACCTACGACTGCCGCAAGAAGGGCCGCATCCCCGTGCGCGAGTACCTCATGCGGCAGGGCCGCTTCGCCCACCTGGTCGACGAGGACATCGCCTACATCCAGAAGATGGTCGACGAGATGTGGGAGGAGTGGGAGATCCCCGGCGTGGCCCCCCTCAAG
>DATGKN010000066.1:0-45004 GCA_035294645.1 Chloroflexota bacterium
GGAAGCTACCGAGCCGCGCGGCGAGCGCGCCGCCCACCAACACCGGCACGATGGCCGCCACCAGGGTGGCCGGGCGGGCCGCCAACAGCCAGACGCGCACGCCATCGGCCGACGGCTGGTGGTTGGGCACGGCCGCGGTGCTCATCCGTCTCTCCCTCCCGCCAGGCTTCTTCTGAGGATACCGCGCGGCGGTGCGCACGGCGTAGTGCGCGGGGCGACCGACTGGTATACTTCCGCATACTGCGTCGCACGGGCCGCGGGCGTCGGCATCGCGCGGCAGCCACCAATTGGATCCAAGGGCTCCCGAGCCAGCCGCATGGAAGCGTATGCCCTGGAATGGCTGACGCTATTGGTCCGCTGGCTGCACTTGGTCGCGGCCATCGCCTGGATCGGCACCTCGTTCTACTTTATCGCGCTCGACTACGCGCTGGTCTCGCCACGTGACGCCCGCGATCTGGCGCGCGGGGTGGGCGGCGAAGCCTGGGAGATCCACGGGGGCGGCTTCTATCGCGTGGAGAAGTTCACGCTGGCCCCGGCCGAGCTGCCCGAGCGGCTGCACTGGTTCAAGTGGGAAGCGTACACCACCTGGCTGAGCGGCTTTGGGCTGCTGGTGCTGCTGTATTACCTCCGTGCCGACGCGTACCTGATCGACCGGCAGGTGGCCGACCTGGCACCCTGGCAGGCGGTGGCCATCAGTCTCGGCCTCCTGCTCGGCGGCTGGTTGGTATACGACTGGTTGTGCCGGCGGCTGGGCCACCGCCCTTGGGTGCTCGCGGGCCTACTCGCGCTGCTGATCGTAGCGGTCGCCTGGGGCAGCAGCCACTGGTTCAGCGGGCGCGCGGTGTATCTGCAAGTCGGCGCCATGCTGGGCACCTGGATGGCGGCCAATGTGTTCTTCGTCATCATTCCCGGCCAGCGCGAGATGGTCGCCGCCAAGCTGGCCGGCCGCGAGCCGGACCCGCGCTACGGCTGGGCCGGCAAGCAGCGCTCCGTGCACAACAACTATCTGACGCTGCCGGTTCTGTTCGCGATGATGAGCAACCACTTCCCGCTGACCTACAGCCACCCGCATGGCTGGCTGGTGCTGGTGGCGCTCATGGGCATCGCGGCGTGGTTCCGGCACTTCTTCAACCTGCGCCATCAGGGCCGCACCGTCTGGGCGATTCCCGCCAGCTCGGCCGCCGCGCTGACGCTCCTCGCCCTCTGGATGGCGCCGCTCGACCGCCTGCGGCCGCCAATGGCCAGCACGGCGCCGGCTGTCGAGTTCACCACGGTGCAGCGGATCGTGCAGCAGCGCTGCGTGACCTGCCACTCGGCCCAGCCTAGCTATCCGGGCTTCCCCGCGGCGCCCAAGGGGGTCGTGTTCGACACGCCCGAGCAGATCCGCGCGCAAGCGGCGGCGATCTACCAGCAGGCTGTGCAGACGCAAGTCATGCCGCTGGGGAACTTGACGCAGATGACGCCCGCGGAACGCGCCCAGCTCGCCGACTGGTACACGCACGGCGCGCCGGGCCCCTAGGTCTCACCGAGCCGACAGCCCGACGAGCGGTGCCACTGCTAGGCAGACGAGCCCCAACAGGCTCCGCAGGCGGGCGGGACGCAGCCAGCGGGCGAGTTGCGCGCCGATGCCGATGCCGACGAGCAGGCAGCCGGTGAGCACCAGCGCCAGGGCCACGTCGACGTCGCCCAGCCAGAGGTGCCCGGCTGCCCCAGCGGCCGAGCTGACCAGCCCGATGACTTGGTTGATGCCGACGGCGGTCGCCACGGGGATGCCGAGCATCAGCAAGAGCGGCCCGAGCAAGATCGGCCCTCCTACTCCCAGCAGCCCGGCGGCCAGCCCGATCAGCGCGCCGAGCGCCACCAGAAGCGGGCTGGGCAGCTGGCGCTGCCGTGGGGGGGGCGCGGCGGCCGGCCACAGCGCGTCATAGAGAATACGGGCGCCGGCCAGGGCGAGGAAGCCGGCCAGGAGCCAGCGGAGCAAGCCGGGGTGGAGCGCGGTGCTGAGCGCGGCCCCGGTCGGCGCGCAGGGCACGGCGCCGGCACAGAGCCACAGCGTGGTACGCCAGTCGATGGCCCCACGCTGCGCGTACAGCCCCACGCCGACGGTCTGGGCGCAGGCAAAGCTCAGCAGTAGAGTGCCCACGACCTGATGCACCGGCCGGCCCTCGACGACCAGCAGCAGCGGCACCAGGAACACCCCCCCGATCCCGGTCAGCCCGACCAGCGCCCCAACCAGCAGGGCGGCAATCGCGGTGAGGGGGCTGACCATCGCGGGGCTCACGCTCTCCGTTCGCGGCGCGTCGAACCCAGGGCGCCGCGACGGTGGTGGCACGGTGCAGGCGCATTACGAGCCGATCGCCCTAACGCCCCGCGCAGCGCGGGTGCAACCACCCGCGGGGCGGACTAGCAGCGACCAGGGCAAGCAACCAGATAGGGGCAGGTGGGCGCGCAGGGACTCGAACCCCGGACCTCACGGATGTGAACCGTGCGCTCTAACCAGCTGAGCTACGCGCCCGGACCATCGCAACCAACGGAAGCTATTGTACGCGACAGATGGCCCGCCTGCCAAGCGCTCGCCGGGGCCAGGGACAACACCGGCCCCGGGCGAAAGCCACAGGCCACGGAGTGGTGCCGCCTGTACTGGGCGGCAGCGCTCAGTCGGGCTTGTCGAACCAGCGAGTGTGCCGCTCCCAGCTGAGCCGCTTCGCCGCGGTCGGCGCCTGCGAGTAGCCCAGGAAGATGCACGCCACCGGCACCTCGTTCTCCGGCAGCCCGATCGCCGGCCCGATCGTGTTCAGGTCGATCCACGCGCCGGTGCTCGGGTAGCTCGCCAGCCCCCGCGCCGTGGCTGCCAGCAGGATGTTCTGCACCGCGCACCAGCACGCGGCGTAGTCCTCCTTGCGCGTGATCGGGTCGTCGGCCAGCACCTGCGACACGATGATCAGCACCGGGGCCGAGTACACCTTCTGGCGCGCAAACTCCAGGTCCTCGGGCGTGACCTCCTGGCCCTTCCGCTGTGCCTGCTGCCGCACCGCCTCCTGCCGCGCCGCCACCAGCTTCTCGCGCCCCTCGCCCATGAACACGTTGAACCGCCAGGGGTGCGTCAGCCGGTGGTTCGGCGCCCAGCGCGCGGCATCCAGCAGCTCCTCGATCCACTCGCGGGGGATGGGGGTCGGGTCGTACTCCTTGACCGCGCGGCGGGTGCGGATCGCGGTCAGGGTGTCCAGCAGGGGGCGCTCCGCCGCCTGGGGCGCGCCCGCGGGGCTCACGTCGGTGGCCATCGCTACTCCTCATGTCTGGCGCCCCCGGCGCGCTGGGGCGAGGGGGCCGCCTGGGGCCTCAGACCAGGCCCGCGTCCAACAGCTCGAAGATCAGCTCCTCGATGGTGGGATCGACCTGGCCGGTCAGGCGCGTGACGGGCGGGCCGCCCTGGAGCTGGGCGACGATGTCCGGCACGTCGGCCAGGGTGACCCCGGAGTAGAAGCACTTGTCCGGGTAGATCACGACGTTGGGGCCGAAATCGCAGCCGCCGAAACACGGGTAGGCGGTCACTCGGACGTCGCCGAGCGCGCCCGCCGCGACGCGCGCGCAGAGGGCCTCGCGGATCGCGTCGGAGCCGCGGGCACGACAGTCGACGTTGTTGCAGACGAGCACATGGCGCTGGGCGTCGGGCATCGGTACCTGCTCGCGGGCGGCGGGCCGCCCGGTGGACTCGCGCGCTGGCCTGGGCCTGCACGCCGCTATTCTACCATCTCGGGGACCGGTGGGCTTGGCGGGTCCGCCGACGCGGGGCGATGGCCGGCTGGCGGCGTGTTCAGGCCGCGTGCTGGGCGAAGGCGATCGTCAGCAGGTACAGGAGGCGGTCCTTCAGGTCGGCGTAACGGGGATCGTGGACGATCGCGCGCTTGTCGCGCGGGCGGGGGAGATCGACCGCCAGCACCTCGGCGATCGTCGCTGCCGGGCCGTTGGTCATCACCACGATGCGGTCGGCGAGGTAGATCGCCTCGTCGATATCGTGAGTGACCATTACCACGGTCTCCGTGCGCGAGTCGTGCTGCCACAGCCGCAGCAGCTCTTCCTGGAGCTCGGCGCGCGTCAGGGCGTCGAGCGCGCCGAACGGCTCGTCGAGCAGCAGCACTTGTGGGTGGATGGCGAAGGCGCGGGCGACGGCCACACGCTGCTTCATGCCGCCGGAGAGTTGGTGCGGGTGCTTGTCGCGGTGGGCATCGAGCCCGACCGTGCGCAGCGCTTGCTCGACGATGGCGAGCTTCTCGGCGCGCGAGCGGTCGCGCAGCGCGGCGTCCACGGCCTCGTACACGTTGTCGCGGACCGAGAGCCACGGGAGCAGCGAGTAGTTTTGGAACACCATCCCGCGGTCGGGCCCCGGCCGCTCGATACGCTGGCCGGCCAGCCAGATCGTGCCCTGGGTGGGCGGGAGTAGGCCCGCGATCATGTTCAGCACGGTCGACTTGCCGCACCCACTGTGCCCGATCAGCACGACGAACTCGCCGCGCGCGATATCCAGCGTGAACTGCTTGATGGCCACGAAGCGCCCACGCGGGGTGGTGAATTCGCGGGCCACGTCGCGCAACTGGAGATATCCGTTTGCCGCCATGGTGCCTCCCGGTGTCTAGGTCGCGTAGCTGGCCCGGCGCGCGAGCAGTTCCAACACGCGGTCCATCGCCAAGCCGACGGCCCCGATCAACAGCAGCGCGGCGATGACCCGCTCGACATGGAGCGTGTTCCAACTATCCCAGACGAAGAAGCCGATGCCGACCCCGCCCGCCAGCATCTCGGCGGCCACGATCACCATCCACGCCACACCGAGGCTCAGCCGCAGGCCGGTGAGGATGTGCGGCAGGCTGTAGGGCCACAAGATCTTGCTGAAGTACTTCCAGCGCGAGAACTGGAACACGCGCGCGACGTTCTTGTGGTCCTCCGGCAGCGACGCGATGCCGAACGCGGTGTTGATCACCGTGGGCCACAGGGATGTGATGCAGATGACGAACACGGTGGCCGTGGGCGCGGAGTGCAGCGCTGCCAGGCCGATCGGGAACCAGGCCAAGGGGGAAACGGGGCGGAACACCTGCACCAGGGGGTTGAGCAGGCCGCGCCCGAGCCGGCTCGCGCCCATCACCACCCCGAGCGGGATGGCGATCAGCGAGCCTAGCGCGAAGCCTAGAAAGACGCGCTGCAAGGAGCTGAGCAACTGCAGGGCGATGCCTTTGTCGTTGGGGCCGCGATCGTACAGGGGATCGCGGATCAACTCCCAGAGCACCGGCAGGGTGCGAGCCGGGCCGGGCAAGTCTGTGCCGGCCAACACGGTGGCGAGCTGCCACAGGGCGAGCAGCAGCAGCGCGGCGCCCACCAGTTCCAGCGAGGTGCGCCCCCAGGGGGCCGTGGAGAGCGCCACTGGCGGGGGCCAACGTATGGCGCGTAGGGGCTCGCCCCGGCGCATGATCCGCATCATCATTCGGGTGCTCCTTCAGCTTGCATCTTGGCGTGTATCGCTCAGGTGGCCGTCCGCTGGTACGCCCGCAGCGAGCCGGCCGGATCGTTCGGATCGAACGTTACCTGGTCGAGTTGGATGGTGAAGGGGCGCATGTCATCGTCTGGGACCCTCACGCCTAGGTCCGCGGCCACCTCGCGGTAGCGTTGCTGGTAGATCAGTCGGTCGACGATCTGCGAGTAGTCCGGCGGCTCGCGCAGGTAGCCGAACCGTACATACTGCGCGAGGAACCAGATGCCATGCGCTTTGCGCGGGAAATTCACCAGCCCGTCGTGGTGAAATAGCATGTAGTCGTCGCGGTAGGTATACTGCTCGGGCGCGCATCCTAGGTCGTACTGGCCGCGCAGGCGGGCGGCGATGACCGACGCAGGCGCGTTTACGTACGCTTGCTGCGCAATCACCTCTGCGGCGCGCGCCCGATTATCGAGGTCGTCCAACCAGATCGATGCCTCGAGCACTGCCCGCATCACCGCGCGGACCTCGGCATCGTGCTGATCGTTGAAGTCCTTGTTGAGGACGAGTGCCTTCTCCGGGTGATGGCGCCAGATATCCTGGGTCGTCACGTGCGTGTAGCCGATGCCTTCCTGGACGGCCACACCGCCCCACGGCTCGCCCACGCAGAACCCATCCATGTTGCCCACTTTCATATTGGCGACCATCTGGGGCGGTGGGATGGTGATGATTTTGACCGTGCTCTGGTCGATGCCCGCCGCAGCCAGCCAGTAGCGGAGCCAGAGGTCGTGGGTGCCGCCGGGGAAGGTCATGGCGAAGGTCACTTCGGGCTTGCTGGCACGCAGCTGCTCGATGCCCGCCCGTACGAGTTGGACCTGTTTGAAGCCCACCGCGCCACACAGGTGCTTGGGCAGCGTGATCGCCTGGCCGTTGACATTGAGCATCATCGCGATGGGGAGCTCGCGGCCGGCGGTGCCGCCCACGCCGGTGTACACGGAGAAGGGCATGCCGAACAGGCAGTGGGCCGCCTGCAGGTCGCCACTGAGGAGCTTGTCGCGCACGGCTGCCCACGAGGCCTCTTTGCTCAGCTCCACGTCGACGCCGTGCTTGGCGTACAGCCCGAGCTCGTGGGCCATGACCACCGACGCGCAGTCCGTCAGTGGGATGAAGCCGATCTTGATCCGGTTGCCGCTCGCCCTGGGCGATCCGGCCGGTGGGGCCGCGCTGGGCGCCGCGCTGGGCCGTCCGCCGCAGCCCGCGAGCGCGTTGCCCGCGGCCACGGCGGCGGTCACGGCGAGCGCGCCGCGCACGAAACGCCGGCGGGACACCCGCGACTCCCTGGCCACCGCGCACCTCCTGTTCGCGCTGCTCGTTGAAGGAAATACCGGGGCCACGGCATGGCGCACACCGGCTCGGCGCACGAAATCGGTGCCTCGCGCGTTGGGCGCCAGCGCTAAGCGCGAGCGCACAGGAGAGCGGGGGAGATTTTTGTACGCCGCGTCCGCACGGTGGGGGCGTGCCAGCTGGCTATCCTTGGCCGAGCGGCGGCGCTGCGGCCAGAGCGGGCAGCGTCGTCGGACCGGCTGGCGGAGAACTCGCCCGTGTTGGCTGACGCCGGGCTACCCACGATCCCCCCGCACGCGCACGCGGTGCACACGGTGTGCGCCTACTGCGGCGTGGGCTGTGGCATGCGGCTGGACGTGCATGGCGGTCGGGTGTGGCGCGCGAAGGGCGACCCGCTCCACCCGGCGAACTGGGGGCGCCTCTGTCCCAAGGGGGGCACCTTGCCCCAGGCCCTCGAGACGGCCGATCGGGCGCGCTACCCGCTGTGGCGGCCGCGCCGTGGGGAAGCACTGGTGCGCGTCGATTGGGCGACGGCGGTCAGCGCGATCGCGGCGCGGCTGCAAGCGATCGTGGCCGTACATGGCGCCGACGCGGTCGCCATGTACGGGTCCGGCCAACTCCTGACCGAGGACTACTACGTTGCCAACAAGCTGGTGAAGGGGTTTCTGGGCACCAACAACTTCGACGCCAACTCGCGGCTGTGCATGTCCAGCGCCGTGGCCGCCTACGCGCACGCCTTTGGCCACGACGGTCCGCCCACCTGCTACGCCGACATCGACCTGGCCGATCTGTTCCTGATCGTGGGTGCCAACATGGCCGAGTGCCACCCGGTGCTGTACCAGCGCGTGCGGCGCCGCAAGGCACTGGCGCCCGACCGCGTGCGGGTCGTGGTGGTCGACCCACGAGCGACCCCGACCGCTGCCGAGGCCGACCTGCACCTGGCGATCGCGCCGGGTACCGATGTAGCGCTCATCCACGGGCTGCTCTACCTGCTGCTCACAGCAGGCCAGCTGGACCAGGCGTTCATCGCCGCGCACACGACGGGCTTCGAGCGCCTGGCCGCGGTGGTGCGGGAGTGGCCGCCCGAGCGTGCCGCGCGCGTGTGCGGCCTTCCCGAGGAGCAGCTCCGCCTGGCCGCCCAGTGGTATGCCCGCGCCACCGCCGTACTGACGTTCTGGAGCATGGGGGTGAACCAGAGCACACAAGGGGTGGCCAAGGCCGGCGCGCTGATCGACCTGGCGCTGGCCACCGGCCAGGTGGGGCGGCCAGGGGCCGGCCCGTTCTCGCTCACCGGGCAGCCGAACGCCATGGGGGGGCGCGAGGTGGGCGGGCTGGCGCACCTGCTACCGGGCTACCGCCAGGTGACGCGCCCCGAGGACCGGGCGGCCATGGCGGCGCTGTGGGGGGTGCCGGCCGAGCGGCTATCCGCGCGGCCCGGCTTGCCCGCCGTGCAGCTGTTCGAGGCGGCGGCCGCGGGGCACCTCAAAGCGCTCTGGATCGTGGCTACCAATCCCTTGGTGTCGCTGCCGGACCTCGCGCTGGCACGGCGCGCCCTGGAACGCGCGGAGCTGGTGATCGTCCAGGATGCGTACCATCCCACGGAGACCAGCCAGTACGCCGATTTCGTGTTGCCCGCCGCGCAGTGGGCCGAGCGCACCGGCACGATGACCAACTCGGAGCGGCGGATTACTCTGCTGGACCAGGCGGTGGCGCCGCCCGGGGAGGCGCGGCCCGATTGGGCCATCTTCGCCGATGTGGGCCGCCGGCTGTTCGGCGCCCCCTTCGCCTTCGCCAATGCGGAAGCGGTGTTCGAAGAGTACAAGCGCTGCACGCGCGGGCGGCCCACCGATATCGGAGGACTGAGCTATGCCCGGCTGCGTACGGAGCACGGCGTGCAGTGGCCCTGCCCGACCCCCGACCACCCTGGCACCGCGCGGTTGTACGCGGACCGCCGCTTCGCTACCCCCGATGGACGGGCGCGGTTCGCCGCCCTGCCGTACCACCCCCCGGCGGAGCCGCCCGACGGCGAGTTCCCCTTCGTGCTGACCACCGGGCGCGTCCGCGACCAGTGGCACACTATGACCCGCACGGGCAAGATCGCCGTGCTGCGTCGCAGTTGCCCGGCCCCGTTCGTCGAGCTGCACCCGAGCGATGCCGCCGCGCTGCGCATCGCGGATGGCGCGCTGGTCGAGCTGCGCTCGCGGCGAGGCACGATCGTGGCGCCAGCGCGCCTGTGTGCTACGATCCGGCCGGGCACCGTGTTCGTGCCCATGCACTGGGGCGAGCTGCAAGAGACGGCCGCGCCGGTGAACGTGCTGGTCCACCGTGCGTGCGACGCCCGCTCGCACCAGCCGGAGTTGAAACACTGCGCGGTAGCGCTGCGGCCCGTCGGCGGCCTCCGGCCCCATTAGCCGCGGCACGTGCCGGCGCCTCGACGGTATACTGCCCCATGGCGGGGCCGTACGCTGCTTCTTATCGCCTTCTAACGCGGACTCTAACGGAATTCCAGCGCGGGTCTGGTATCACCAAAGCAGCACAAATCGCCTCTGAGGAGTGTGCCTCGTGCCTGCCAAGCAGCTCGTCTTCGACCAGGAAGCGCGGCAAGCGCTGCGGAACGGAATCGACAAGCTCGCGGATGCGGTCAAGGTCACGCTCGGGCCGCGTGGGCGCCACGTGGCGCTCGACAAGAAGTGGGGGCCGCCCACGGTGACGCACGATGGCGTCACGGTGGCCAAGGAGATCGAGCTGGAGGACCCGTTCGAGAACATGGGCGCCCAGCTCCTCAAGCAGGCCGCCACTAAGACGCAGGACGCCGCGGGCGACGGCACGACCACCGCCACGGTCTTGGCGCAGGCGATGGTCCAGGCAGGCCTGAAGCTGGTCACCGCTGGCGCCAGCCCGATGGCGCTGAAGCGGGGCATCGACGCCGGGGCCGCGGCGGCCGTGGCGGCGATCAAGGAGATGGCCACGCCGCTGAAGGGCCGCGAGGATACCGCCCACGTGGCCACCATCTCGGCGGGCAGCGAGGAGATCGGCAACCTGCTCGCCGAGGTGCTGGAGAAGGTGGGCAAGGATGGTGTGGTGACGATCGAAGAGGGCAAGGGGATCGGCCTGGAGGTCGACTACACCGAGGGCATGGAGTTCGACCGCGGCTACATCTCGCCCTACTTCATCACCAACGCCGAGCGGATGGAGGCCGAGCTTAGCGAGCCGTACATCTTGGTCACCGACCGCAAGATCAGCGCCGTCGCGGACCTGCTGCCGGTGTTGGAGCGGGTGGTGCAGAGCGGCAAGCGCGACCTGCTGATCATCGCCGAGGACGTCGAGGGCGAGGCCCTGGCGATGCTGGTGGTGAACAAGCTGCGTGGCACGCTCAACGTGCTGGCGGTGAAGGCGCCAGGCTTCGGCGATCGCCGCAAGGAGATGCTGCGCGACATCGCGGTGCTCACCGGCGGGCAGGTGATCAGCGAGGAGTTGGGCAAGAAGCTCGACCAGGCGCAGCTGTCCGATCTGGGCCGCGCCCGCCGCGTGGTGGCCAACAAGGATAAGACCACCATCGTCGAGGGCCGCGGGAACCCGCGCGACATCGAGGCGCGCAAGAACCAGATCCGCACGCAGATCGAGGAGACTACCAGCGACTACGACCGCGAGAAGCTGCAGGAGCGCCTGGCCAAGCTGTCGGGCGGTGTGGCGGTGATCCGTGTCGGCGCACCGAGCGAGGTGGAGCTGAAGAACCGCAAGTCGCGCGTGGAGGACGCGCTGTCGGCCACCCGCGCGGCCGCGGAGGAGGGGATCGTGCCGGGCGGCGGTGTCGCCTACCTGCACGCGGCGGCGGCGGTGCATGCCCTCAAGCTGCAGGGTGAGGACGAGCAGGCCGGCGCTCAGATCGTGGCGCAGGCGCTGGAGGCGCCGCTGCGCCAGATCGCCAGCAACGCCGGGCTCGACGGCTCGGTGGTGGTGCAGGCGGTCCGTCGCGAGGGCGAACGCAACAAGCACTGGGGCTTCGACGCCGCCCGCGAGGAGTACTGCGACGTGATGCAGCGCGGGATCATCGATCCGGCCAAGGTGGCCCGCGCCGCGATCGAGAACGCGGCCAGCACCGCGAGCATGATTCTGACCACCGAGACGCTAGTGACCGACGTGCCCGAGAAGGAGAAGGAGAAGGGCGACGCGCACGGCCACGGGCACTAAGCCCCAGCCGAGCGCGACGACGCGACAGCGCGGGGGCTGGCCAGCGCGGCCGGCCCCCGCGTACGTTTCAGGGGTCCGACGGCGGGGCGAGCGAGCGCTCCAGGAGTTCCGCCACATCGAGCGCCTGCAGGCGCGCGCCGCCCTCCACCGCTTTCGTGGCCTCCTCGAACATCTGGAGGCAGAACGGGCAGGCGGTCGCTAGCACCGCCGCGCCGGTGTCTAGCGCCTCGCGGGTCCGCAGATGGTTGATGCGCGCACCGCCGCGCTCCTCCAGCCAGGCGTGCCCGCCCCCTGCCCCGCAGCAGAACCCCTTCTCACGGCAGCGGGGCATCTCTACCCGCTGCACCCCGGGCAGGGCGTCGACCACATCGCGGGGGGGACCATACACCCGGTTGTATCGCCCCAGGTAGCAGGGATCGTGGTAGGTCAGCCGCACGGCGAGCTCCTGGCGCGGCGCGAGCTGGCCCGTGGCGACCAGCTCGGCCAGCAGCTGCGTGTGGTGGACTACCTCGAACTGGCCGCCCAGGGCCGCGTATTCGTGGCGCAGCGTGTGGAAGCAGTGCGGGCAGGCGGTGACGATTCGGCGCACGCCGTAGCGCGCGAACGTCTGGAGGTTCTTGCGCGCTTGTACCTGGTAGAGGAACTCGTTGCCCAGCCGTCGGGCCGGGTCGCCCGTGCAGGTCTCCTCGTCGCCGAGTACGGCGAAATCCACCCCGGCCGCGTGCAGCAGCCGCGCCAGCGCCCGCGTGGTCTGAACGTTCCGCTCGACCAGCGCGCCGCTGCAGCCGACCCAGAACAGCCACGCCGCCTGCGGCCGGTCGGCGAGCAGGGGCACGTCGAGCCCCGCTAGCCAATCCGTACGCGTAAGGCGCGTGCCCGACCAAGGGTGGCCGCGCTTCTGGAGGTTGAGCAGCGCGGCCTGGGCGGTCGGGGGCAGCTGCCCCTTGGTCAGCACCAGGTGGCGGCGCATGGCGAGGATCGCCTCCATCGGCTCCACCAGCACCGGGCAGTGGTAGGTACAGGCGCCGCAAGTGGTGCAGGCCCACACGCCCTCCTCGCTCAGCGCCGCGGTGAGGGGGGTCGCTTCCACGGCCGCGCGGTCGACTCCCTGGGCCCGCGCCGCGAGGTGTTGGAGATTGACGATCAGCGCCTTGGGGTTGAGCGGCTTGCCGCTCAGGTGCGCGGGGCAGTTGTCCTGGCAGCGGCCCGCGTGGATACAGGTGTCGGCGCTGAGGCGCTGGCGAAAGGTCAGGTCGGCGAAGGTGCCAGCGCCCAGCTGGCGGGGGTCCTTGAAGTCGGTGATCGGCGGCAGCGCGCCGAACGGCCGACCGGGGTGCAGGAAGGCGGTCGCCGGGGCCAGCAGCACGTGGCGCATCTTCGACCACCCCCAGTAGCCGAGGAACACGAGCGCCAGCAGGCCGTGCCCCCACCACAGGATGGCATGCAGCGGCCGGAATGCCTCACTGGGCAGCCCTAGGGCGATCAGGAGCTGGGCGGTGAGCAGGCCCAAGGGGGACCAGCGCGCCAGCGCCGGGTCGTCGTGCAGCTCGGTGGCGCCGATGCGTAGCCCCTCGATGAGGTAGCCCGTAACCAGCAGCACCGCCAGCATGGTCAGCACCACGGCGTCCTCGGGGCGGTGGTCGAGGCCGCTCGGACGCTGGATGTAGCGGCGCCAGGCCAGCCCGGCCACGCCGACCAGGGCCACGGCGCCGAATAGGTCGAGCACCAGCGAGTAGCCGAGGTAGAAGGCGCCGTGCAGGAACGGCACGCGCAGATCCTCCTGCACGGCGATCATCAGGGTGCCTAGCAGGAGGGTGGCGAAGCCGGCGTACAGGAGCAGGTGCATGGTGCCTGCGAAGGGGCTGCGCACCACCTTCGCCTGGCCCACCCCGTAGGTGAGTGCCGCCCGCAGGCGCCGCGGTAGGTCGTCGCGCCAGGGATCGAGCCGGCCACGGTGCCAGACGCGCCAGCGCCGCCACAGCCCGCCGACCAGCACCACCGCGACTAGCAGCGCGAGGGGATACAGCAGCCAGCCATGGCGGATGTTCCAGTAGATCTCGCGGGTCGGTTCCACCCCCGGCCTCCAGCGCCCGTGCTCGCGGCAGTATACGCGCCGGCCCGGCGGGCGTGCACACGGCAGGGGCCGACGCCCACGCTGGCCGGGGGTTAGCCCTCTAGCTCTTCTAGAACTCTAGGCTACACTGGGGGACACCCTGGACCATACGGTCCGGGGCCGGCCGTTGCGAGTGGCTGCGATAGGAGGTCCACCATGCGCGTGCTGCTTTCCGCTGCCTTGCTGCTCTGCCTGCTTGCCCTGCCGCTCGCCCCGCCTGCGGTGGCCAGCGGCGAGAACGTCGAGTTCGACGCGGTGCTGCTCGTGGCTGCCGCCGACCTACCGGAACTTCTGGCGTCGGGCGCGCTCGGTGACCACGCGCTGCTCGCCGGTGGTGCCGAGCAGTTCGCCGAGCACGCTGTGCTCACTCCCGCCGACCTCGGCCTGGACCAGGCGGCGCTGTTGGGCGAGCAGGTCGGCCTCGTTGGCGTGCCGCGGCACTTCCTGTTCGGGTTCTCGCCCTTCTTCCCGTTCTTCCGCGGCTTTGGCACGCTCAACGGCACGCTGACGTTCATGTTCGGCGGCGCGACGATCACCCAGATGTTCACTAACGTGCGCGTGCCGGTGTTCCGCTTCTTCCCGGTCTTCAGCAGCTTCGGCCTGTTGCCCTTCCGCTTCGGGCGCGTGCTCGTGGTGCCTGTGCGGTGAGCGGTCAGGAGGGGGGCGAGCTGGCACCGAGCACCACCGCCGCTAGCCCCGCGAGGCCACAGGCGAGGAAGAACGCGGCGCCGAGTACGGCCTGGGGCGCCTGGGGGACGTAGCGCGCGATCTCCCAGGCGCCCCACAGCGCGAACAAGGCGACCGGCAGCCCCAGCGCCGCGAGCAGAGCGCGCTGGCCCATGTTCGGCTCATCCCTGGCGCAGCGCGCGGCAGGCGGCGGTGAGGGCGGGGAGCACCTTCTTGAAGTCGCCGACGATGCCGTAGTGCGCCTTCTGGAAGATCGGCGCGTCGGGGTCGGTGTTGATGGCCACGATCGTGCGGGCGTTGGCGCAGCCGGCCATGTGCTGCATGGCCCCCGAGATGCCCACCGCGATGTAGAGCTTGGGGCTGGTGATCTTCCCCGTGAGGCCCACCTGGCGATCGGGCGCGATCCAGCCGGCGTCGACGGCCACCCGGCTGGCGCCAACCACCCCGCCCAGCACCTCGGCCAGGTCCTCGAGGTAGCGGAAGTGCTCGGGGCCGCCCAGCCCGCGCCCCCCAGCCACGACCACCTCGGCGTCTTCCAGACGCTGGGCCGTCGCTCGCTCGCGCACCCGTTCGAGCACGCGCGCGCGCGGCTGCACGCCGCTGAGGTCGACGGCGAACGGCTCGATCCGTCCCAGGTGACCCGGCCGCGACTCGGGCGGGGCCTGTGTCTTGGGCCGCACGGTGACCAGCTGCGGGGTTCCCTGGGGCACCTGCTCAGCGATGGCCAGGCCGCCCGCGATCGGCTTGCTGGCCACCACGGCGCCCAGCTCGGCGTCCCAGCGCAGGCTGCTGACGTCGGGGGCCAGCCCCACGCCGAGGCGGACCGCTAGCCGCGGCGCCAGCTCGCGCCCGTTGGCGGTGTGGCCGAACAGCACCGCTCGCGGCTGGGTTGCTCGCACGAGTTGCTCGACGGCCGCTAGCGCCGTTTCCACTAGGAACGGCTGGAGCGTGGGGGCGTCCAGGAGGTACACGCGGTCGGCCCCCGCGGCGACGAGTTGTTCGCCGAGCGCGCGCTCGCCGATCAGGGCCGCGCCGAGCGGCTCGCCGAGGGTGTCGGCCAACGCGCGCCCGGCGCCCAGCAACTCCGCCGATATCGCGGCCAGGCGGCCCTCGTTCTGTTCGGCCAGCACCAACACGCCCTGCGCTGCTGCCATGCTCGTCTCTCCCACTGCCCTCTCCGTCTCTGCCAGCCCATGATAGGGGATCGAGCGGTCGCTATGCGGCGCCACTGGCCTCGGTGGGCCGCGCGGCGCGCGCAACCCCGGTCAGGCGGTCGCCGAGCACCTGGCCGTGGCCCAGGGCAAGGGTCTTGATCCAGCGTTGCTGGCCGAGCGTGAGGGCGATGAAGAAGCCCAGTTCGACCAGCTCGGGTTCGGTGAAGTGTTGGTGTAGCTCCGCCCACAGCGCGTCGTCGGCTAGGCTCGCGTCGAGCACGATCGCCTCGGTCCAGGCGAGCGCGGCGCGCTCGCGCGGGCTGAAGCGGTCCGACTCGCGGAAGCGCGTGAGGTCGCCGTACTCCGATTCGGTCACGCCCTGCTGTTCAGCCTGAACAGACCGCTGCACACCTCAATAGGTGCAGTCGACGAGCTGGGAGACGTAGACGCGGCACAGCTCCTTGGTGCGGTGCTCGACGATGCCCTGCTTGAACACGGCGTTCCAGGTGCGCGTGAAGTGGCGCAGCACCTCGGGCTGGTGCGCGCGCACAGCCTGGCTCTCGGGCCGCGGCGTACCGTGTAGCCGTGCGTCCTCGAGGTACTGCCGCAGCTCGGGGTCGCGGATGGTCGTCGGGTCCACATAGCTGATCCGCGGCATGGTGCGCTGCTCCCACGTGTGGTGGCCGTGCGGGACGGCCTATTCTCGCCAATCCTCGTGGATGCCCACCGACAGTGTCTCGGCGGATGTGGCGCCGACCCCCCGCCGATGGCGAACAGGACGCTATAGAGTGGCGGATAGCCGCCGCGGTGGTCAACCGTGGGGGCGTGGCGCCTGCTTGAAGGCGGGATCGACCCAGGCGTGGGAACGCCGCGCGCGCCGCGCCAAACGCGGCAGGCTCCGCGTGGCGTGTCTGCCCCGCCGCTCGCTGCTCCGCGCGGAGCAATCCCTTGTCGAGCAGCGCATGGGTGAGCAGCCGCAGCCGCCAGGTGGAGTCGCGGAGCGGCGCTTCCAGGCGCGTCACGCGCTCTTCGTAGCGTGCCCGGGTAGGGGGGCTGCTGATGCGGAAGGCCGCGTCGTAGTCGCCGCGCTCCTTGCGCGTGTCGTCGAGCACGTAGGCGTGGCCCGGCAGGGCCGTGGAACCGAGCGCGATCCCGCGCACGTGTGCGTCTAGCTCCTCTTCCAAAGCGCGAATGCAGCTGTCCCGCGAGCCGCTGGGAGGGGCGCCCGCGGGCCCGCGGGGGACGCGCGCGGCCGCCGCCGACGGGGGGCACGCCGCGCCGGTGAAGCCGGCACACGCGTGGCTCGAGTCGTTTGGCGCGCCCATGCTCGAGGGCCTCTTCGATGGCGTGGACGCGGGGCGCGTGGTCGTGGTTGGGCCTCGGTGGGCGCGGCCCGTGCGTCATGTGGCGCCTCCCAGCACGGGCGCACTGGCTGCACCTGATGAGAGACGACGACGCGATGCTGCGCCGCCCGGTGATCTGGGGACACCGCCCGCGGACGGGAAGCCTGGTGGGCGCGTGGCCATTGGCAGGCGGGCTTGACGCGGCCCGGCCCGGCTGATACCATTGCGCAAACGATTGCGGAAATCGTTTGCGCGGGGTGAGCCGCATGGTGCGGTTGCGTGACCTGGCCCGGCAGGTGGGAGTGCATCCCTCGACCGTGTCGCGGGCGCTCAACGGCGCGGCCGGGGCGCGACTGGCGCCGGCTACCCGCGCGCGTATTCTGGCGTTGGCGGCGCAGACTGGTTATCGCCCCAATCGCCTGGCGCGCTCGCTGAAGACCCAGCGCACCCGCCTCTTGGGGGTGCTGGTCCCGGACATCAGCAACCCGTTCTTCGCCATCCTGCTGCGCGCGGTCGAGCAGGCCACGCGGGCCGCGGGGTACAGCGTGATCCTGTGCAACACCGACGATGACGCCGAGCACTTTGCCCAGCATCTCCGCGTGCTCGGCGAGGGCCACGTGGATGGGCTGCTGGTGGCCACGGCGCGGCGCGGCGACCCGACCCTTGCGCTGCTGCCGACGCTGCGGTTGCCATACGTGCTGGTGAACCGCCGCGGCGACCGCGACGACGAGGCGTTCGTCGTGTCCGACGATGCGGCCGGGGGGCGGCTGGTGGCCGAGCACCTGGTGGCACTGGGCCACCGCCGCATCGCGCACATCGCGGGCCCGCCCGATGCCAGTAGCACGGCTACCCGCCTGGCGGCGTTCCGCGCGCGCCTGGCCGAGCTGGGGGTGCCGCTGGCCGACCACCTGGTGGTGCCCGGCGGGCTGACGGAGGAGGCGGGCGAGCGCGGGATGGCGGCGCTGCTAGCGCTGCCTGCCCCGGAGCGGCCGACGGCGGTGTTCGCGGCCAACGACCTGGTGGCCATCGGCGCGATGGCGGTGGCGCGCGCCGCGGGGTTGCGGTTGCCGGACGACCTGTCGGTCGTTGGCTACAACGATATCCCGCTGGCGGCGCGCGTGGCGCCCACATTGACTACCGTGCGGGTGCCGTTGGGGGAGATGGGGCGGCGCGCCAGCGAGCTGCTGATCCGCCGGTTACAGGAGAGGCGCGCCCCGCTCGACGGCGCCTGCCAGACAGTGCTGCCCGTGGAGCTGGTGGTGCGCGCGAGTACGGCGCCGCTATTGCCGGGCGGGGCGGACTAGCGGGGGATGAGGCCAGCGGGGAGACGCGGGTAGCTCGGGCAGGGAGGGGGCAGCGCCTGGAAGAAGGGGCAATTGCAGGCCGAGCGGGGGCAGAGGAGGAGGCCACGATGTATCGGGCTGAGCGTTTCCATATCGCACGCAGTTTCGGCGCGCTGTTGGCCGCCGTGGTACTGCTTGCCGCGGGCTGCGCGCCGGCCAGCCAGCCGGCGGCCAAGCCGGCGGCTTCTAGCGCGCCGCCGCAGGCGAGCCCCGCCACCCAGCAGAACCCGACGGTCGCGCAGGCCAGCGCGCCGGCCAGCCAGGCGAGTCCGGTCGCCACGCGCCCGGCGGCCGCGCCGCCTGACAAGCTGAAGCTGGTGTACGGCAATCCCGTCACGCCGCCGAGCATGGTGCACTTGCCGGCGTACGTGGCCAACCGGCTGGGTTTCTTCGACGAAGTCGGGCTTGAAGTCGAGTTCAAGAGCTTCGAGGGGGGCGTGAGCGCCCTGCGGGGTGGCATCAGCGGCGGGCTGGACGTTATCGGCACGAGCTCCGACCCGCTGTTCGCGGCCATCCAGGCGGGGGCGCCGATCAAGGCGATCGGGACCTACGCGCCGAAGCTGAGCGTGGTGATCACCACCGCGCCGGACATCCACACGGTGGCGGACCTCAAGGGACGCCGGATCGGCATCCAGGATGTCGGGGGGTTCAACGAGGTCATGGCGCGGCTGCTGCTCCAGAGCGCTGGGCTAACCCAGCGCGACGTGCAGTATGTCAGTATCGCCACTGCCAACCGCGTGCCGGCGCTTATCAACGGGCAGGTCGATGCCACGGTGTTGCACATCGACCAGTACTACGCGGCCATCTCCCAGAAGCCAGACCTGGTCAACCTGGCCCAGATGTGGGAGGTGGTGCCCGATTGGTGGTACTCGGCGTTCGTGAGCAACGAGACGACGATCCGCGAGAAGCGCGAGGCGCTGGTCCGTTTCCTCACGGCGGTGATCAAGGCGCAGCGGACCCTGTATCTCGACCCGCAGGCCGTCAAGCCGATCGCGGTCGAGGAGACGCGCCGCAAGCCCGAAGAGGTGGAGCGCGCCTACGAGGACCTGGTGCGCGGCGGCGTGTGGAACGTCAATGATGGCATGCCGCGGCACATGATCGAGTACACGGTGGAGAAAGAGGCCGAGGTGGGCATCATCAAGCCGGAGAACAAGCCGACCTACGAGCAGATCGTCGAGCGCTCGCTGGTGGATGAGGCGGTGCGCCGCAACGGGGGCCCTTGGACCGGCGACCCGCGCTGGTACTAGTCGCTGCGGGCAGCGGTGCTGCGAGAGGAAGGAGGCGCGCGTGACCACCGAGACCCGGCTGGCGCCCTCCCCGGGGGCGGCGGGAGCAGCCGGCCACCCGAAGATGCGGGTGGAACGAGCCACCAAGCTGTTCGGCGACGGCGCGGTGATCGCCTTCGAGAACCTCGACCTGGCGGTCGGCGCGAACGAGTCGCTGTGCATCGTGGGCCCGTCGGGCTGCGGGAAGACGACCCTGCTGCGCTGTCTGGCGGGGCTGATCCAGCCCACTGTCGGACGCGTGCTGCTCGACGAGCGGCCGGTGACCCAGCCCAGCCCGCAGGTGGTGATGGTGTTCCAGCACTTCGGCTTGTTCCCCTGGAAGACGGTCTGGGAGAACGTCACCTACGGGCTGAAGCTGCGTGGGGTGCCGAAGCAGCAGTGGGAGGCGCGGGTGCGCCCCTACCTCGACCTGGTCGGGCTCACGGGGTTCGAGCAGATGTACCCGTACCAGCTGTCGGGCGGCATGCAGCAGCGGGCCGGCCTGGCCCGCGCGTTGGCGGTCGAGCCCGAGGTGCTGCTGATGGACGAACCGTTCGGCGCGCTGGACGCCCAGACGCGCGAGCTGTTGCAGGAGGAGCTGCTGCGCATCCTGGAGCAGCATCGCAAGACGCTAGTGTTCATCACCCACGCCATCGATGAGGCGATCCTGCTGGGCGACCGCATCGCCATCATGACGGCGCGGCCGGGGCGCATCCGCGAGGTCATCGACGTCGGGCTACCGCGGCCGCGCCAAATCGAGGTGTGCCGGCAAACCGAGCGGTTCGCGCAGCTCCACGCGCACATCTGGCAGCAGTTGCGGCCGGAGGCGGCGGCCGCAGTGAGGTAAGAGACTGTGGCACAGGCAACGACGCCCGAGACCATGGCGGCGGTCGCCGCCGATATCCAGGCCGAGCGGGCCGCGCTGCTGCAGCGGGAGCGCGCCCTGGCCGCCGCCCGCCGCCGCCGCGAGAAGCTGTTCGAGTGGGCCGTCCGCGGCGGCGCGCTGCTGGTGCTGTTGATCATCTGGGAGATCTTCGGCCGCCAAGTGAACCGGGCGCTGTTCGCGCCGCCCTCGGCGGTGGTGGCCGCTGCCGCCGAGATGCTCGGCAGTGGCGAGCTGTGGCAGTATCTCCAGGGCAGCCTGATGGTGCTGGCCATCGGGTTCGGGATCACCCTGCTGATCGGCATCCCGCTGGGCTTCGCCATGGCCCGCTCGCGGACGGTGTACTACGCGCTCGACTGGTACATCGACGCGTTCAACTCCACGCCGAACGTGGCGCTGGTGCCGCTGATCACCCTGATCTTTGGCTTCGATATCACCGCCAAAGTGATCGTGGTGGTCATCGCCTCGTTGTTCGCCGTCGTCGTCAACACGGAGCAAGGCGTGCGCCACGTCGACGCGCGGCTGCTGGAAGTGGCACGCTCGTTCCGCTCCAGCGAGCGGCAGCTGTGGACCGATGTGATCCTGCCGTCGGCGCTGCCGTACATTGCCGCGGGGGTGCGCATCGCGGTCGGCCGCGCGCTGGTGGGCATGGTGGTCGCCGAGTTCTTCACCTCCGTTACCGGGATCGGCTACCTGATCGTGCGGTACAGCAACTCCTTCCAGCCGGACCACCTGCTCGTGCCGATCGTGGTCGTCATGGCGCTCGGCATTCTGCTTACTGCGGTGACGCGCGCCGTCGAGGTGCGGATCGCGCCGTGGTCGCGGCAGGCGGAGGACAAATAGGTCGACGTCGAAGTGGCGGCGCGAGGGGCGCCGCGCGAGGGGGATAGAGGATGCGACTCGTCGATCTCACCCAGCCTTGGGGCGATCGCATGCCAACCTGGCCCCAGTTCCAGTCGGTCGAGGTCACCGATATCACGACGCACCATCGCGATCGCAAGAGCACGATGCTCGTGAAGACCAACATGCACACGGGCACGCACATCGATGCGCCGCTGCACTACTGCGAGACCGGTCGGCACCTGGGGCAGATCGACATCAACGAGCTGTTCGGCACTGGGCTGATCATCGACCTGCGCCCGATCACCAAGCCCTGGGCGTACTACTCGCTGGACGACGTGCTCAAGCACCTGCCGCCGGGCGAGGAGATCCGCGAGGGCGACATCGTCGTGCTGTACACTGGCTGGGAGCGGTACAACTGGACCAAGGAGACGCGCGACGACGTGATGTACTTCGATCGCCACCCCGGCCCGCAGCCCGAGGTGATCGACTACCTCATCGAGAAGCGCATCAAGTGGATCGGGGCCGACCTGGCGTCGATCGACCACTCGCTGTACACGCGCGTCCGCTGGATGCGGCCCGATCTGGTCAAAGAGTACGAGGAGATGACGGGCAAGCCGATCGAGGAGACGCTGCCCGAGAAGTACTTCGAGTACATCCACTACAAGACGGCGCGCAACGACGTGTCGATGCTGGAGAACCTGGGCGGGGAGATCAGCCAGGTGGCCGGCCGCCGCGTGACCATGGGCGCGTTCCCGTGGCGCTGGGTCGGCGGCGAGGGCTGCATCTGCCGCGTCGTCGCTTTCCTCGACGAGTAGCGGTCTCCTCCCCTGTCTCCCTGCGGGGCGGGGGCGCGGCCCAAGAGCCCCTCTGCCGCTGCGAGAGGGGGAGTTAAGAGGGGGAGGGTTTCCTCGCCCAGATTCGGAGAGAGGCTGATGGCGACCACTGCACCTGCCGCGACGGAGAGCGAGCCGATTCCCGCCACCATGAAGGCGGTGGTGCTCACTGGCCCGCACCGCCACGAGATCCGCGAGGTGCCCGTGCCCGAGCCGGGGCCGATGGAGGTGCTGTGCAAGGTCGACGCGGTGGCTATCTGCGGCACCGACCTGCACATCTACGAGGGGATGTTTCCCGGGCGCTGGCCGAAGAGCTATCCATTCATCCCCGGCCACGAGTGGGCGGGCGTGGTAGTCAAGGTGGGGCCGGGCGCCGAGCTGCTCGGCTGGAGGGTTGGCGACCGGGTGGCGGGCACCTCGCACGCCGGCTGCGGCTACTGCCGCAACTGCCTGACCGGCCGTTACAACCTCTGCGAGCTGTATGGCCAGGAGCCGCTGCACCACCAGTACGGCCACTACAGCCAGGGCGCCGACGCCCAGTACGTGGTCCACTCGATCAAGTCGGTGTACAAGCTGCCGCCCGAGCTGGACCTCTCGCTGGGCGCCATGGTGGATACCGCCAGCATCGCGCTGCACTCGGTCAAGCGCGCGCGCATCGTGCCGGGCGATGTGGCGGTGGTCGTCGGCTCGGGGCCGATGGGCTTTCTCACCGCCGACTGCGCCTACGCGCTGGGAGCCGGGCGGGTGATCATGACCGGCAGCGGTGAGCGGCTCAAGAAGGCCGCGGCCATGGGCTTCGAGACGGTCGACTACCGCGAGGGCGACCCGGTGGAGGCGGTCCGCGCGCGCACCGACGGCAAGGGGGCGCACGTGGCGATCGACACCGCCGGCACGCGCGACTCGGTGCTCCAGACGATCCACGTGCTGCGCAAGGGCGGCCGGGCGTCGTTCACCGGTATCCCTGCCGAGCCGGTGTCGCTGCCGATGCAGAAGATCGTGCTGGAGGAGATCGACCTATTCGGCGTGCGCGCCAACCCCAACGCCATGGAGGAGGTGCTGCCGCTGATCACCAGCGGGCGCGTGCGCGTGAAGGAGCTGGTGACGCACACGTTCCCCATCGAGGAGTACGGCCGCGCGCTGGAGACGTTCGCCAAGCGGCTCGACGGCGCGCTCAAGGTGCTCATCCGGCCCAACGCCTAGCCGCTGGGGCCGCAGCGAGAGGCGACGACCATGAGCGGCAGCGGTCTGCCGACCACCATGCGCGCCGTCGTGGTGGCGGCGCCGAACCAGTTCGCGGTGCGCGACGACGTACCCGTCCCGCGGCCCGGCCCGGGCCAGGCGCTGTTGCGGGTGATGAGCACGACGATCTGCGCCACCGACCAGAAGATCGTCGCGGGGCAGTTCCCTGGCACGCGCTTCCCCCATATCCCGGGCCACGAGTTCGCCGGCGAGGTGGTCGCGTTGGGGCCGGGGGTCGACGAGGTGGCCGTCGGCGACCGGGTGGGCGTGGAGGTCCACGTCGGCTGCGGCCGCTGCGCGCGCTGCCGCGAGGGGCTGTACCCGCTGTGCGAGCAGTACGGTCGGCCCGAGAAGGGCCACGCACACATCGGCTTCACCGTGCCGGGCGGGCTGGCCGAGTACGTGGCGGTGCCCGTGCAGGCGCTGCACCGGCTGCCCCCGCCGCTCAGCTGGGACGAGGGCGCCTTTACCGACAACATCGGCATCGCGCTGTACGCCGTCGAGCGCGGGCGCGTGCAGGCCGGCGAGAGCGTGGTGGTGATCGGGCCCGGCGCGTTCGGGGCGCTGGCGGTCCAGGTCGCGCGGGCGCTGGGCGCAGCGCCGGTGGTGCTGCTGGGCACGCGGCCCGAGCGGCTGGCGCGGCTCGACTACCTCGGGGCCGACGCGCTGATCGCCGCGCAGGGCGAGGAGGCGCTGGAGCGGGTGCGCGCGGCGCTGGGCGGACGCGGCGCCGACGTGGTGATCGAGTTCGCCGGCACGCCCGAGGCGGCGCGGCAGGCAATCCTGCTGGCGCGGCGCGGCGGGCGCGTGGTGCTGGCCGGCGCCACCGGCCCGGGGCGCGAGCTGAGCGGGGTCGATCTCAGCGCCATCGTGCGCGGCCACCTCGACATCTGCGGCTCGCTGGCCAACCCGCGCGGCATCTCCGGCCGGGGCCTGCAGCTGTTGGCCCGGCGCAGCGTGGACGTGCGCCCGCTGATCACGCATCATTTTCCGTTGAGCGCGTTTGCCGATGCCTGGGCCACGTTCGTGGAGCGCCGCGACGGCGCCATCCGCGTGATGCTACACCCGCATGGCGCGCCGCCGGAGCCGCCGGTGGGCGCGGGCGCGCGCGGCAGAGAGGAGACCGGCCGATGAGCCTCGCCACCGATCCGCAGCCCTCGGCGGCCGCCCAGCTCAGTCCCGAACGGCTGCGCGAGGCGTACCGCCTGATGCTGGCTATCCGCCGCTTCGACGAGCGGGCGCTGGAGCTGTACCGCGCCGGCGAGATCCGCGGCACCACGCACCCGTACATCGGCATGGAGGCCGTGGCGGTCGGTGTGTGCAGCGCGCTGGAGCCCGACGACTACGTGAGCAGCACGCACCGCGGCCACGGCCACACGATCGCCAAGGGCGGCGACATGCGCCGCATGATGGCGGAGCTGCTGGGCCGCGCCACGGGCTACTGCGGCGGCAAGGGCGGCAGCATGCACATCGCCGACATGGAGCGCAACATGCTGGGCGCCAACGGCATCGTCGGGGGCGGCATGGGTCTGGCCACCGGCGCGGCGCTCACGGCGAAGCTGCGCGGCGCGCGCCAGGTGGCGATCTGTTTCTTCGGCGACGGCGCGCTCAACCAGGGCATCCTGCACGAGGTGAGCAACCTGGCGGCGATCTGGCAGCTGCCGGTGGTGTACGTCTGCGAGAACAACCAGTACGCGATGTCGGCGCGCGCCGACTGGAGCGTGGCGGGCGGGGACCCGGCCGGCCGCGCGCGGGCCTACGGCATCCCGGGCGTGACGGTGGACGGGATGGATTTCTTCGCCGTGTACGACGCGGCCAGCGCGCTGGTCGCCCGGGCGCGGCGCGGCGAGGGGCCAGCGTATCTCGTCTGCGACACCTATCGCTACCACGGCCACCACGCCGGCGACCCGCTGAACTACCGCGACCGCGCCGAGGTCGAGCGCTGGCGGCGCCACGATCCCATCGAGCGCTTGCGACGCGCGCTGGTCGAGCGCGGGGTGCTCAGCGCGGCGGAGGCGGACGCGCTGGACCAGCAGGTGCAAGCGGCGGTGGAGGACGCGGTGGCGTTCGCCAAGAGCAGCCCGGAGCCGAGTGTCGACCAGCTGATGACGGATATCTACGCCTAGAGAGGAGCGCGGGAGATGGCCGTACCGACGGCGCCAGCGGCCGGCGCGCCCAGCGCGGGCGGCACCGTGCGCCACCTCACGTATGCTGAGGCGCTCAACGAGGCGCTGCGCGAGGAGATGCGCCGCGACCCGAGCGTGTTCGTGATGGGCGAGGACGTCGCCGTCTGGGGCGGCGGGGGGGTGTTCGGCGTCACCCGCGGGCTGGTCGAGGAGTTCGGCCCCGAGCGGGTGCGCGACACGCCGATCAGTGAGGAGGCGATCGCCGCGGTGGCCGTCGGCGCGGCGCTCACGGGCAGCCGGCCGGTGGCCGAGATCATGTACGTCGACTTCATGGGCCTGGCGATGGACCCCATCGCCAACCAGGCGGCCAAGCTGCGCTACATGTTCGGCGGCAAGGCCAGGGTGCCGGTGGTGATCCGCGCGCAGGAGGGCGCCGGCCGCGGTAACGCCGCCCAGCACAGCCAGAGCCTCGAGGCCTGGTTCTGCCACATTCCGGGCCTGAAGGTCGTGACGCCCAGCACCCCGTACGACGCCAAGGGGCTGCTCAAAGCGGCCATCCGCGACGACAACCCGGTGATCTTCCTCGAACACAAGGTGCTCTACGGCCTGCGCGGGCCGGTGCCCGAGGGCGAGTACACGGTGCCGCTCGGGGTGGCGGATGTCAAGCGCGAGGGGCGGCACGTGACGGTGGTGGGCATCCACACCATGGTGCACAAGGCGCTCCAGGCGGCCGAGCAGCTCGCCGCCGAGGGGATCGAGCTGGAGGTCATCGACCCCCGCACGCTGGTGCCGCTGGACGAGGAGACGATCGTCAACTCCGTGCGCAAGACCGGGCGGCTGATCGTCAGCCACGAGGCGTACCGCAACGCCGGCTACGGCGCGGAGATCGTCAGCCGCGTGGTGGAGGCGGCGTTCGACTACCTCGACGCGCCGCCGCAGCGGGTGTGTGCCCGCGACGTGCCGGTGCCCTACGCCGCGCCGCTAGAGCAGGCAGCGCTGCCCCAGGTAGCCGACCTGGTGGCCACGGCGCGCGCGCTGGTGCGGAAGGAGCTGTAGCGTGGCGACCCCCGTCACCATGCCGGTGCTCGGCCTGACCATGGAGGAGGGCACCATCGCCCAGTGGCTCAAGCGCGAGGGCGAGCCGGTCGAGAAGGACGAGCCGCTGTTGCTGGTGGAGACCGACAAGGCAACGGTCGAGGTGCCCGCGCCAGCTAGCGGGGTGCTGCGCCGCATCGTCGTCCCGCCGGGGCAGACAGTGCCGGTCAAGACGGTGATCGCCGAGATCGCCGCGCCGGACGAGCCCGTCGCGGCACCCCCGCCGAGCGCGCCTCCTGCCGCGGGGCCCGGGGGCGCGCCCCAAGTAGCGGCGCCGGCTCGGCCCCTCACCCCTGGCCCCGCGGCCGCCGGGGGCGACGGGGGCGGCAGCCGCGTGTTCGTCTCGCCGCGCGCCCGGCGCCGCGCCCGCGAGCTGGGCCTCGACCCGACCACGCTGCGGGGCAGCGGGCCGCGCGGGCGGGTAGTCGAGGAAGATGTCCTGGCGGCCGCGGCAGTGATTACCACGGCGCCTGCCGAGCGGGTGTTGGCCACGCCGCTGGCCCGCAAGCTCGCCGAGGAGCACGGGCTCGACCTTGCCGCGGTGGCGGGCAGCGGCCCCGGCGGGCGCATCACGCAGGACGACGTGCGCCGCGCCTTGGAGGAGCGGGCCGCCGTTGCCGCGCCGCCGCCCGCCGCGCAAGCGCCGGTGGCGCCCCTGTCGCGCCTGCGCCGCCTCACCGCCGAGCGCATGGCCGCCTCGGCGCGCAGCGTGGCGCGCGTCACGCTCCACCTGGAGGCCGACTTCACGGAGGCGGCACGGTTCCGCCAGCAGCTGGCGCCCGAGTTCGCGCGGCTGGGCGTGCCGCGACTGCCGTGGGACGCGCTGCTGGTCAAGGCGGCGGGCCTAGCGCTGGCGGAGCACCCGCGGCTGCTGGCCCAGTGGGTAGAGGGCGCGGGGCTGCGCCAGCCGAGCGGCGTCCACGTCGGCGTGGCGGTGGCGCTGGAGCCCGAGGGCCTCGTCGTGCCCGTCCTGCGCGATGCCGACACGCGCTCGCTGCGCGCCCTCACGGCCGACCTGCTGACGCTGGTGGAGAAGGCACGGGCGGGACGGCTGCTGCCCGACGAGATGCAGGGCGGCACGTTTACCATCACGAACCTCGGTGCCTACCGGATCGACGGCTTCACGCCCATCATCAACCCGCCCGAAACGGCTATCCTGGGAGTTGGCCGCATCGCCGACCAGCCGGCGGTGGTCGACGGCCAGCTCGCGATCCGCACCCGGTGCACGCTCTCGCTGAGCTTCGACCATCGCGTGGTGGACGGCGCCCCCGCGGCCGCCTTCCTGCGGCGCCTGGCCGAGCTGCTGGAGCGCCCCTACGCGCTGCTGGGCATCTGAGGAGCCCAGCGCGCACCATCGCGCGGGAGGAGTCATCCATGTGGCAGCGAGCGGTCCTGGTGGCGTGCATCACCCTCGCGGCGCTCGGCGTTCGTTCCGGGGTGGGGCATACGCAGGGTGACCAGAGCGGCACTTGGCTGGAGGCGCCGCTGACCAACTGGAACGCGCCAGGGATGGCCCTGCCGGCCGCGCCCCCGGCCGCGACGGTGAGCCCGCTGTGCGTGGGCCGGGGCCGCCCGCCGGAGTCGGCCGCCGATCAGCAGCTGGCCGAGCGCGGCTGGATGCTGTTCGGCGCCTACCAGGCGGGCTGGGGAATCACGGTAGTGCGGGCGGGCGCCGCGATGGACGGTATGTGCCGTCCGCTGCAATACAATGTGTTCGTGTTCCGCGCTGGCCAGTTCGTGGGCACGGTGTCGCCCGAGCTGATGGACTCGCGCACGACCGGCCAGGAGGCGGGGGTCACGCTGCTCGGCCCGCTGGAGCCGCAGGGGCCGGTGCGCCTGACCGCGCGCTTCCTCCGCTACGCGCCGAACGACCCGCTGTGCTGCCCATCGCGGCCCGCGGTCGCGGTGAGCTATGAAGTGCAAGCGGCCGACGGCGGCGCGGTCCTGGTGCCCGTGGGCACAGAGCCAGGCTGAGGCGGGGCTGGCGCCGTGGATAGCACGCCGTGGTGGCGAGAAGGCGGTTCGACCGCGCGGCGCCCAGCGGCCAGAGGCGGTCTTTATCTAGGGTCCCCCGCCGTGTCGGCGGGGATCTTCCCACGCATTTTCGGCGGAGAGAGTGTGGGAGGCGACACACCGTTCCCACTCTGAGAGGAGCAGCGATGGCTGTCCAGAAGGGCACGCGCTCGAAGGCGAGTCAGACCCCCACGCTACGGGTGGGCGATGAGGCCCCCGACTTCGAGCTGCCGAGCCACCTTGGCGGCACCTTCAAGCTCAGCGCACTGCGGGGGCAGAAGCATGTCGTGATTGCGTTCTATCCCGCGGCCTTCACCCCGGTCTGCAGCGCGCAGGTGCCGGAGTACGAGGCGCTGAAGCTGCGTTTCGAGAGTCTGAACGCCCAAGTGGTAGGCATCAGCGTCGATAGCACGTTCAGCAACCAGGCATGGGCCCAGGCGCTCGGCGGGATCACCTATCCGCTGCTAAGCGACTTCTGGCCCCACGGAGAGGTCGCGCGCCGCTACGGTGTGCTCATCGAGGACAAGGGGATCGCCGAGCGGGCGGTGTTCGTGATCGACAAGCAGGGCAAGATCGCATATATCGACGTGCACGAGATCGGCGAGCAGCCCGACCCTGAGCCGGTGTTCGCCGTGCTGCGCCAGCTGGGCTGAACGGGGGCGGGCGGCTGGCCGCGCGCTTCAGGTAGCCGCTGCGCCGTGGCCTGGCGGCCCCCCACTGCCTGGGGTGCCCGATGGGGGCGTCTGCGGTATCGTCCGCAGGCGCTCCAGGAACCGGGGTACTTCACGGCGCAGAAAAGCGAGCAGCAGGGCGGCCAGCGGCCCAAAGTACTTGCGCGGTCGGTGCACGAGGTGGAGCGTGCTCCGCATCTCGACACCGGGCAGCGGTACCTGCTGCAGCGTGCCGTTCGCCAGCTCGCGATGCACGACGAAGCGGTAGGTTATGGCGATGCCCACGGCGCCCTGAACCATGCGTTTTATGCACTCGGGATGGCCCAGCTCGAGGCTCACTGTTCGGGCGATCCCTGCCTGGCGAACGAGGTGGTCGAACATCTCCCGCCCCCGGGTTCCCCGGGGCGCACAGATCCACCGGCTGCGCTCCAATAGCTCCTTCTGGTCAGCCGGCCCTAGCCCCTGCCCCGGGGCCGCTACGACCACGGCATCGACATCCCCCAGCGGTTCGCTCACAAGGTTCACGGGCAACGCAGCCTCGAGGGTAACTCCAAAGTCCAGCTCGCCGTGCAGGATCCGCTCGAACATCTCCGTTGCTGGATACACCTGGAGCACGAGCTGCGCGCGCGGGTGCTCGGCGGCGAATCGCGCCAGGATATCGGGCAGCAAGTAGCTGCCGACGGTCACACTGCCAGCGACCACCGCCTGGCCGGCCTGCCCCGCCTGGAGATCGCGGAGGGCCGCCTCCGCGTCGCCGAGCTGCTGCAGGATAGTCGTCGCGTGCTGGTAGGCGACTTGCCCCGCCTCCGTCGGGACGAGGCGCCGGCCCTCGCGCTGGAATAGCTGGGTTCCGAAGTGATCGCTCAGCAGCCGAACGTGCAGGCTGACCGCTGAGGGGGATAGATACAGCCGCTCGGCGGCTGCACTAACGCTTCCCAGCTCGACCACAGAGCAGAAGACGCGGAGGTTGTGGATCGTCAAGGACATCGCTGCGCCTCGAATCGTTAAGCCCGATCTTCAAGATCGTACACAGAAATCCACATTGATCTCAACTCGTGTTGTCCGTAGAATGGGCCCCGAGGAGCGCGACCGATGATCCGAACGATTCGCGACGATACGTGTTTGCGTTGTGGTATCTGTGACGCGGTGTGTCCGGCTGACGTTATCCACACCGAGCCCGTGTCGCGGCGTCCGATCATCCGCTACATGGAGCATTGTATCACCTGCTTCAATTGCGAGATATTTTGCCCCACGCGATCCATCGATGTGTATCCGATCGTGAAGGGGAGGCCAACACCGTGGTAGAGCGGCCATGTGCGACAGTGTCCTTCGCGGACCCGCTAGTCCAAGCACATTTAGCTGCGGTGGCCACCCAGGAACAGCGGCGCCTCCAGGTGCGCGCGGTGTCACAGGACCCGGTTCTCACGCTGGACTGCGACATCCTGGTGATCGGCGGCGGGGCGGCGGGGCTCTGGACCGCAATTAGCGCCGCGCGTCATGCCGCAGGATCGCTGCGGATCCACCTCGTGGACGCGCGGATGGTCGGGCGAACAGGGCACACGGCGTTTTCGAACGCTTGGACAATCGTCGTCCTGCCCGAGGATGATCTCGGTGCGTGCACGCGCGACATTATCGAGGGCAACGAGTGGATGGCCGATCAAGAATTGGTCTATGCGGTGCTGGCCAGCTCCTATGATCGCCTGCTGGATATGGAACGGTATGGACTGGTTTTTCCGCGCGATGCCAGCGGACACTACGTGCGGCGCCCCACTCGGGGCCTCCGTGTCAACAAGGTCCATCATCCTGTAGGAGGGGGGCTCGAATTCTGCTGGCGGCTCCGGGAGGCTGCAGCGGCGCTGGGCGTGGAGATCGTCGATCGGGTGTTCGTCACTGCGCTGGTACCGGCGGTGGATGGGCGTGTGGCCGGCGCGATCGGGATAGATGCGCGAACCGGTGAAGTGTATTATTTGCGCGCTAAAGCCACAGTAATAGCGACGAACTCGATGACCTTCCGCTCTGGCTTCGTTCGCGATATCACGGGTACAGGCACCGTTATGGCCTACGACGCGGGTGCAGTGCTGAGCAACGCCGAGTTCAGCTATCTGCGGCCAGGCACCCCAAAGTTCTACTTCGAGGGCATCACGTTTGCGATTCAGGACGGCGCGCGATTCATCAATCGACATGGTCACGCATTTATGCCACAGTATGAACCTGAGTGGGGAGATTTTGCGGACGTACAGCGGATCGCCGCGGCGCTCTGCAAAGAAAAGCAAAACGGGAACGCGCCGATCTATCTCGATATGTCGCTCGTGCCGCCTGAGCATCGCGACTTCTACTTCCACAGCGCGGTCAAGTGGATGGATATGTTCCTGTCTAAGCTGCCTGCGCGGGCCAAGATCGACATGTTCGGTCGCACCCAATATTATCCGCTGAATCAAATGACGAAACTGGCGATTCACACGGATAGCGCGTGCCGGACTGGAGTCCCGGGATTACTGGCAGCGGGCCTGGCGCAGGCGAGCTGTGCTACCCACTTCGCGGGCTTTCATATCGGCGTCTGTATCGGCACGGGATGGATCGCTGGAAGAACGGCGGTCGATTATGCCACCGAGCGTGGCCATGGATGCGTCGAGCGGACAACGCTCCTACAGCTGCGCGATGCGCTGCACCGCTCCCTAGAGCCGAATGCTGCCGCAGGATCGGATGAGATCCTCCGCGATCTCCAGCGGCTCATGTTTCGGTGGGATGTCACGGTGCTGAAGGAGGCGAGCCGGTTGCAGCGAGCGCTAGGACGCCTGGCCGAGCTCCGGGAGCGCGCGCGAGCGCTCGCTGCTCCAGACCCGCACGAGCTGGTGCGGCTGAAAGAGTTGGAAGGCATGCTCGCGGCGGCCGAGATGATCCTCCAGGCCAGTCGCCTGCGGACGGAGAGTCGGCTGAGCCATATCCGAGAGGATTTTCCCGAGCGAGATGATCGGACCTGGATCAAACGGGTGCTGATTCGAAAAGAGGGTGACGCGATGCGCCTCAGTACGGCGCCGATCCCCACACCACTCGTGCCTTGCCCCGTGTCGCCTCGTGCGGGCGCTCCAGGCGATCGTGTAGCGGCGGAAAGAGAGGCGGCATCGTGAGGTATCTGGCGGCGGTATGTGGGATCGTTCTGGGCAGTACCGCGACGCTCGCTTGTCGGCCAGCCGCCCCGGCTCCTCCCCCAAGTCCAAACACCGCCCTGGCGAGCGCGCAGGCGCCAGCCCGCCTGACGGTCTCCTACAGCGCGGTCACAGCGGACCAGATGGTGCTGTGGGTGGCGCATGAGGCGGGAAGCTTCACCAAGCACGATATCGAAGCGGACCTACGCCTCGTGGATAGCACTGCAGGGGTAGCCAGCCTGCTGGCTGGCGAGACGGATCTGGCGGTAATCGGCGGTTTGCAGGTGGCGAGCGCGGTTGCTGGGGGAGCGGATCTCGTAGTGCTCGCGACGCTGACCCCTGTATATTCTTTCAAGTTCCTGGTACCCAATAGTGTGCGCGAGAAGAGTGACTTGATCGGCGGCCGTGTGGGCATCTCGCGACTGGGCTCGTCTACGGATGCCGCCGCACGCGTGGGGCTTCGGCATCTAGGTATCGACCCCGAGCGCGATGTCTCCTTGGTGCAGATTGGCAACTTCAGCGCGCTGGAGACCGCGCTCATCAATGGCGCGGTCCAGGGGGCACCGCTCCAACCACCTGTTACGGTGAAGTTGGAAAAGGCTGGATTCTATCCGCTCTTCGATCTAGCGGCCTTGAAGCTTCCGGCTGCCGTCGCCGTCGTCGCGGGGCGTAGGAGTTGGGTGGCCGAGCAGCGCGAGGTGGTCCAGCGCTTCGTGGACTCGCTGGTGGAGGCAACCCTACGCGAACGCGCGGACCGGGAGCTTGCCGAGGCAGTCATGCGCAGATATCTGCGCATGGAGGATCTAGAAGCGCTCGACGCGACCTATGAGTACTTCGTCAAGACCGTGCATCCGCCCGCGCCGTACGCTCGCCCCGAGCAGTTCGTCGATATGATCGAACAGGCAAGCGCCCAGAGCCCGCAGCTGCGGCACCTAGATATCGACCGCCTGATCGACGCGTCGTTCGTCCGCTCGGCCGAGCAGCGCCTGCTGGCCGAGCGCGCGCGGTGATGGGAGCGAGGCGTCGACTGCGTGTACGGTGGTGACCGGCCGGCGATCGCGGCCCGCGAGGGCTGGGCGCGGGGTTACCCGGGGAGCGGCGACCGGAGCTCGCCGCGCAGGTGAGTCAGCAGCGCCTGCAGCAGGGGCGAGAGGTAGCGGCGGGGCCGGCGCACCAGGTGGAGCGTCGCGTGCAGACGCAGCCCGGGTACCGCGAGGGCCCGGAAGCGGCCCGCGGCAAGATCGGCGGCGACCGCGCAGCGGACGAAGAAGGCGAGCCCTAGGCCTTGGTCCACGGCCAGCTTGATCCCCTCGTTGCTGTTCAGCTCCAGGGCGATCGGGCCATGGGCTACTCCCAGTGCCGTGAGCTGCGCGTCCAGGATGGGCCGCAAGCCCGTGCCAGCAGGGGGTAGGACGAAGCGCTCTTGGCCCAGCACCGCCAGGCTGAGACGCGATCGGCGAAATAGGGGGTGGGACGGCGCGCCCACCAGCACGATGTCCTCCTCGGCAGCTTGCTCCACCAGCAATCCCACTGGGACGCGATCCGCCACGACCAGGCCGAGGTCGAGTTCGCCCTGCAGCACTCGCTGGCATACCTCGTGGGCAGCCCCCGCGTGCACCTGTAGCTGGGCGCCTGGATGCTGGGCCTGAAAGCGGCACACGGCGGGGACTAGGCGATAGAGCGCCGACGTGCTCGCCCCGACACGAACCTGCCCCGCGCGGGCACCTTGCAGCTCGCGCAGCGTGCGGACGAGTTCATCGGTCTCCGTCAGCACGCCGCGGGCGTACTCATAGACCACTTGCCCCGCCTCGGTGGGGCACATGCGGCGCCCCTGGCGGAACAGCAGCTGCACGCCGAGCTGGCGCTCCAAGGCGCGGACCTGCAGGCTGACCGATGGCTGGGTCATGAACAGGAGCTCGGCGGCCTGGCTGAAACTTTGGTGCTCGACCACGGCCCGAAAGATCCGCAGGCGGTGGAGGTTCATGCCGCTGACTCCATCGGTGTCTCTTTATAGAGAGATGTTTATGATTCCACAGCGAAATCCCGGTGGCAGTCAAGAGTGCAAGTCGTCAAGATGAGCCCAGGGCGCGCCGCTGGGACAACAAGCGTGGTTGGGGGAGATTGCCCGATGGAAGACGACGTGCTGGTCCTGACCAATGCCGACATGGAAGGCCTACTGACGATGGAGGAGTGCATCGCGGTCACCGAGGTGGCCTTTCGGGAGCTGGGGCACCACGTGGCCCAGGTCATCCCGCGGCGGCGCATTCATCTGCCGCAGCCAGGCCAAGAGCGGCTGTGGTACTGGCTCAACGTCATTCCGGGGGCGGTGCCAGCATTCGACACGGCGGCCGTCCGGCTCGACTCGGCGCAGATTCGCTTTCGCACGGTGGCGGGCGTCAACCGCATGGAGTTTCCCGGGGACTTCGCGGGTTTCGTGCTCCTGTTCAGCCTGCGCGACCGCATTCTCAAAGGCATCGTGCATGACCATTACTTGTCGCCGCTGCGAGTAGGATCCACCACCGGGGTAGCGGCCAAGTATCTGGCGCGCGAGGACGCGACGACCCTAGGGATTTTTGGCACTGGCGAGCAGGCGCGCGCACAGGTGGCGGCCATCTGCGCGGTTCGCCCCATCAGGCAGGTCAAGGTGTGGTCCTTGCGACCCGAGAATCGGGCACGGTTCGCGGAGGAGATCGGGCGAACGTTCAATGTCGACGCGCGACCGGCTGCGAGCGCGCGGGATGCGGTACAGGGGTCGGATGTCGTGATCACGGCGACCAACTCGGCCGATCCCGTCTTCGATGGCCACTGGTTGGAGCCCGGGACGCATCTCGTCGGGATGATCGGCGCCAACCGCTTCGACCAGCGTCGCGAACTGGATGACGAAGCCGTGGGCCGCTGCGATCTGATCGTGGTGAATCTGAAAGAGCAGATCGAGATTGATCAACAGCCCGAGTTGCTCTCGCCGCTCCGCAAGGGCCGCATCCACTGGGAGCAGATCCACGAGCTCGGGGAGTTGTGCACGGGCCGTATTCCGGGTCGCACCACCGCGACGCAGATCACCCACCACAACAACAACGTCGGGATGGGCATCCAGTTCGCGGCCGTTGGCGATCTGGTTCTGAAAAAGGCGCGCGCGGCCGGACGGGGCACGCGGCTGCCGCTGGAGCTGTTCATGACGCGGCGCGGTGAGAGCGTCTACGCGCCGTAAGAGCACGCGGGTATGACGCTTCGCGAGCCGCCGCGGGCGGGGGCATCGCTTTGACGGGGAGATACGACATGCGGCTAGGGCGCCTAGGGCTCATCGTGGTGCTCCTTCTGGCTGGTACCATTCTGGCTTGTACTGCGCCAGCGGCCGGCACGCCGCCGCCGGCGCCCCAGCAGACCGCGGCCCTGGCGCGCGAGGCGACTCCTGCCGCGGCAGCCGCGCCGGCGGCGGCGATGTCGGCGCCCACCGCCCCACCGCGGGTTCGCGTGGCCATGGCGTACTCGGTGCTTAGCGGCGACCCCCTGCCCATGCTGATCGCCCAGGACCAGGGGTTCTTCGAGCGGCACGGGGTGGAGGCCGACCTGACCTATATCGGGGGCAGTACGCGCATCACGGAGGCCATCATCGCGGGCGAGATCAAGCTGGCGCAGATCGGGGGGGCCGCGGCCGTGAGCGCGGGCCTGAGCGGCGCGGACGTGATCATGATTGGCACCGTGGTTCCGGTGTTTGTCACCACGCTGTTCAGTCGGCCTGAGATCACCAGCGTGGCCGATCTGCGGGGGAAGAGTATCGCCGTGACGGCGATCGGGACCACCACGGACTTCGCGGGCCGCGTGGCGCTGCGACGCGCGGGGCTGGAGCCGCTACGCGACGTCGCGATCATCCAGGCGGGCGGCGCGCCGGAAGTACTCGCCGCGATCCAGGCCGGCAACGTGGCCGGCGGGGTGTTGACGGCGCCGAATACATTGCGGGCGCGAGAGGCCGGGCTGCGCGAACTGGTCGACCTCACCGCGCTACGTATCCCCTACGAGCAGGCGCCGTTAGGGACCACGCGGCGCTTCATCGAGGAACAACCGGCAACGGTTCGCGCCTTTCTACGTGCGATCACGGAAGGCATCGCCGTCGCGAAGCAGGACCGGGCGCTGGCCAAGCGGGTGCTGGCCCGCTACACGCGCGTGGAGGACGACGCGCTACTCGAGGAAACCTATCGCCTGTATGTCGAGGACGCCCTGCCACGCGCGCCCTACGTCACCCGGGAGGGGGTGCAAACGATCTTGGATCTGCTTGATCATCCTCGCGCACCGGAAGCAACGCCGGAGCAGTTCTTCGACAACCGCTTCGTCCAGGAGCTGGACCGCAGCGGGTTCATCGATTCCCTCTACCCAACACCGCAGAGATAACCCATCTCCCGCGATCCCTCGGGCCGCCTCGACAGGAGGGCGCCATTGGCGACCCAGCCCTGGTGCGCTGCCCGTGCAGTGCGGCTGATCTTTTCGTTCGCTATGCTGGCGACGGCCCTGGCGCGGCTCGATGCAGGGCCGTGCAGCCAGGGCGCCAGGGTGCTGCTGCTGCGCTATGATGGCCCACGACGGAGGCCGCCACGTGGGCGCCAGTGCGCCGGAGCGGGGTAGCCACGGGCTTGAAGGGGAGGCGGCGGGCATGAAGATCGCAGCGGCAGTAGTGCGGGCCAAGGGCGAGCCGTTCCGCATCGAGGAGGTGGAGCTGGACGCGCCGCGCGACGATGAGGTGCTGGTGCGCATCGTGGCCACGGGCATGTGCCACACCGATCTCGTGGCGCGCGACCAGCTGTATCCGGTGCCGTTCCCGCTGGTGTGCGGCCATGAGGGGGCGGGCATCGTCGAACAGGTGGGCGCCAGGGTCACGAAGGTCCGGCCGGGGGACCCGGTGGTGCTGACCTACCTCTCCTGCGGCGCCTGCTTCGCCTGTCTGCGCGGCCGGCCGATGTACTGCTACCGGCTGTTCGACCTCAACTTCGGCGGCAAGCGGGCCGACGGCTCGTTGACCATGCGTCAGAACGGCACGGGCGTGCACGGGGCGTTCTTCGGGCAGTCGTCGTTCGCCACCCATGCGCTGGCCTCGGAGCGCAACGTGGTGCGCGTGCGGCCCGACGCCCCGCTGGAGCTGCTGGGGCCGCTGGGCTGCGGCGTGCAGACCGGCGCGGGCTCGGTGATGAACGCGCTGCGGCCCGAGGCGGGGAGCAGCATCGCCATCTTCGGGGCGGGCGCCGTGGGGCTCAGCGCCGTGATGGCCGCGCGCGCGGTCGGCTGCACGCCGATCATCGCCGTGGACCCCAAGCCCGAGCGGCTGGCGCTGGCCCGCGAGCTGGGCGCCACGCACACGATCAACCCCGCCGAAGCGGACCCCGTGGCCGAGATCCGGCGGCTGACCGACGGCGGCGCGCTGTACGCGCTGGAGATGGCCGGCATCCCGCAGGTGTTGCGGCAGGCGGTCGATTGCCTGGGGCCCACGGGCGTGTGCGGGCTGGTCGGCGCCGCGCCGGTCGGCGTCGAGGCGAGCCTGGACATGACCACCGTGCTGCTGGGGCGCACGGTGCGCGGCCTCATCGAGGGGGAGAGTATCCCCGATATCTTCATCCCGCGGCTGATCGACTTGTACCTGGAGGGACGCTTCCCGTTCGACCGGCTTATCCGGCCCTATCCGTTCGCCGAGATCAACGCCGCGGCCGCCGACTCCGAGCAGGGGCGGACGATCAAGCCGGTGCTGCGGCCGTAGGCGCGGCGCGCGTGCGCTATACTCCAGTCGCCAGCCGAGTGTCGGAGCGACCCGAGCATGCACCCCACTGCTGACGCTGCCGCCACGGCGGCGGAGCAGGCCAGCCACGCGCTGCTGTACGGCCGCGACCCCACCCCGGGCATCGTCTCGGTGGCCGCGGGGCGCGATGGCCGCGTGTGGGTCTGGCGGCGGGTGGATGGCGCGGTGGTGTGCGAGGAGGACCGCTTCCCCAACTGGTTCCTGCTCGCCGACCGCTCGCTGCTCGCCGCGCAGCCGTGCGTGGAGCTGCTCCCCGGCGAGCTCGACGCCGCCCGCCAGCTGCGCCCCGGCGAGGTAGGGCTCGTCGAGCTGCGCGGCGACCTGCACTACCGCTACCTGGTGCTGGGCTACGGGCTGGCGGCAGTCGAGCAGGCGGTGGTCGCGGCGTACCACGCGCGCACGGGCGAGCAGGCGCGGGGGCTATACGACCTGCGCGACGTAGTCTACGCGCGCTCCCCTGTCGAGCAGTACCTCATCGGCACGGGCCGCACCTACTACAAGGGGCTCGGCTACCACGACCTGCGCCGCTTGCAGTTCGATCTGGAGACTACCGGGCTCAACCGCTTCGCCGATCAGATCTTCCTGATCGCCATGCGCGGCAGCGACGGGTGGGAGGCGGTGCTCGACCTCGCCGAGCTGGGCGACGAGGCCGCGCTGCTGCGGCGGTTCGTGGAGCTGGTGCGAGAATACGACCCAGACGTTATCGAGAACCACAACCTGTTCGACTTCGACGTGCCGTTCCTGGTCGAGCGCGCGCGCCGGCTGCGGGTGCCGCTGCCGCTGGGCCGCGACGGCGGCGAGTTCACGCGCTACGAGGACACCCTGAAGGTGGGGGAGAAGAGCGAGCGGTTCACGCGCTGGTGTCTGGCCGGGCGCGAGCTGGTGGACACGCTGCACGCCGTGCGCCGCTACGGGGCGATCGTGCGCGACCTACGCAACCACACCCTCAAGGAGGCGGCGCGGCACTTCGGGCTGGCCGACACGACGCGCGAGTACCTCGACGGCGCGGCTATCTGGCCCGTGTACCAGCGCGAGCCCGAGCGGGTGCGGCGCTACGCGCTGGACGACGTGCGGGAGGTAGACCGGCTGTCGCAGCTGCTGCTGGCGCCGTCGTTCGCGCTGGCGGCGATGGTGCCGCGGCCGTTCGAGCGTGTGGCTACGGCGGGCACCGGCCAGGGGCTGATCGAGCCGCTGCTGGTGCGTGCCTACGTGACCGCCGGCCACTCGCTGCCGCGGGCGCCGGGCGTGGGGGGCACCTACGAGGGTGCCCACACCGAGCTGTTCCGCACGGGGATCCTGCGCCACATCGTCAAGGCCGATGTGGCCTCGCTGTACCCCAGCATCATGCTGACGTACACGATCCAGCCGCGCAGCGACCGGCTGGGGGCGTTCTTGGCGCTCCTGCGCGAGCTGACGCGCCTGCGGCTGCACCACAAGGCGGCGGCGCGCCGGCTGGCCCGCGCGGCCGCGCCCGAGGCAGCCGCCCAGCGCGCACACCACGACGCGGTGCAGGCCGCCATGAAGGTGCTTATCAACTCGTTCTACGGGGCGATGGGCACCAGCTTCGCCCTGTTCGGCGATCTGGAGGCGGCGGCCGAGGTGACCCGGCGCGGTCGCGAGATCCTGAAGCAGATGTTGGCGGCGCTGGAACGGCGCGGCGTGACGCTGATCGAGGCGGACACCGACGGCGTGCTGTTCAGCGTGCCGGAGGACTGGACCGAGGAGCAGGAGCGGCAGCTGGTGGCGGAGGTGGCCGCCGAGCTGCCAGAGGGTATCCAGGTCGAGTACGACGGGCGCTGGGAGCGGATGTACAGCCACGCGGCGAAGAACTACGTGCTGCGCGGCTACGATGGGCGCCTGCGCACCGTGGGCGCCTCGTTCCGCTCCAGTCGCAACGAGCCGTACGGCGAGCGGTTCCTGCAGCAGGCGATCGAGCGCATCCTGGCCGACGACCTCCAGGGGCTGCGCGCGCTGTACCGCGAGCTAGTCGGGAAGCTGCGCCGCCGCGAGGTGCCGGTCGAGGATCTATGCGTGACCATGCCGCTGAGCAAGACGCCGGCGCAGTACCAGGCTGCCAAGCGGCGCGAGGAGGCCTACGAGGTGCTGCTCGCCGCCGGGCGCACGACGTGGAAGCCGGGCGAGCGCGTGCGCTACTACCAGGCGGTGGGGGGCAAGAAGAAGCTGGCTGAGCTGTTCGCCGACGACTACGACCCCGAGCCGTACGTGAAGAAGCTGCGCACGACCTACGCGCAGCGGCTGGTGGCGGCGCTGGGTAGCGAGCAGCTCCAGGCGCTGTTCGCCGATCCGGAAGCAGAGGCCCGCGCCGCCCAGGCCGCTCACCAGCCCTCGCTGTTCGACTAGCGCTGCTTGCCGTACGCGCTGCTACCCCATTCCCTTGCGTCGGCAGGCGGCTTCCGGCACACTGCGGCCGGCAGTGCCTGGCCGAGGCGGGCCATGCGCCCTGGGGGCCTATTCGCGGCCGCCGAGTGGGGGAGGGGCAGATGCGACCGACACACCGTGCAGCGACGACCACCCGCCGCGCGTTTCTGCGGGGCGCAGCACGACTGGGCGCGGGGCTGGGACTGCTGCCGCTGGCCGCCGCCTGCATGCCCACCGCGGCGCCGGCGCCCGTTGCCCCCACCGTCACTCCGCCCCGTGCCACTGCCAACCCGCCGCCCGCCGCCCGCGCGCTGCGCACGGTGGTGTTCGCCACCAGTGCGGGCGGCAGTGCCATGGGCCTGATCACGCAGGTGGTGAAACGCCACCAGCTCGACGAGCGCTACGGGCTGAATCTCGACCTCAAACCGCTCGACCCGTCGGAGGCCGAGCGCGCGACCGTGATGGGGATCGTAGAGGCCGGGTTCTTCGTGCCGGTCTCGTGGGCCAAGGCCAATCTAGAGGGCCAGAACGTCAGCTTCCTGGCGCCGCTGTACACCAACCACGGCGCGGTGCTGGTGCGCGCCGACTCGCCGTACCGCTCGCTCGGCGACCTGCGCGGCAAGCGCATCGCCACGCTGCCATCGGTCTCGGGGCTGTACACCAGCATGCAGGTCATCGTGCGCAAGCTGGGCATGGACTGGGAGCACGACTTCGACCTGGTGGCCGGCCAGGCGCCCGCGGTCATCGCCGCGCTGGAACGGGGCGACGCTGACGCCGCGATCCCCTTCGAGCCGAACGTCAGCCGGCTGCTGGCCACCGGCCAGTACCGCGAGGTGCTGAACCCCAACGAGACCTGGCAGCAGCTGACGGGCAGTCCGCTGTTCATGGTGGGGCTGGCCGCCCTGCAGAGCTGGATCGACCAGCACCGCGACACCGCACGGGCCCTGCGCGCCTGCATCCTCGACGCGACCCGCTACCTGCGCGAGAACCCGAACGTGTGGGACGAGGAGCGGGAACTGCTCGGCATCACCAACGAGCGGCATCTGGAGCTCGTCAAGGAGCGCATGGCCAAGATCTATATGGCCGAACCCACGCCCGAGATGGTGCGCAGCATCGACGAGATCATCGACATCTCGGTGCAGGTGGGCGTCATCCCCGAGAAGCCGCGCAAGGAAATCTTCGCGTCCCTCTAGGGCCTTTGGCCGCCGGGTGGCGCCAGCGTGGATGCGGTTCCTGGCCTTTAGCCCGGGCCGCGGCGGACCCGACGGGACGAGCGGCGCTAGGGCGTGGCCGGGAAGTAGCGCGACCACTCCCGGTCGATGCGCTCCATCACCGCGCGCGGCACCTCGGCGAGGCGGTAGTGGTCGGGCGGGGCGGTCAGCGGCTTGGTGGCGTCGACGATTAGCTTGGCGACCGTCGCGCGGCCGGCAGCGTACTCGTCGGCGGCCGGGTCGAGCGGGTTGCCCTTGACGCGTGGGATGACATACAGGTCGCGGTCGGCGCGGAAGCGGGTGGCCAGCGCGTAGTCGACCTCGGCGGGATCGTAGATGTCGATGTCGTCGTCCACCACGACCACGTGTTTGATCAAGTCCTGGTGGGCGAAGGCGGCGAAGGCGGCCTTCTGCGGTTCCCCCTCGACGGTCTTGCGCAGGGCGATCAGCGCGTGGAAGTTGGCGCCGCTGCCGATAGGCATGTGCACGGCGGTGACGGTCGGCACGGCGGCGCGCACGGCGCGGAACAGGGCGGGCTCGCGCCCGACCGAGCCGATCGCGGCGTTCTCGGGCACGGTGGCGGCGATGACGTTGTGCCAGAGCGCACCGCGGCGGTGGGTGATCGCCCGGACTTGTACGACCGGTAGCTCGCGCGCCTGACCGTACAGCCGCGCGAACTCGCCGAACGGTCCCTCGCGCTGGCGCACCCCGGGCAACACCTCGCCCTCGATGACCACCTCGGCGGCGGCCGGCACGTGCAGGGGCACCGTGCGGCAGCGCACCAGTTCCACCGGCGCGCCCAGCAGGCCGCCCGCCGCCGCTAGCTCGTCCTCGTCGAACCCGAGGCGGAACTGGGAGGCGATCAGCAGCGCTGGGTGCACGCCGACGGCGATGGCCACCGGTAGGGGCTCGCCGCGCTCCTCGGCCAGGCGATAGTGCTGGAACATGTGCGTCGGTGCCATCCAGATGCCTAGCCGGTCGGGGGCGTGGTACATGTTGCGCTGGACCCCCATGTTGCGTGCCCCGGTCTCGGGATTGGCGGTAATATGCAGCCCGGCGGTGATATACGGTCCGCCGTCCCACTCCGAGTTGGTGCACAGCGGTAGCACGCGCAGGTCGGGCGGCACGCGGACTACCTCCTGGCAGGGCGCGGTCGCGACCTCCACCGGCGGTACCGGGTGCTCCAGCGCGCGCACGCCCAGCGTCAGGAGGGCCGTCTCCTCCACCCCAAGGGCGAAAGCGATCTTCTCGCGGGTGTTGCACAGGTTGGCCACCACGGGCAGCTCGGAGCCGCGTACCTGCTCGAACAGCAGCACCTGGTGGCGCAGCTGGGGGTCGCGATGCGCCCGGGTGCAGATCCCCGCCAGCTCGAAGCGCGGGTCCACGGGCACGCGCACGCGCGCCAGCCGGCCGGCCGCCTCGAACCGCGCTAGTGCCGCTCGCAGGTCTTCCACGCCCCCTCTCCTCCGCTAGCACCCGGTCGCGTCGCCCGAGGGTAGCGCTCGGCCCAGCGGGCTGTCAACTCGGCCGCGCGCCGCTACCATGGTGCGACTCGGCGGAGTCGCGTGAGGCACTGTCGCGTGTGCTACCTTGCCGGTGAGGGGCCGCGCCGGGGGTGGCACGGCACTTGCGGCGCGGCCGGCGAGGAGGGAACATCATGTACGTATCGCGGCTCTCCTTCTACACGCGACCGGGCCACACCGAGGAGGTGGCCCAGCGCTTGCGCGAGCTGGCCGATATGATCGCGGCGGCCGGCGGCCGCCGGCCGCGTGTCTTGCGCGTGTCGATGGCCTCGCCCGGCGCGCCGGACCTGCAGCTGGAGCAGGAGGTCGAGTCGCTGGCCGAGCTGGAGCGCGAGATCGTCGGGGTAACCGAGCAGGCGCGCTTCCAGCAGTGGAGCCAGCAAGTGTCCCAGCTCGTGCTCTACCCGCCCAAACGCGAGATCTTGCGCGTGGAGTGAGCGGTGCTCTTACAGGAGGCTTGCTCCGCTCTTGCGCCCTGCTAACAGCCGGCCTGGTACGCTACCAACAGCGAGCATCGCTTGGCCGGCCATACGTTGGTAGCCCCCGCGGGCCGCCGGCCAGGCCAGGAGAGCCCAATGGCCGATCTGCGGGACCTGCGTCGGACGTTCTCCCATCCCTACGATCCAGAGGGCGGGGGGGGCCGGCGTGTCTCTATCTCCGACGCGGGGCGGCACACGCCCGCCCCGGGTATGAGCGACGCACAGGCGGCGCGGCTCGACGAATTGACCGCCCAGCTGCAGGCGCTCACCGCCCGGGTGGCCGAGCTAGAGGCACAGCTAGCCGCCGAGCGCGAGCAGACCGCCGCCCAGCGGGGCAAGGCGGAAAGCTACCTCGACCTCGCGCAGCGCACGCAGGCCGACTTCGTGAACTACAAGCGGCGGGTGGAGCGGGAGCGTGGCGAGGATATCGAGGCGGCGCAGGCGGAGCTGCTCGGCCAGCTGCTGCCGGTGCTGGACGACCTGGAGCGGGCGCTGAACCAGGTGCCGTCGGAGCTGCATGATCATCCGTGGGCTGTGGGGCTGCCGCTAGTGGCGCGGCAACTGCGGTTGGCCCTGGCGCGGGCGGGGGTGCAGCGGATCGGCGCCCCCGGCGAGCCGTTCGATCCCCGGGTGCATGAGGCGGTGGGCTACGAGCGCGGAACCCCCTATTCCGAGGGGCATATCGCCGTCGTGGTGCAGCCCGGCTACCGCCTGCGCGAGCGGTTGATCCGGCCAGCGCGGGTGATTGTCGCCCGAGGGACACCCGCGAGCGGGTGAGCGGCGCGCGCCTCTTGCCATGGCCCGTGGCGCGGAGGGAAGGCGGGCCTGCAGGATCTACCACTCGCAGACCGAGTCGAGGAGCGCCGAGGTGATGCGAGGACTGATCGGGACACTGCTGCTGATAGTCGCCCTGGCGCTCCTGCTGGTGTACACGATGGTGGCGACGCTCGTGCGGTCGTAGGAGGTGGCGGCCCGCACCGCGTTCCTGCTCGCGGGCTAAGATAATCCTTCACACCCCGCTAGCGAGCGTCTAACATACCCGGTGCTAACCTCACGCCAGTGGCGTGGCGTCCCGCCCGAGTGGGGCGGCGTGCAGGACGCGCAGGGGGGTGGACGATGCGACGCTGGGGAGCGCTCGCGGTGGTGGCCGCCCTAGTGCTGCCGGCGCTGCTGCCGGGGCTGATAGCGGCCCAAACATTGGCGGATGTGACCATCAGTACGGACTACCCGTCCGTGACGGTACAAGCGGGCAAGCAGGCCAAGTTCACCATTCGGTTCACGAACAACGGCACAGTCGACCGCGCGCTCGACTTGACCATCGATGGCCCTGCGGACTGGAAGCCGCAGCTAAAAAGCCAGAGCTTCCTGGTGCGTAGCGTGTATATCCAGGCGGGGCGCAGCCTGACCGCCGATTTCACGGTGGACCCGCCGCCGAGCGTCGCGCCGGGCGACTATGTGTTCACGATCACGGGCCTGGCGGCTGGCGGGGGGCAAGTAGCGCTGCCGATCCGTATCAGCATCGGCACGGGCGCCCCTGGCGGCGTGCAGCTGGTCTCGCAGTACCCCGAGCTGCGCGGCGGGGCGGACAAGCCGTTCGAGTTCAAAGTGGACTTGATCAACCAGACGGATGACGAGCGCGAGTTCACGCTCGCGGCGCGCGCCCCCGAGGGCTGGGAGGTAGTGTTCCAGCCGGCGTATGAGAAGCGCCAGATCGCTAGCCTGCGCGTAAAGGCCGGGGAGACACGCGGGCTAGACATCCAAGTCACGCCGCCCCGCACGGCGCGCGCGGGCGACTACCCCATCCTGATCGTGGCCGCCAGCGGGGCCGACCAGGGCCAGGTGCAGCTCACGGCGCGGATCACCGGCAACTACAAGCTCACGCT
>DATGKN010000067.1:0-21485 GCA_035294645.1 Chloroflexota bacterium
GTGCTGCTCACGGAGATCAGCGCGGGCTACCACGGCTACACCGGCCAGATCCTCCGGCCGTTCAGCTTCGGCGAGCCCCCCACGGCCCACTACCAGCGGCTGTATGAGGTGTGCGTCGAGGCGTTCCACCGCGTAGCCGCCGCCGTGCGGCCCGGGGCCTCCACCGAGGCCATCCTCGATGCTGCCGAGTACATCCACGCAGCGGGCTACACTATCTGCGATGACCTGTTGCACGGCTACGGCGGGGGCTACCTCCCCCCAATCCTGCGCACCCGCCAGACAGCAACCGGCCCGCAGGCACCGCTAACCATCCAGGAGGATATGGCGCTGGTCATCCAGCCGAACGTCATCACGCCCGACGAGCGCAGCGGGGTGCAGGTCGGCGAGTTGGGCCGCGTGACCGCGCGCGGCTGGGAATCCCTGCACCGCTACCCGCTGCAGTTTATCCAGTGTCCGGGCTGAGCGGCTCGCGCGGCCACGCCGCCACTCCCCGGCCGCTGACGCGGGAGGGGCGGCCATAGGCGGGCGGCCCATAGCGCAACGGTGCGCCCGGCCTCGAGGCCACCGGCGCGCGCTGCGAGTGCGGTCCGCCTGGCCGAGGCCGCTTGGTGTATGCTCTATCCGCCGTATGCCCGCGGCGCGCCGGAGCCGGAGAGTATGTCGCAGTCGCGTCCGCTAGTGCTGTTGGTCGACGACGACCCGACGATCTGTGAACTCGTCCGGGAACTCCTAGAAAGCGAAGGATACCAGGTGGAGAGCACCGCCGATGGCGCGCGCGGGCTGGAACGGGTGCGAGCGGGCGGGGTCGGCCTCGTGCTCGTCGACGCGCACCTGCCGGGCATGAGCGGAGTCGAGCTGTGCCAGCAGATCCGCCAGCAGGCCAGTGGCGCCCACTTGCCGCTGATCCTGTTCACCGCCCTGGCCGGCGATGTCCAAGGCCACGCCGCCGCGGCCGGCGCCGACGACGTGCTCGCCAAACCGTTCGACCTCGACGAGCTGGTAGCCCGCGTGCGGCGCTGGCTGTCGGGGCCTGGGCACCAGCGCGCCTGACCCATCGGACGCGCAGGGCTGGACAAAGAGAACGCCGCTGGTACACTACTAACCAGCGTACCGCCGGCCGCAGGAGGGATCGTGAGCGCTCCGGGCCCGCTGGTGCTCGTCGTCGACGACGAGCCGCTACTCGCCCAGCAGATCGCTGCGGGGCTGCAAGGGGCCGGCTACCGGACGGTGATCGCCGCGACGGGCGCCGAGGCGCTCGCCTTGCTGACGCGCGAGGCTGTGGACCTCGCTATCCTTGATCTCGGGCTGCCCGATGCCAACGGGCTCGATATCTGCAAGCACCTGCGCGCCACGCGCCACGAGCCGTACCTGCCGGTGCTCATCCTCACCGCCGCGCACACCCCGCAGGAGCGGCTGGCCGGCTTCGCCGCCGGCGCCGACGACTACGTGATCAAGCCGTTCCACCTGGCCGAGCTGCTGGCCCGAGTGGGCGTGTGGCTGGATGTGCGGCGGCGCGAGGCCGCCCTGCGCTCCAGCCTCGCGGCCCAGCACACCGCCCGCCTGGCCGCCGAGGCGCGTGCCGCTCGGGCGCAGGCCGCCCTGCAAGTAGTCCGCACGTTCATCCACAGCGTGAATCAGGCGCTCGCCGAGGTCGTGGGCTACGCTGAGCTCCTCGCCGCCGGGGAGATCGACCCCGCGCTCGTGCCCGAGTATGCGGCGCGCATCGCCGCAGCGGGCCGTGAGCTGGGGGAGCTGACCCACCAGTTCGCCGAGCTGGCCACACACCGCGAGCCGGCCGGCCCATCGGCCCCTGAGCCGCTCGTCCTGCCCGACGCCTGACGGCCCCCCACCGGGGCGCTTCGCGATCGCCCCTATCGGTCGGCGGGCTTCCCGCCGATGATTGCCCCAAGAGGACCGCGCCGGGCTGGGCCCCCGGCCCGCGGGGCGGTCCCCATGCGGAGGGAGAGGAGTCGGACTATGCCCGCCGGCCCGAAGCGGCCCATGCCCCGCCAGTGCCCGCGCTGCGCCGGCCCCCTGTACCCTGGCTACGACGATGACCTGAGCTGTCTGTTCTGTGGCGAGTACCTGTTCGCGAACCTGCCCGAGCGGCCCGCCGCGCCCGCGCCGCCCCCGGCCCAGCCGGGCCCCCGCAAGCGCGGGCGGCCCCGCAAGAACCCCGCCGCCGCCTGACGCCCCCCGCACGGGCACCAGAGCGGCACATGGCGAGCGCTGTGCTGCGCAACGTGCTACGCTGTAAAGCGCCCCGCTTGCTGGGCTGGCCCGTGCCGCCGCAGCCCCAGGCGGTCGCGCTGGAGCGATGGACTATCGGAAAGGGCGAGGCGATGAGTACTGGCGAGACCCCGGCCATCCTGCTGTTTCTCGCCAATCCGGCGCTCGACCCGTTGGAGAACGCGCTGCAGGCGCGCGGGCTGGCCGCCATGCGTGTGCGCAGCCTGGAGGACGGGCGCCGGCTACTCGCCGCCCGACGCCAGAACAGCATCGCGGTGCTGGACACCTACCACCCCGCGCCGTTCTCCTTCGCTGCCGTCTACCGCCTGCTCCACGAGCCGCCCGCAGTGCCCACCCTGCTGCTGCTCCACGAGCGCGCCGGCCAGGCCCCCCCGCTCGAGGCGCTCCCGCCGTCCGACGACTACGCGCGCCTACCCGCCCGCATCGACGAGCTGGTTCTGCGCGTGCAGGCGCTGCTGGTGCGCGCAGGCCTGCCGGTCACCGGCGAGACGGCCGCCGGGCAAGCAACTCTCGCGCGCGAGGCGCCGCGGTTCCACCATGGGCAAGTCATCGCCGTGTACGGGCCCAAGGGCGGCGTAGGCCGCAGCACCATCGCGGTCAATCTGGCGGTGGGCCTCGCCCGCTTCTACGAACAGCAGGTCGTGCTGCTCGACGCCGACCTCTGGTTCGGCGACGTGCCCGTGCTGCTCGACTTGCAGAGCGAGAAGAGCCTCATCTCGCTGGTCGACAGCGCCGAGCACCTCGACCTCGATGCGCTGCGCGAGGTGCTAGTGCCACATGCCTCGGGCGTCCACGTCCTGTTCGGCGCGCCCGAGGCCTCGCTCGTCGAGACCATCCCGCCCTCGCTGCCCTCGCGCGTCGCCAGCGCCTACCGCACGCTGTTCGATTTCGTGGTCGTCGACACGCACCCCTCGATGGAAGAGTACATGGTGCAGCTGCTGGAGACGGCCGATCGCATCCTGCTGGTCACTACCCCGGAGCTGAGCGCTATCCGCTCCACATCGGAGGTGTTGCGACTGGCCGGCCAGCTCGGCTGGGCCCACAAGCTGCTGCTGGTGCTCAACCGCGCCAACAGCGGCGTGCGAGTCGAGCAGATCGAGCGCACCCTGGGCATGAAAGTCGACGCCACGGTGGTCAGCGCCGGCCCGCGCGTGGTCGACGCCGCCAACCGCGGGCAGCCCGTGTTGCAGACCGACACCGCCGGCAAAGAACCGATCACCCGCGATCTGGCCCGACTGGTGGCACGAGTCGCCAGCGCTCCAGAACCCACGCTCACCGAGGGCGCCCCTGCGGCCCGGCGCCCCCTTTGGCGCCTGAAGTAACAGCAGCGAACCATAGGCCCTGGGTACAGAGGAAAAGGCCACCCGCGTCACCCGATGGGCGCCTAGGGGAGCAGCAACAACAGCGAACCACAGCCGCGGGGCCCAGGGCACGGCCCTGGACACGCTGGGCGCAGGGGCTGCTAGCGGGCCGCCGGCTCGCGCGGCGACGGCGGGGGGGTGGGGCCGAGCGCGCGCTCGGCCGGCGGCTGCAGGGGCGCAGGCAGCGGCTCGCGCGCCGCCCGGGTGAACAGATACACCAGGCACCAGACGGCCACCGCCGCGCAGCCCAGCGCCACCACCTGCGCCTGGGTCAGCCCCAAGGGCGTCAGCGTGTCCTGCCGGAAGAAGCTGATCACGAAGCGGCCACCCGAGTACAGCAGTAAGTAGAGCCAGAACAGCATCCCCGACCGCGGCAGCCGCCCCCAGAGCCCCAGCAGCACCCCGTACACCAGCAGGTCCCACACCAGCTCGTAACCGACCGCCAAGTGGTTGGGCACCCCGCGCTCGCCCAGCGTGTTGGGGTGGGTGTACACCACCGCCCATGGCGTGCCCTCGGGCACGCGCTGGCCGTGGTGCTCGCCGTTGATCACGTCGCCGATCCGCCCGATCGCCTGGCCGAGAATCAGCCCCACGGCCGCCGCATCAGCCAGCAGCCCCATGGGCAGGCGCCGCAGCCGCACGTACACGAACCCGCCCAGCACCCCCCCGATAATCGCGCCGAAGATGGCGATGCCTCCCTCGTTGATCAGCAGGATCTGCCAGGGTTGCTGGCGGTAGTACTCCCACTGGTCGAGCACGTGCAGCAGCCGCGCGCCGATCAGCGCACCGACAGTGCCCCAGAAGGCCGTGGTCATCACCTCGTCTTCGGACACCGGGCTGCCGCGCAGGAGCCGCACGGCAATCCAGATCCCCGCGCCGAGCCCGACAGCGCTGAACAAGCCATGCCAGGTAAGGACCAGCGGCCCCAGAACGACCAGGTTGGGATCGATGCGGATCTCCATGGCGCCCCATTCTACCAGTTGTCTAGCGATCGCTCCGCCTTTTCCCCTACACCTCCTCGTCGCCCCGTGCGGCCAGCCCCAGGTCGCAGGCCAGCAGGAACCCCCGCGCCCGCTCGGCCAGCGGATAGCGCGCGACCGCCGCCCAGAACGCCGGTGAGTGGTCGGGATACAGCAGGTGGGCCAGCTCGTGCACGATCACGTAGTCGCGCACCCAGGCCGGGTAGCGCTGCAACCGCGTGGACAGCCGGATCACCCCCGCGCCACTGGTACAGCTACCGTGGCGCCGCTGCTGGTGCGGGGTCCACTGCGCGGCGCGCAACAGCGGCCGCTCGGGAAAGTAGCGCGCCAGCAGCCGGCGCGCGTGTGCCAGCAGCGCGGCGTCCGAGCGCGCCACCTGCCGCGCCAGGTAGCGCGCGGCACGCTGCTCGATCCGCCGCAACACCGCCTGCACCTCCTGCTCCTCCACCCGTGCCGGCCGCTCGACCACCAGCCGCTCACCGTCGATCCACCAGCGGAAGTTCCGCCGCAGGCGCGCGTTGACCCGTAGGTCGAGCACCAGCGTGGGCCGCGCCCCTTCCACTCGTCGCTCGTCGGCCACCTCGTCCCCCGCATCGCGTGGTCGCTCACCGTAGCATACCGCCATGGCTGGGCTTGGTTCGGCTTCTGGTGCTGGGCTACACTCGAAAGCGAGAGGCCACCATCTCGCCTAGCAGCACGACGCCGTACTGGACGCACATGCTTGCGCGGTTGGCACCCTACCCGTTCCCCGTGCTGCGGCCACTGCAGGGTCGGCCGCGCGACGGTCTGGCCGCCAGCCCGCAGCTGGCCCCCGCCGAGCGCGCGTTCCTCCAGCGGGTGACCGCCAATCTCCCGCTGCTGGCCGATCTGCTGCACGCCGACCTGCTGCTGTACGTGCGCGAGGGCCCCGAGCTGGTAGTGCTGGCCCATGCTCAGCCGAACCCGCTGCCCTCGCTGTATGCCAGCCCCCAGACCGGGCGCCGCACGCGCAGTCGGGAGGGCGCGGTCGCCGCGCTGCTGCTCCACGGGCGGATACGCGGCGGGGTCGATGGCCTCCTCGTGCGCGGCGCGCCCGCCGTGCAGGAGGTGTTCCCCATCTACTACGAGGGGCGGCTGGTGGCGGCGCTGAGCTGCGAGACCAACGTGCTCGAGTACGAGCGCATGCGGCACAAGGACGCCGTGCTGCGCCGCGCGCTGGCGCGGATCCGGCAGGCCGTGCTGAGCGGCCGGCTCGTGGGGGGCGAGCGCCTGGGGCGGTTGGGCGAGCACGACGGCCTGCTGATCGTCGATACCCATGGCTATATCAAGTACATCAGTACCGTCGCCGAGAACCAGTACCGGCGCCTGGGCTACCCGGAGAGCCTGCTGCACAGCCAGCTATCCGAGCTGGACACCAACGAGTACATCTGCTTCCAGGCGATGGAGCGCAACGTCTGCCTGGAGCGTCGTATCGAGGAGCAGGACCAGGTCTGGATCAAGCGAGTGGTGCCGCTGCCGCCCGAGCCCGTCCGCCCCTGGTGGCCGCGCCGCCCGACCGACTCGCGCTGCTCCGGGGCGCTCATCGCCATCCAAGACATCACCGAGGAGGTCCGCAAAGAGCAGGAACTCAAAATCAAGTCGGCGATGATCCAGGAGATCCACCACCGCGTGAAGAACAATCTGCATACCATCGCCTCGCTGCTGCGCATGCAGGCCCGCCGGGAGGGGGATCCCCGAGTCGCCGAGCTGCTCCAGCAGAGCATCACGCGTATTCTGAGCATCGCAGTGGTGCACGAGTTCCTGTCCAAAGATGAGTCCAGCGTAATCAATATCAACGAGGTGTGTCATCGCATTATGACCGAGGTGACGCACGGGATTCTCGACCCGAGCAAGCGGATCTCGCTCAGCCTCGAGGGTCGTAACTATTATCTGGCCACCCAGCAGGCCACCTCGTGTGCTCTGATCGTCAACGAGCTGCTGCAGAACGCTATCGAGCACGGCTTCGCGCACCGCGACGAGGGCAATGTCCTCGTGCGCCTCTATGAGACCGAGGACAGCATGCTCATCGAGATCCGGGACGACGGCGAGGGGCTTCCGCCGCACTTCGATCTGCGTCAGTGTAGTAGCTTGGGCCTCCAGATCGTCCAAACCTTGGTGCGCGACGATCTCAAGGGCGAGTTCGAGCTAGTCAACGGCCACGGGGTTACCGCCGTGATCTCGTTCCCGCGCTGGCAGCTCCGCGAGCCCCCACGACGCCGGCTGGAGGAGTGAGGCTGCGCGCGCCAGTGGGACTCCCGCTATATCGCTGTATGGAGGTGCTGATGAGCCCAACCCGCATCGTGATCGCCGAGGATGAGCCGATCCCGCGCATGGACTTGCGGGAAATGCTGATCAACCTGGGCTACGAGGTCGTGGGCGAGGCGGCCGATGGCCGCACCGCCGTGGAGCTGGCACGCCAGCTCCGCCCCGACCTAGTGGTGATGGACATCAAGATGCCGGAGATCGACGGCATCCGCGCCGCGCGCATCCTCACCGAGGAGCGGGTGGCGCCGGTGCTGCTCGTCACCGCCTACTCGCACCGCGAGCTAGTGGACGAGGCGAAAGAAGCTGGAGTAATGGCCTACGTCGCCAAGCCGTTCGGCGAAGCCCAGCTCGTACCCGCCGTCGAGGTGGCGTTGGCCCGCTTCCGCGAGTTCCGCACCCTGGAGAAGGAGCTAGGCGACACGCGCCAGGCCCTGGAGACGCGCAAGCTCGTCGAGCGCGCCAAGGGTATCCTAATGGACCGCCACGGGTTGCGCGAGGAGGAGGCCTTCCGCCGCATCCAGAAGTTGAGCATGGACACGCGCAAGTCGATGCGTGAGGTGGCCGAGGCGATCCTGCTCGCCAAGCAAGCCGAGTCGTAGCCTATAGCACTTCGCCCGCCGCTAGCGCGGCGTAGAACGCCCAGGCCCGGTGGGGCTCATCGGCGCGATCCTGTGCCAGCCGCCGCGTGACCTCCGCGGGCGTGAAGTAGCGGGGCTGCCCGCCGGCCGAGTGCGCGGCCACCTGGATCGCTGCAGCCTCCTCCAGCCAGATCGCGCGCATCACTGCCTCAATCAGGCTCGGCGCCGTTACCAGCGTGCCGTTGCCGCGCAGCAGTAGCGCCGCATGCTGCCCCAGCGCCGCCGCCACCGCCTCGCCGGCAGCGCGATCGTGGACCAGTCCCACCTCATCGTACACGGGCACCACCGGCCCCAGGTGGCAGCCGAAGCCGTGGACCGCGCGCACCGGCCAGCCCAGCACCCCCAGGACCGCACAAGCGCGCGAGTGGGTCCGCGCGATGGCCTGAACCTCCGGCCGGGCGCGATACACGGCCAGGTGCATCGCCACCTCCAGGGCCGGGCGCGTTCCGCGGACCACCTGCCCGCTCAAGTCGAGGGTGACGAGCTCCTCGGGCCGCACCAGCCCTAGTGCCTTGCGCGGGGTCATCAGAATCCGCCCGTCGGGCAAGCGGGCACTGAGATGCCCGAAGCCCTCCACCAGCCCTTGATCGCTCAGGATTTGGCAGCCGGTGACCATCTGGCGGACGAGATCTGCCGCCTGCGTTTCCATGGATTCTCCCCCGGCGGCAGCGCCGCCTACCCCCAACGTGCCTGCGCGGCCTACCAGCACATGAAAACGAATGCGGCCCGGGGCACCTGCACGGCCCCGGGCCGCGGCACTTAGCGGCCCTTCTTGGCGCGGTTCATGAACCGGGAGAGCTGGCCACCTGTGTCCACGAAGCGCTGCTGGCCCGTGAAGAACGGATGACAGCGCGAGCAGACATCCAGGCGGATGGCGGGCTTCGTCGAGCGCGTCTGCCAGGTGTTCCCGCACGAGCAGGTCACCGTGGCCTCGACATACGGCGGATGTATGTTCGGTCGCATGCTACTCTTCTCGCGCGAGTGCAGAAGCCCCGCCGCCCCTCAGGCGGTAGCCATCGCGACGGCCGGGGGATACACGCTGACACGCTTGCGGTCGCGCGTGACCCATTCGAACTTCACGTGGCCGTCGATCAGCGCGAACAGCGTGTGGTCGCGGCCTACCCCAACATTGACCCCCGGCTTCACCGGGGTGCCACGCTGGCGGACCAAGATGCTGCCCGCGCGAATGAACTGCCCATCGCCGACCTTCACCCCGAGCCGCTGACCGGGCGAGTCGCGGCCGTTGCGGGAACTCCCGACACCCTTCTTCTTCGCCATGCGGGCTCTCCTGCGCGCCGCGAGGAGCTAGCGCGCGATCTCCTTGATCCGCAGCCGGGTGAGCTGCTGGCGGTGGCCCGTCTTGCGGCGGTACCGCACCTTGCGCTTGTAGCGGAAGACGATGATCTTCTCCCCCTTCTCCTGCGCCACGACCTCCGCCACCACGCGCGCGCCGGGTACGGTAGGCTGCCCGATGTGCACCGTATCGCCATCGGCGACCAGCAGCACGCGCTCCAGCTCGATCGTGCTGCCGACCTCGGCAGGCAGCCGCTCGACCTGCAAGGTGCCCCCCGGCTCGACCTTATACTGCTTGCCGCCCGTCTCCACTACCGCGTACATCGTACCGTTCTCGCTACCTGCTGTGCTGCCCCGGTGGGGCGCTCCCACCCGATCGCGTGGCGCACCCGGGCCCGAACCACCACCTGAGACCACGTGGCGGCCGCCATCGGGCCGCGCGGGAGAAGGGGAACCGGTCGGGGCGCCCAGATTTGAACTGGGGACCTCAGCGTCCCGAACGCTGCGCGCTAACCAGGCTGCGCTACGCCCCGCTTGCTGATACAGCGCACCGGCGCCCTCGCGGGCACACCAACAGAGTGTAGCAGACCGTCACCAGCGCTCGCAACCGCTGGGCGCTGCCTCGCCCGCGCGGCGTTCGGTAGCACGGCGCCGACTCGATATAATGCCCAACAGGACGCGGCGGGGGGCATATGGGCTGTGGGTGCGCATATCCTGGTAGTGGATGATGAAAGCGACCTCCTCGACACACTGCAGCCCGCTCTCGCGGCCCACGGCTATCGCGTGTCTACCGCGCGCGATGGGGAAACCGCGCTGTCCCTGGCGGCGGCGCACCCCCCGGATCTCATTCTGCTCGACCTAATCATGCCCGGGCTGGACGGCTTCGAGGTCTGCCAGCGGCTGCGGGCCAATACTCGGCTCCGGCACATCCCCATCGTCATGCTCACGGCTCTCCACGAGATCCCGGCCGTCGTGCGCGGCCTCGACACCGGCGCCGATGATTACGTGACCAAGCCGTTCGACTTGCCCGAACTGCTGCTCCGTATCCGGGCGCGACTCGCCGCGCCCCACGCCGGCCCGTTGCGCGTCGGCGACCTGGTGATCAGCCGCGCGCGCCACGAACTGAGGCGCGATGGCCGTACCGAGCCGCTCACCCCCCGCGAACTCGACCTCGTCGAGCTGTTCGCCCGCCAGCCCAACCAGGTGCTGTCGCGCCAGACCGTGCTCGCCGCCGTGTGGGGCGGGGACGACGGCGCGGCGAGCGCTGTCGATGTGTACATCGGGCGGCTACGGCGCAAGCTTGCCGCCCTCCAATCCGCGGTCCGGCTCCGCACGGTGCGCGGCGACGGGTTCGTGCTCGACACCCCACAGGAGTAAGGCCGATGGGCGTGTTCCGACTACCGGTCGTCCGCGCCCCATCGGCGCGCGGCCGGCTGTGGCTGTGGCCGGCGAGCGGGCCCCCGCTGTCCGCCGGCCAGCGCACACTGCTGGCGGCCCTGGTGACCATCGCCGCGCTGGGCGGTACGCTGCTGGCCGCGCGTGCTCTGCGCACCGAGAGCCCCCTGCTGACGCCCCTGCTGGCGGACGTGCTCTGGCTGGCCTTGATGGCCGCGATGGTGCTCGGACAGCGCTCGAGCGCCCGCTTGCCGCCCGCGCTGCTCGCGGGGGGGCCGCTGTTCGCCCTGGGCTGGGCCGGCCCCCCGACCGACGCGCTGCTGTGGGGCCTGTTCGGGACTAGCCTGGTTGTCGGAGGCCTGTTGCTCGACGGCCGATGGCTGCTGCTGCTCGCCGGCTGGTACTTCCTTCTCTACCTGCTTGCCACCCTGCACCGCGAGGCGGGCTTCGTGCCCCCCTGGGACGAATTCGCCGCCCCGCTCGTCGCCCTCGCGGCGGTAACTATTGGGACCTGGGGCAGCCGCTGCGCCTGGCGGGCTGGCGACGCGGCACGGCCTGGTGAGCCCCTGCAGCCGCCGGCCCTGTCGCGCGCGCCGAACTTCCTCGCGCACCTGGCGCACCAGGTGCGCGCGCCCCTCGCCCTGCTGCGCGGCGCCATCCAACAGGCCCTGGCCGAGCCGACCTTATCCGCCGAGCGCACCCGCGCCGTGCTGCTAGAGGTCGACCACGCGGCCGCCCGGCTGAGCCGGCTGGTCGACGACCTGCTGCTGCTCGCGCGCGCCGAGCGCAACACGCCGCTGGTTGCCGGGCGCGTGGAGGTGCTCACGCTGGTGGAGAGCGTGTACGAACAGGCGCGGCGCTGGCCGGGCGGCGAGCGGCTACAACTGGCCATCGGAGAAGAGTGGGTCGATGGCGACTGGGCCGTACGCGGCGACAGCCAACTCCTCCAGCAGCTGCTGCTCAACCTCATCGACAACGCCCTCAAGTACAGCGGGCCCACCGCGCCCGTGCGGTTGCGCCTGGCCGCCGACCGACACCAGGTCCGGATCGCGGTGGAGGACAGCGGCGCGCCGATCCCCCGCGTCGAGCAGGCGCAGATCTTCCAGCAGTTCTACCGCGGGGCCGCAGCCCGCCACGCCGGCGTCCCAGGCAGCGGGCTGGGCCTGAGCATCGCCCAGTGGATCGCCCGCTTGCACGGCGGCGAGGTCGCGCTGGTCGAGCTGGGCGTAGGCAAAGCGTTCGAGCTGCGGCTGCCCGCGAGCGATGCGCCGCCCTGGATCACGCCGCGGGAGTAGGCTTGCCCGGGCGGTGCCGATGGAACCAGTGGGCCGCGGGGACCACGACCAGCACGAGAGCCAGGGGGCCGACGTACAGCAGCCACGGCAGGTCCTCGAGGTAGGCGTGCACGAGATCGTCCTCGACGATCATCTGGCCGGCGGTGAAACAGATCACCGCTGCGCCCACATACGCCAGCCACCACCAGCGGTTGATCAGCTCGGCGAACAGGCTCCCGGCGAATAGCACCAGCCCCATGCTCAGCACCAGCCCGAACACGAGTAGCGGCACGTTGCCGTGCGCCGCGCCCCCGATGGCCAGCACGTTGTCCAGGCTCATGATGAAATCGGCCGCGATAATCGTGCGCATCGCCTGCCACAAGGTCGCTGCGGCCGCCACTCCCTCCTCGGCCTCTTCCTCCTGCTTTAGCAGCTTGAAAGCGATCCAGGCGAGTAGCACCCCGCCGACCAGCTTGAGAGCTGGTATAAGGAACAAGAGCGTCGTCGCTGTCGTGAGCGCCGCGCGCAGCACGACCGCGCCCGCCCCGCCCAGTACGATCGCCAGACGCCGCTGGGCCGGGGGTAGCCGGTGGGCGGCAAGCCCGATCACGAGCGCGTTGTCGCCACTGAGGGTCAGGTCGATGATCACGAGGCTGCCGAGCGCAGCGAGAAGCTCGACGGGGTTCATCTCTCCTTCCCCCCGCGCCTGGCAACGGTGGCGCCGTGCCAGCGACAGATGCTTGGGCTGGCGTAGTGTAGTCAATCGGGGACTGGCCTGTCCATCGGGCCGGGCCGGCCCCGCGCACCGGGGTGGGAGAGGCGCGTGTGCAGGAACCGACAGTCTTGCTGGTGGAGCCGGACGCCGCAACACGCGACACGCTGAGCGCCGCGCTCGCCCTCGACGGCTATGTGGTGTGGACCGCCGCGTCCGCCGCGGAGGCGCTGGCGCGAACGACCGCCGCGCCCCCCGCCCTCGTCGTGGTAGCCGAACCGCTGCCCGACAGCCCCGCCCTCGCCCTGTGCCGCCGACTACGTCGGCTGGTCGCCGGGCCGCTGGCGATCGTCATCCTGCTGCACACCGCCGACACGCCCCAGCGGCTCGCCGCGCTGGCCGCCGGCGCCGACGACGTGCTGGCGAAGCCCTGCCACCCCGATGAGCTCCGCGCCCGCCTGCGCGCCCGCCTGCGCCGGCGAGACACCGCGGCCCAGGTGGCCCTTCCGCCCGGCGTGCAGCTCGACGCCCAGCGCCGTACGGCCCTGGTGCAGGGGCGCGCGCTGACGCTGACCCGCCGCGAGTTCGCGCTGTTCGCGGCGCTCGCCCAGGCGGCCGGCCGCCTGGTGCCCCGCGCGGCCCTGGTTCGCGCGGTCTGGGGCGACGCCCGTGCCCCGAACACCAACCTCCTCGAGGTGTACATCGGGCGCTTACGGCGCAAGCTGGCCGCGGCGGGCTACCCCGCGGCGATCCGCACCCGCTGGCGGGCCGGCTACCAGCTCGACCTGCTGCCTCCGGCCGCGCCGCCCACGCCCCCAACCGACCGCGCGCCCTGAGCTCGCCGATGGCCGCACAAAAACGGCATTGTGCGCGGCCATGCCCAGCGCTTTGTGATGCAGCCTTGACCCGCGCTCCCAACACCCCTAAAATGGCGCCGGCTTGGCGGGCGGCGCCCGCCGCACTTTGTGTCCGGGAGACGCTATGCGCGGCCTTCCAGCCACGCGTGCTGCCCACCACGCCTACCGTCCGCTCCAACGTTACCTCACCGCTCCCCCGCCGCGGCGCTGGCAGCGGCTGCTCGCCCACCCGCGGCTCGCCCGCCATCTGCTCCTACTGGTCACGGCCTGTGGGCTCGCCCCGGCCGGGCTGCGCCACCCGGCGGCCGTGGTGGGCGCCACCGTACCACCCGCGGTGGCCTGGCTGTACGCCACCGATGCCGCGCCGGTGGCCATCCGGCACCACCGCGTGGCCGCGGGCGAGAGTCTGGCGGCGATCGCCGCGCACTATGGGCTGACGCCCGAGACGGTACGCTGGGCGAACGGCATCGGCGACCTTGACCCCCTGATCGTGGGGCAGGAGCTGCGCATCCCACCGGTCGATGGCGTGCTGCACTACGTCGCTGCCGGCGAGACCGTGCGCACTATCGCCCAGGCCTACGGTGCCGCCCCCGAGGCGGTCGCGCGCTACAACGGGGTCGACGACCCGGACCGGCCGCTCCGCGCAGCCCAGATCATGGTCCCGGGGGGGCGGCCGCTCGGTCCCGTGATGGCGGCGCTGGGCGCCGTCGGCAGCGAATACGATGCAGTCGCGGCCCGGGAGGGCGCGCGCCAGCTCCCGTTCGCTGGGGTCACCCTATGGGTGGTCGACGATCCGGAGCGGGCCAAGGCGGCGGCCGCGGCCGCCGAGCAGCCGGCGAAGACCTGGGCCGAGATCGAGGCGGAGGCCGCTCGGGCAACCGCCGCGGCCGAGGCCGCCAGCCGCGCCGGAGTACCTACGCCAGTCGAGTACGAAGTCCAGCCCGGCGATACTATCAACGGCCTGGCCGAGCGCTTCGGCATCACCCCGCTCACCATCATCGCGGCCAACGACCTGAGTAGTGACACGCTCCAGGTCGGCCAGCGGCTGCTGATCCTGCCCGTGTCGGGGGTGCTGTACACCGTGCAGGAAGACGACACGCTGTACGACATCGCCCTGCGGTTCCGCGTCGACCTCGGGCCAATCATCGACTACAACGGGCTGGAGAGCGCCGATACCCTGCAGGTCGGCCAGCGCCTCGTCATCCCTGGCGCGGAGCCTCAGCGTCCGGCCCCACCGGCGCCCGCGCGCGCGTTGGCGCCCACCGTGCGCGTGCCGAACGCCGTCCCCCGTGCGCGCGGCGCGCCCGACGGGGTCGCGCTGGATAGCATCCCGTCCACGGGCAGCGGCAAAGGCGAGGCACTGGTAGCCCTCGCGATGCGCTACCTCGGCTATCCCTACGTGTTCGGGGGTACCACGCCGAGCGGCTTCGACTGCAGCGGGTTCGTCTACTACGTGCATCGCCAGCAGGGCATCCCGCTCTCACGCGGCATGATGGGGCAGTACACGGCCGGCCCGCACATCCCCCGCGATGCGCTGCAGCCCGGCGACATCGTGTTCTTCTCCAACACCTACATGCCGGGCCTGTCGCACAACGGCATCTACATCGGCAACGGCAAGTTCATCCACGCCTCGCACCCGGGCGTGGGGGTGGTCGTGTCGTCGCTATCCGAGCCGTACTGGGCCAGCCGCTACTCGGGGGCGACGCGGGCCCACTAGCCGTATCCGAACAGTCACGCGGAGGCGTCGGGCGTAGCGGCGCGCTTGCGGTCGACCCGCTGTTGGAAGCGGGGCAGGTCGACCACGAAGCGCTCCATGCGCCCTTCGCCCACTTTGTCGTGCGCATCATGGGCCTCCACCGCGTAGTACACGCGGCGCCCCTCGACCCCCACCACTGTCGCGCGCGCCACGACCTCCATGCCAGCAGGGGTCGCCGCCAGGTGTTTCACATCCAGATGCGTGCCCAGCGAGCGCTCCTGCGGTTCCAGCCCGGGCGCGATGGCCAGCGCCCCTGCCTCCTCGATCAGTGCGATCAACGCCGGGGTAGCGAGCACCCGCACCCCGGCGTTGCCGAAATCTTCGGCGATCATCCCCGGGCCGACCGTGCGCCGGACCTCGGCGCTCATCCCGACCTCAACGTGCATGCCTCTCGACTCCTGCACCGACGCCGCGCCGGCCGCGAGCAGCCGGCGCGACGTCGCATCGCCCAGATCATACCGTCCGCGCGGGCGGGCCGCGCGGACGTTGTAGCCCGCGGGGGTACTTCTCCCTGCCGGCGCCAGAGAGGGACGTAAGAGTTGGATAAGAAATCGGGCGTAGGTAAGGGGACGCAGGGCGGGCGGCGAGGCGAACGGCACACCCCGGCGGCCGGCGACCACCGCCGGCCACGAAGGTGGTATAGTGTGGGTACCTAGTCCGCGTGCAGGCGGCCTAGGTCCCCCTCCCAGTTGGGACAGGGTGAGACGGCACCTCGCCCTGTCCCTCATTTCTTGCTTGGCCGCGACGGCTCCCGGCCTCTACCCGGGTAAACGAAAATCGGGCCCAAGTGTTACACCCAGGACCGACGTTCTGCAGCGGGGCTCCCGGCGGCAGCGGGCGGACGCTACGACGGCCGGCGGCGCAGCATGAACACGATCGTGTTGCCGCGGCGCTGAATATCCAGCTCCTTGCCCTCCGCGCGGGCCGCGGCGCGCAAGCGGGCCCGCACCCGCACCGGGTGCTCCCCCTCGGCCAACACGAGGCGGCCGGCCGTTGACTCGTCGAGCTGGCGAATATACTGCACGTATTCGTGATACACCGGCTGGGCCATCCGGCGCGGCGCGGTGACCAAGCGCATCGCTTCCTCGCGCGAGATGTGCTGAAAGGTGGCCATGCCCCCTCCGTGACGGTTTACGGGCGTGCTGCTTGGATTGTAGGCGGCCGCGCGCCCCCACGGAAGCCACCACGCGCCGTTTTACAGCCCCTGATCCAGCAAGAAGCGCGTGACCAGGCGGTTGTACTCGGCAGCGACCTCGTACTGTGGCCAGTGCGCGCAGTCGCGCAGGAGATGGAACTGGCCACGGGGTAGCAGCGCGGCCGCCGCGCGCGCCTCCTGCCAGCTCATTCCCGGGTTGTCGCTGGTCCACAGCACCAGGGTAGGGTGCGGCACCTGGCGCAACCGCTCGGGGGTGATCACGTAGGGGTTCTGCTCCGCCCCTTGGCCCAGCGCCGCGCCGGCCAGGATGCGCGGCATCACGCGCTGTGTCGCGGGCTGCTGATAGATGCGCAGCCGCGTGGCTACCAGCTCGTCGGTGATCAGCGTCTTGTCCTTGACCAGCCACTCCAGCCGCGCCCGCACCGTCTCCGGGCTCGGCTGCTCGACCGCCGCGCGGGTGAGGCGAGCCATCTCCGCCCGCTGCGGCGGGACCACCAGCTGCGCGGCCGAGAGCTTGAGCCCGGCGGTCGTGTTCAGCACCAGGCGCCCGACGCGCTCGGGGTGCTCCAGCGCCACCCAGAGCGCCACCCAGCCGCCCAGCGATTCCCCATTGAGATGGGCCTGCTGGGCACCGATCGCGTCCAGGAAGGCGACGACGTGCGCGGCGTAGTCGCGCGGCGTGTAGTCGAGCGGCGGCTTGTCGCTGAAGCCGTGGCCGACTAGATCCAGCGCGTAGACGTGGAAATGGGCGCCGAGCGGCACGATATTGCGGATGAAGCTCTCCGCGTGGCCGCCGGTGCCATGTAGCAATAGCAGGGGCGGTCCGGTGCCCGCCTCCAGCACGCGGGTGCGGATGCCTCCCGCCTGGTAGTAGCGGACCTCGCCGCCCAGCATGTCCAGCCAGAAGGTATTCACGGCGGTTCTCACCTCGCCGGCAGCGCCCTTCCCGGCGGGAAGCGAACGGCTGCGGCGATCGGGCAGGATGGGCTAGATGGGCTAGCCAGCAGCCTCCTCGGGGCGCGGCGCCGGCCGTGGGGCCAGGCGGAGCGGATGGGGCACGACCTCGCCCCCCGCGCGCGCCATCGCTTGCCGCCGCAGCTCCTGGAGGCGGTCCGAGAAGCGCACCGGGTACGCCGGCGCGTCGTTGAGCGCCTTGTAGCAGTCGGGCAGCGCCTGCAGCTGCTCGCGCGCGTGCTCCCACACCTCGCTGATCGGCGGCAGGCTGCCCGGCGCGATGCGACCGTCGATCACCACCGGGCGCAGCAGCCGCTCGGCGTCGGGCGGCGGCGGCTCGTCGGCCAGGCAGACGAGGTCCTCCACGAACGGCCCGCGGCGGTACACTTCCTTGCGACCGGGCCAGGTGGTCTTCGGCCCGGCCACCTTGACAGGATAAGCGTAGCTGCCGTCAGGGCGCCGGTAGGCCACCTCCTTGTACACCCCGCCCAGCGCACCGCCCTCGACGCCCTGCTCCACGCCGCCCGCGCCCACCGCCAGCGCCGTGCCCACCCCGAAGGCGTCGAACGGGGCACCCGCGGCCAGCAGGTCGGCGATCTTCCACTCGTCCAGGTCGCCGCTGCCAAGGATCTTCACGTCGTGCAGGCCCTCTTCGTCCAGCACCTGGCGCACATACTTGGCGTCGCCGACCAGGTCGCCGGAGTCCAGTCGCACGGCGGCCAGGCGGTGGCCCAACCGATCGCGCACCCGCTTGGCCACCCGACACGCGATGTGGATCGCGCGGCGAGGGTCGTAGGTATCCAGCAGCAGCGTATAGCGGTTGAACGTCTCGGCCACCGCCTCGAACGCCTCTTCCTCGCTGGGAAACAACTGCACCAGCGCGTGGGGGATCGAGCCGGTGGCCGGCAGCCGGAAGCGGAACGCCGCGGCTAGGAACGAGGTCGAGGTACAGCCGGCGATGTAGCTGGCGCGCGCCACCGTGAACGGCTCTTGCGCGCGCCGGGCCCCGAACTCGGCCACGCGTCGTCCCTGTGCGGCATACACCACCCGCGCGGCCTTGGTGGCGATCAGCGTCGAGAGATTGATCGCGTGCAGCAGGCCCGACTCCAGCAGCAGCGCCTCGCAGAACGGCCCCGTCACCCGCAGCAGCGGCTCCTCGGGGAACACGACGGTCCCCTCGGCCATCGCCAGCACCTCGCCGGTGAAGCGCAGCCGTCGCAGGTAGGCCAGAAACGCGCGGTCGTAGTCGCGGATCTGCTGCAGGAACGCCAGATCCTCGTCGCTGTAGTGAAACGCCTGGATGAACTCCAGTGCCTGCTCCAGGCCGGCGAACAGCATGTACGCGCTGCCGAACGGCGCGCGGCGCGTGTACAGGTCGAAAGTGGTCTCCTGCAGCTTGCCCGCCCGCCAGGCCACGTACGCCGCATCCGGATGATACAGGTCGGTCATCAACCCCGGATGGTAGGCGACGTAGCTCCGGTTGAGGGCGGTGTCCAACAGCGGGCGGTCGAGGCCCCCTCCCGCCCCCTCGCCGCTGGAGCCGTACCACTCCTGGCTCATCCGCCGACGCCCGCCGAGGCCCGAGTGACGGCTCCCGCAGCGCGCATCTTCTCCAGCGCCCGCGCGCCGTCGTCGGGCTGCAGGTTCACCGCCCGGACCGCGTCCTCCAGCACCGTGACGCGGAAGCCCCGCGCGAGCGCGTCGAGCACCGAGGCCTGCACGCAGTAGTCGGTGGCCAGCCCGCCTACGTAAAGGTGCCGCACGCCGCGCTCGCGCAGCAGCTCGGCCAAGGGGCGCCCCTGCTCGTCGCGCGCCTGGAAAGCCGAGTAGGCATCCTCATCCGGCCCCATGCCCTTCGAGACGATGAGCGTGCCCGGCGGCAGCTGGAGGGTCGCCGGGAACGCCGCCCCGGGCGTGCCCTGCACGCAGTGCGGTGGCCAGGGCCCGCCGTGCGGCTGGAAGTGGGTGGTGACCGGGGGGTGCCAGTCGCGCGAGGCGATCACCGGCCGGCCCGCCGCCGCGAACTGCGCCGCCAGGGCGTTGAGCGGCGGGACCACGGCGTGCCCCTCGGGCACCCCGAGCGCGCCACCGGGCAAGAAGTCGTTCTGCACATCCACGATCAACAACGCGCTGTCGGGCTCGGGCGTCCAACGCATTGCGCCTGCTCCCCGTGTCTCCACGACCGGTGCGCCGTTCGCCGCGCGCCGGCCACCGCATACCTTGCCAGGATAATAGCAGACCATCTCCCCGCGCCGCTGGTGCAGGGCGCGACGCTACTGGCCGAAGCGCGGCACCTCGCGCGGCGCCGCGGTAGGGGCCAGGGCTGGCGGAGCGGCCGGGCCCAGCGTCGGCGGCAGCGGCCCCCGCGCCGGCGCGGTCGGCGGCGGCACGGACACCGTCGGCACCAGCGCGGGCGGACTCGTGGGGGCGGCCGCGGCCGCCGGCGCGGTGGGGCGGACCGCGGTGACCGCCGGCGCACGTGGCGCCGCGGGAGTAGGCGCCAGGGCCGGGGGCGCGGTCGGCCGCACGGCCGTAATCACGGGCGGCGGAGGCGGCTCGGCCAAGCGTGGGGCCGCGGGCAGCGCCGTCGCCGCCGCGGGCGCGGTGGGCGCCAGGACGGGTGCGGTCGGGCGGGGAACCTCCGGCTCGGCCGTCGGGTACGCCAGGGGCGCGGCGGGCAGCGCGACGGTCGGCCCGGGAGTCAGCTGCACAGGCGGGGGCGACGGGCGCGGCCCCACCGCCGGCGCGCGCAGCGTGGACCGGCCGGGCGTCGCCTCTGGCCGCGGTAGGTTGAAGTAATCGTACACCGCCTTGCCCAACGCGGCTTGGGCCTGCGCCATAGCCGTGGGGTTCGCCACGTCGGTGGCCAGGGTGACTACCACCAGCGCCGCCGCCGGGCTGTACACGATCGCCGCCTGGACCACCGCGCCACTGTCGCTGGCCGCTCGCTGCGCCACCACCGTGCCGCGCGGTAGCAGCTCCACCAGGCGGTCCGTCGGGCGCGACTCGGTCAGATAGCGCAGCAGCTCCGCATTGCTCGCGGCGCTCAGCCCCTCGCCTCGGGCCAGCCGGTCGAGGAGGAACAGCAGGTCGCGCGGCGAAGTCGTCAAGCGGTCGCCATTGACCCGCGACTCTAGCAAGCCCAGGTCGGCCAGCGCAGCGTTGAAGTTCTGCGGGCCGAGCCGGTCCAGCAGCAGCGCCGCCATCGCCGGATCCCCGCGCGTCAGCAGGCGGTCCACCGCCCAGCCCACGCTCACCGTGCTGCCCGCGGGCGCCTCGGTGGAACCGCGCTGGACGACCTGCTCGGTCACCCGCAGCGGGTCGCCAAACGCCAGCCGGCCCGTGTCGCGCTGGTGGTACGTCTCGTAGGCGATCAGCAGCGCGGCGAGCCCGCCGGCCGGGAACTCGCGATCGGCCTGGACTAACGTGCCCTGGCCGCTCTCCAGGTTCTTGATCGCCACGCCGACCGTGGCATGCTGGCCCCCGAGCTGCTGCTGCACCAGCGCCGCCAGCGCGGCGTCGGCCACCAACGGGCGCGCCGCGGGGTCGGGCACGGCGATCTCAGCGGGTTGCGGCGCCAAGGCGGGGGGCGCCGGCGGTGCGGTGGCGCCTGCTACCAACGTTGGCCGCTCGGGTGCCGTATTGCTCAGCCCGAACGGATCGAAGCCCAGTACAGCCTGCGCCACCACGATGACGAGCAGGCTCACGCCGAAGATCAGCAGGATGACCACCGCCGCGGTGCTGGCCGCGTCGCGCCGCTGCGCCTGGCTGCGGCGGCCCAGGCTGCCCAGCCGGCGCTCGGGCGTTCGGGGAGGTTGTTGGGTCTGCACACCCGCTCCGCGCGCCGCCCAGCGCGTGGCCGCCGCCAGGGCACTGGCCGACGGCGCGCGGACGGCCCCGTATCCGCTGCGTACAGCCCCCAGGGGGCCGCCGCGCGGCATTCTAGCACACCATCAGCCGGCGGGGAAGTGTGACCGAATTGTGATCCACGCCGCGTAGCGCCACACCCGGCCACCTGCCCGGGACGCCACCGCAGCCGTGCTAACACCCAGGTGTGCGGCCCTACGGTGGAGGGAACCAGCGGGTGGGGCAGAGGGAGACTGGAGGCGACGGGCGGAATCGAACCGCCGATCGGGGTTTTGCAGACCCCTGCCTTGCCACTTGGCCACGTCGCCGCATAGACAGCGGCCGGCAAGTGCGCCGGCCGGCTCACAGCGAGCGGAAGACGGGATTCGAACCCGCGACCCTCTCCTTGGCAAGGAGATGCTCTACCACTGAGCCACTTCCGCCTGACGCCCAGCAGTATACGGCAGCCGCCCCGCGCTGTGCAAGCGCCGCGCCCCTGCGCCCCCCCAACGCCACGAGCAAGACCGCTGGCAGTCATGTGCTCGCCCGCGGCCTGGCGCGCCGGCTCGCCGCTCCCCACAGCTTCCGGGATAGGGTGGCACACCGACGCCCACGCCGCCAGCGGGTGAGTAGGCGGACGCGGGCGGTTCTGGCGGAACGACGGGGAAATCGGCGTGAGCCGCGAGGGACTCGAACCCCCAACCCGCTGATTAAGAGTCAGCTGCTCTAC
>DATGKN010000068.1:0-11180 GCA_035294645.1 Chloroflexota bacterium
ATGAACATCATGCTGGTCTCGGTGACGGAGCGCACACGGGAGATCGGCATTCGCAAAGCGGTGGGCGCGCGGCGGCGCGACATCCTGCTCCAGTTCCTGGTCGAGGCTACCGTCGTCAGCCTGCTGGGTGGGCTGATCGGCATAGGGATCGGGATCTTGATCGCCCGCGTGCTCTCGGGCGCCAGCTTCAACGGCCAGCGCCTGGCCACCCTGGTCACGCCCGACGCGGTGATGCTGGCGTTCGCGGTGTCGGCCGCGGTCGGGCTGTTCTTTGGGATCTACCCCGCCATGCGCGCCGCGCGCCTACACCCGATCGAGGCGCTACGGTATGAGTGACGCTAGCGCGCCCGCGCGGCGAGAGAAGAGAGGACGATGATCGGGAAAGAACCATCCGTCACGCTGGGCCGGGAGGAACACAACGGGACCAACGCCGCTGTGGCGCTACCGCCGGCTGCTGCGACGGAGGTACCCCCGCGCCCGCGCCGGCGCCCCAACCGGCTCGTCTTGGTGGGGGGCGCCCTGGGCTGCGGCCTGTTGCTCGGGGCGCTGGCCGCCGTGGCCAGCGCCCCGCTGCGCCACACGCCCGCGGTGGTGGTTACCCCCGTCCAGGGAGCGGCCGGGGGGGCCAGCGGGGGGGCGGGGGCTGCCGCCGCGGCGCGGGGCGACGATCCGTCTGCCGCTCAGGGACCGGGGGGGCCAGCGGGGGCCACGCGCGGGGCGAGTACGCGCTCCAGCAGCGGGGCGAGCACGCGCGCCCAGGGCGTGATCAGCCAGGTGGAGGGTGATACCATCACCGTGAACGGCCCCGAGGGCCCCGTGCAGGTTCGCCTGGGCGACGCGACCGCCGTCCAGCAGCTCGTGCCCGCCGATCGAGCGGCGCTGGCGCCCGGCCAGCGGGTGGTGGTGGCCGGCGAGCGCGCGGCCGACGGCACGCTGAGCGCGACGAGCGTGCAGATCGTCGGCGAGGGGACGCCCGCGAGTGCTGAGCGGCGCTCGAGTGCCGCGCCCTGAGGCGCCACGGGCCCCCACTGGAGCCACTAGCAGCAGAGAGCCATGGCCCAACGTATCCTCGTCGTCGATGACGAGAAACATATCGTGCAGCTGGTCAAGCTGTACCTGAGCAACGAGGGCTACCAGGTGGATGTGGCCACCAACGGCCGCGAGGCGTTGGACAAGGCCCGCCAGCTGCGCCCCGACCTGATCGTATTGGATCTCATGCTGCCGGAGATCAGTGGCCTGGAGGTCTGTCGCCAGCTGCGGCAGGAGAGCGACGTGCCGATCATCATGCTCACCGCCCGCGACGAGGCCGAGGACCGGGTGGCCGGGCTGGAGCTGGGCGCCGACGACTACGTGACCAAGCCGTTCAACCCCCGCGAGCTCGCGGCGCGGGTGAAGGCCGTGCTCCGGCGCAGCACCGGCCTGGGCGCCAGCCAGCGCGTGCTGGAGGTGGGCGACGTGCGCATCGATCCCGACCGCCACGAGGTGACCGTCGCGGGCCGGCGGGTGGACCTGCGCCCGAAGGAGTTCGAGCTGCTCAGCGTGCTGGCGCGTCGGCCTGGGGTCGTGTTCCCGCGCGAGCGGTTGTGTCAGCTGGTCTGGGGCCCGGATTTCTTCGGGGACCAGCGTACGGTGGACGTGCACATCACCTGGCTGCGTGACAAGCTGCGCGGGGCCACCGCCCGCATCGAGACGGTGTGGGGCGTGGGCTACAAGCTGGTGGAGATCGACGGCGCCCCTCGCGCCCCTTCCTCCCGGTAGCGCTCCGCTGCCGCCCGTACGGCGGCCCGCTACTCTTGTCCGGCGTTCCGTTGCGCGCCACACTGTAAGCAGCAGCCATAGTTGGCGCCCGAGGGAGCCGGCGGCATGCGCGACAGCTTGTACACCCGCTTGATGGCGTCGTACGCGTTCGTGGTGTTCGTCTCCCTGTTCCTCGCCGGCTCGGGCTTCCTGTGGCTGGCACAGCAGCACCAGCAGCAGCGCGAGATGGATCGGCTAGCCGACATCGTGCTGCCGATCAGCGCCCACGTGCGGCACCTGGAGTTGATCGGCGCCTCGACTAGCGAGATCGCCGCCTTTCTCGACGACCAGGCCCAGCAGCTGAACGTCCGCTTGCTGCTGGTGCGCCTCGATAACCGCCTGGTGGCTGCCGACACCACCGACGAGCTGGAGGGCTACATCCTGCCGCCGGTGGAGGAGAACATGTCGGCGCAGGTCGGCCCGCTGCTGGTGGGACGCTACCAGGTATCCGCGGGGCAGATCGTGACGATCTCGCTGGCCTATGTGCCCCTTGGGCGGCTGGGCGACCGCTTCCCGGGCTTGCCGCCACGCTACGCGGTGATGTTGGCGGTGCCCCAGGCCAACCTGGCGGCGGCGTGGCTCTCCCTCGCGCCGCGGCTGTTGGTCGCAGGCGTGCTGGCGCTGGTGGCCTCGCTGCCCGTCGCCCTGTGGCTATCGCGCTCGATCTCCGAGCCGCTCAAGCGGATCACCCGCGCGTCGGAGGAGATGGCGCGCGGCAACTACGACCAGCGGATCCCCGACGGCCGCGCGGACGAGATCGGGCGGCTGGCCCAGGCGTTCAACCTGATGGCCAAGCAGGTGGCGTTGTCACACCGCACCCTGCGCGAGTTCCTGGCGGACGTGTCCCACGAGCTGCGCACGCCCCTGACCTCCATCCGCGGCTTCTCGCAGGCGATGACCGACGGCACCCTGCGGGCCCCCGAGGAGTACGCCGAGGCCGGCCGGGTGATCCACGAAGAGGCCGAGCGCATGGCCCGCCTGGTGGAGGACTTGCTGTACCTCTCGCGTGTCGAATCGGGCCAATTCCAGGGTGAGCGGCACCCGCTCGACCTGGCCGAGCTGATCCGCGCGTGCGTGCAGCGGGCCGAGCGGCGCGCGACCGCCGGCGAGGTGGCGATCGTGACCGCGCTCGCGCCGGCGCCCCGTGTGGCGGGCGAGGCTCACCGCCTGGAGCAGGTGCTCGACAACCTGCTGGACAATGCCCTCAAACACACCCCGCCGGGCGGCCAGATCACCGTGCGGCTGAGCGACGACCCGGCCAGCGGGGGCGTACGCCTGAGCGTGCACAACACGGGCTCCTACATCCCGCCGGAGGAGCAGCGCCAGGTGTTCGACCGCTTCTTCCGCGGCCACAACAACGCGGGCCGCGAGGGTACCGGCTTGGGCCTATCGATCGCGCGACATATCGTCGAGGCGCATGGGGGCACGATCGCCGTGCAGAGCAGCCCAGAGACCGGCACGGACTTCAGCGTCTGGCTGCCGGCCCTCCCGGCGCCCGCGCCGGCTTCCGCGCCGCTATTAGTGGGCCGCGCCGGGTAGGCGCGCGGCCTAGCCGCCCGCCGCGCGCCCGCGGTAGAATTGGCCCCGTGAGCGGAGGAGAGCACGCGCGCACGCCACGGCGATCCAGGCTCCCCCAAGGGCGCGCAGCCCTATCAGGCTGGCTGGCGTGCGTGGTCGCCACGGTGGTCGCGGGGACGGCGGCTGCCCCCCCCGTGGCTCCCGCGGAGCAGGGGGGCGTGCGCACGCCGACGGCGGTGAGCCGGCCCCGCCAGCTGCCGCCCGATCTCAGCGCCCCGCTGCCAGTCGTGACGCTCACCCCCACCCCGGTGCGGCCTACCCCCACTCCCGAGGAGCTGCCAGCGACCCTGACGCCTACGCCGCTGCCGACAGCGACCGCTACGGTGTCTCCCGTGGTGCTGGTGGCCGCCCCGACCCCAACGGTGGTGACCCCGACTCCTACATCGACGGAGGAGCCCGGCGGGTTGCTGCTGCCCGAGGGCGCCGTGCCGGACGGGGCGCCCGCACCGGTTGCCGCACCGCGGCCTCCAGCCGCCCAGACGCTGCAGACGCCCCCAGCGGCGCCTCCCCCCGCGCTACGGGTGCTTGGCTTGCCCGAGGAGCCGGGGGTGGGGGGCTGGTTCGCGCCCGATGTACTCTGGCTCGGGGTGCCCGCGCGCAGCCAGTTCGATGGCACGCCCTACGCGGCGGCGAACTGCGGCCCCAGCGCGCTAGGCATGGTGCTGGAAGCGTATGGGCTCTGGATGCCCACGCACGAGCTGCGGTTGTTGGCCAACGCGCTGCAAGGCAGCTGGGGCTACGATGACGGGATCGCCCTGGACTACCTGGCCGAGATCGGGGCGCGCGCGGGGCTGACCCCGCTCGGCCTGTACGAGGAAGGCCGGCGCGGCTACCACCGCTGGACGGTGGACGAGGTGCGGCGGGCGGTGCGTGACGGCTACCCCGTGATTGTGCTGACGAAGTACCGGCTGCTGCCCGGCAATGCCGCCTATGGCGGCGAGGTCAACCACTATGTGGTGATCAGCGGCCTGATCGGCGACGACTTCCTGTACAACGACTCGGCCTACGGGGGGGGCGGAGGGCGGGCGCTGATCCTGCCGGCCGCGCAGCTCGAGATGGCGTGGGGAACCGCGGATATCCCGCACCATGCGGTGGCCTTCGCCGTGGGCGAGGAGCGTTTGGGGCTCGTGTCGCCGCTGGCTGCGGTGGCCGGCCGTGGGGCCCCACGGCGCCCGCCGGAGGAGAGCGCGGCGCGCCCGCTGGCCGGGCAGCCGCCAGCCCAGGAGCCGGCCCGCGCGCGGCGCGCACCGCCGGATCCGGCCGCGGCCCACCGCGAGCAGCTGTTCGATGCCGTGCTCACCCCTGCGTCGCTGCTCGATACGCCGCTGGCGAGCGGGAGCGCGGCGCCGGGCGGCGCGGCCGGCTCTGAGCCAGCAGCCCCGCTGGTGCTCAGTGAGCCGCCCACTCCGCCTGCCCCGAGTGAGAAGGGGGGCGGCGGCTCGCTGCTGCTGCTCGCCGGTGGGATCGGTAGCCTGTACCTGCTGCTGCTGGCACGAGGCCTCCTCGGTGGCCGGCGCCGTGTGCACTAGGTTGCCCGCTGGCAGGGGCTCCAGTAACATATCGGGCATGTGAAGCGAGTGGCTGGGCTGCGCTCGCTCCCGCCAGGACGCGCTTGACCCGCTCACGCGACCGAGACGAGGAGTGCAGTCGGTGCAAGACGGCCGGATTGCGCCACCCGCTGCCGTGGCCCGGGGCAATGGCGGCCCGCCGCCCAAACTGGCCACCCAGCATCTGTACAAACGGTACCAGCTCGAGGTAATCCACGACCTCCAGCTGGCCGTGCGACCGGGCGCCTTCTACTCGATCTTGGGGCCCAACGGCTGCGGCAAGACCACCCTGCTGCGCATCCTGTGTGGGCTGGAGGCGCCGACCAGCGGCCACGTCATCATCGACGGCGACGTGGTGGAGCTCACGCGCCAGCAGCACCAGCACCGAGTGGCCATCGTCTTCCAAGAGCCGCGGCTGCTGCCATGGAAGTCGATCGCCGACAATGTCCGGCTATGCTTGCGCCCGCTCGGCGTGCCGGAGCGCGAGGCGCGCGAGCGCACCCGCCGCTACCTCGAGTTGGTGGGCCTCGGCAGCTTCATGCACTACTATCCCAACCGGCTCAGCGGTGGCATGCAACAGCGTGCCTCGATCGCCCGCGCGCTGGCGGTCGAGCCCGACGTGCTGCTGATGGACGAGCCGTTCTCGGCGCTCGACGCACAGAACCGCCGCATCATGCAGGATGAGACGCTCAAGATCTGGCAGGAGACCCACAAGACGATCGTCTTCGTGACCCACAGTATCTCCGAGGCGGTGCGCTTGAGCACCGAGGTCGCAGTGCTGACCGCGCGGCCGGCGACTATCCGTCAGGTCGTGACGGTCCGCGACCACGCGGATACGCGCGCGCTGGAGGCGGCGCTGCTACAGATGCTCACGGAAGAGGTGGACCGCCAGCGCGCGCTGGATCTCGAGCGCCAGCGCGTGGGCGCGGGCGTCTAAGGAGGGCCGGGGCGGGTGCGCCGCGGCGCGCGCCACCGGCAGAGGGAGGAGGCCATGTTGCGAGGGGTGGGGCGTCGCCTGCTGGCGGTCCTGATCACCAGCACGATGCTGCTCACGCTGGCGTGTGGAGGGGGAACGGGGGCACCGTCCAGCCAGCCGGCCGCGCAGGCCCCGGGTGGGAGCGCGCCGACCGCGGCGACCGTGACCCAGTCCCCGGCGGCTGCGCCCGCGGGCGCCAGCTGTGCGCAGGACCGCACCTACCGCTTCGCCTACTTGCAGCTGGGCTGGGCGGCCACCGAGATCATCCACCAGGAGAAGCTGCTGGAGAAGCGCGGCTGGCGCATCGAATGGCAGACCGTCGGCCCGATCAGCGGGCTGGTCAACGCCTTCGCCTCGGGCCAGGCGGACCTCATCGACATGAGCGTCATCATCGCCGGCCAGATGTACGAGAGCGGCGTGCCGCTGAAGATCTTTGGCACAGCGGTGGGCGTGCTGGGCGCGGTGGTCGTGCCCGTCAACCACCCGGCTCGCGAGCTGCCCGACCTGCGCGGCAAGAAGGTGGGGGTGATCCCCGGCGGTACCACCACGCAGGACATCAACGCCAGCTCGCGTGTGGTGTACGGGTTCGACGTGCTCACCGACACGCAAGCCATCACGGCTACCGCGCCGCCCGACCTGGCCGCACTGCTGCGCAAGGGCGACGTGGAGGCGGTGCTGATCTGGGAGCCAGTGACCTCGGCGCTCATCCACACGGGCGACTATCGTATTCTGGTGCATCAGCAGGAGCTGTGGGAGCGCGCCAGCGGCTCCAGTATCTTGCCCGTGCACGTGGCCTACCTGGCCAAGCCCGAGCTGGCGGAGCAGTGCCCGAACCTGCTGGCGGATATCAACGACGCCCAGCGCGAGGCGTATGAGATCTGGCAGAACCAGCCGGAAATCGCCCAGCGGGCCATCGTGGAGGTCACCAAGCTGACGCCCGACGAGGTCGCGTTCGCCATGTCGCAGACCAAGCAGGTACTGTACGGGCTGACGGAAGCGCAGATCGACACCATGTTGGCGCAGCTGCGGCACAACCGCGAGCACGGCACGCTGCTGAAGTCGGACATCTGGTACAACCCCGGCTCGCTCAAGCAGCAGCTCTTCTTCATCCCACCGGCGCGCCGGTAGCCCCGCGGCGTCCTGCTGGCGACGGGGGCGCCGAGCGCACGCCACTGCGAGGAGAACCGTGACGCCTGACGTTGTCGAGCAGCCGGTGGCGCATGCGGGCGCGCCCGTTGTGCCCGCCCGCGCGCGTACCGACTGGAGTGGGGTGGTCGATCGCCTGCATCTGCCCACCCTGGGGGTGGCGATCGGGTTGGCGCTCGTATGGGTGATGCTCTCCGCGCGGCTGGGCGACTACCTGCTCCCCTCGCCCGCGCGGGTGGGGCAGGGCATCCTCGCGGTGATCACCAGCGGCGAGCTGTGGAAGCATACCTGGGCCTCGCTGTACCGCATCAGTGTCGGCTTCGGGCTGGCCGTGCTGGTCAGCATCGTCTTCGCCTCGCTGGTGGCGATGTCGCGCCACGTAGCTACCATCGGGCGCGACCTGACTGCCGTGCTCAACAGTACCTCGGTGTTCGTGTGGATCGTGGTGTCGCTGATCTGGTTCGGGCTGACCGACAAGGCGGCCATGTTCACCACGTTCATGATCACGCTGCCGGTGCTGCTGGCTAATATGTTGGAGGGCGTGGCCAACGTCGATCGGAAGCTCATCGAGATGGCGCAGGTGTACCGCTTCAGCCCGCTCGACCGCTTCCTGAACGTCACGCTACCCTCGACGATCCCCTACCTGGTGGCGGGGATGAAAGTCGGCTTTGGGCTGGGGCTGAAGGTGAGCGTGGTAGCCGAGATCTTCGGGGTGAGCACCGGCATCGGCTACATGATGAACTACAGCCGCGACACGCTGCGCACGGACATGGTGTTCGTCTGGGCGCTGGTGCTGATCGTGATCATGCTGGTCGTGGACAAGCTCGTGTTCGATAGCCTGTCGCGCCGCGTGGCCGCCTGGCGCTGACCGCACCGGAGGGGAGCGTGCAGGCGACCGCCGCCAGCCATCCGTACGATCTGCTGCTCGCGGGGGGCACGGTGCTGGATCCTGCCACCCGGCGCCAGGAGGTGGCCGATGTGGCGGTCCACGACGGGCGCGTCGTGGCGATCGGCCCCGCGTTGCCCAGCCGCGCGCGGTGGCGCGTCGACTGCCGGGGGGCGCTGGTTACGCCCGGCCTGATCGACTGCCACGTCCACATCTTCGCCGATGTGACGACGCTCGGCGCACCGGCCGAGGCAGCCTGCCTCCAGCGGGGCGTGACCACCGCGGTGGACGCCGGCTCCGCCGGCTGCTGGACCTTCGCCGCGTTCGCCCGCCACGTCGCGCGCCAGGCGCCCCTCGGCGTGTTCTGCTTCCTCAACGTGGCGGCCACCGGCATCCTCGATATCCGTTTGGGCGAGAACCGCGTGCTCGATCACGTGCTCGTCGACGAGGCCGTGGCGCTGGCGGCGCAGCATCCGGAGCTCATCAAAGGGTTCAAGGTCCGTCTCGGCGAGCCGATGGTCGGCGCGTCCTGCCGCCCGGTGCTGGAGCGTGCGCGGGTGATGGGCGACGCCGCCGGCTTGCCCCTCATGCTGCACATCGGCGACACGCCCGAGCCGCTGCCGGAGATCCTCCGCTATCTGCGGCCCGGCGACGTGGTCAGCCATTGCTACACGGGCAACCGCCACGGCATCGTGCAGGATGGCGCGCTGCTGGACGCCGTGCGCGCGGCGCGCGACGCCGGGGTGCTGTACGACTCGGCGCACGGCAGTAGCCACTTCAGCTACGCCGTGGCGCGCCGGGCGCTCGCGGCGGGCTTTCTGCCCGACACGATCAGCTCGGACAACAGCCTGCGTAACTGGCGCGGGCCAGTGCACGACTTGCCAACGACGATGGCCAAGTTCGTGGCCCTCGGCGCGCCCCTGATGGACGTCCTGGAGCGCGCCACCTGGCGGCCGGCGCAGCTCCTCGGGCTAGCGGCGCACGGCTATGGGCGGCTGCAACCCGGCGGCCCCGCCGATCTGACCGTGCTGCGCTGGACCGAGGAGGCGTATCCCTTGCGCGACGCGACCGGCGAGGTGATCCGGGCCCCGCGCCTAGAGCCGCTATATGCGGTGCGGGCGGGGCAGTTGGTGCCCTGCGTGCCCTGGCGGGGGCCTGCGGCATGACCGAGCCACGCACCCCGACCGAGCTGGCGGCGCTCCAGTGCGAGCGGCTCGCCTGGGCGCTGGCGCATGCCTACGAGGGCTCGCCGTTCTTCCGCGCCAAGTTCGACCAGGTGGGCTTGCGGCCGACCGACCTCCGCGCGCCCGCCGACCTGGTGCAGCTGCCTTTCACCACCAAGGCCGAGCTGCGCGACGCCTATCCCTTCGGCTGGGCGGCCGTGCCGCTGGAGCGCATCGCGCGCATTCACGCCTCTTCGGGCACCACGGGCAAGCGCACGGTGGCCTACTATACCGCCCAGGATCTCGAGGACTGGACGACGCTGTTCGCCCGCTGCTACGCCCTGGCTGGGGTCGGGCCGGGCGACCGCGTGCAGATCACCCCGGGCTACGGCCTGTGGACCGCCGGCATCAGCTTCCAGGCGGGCGCCGAGCGCGCGGGCGCCATGGCCGTGCCGGTCGGCCCTGGCAATGTGGACCTCCAGCTGGAGCTGATGGTCGACCTCCAGACCACGGTGCTCACGGCGACCTCGTCGTTCGCGCTGTTGCTGGGCGAGGAGGTGGCGCGCCGCAACCTGCGGGACCAGCTCGCCCTGCGGGTGGGCATCTTCGGCTCCGAGCGCTGGGGGGAGGCGATGCGCCAGCGCATCAACACCTTGCTGGGCATCGACAGCTACGACATCTACGGGCTGACGGAGCTGTACGGCCCGGGCATGGGCATCGACTGCCACCTGCACCAGGGCATCCACTACTGGGCCGACTACTTCCTGGTGGAGCTGATCGACCCCGAGACGGGCCAGCCCGTCGCCCCGGGGGCCACCGGCGAGATCGTGCTGACCACGCTACGCAAGGAGGCGATGCCGCTGGTGCGCTATCGCACGCGCGACCTGACTCGCCTGCTGCCGGAGCCGTGTCCCTGCGGCAGCCCGTTCCCGCGCTTCGACCGCCTCCGCGGTCGCTCGGACGATATGGTGAAGGTGCGCGGGGTGGCGCTGTGGCCGAGCCAGGTGGACACGCTGCTGGCCACGCTGGAGCACGTGTCCAGCGAGTACCAGCTGGTGATCGAGCGCCACGGCGGGCGCGACGAGTTGACCCTGCGCGTGGAGAGCGACCTGGACCTGGACACGGTCGATGGCGGCCCGCTGGCCGAGCACATCGCGCAGCAGTTCCGCGCGCACCTCGGGGTGACGCCGCGCGTGGAGCTGCTGCCCGTCGGCACGCTGCCGCGCTCGGAGCGCAAGACGCGCCGCGTGTTCGACCACCGCGAGGAGGTCTGATGTCCGAGCTCGCGGTCTACGCGCGGCGCACCGGCCCGATCGCCGAGATCGTGCTCAACCGCCCCGCGGTGCTCAACGCCGAGAACCTTCAGTGGATCGCGGATCTCCAGCGCGCCATCGACACGATCGCCGCCGATGCGGCCGCCGAGCTGGTGGTGGTGCGCGGCGAGGGGCGGGCGTTCTGCTCGGGCCTGGACCTGAACATGCTGGCCGAGCAGGGCATGCCCGCCGAGTTCTACCCGGCGCAGGAGCGGGCGTTCAGCGCCCTGGAGGCGCTCGACCGGCTGGTCATCGCGCTGATCCATGGCTACTGCCTGGGCGGCGGGCTGCAGCTGGCGATCGCCTGCGACCTGCGCATCGCCGCTAGCGATGCGGTGCTGGGCCTGCCCGCGGCGCAGGAGGGCCTGTTCCCCGGCATGGCCGTGTGGCGGCTGCCGCGGCTGGTGGGGCTGGGGCGCGCGCTGCGCCTGGCGGTCTCGGGCGAGCTGATCGGCGCCGACGAGGCGGAGCGGATCGGGCTGGTGGACCACGTGGTGCCGGCCGAGGCGTTCCCCCGCGCGGCCCTGGAGCTGGTCGAGCGCTACCTGGCGGTGCCGCAGCCGGCGGCGCGGGCCACCAAGCGGCTGATGCGCCGCGCCTTCGAGCGCGACTTCGCCAGCGTGTACGACGAGTCGGTACCGCTGCTGGCGCGGTGCCTGGCCTCCCCCGAGGTGGCGGCCGCGCGGGCGGCGTGGGTGGCGCGGCGGGCAGCCCGCCAGCGGCAGCAGGAGTGACCCGCGGGGCGCGGCCGCTGCCGCGTCGCCGCGAGAGGGA
>DATGKN010000069.1:0-7488 GCA_035294645.1 Chloroflexota bacterium
TCGCTGTCGGCCGTGGCGTCGCCGCGCGCCCGCGACCCGAACAGGTAGATGCGCTCCGGCCGCAGCGCCGCTACCAGCCGCGCCACGATCGCCCGCAGCACCGGGTCGTGTTCGAGCAGCGCCTCGTCGCTCACGGCCGTACCTCCCCGGGCAGCCGTGCCACCACCGCCGCGTACACCGCCCGCGCCAGCCCCAGCGCCTCCGCCGCCTCGGCCGGCCCGAGAGGACGGGGGGCGCCGGGGTAGCGAAACCGCCAGGCGCACTCGCTCAACACGGCCGCACGGCGCACTGGTGTGTCTAGTGTCGCATCGATCGCCACGCACCGCCCGCCGATCTCGGCGAGATCGTGCGTCTTGCGAAACGGCCGGCCGTGCCAGGTGAGAAACGCTTTCAGCGCCTTCTCCGCCGCCTGCTGAGCATGGAAGGCGGCGGCCACGGGCAGCGGCGGAGCCGCCCCGAGCAGCAGCTCACCGGCGCGCAGGTCGTCGGCCGCGCGGTCCAGCCAGTCGCGCGTCTCCGCCACCAGCTCCGGGTCAGGCGGCATGGAGCAACTTCCCCTCGCGCAGCACGACCGCGGGCAACGAAGACGTCACGTGCGCGCGCCGCTCGAAGGCGGCCCGCGTCCACACCACGACGTCGGCCGCCGCGTGCACGCCCCACAGCACCTCGTGGGCGAGCCGGGCCTGCTGGCGCTCCGGGGGCGCATCGTCGGGCACCACCACCAGCAGGTCGTAGTCGCTGTCGGCCGTGGCGTCGCCGCGCGCCCGCGACCCGAACAGGTAGATGCGCTCGGGCTGGTAGGCGGCCACCAGCCGCGCCACGATCGCCCGCAGCACCGGGTCGTGTTCGAGCAGCGCCTCGTCGCGCGGGCTTGGGTCGGCCATCGCGCCGCTCCCCCTGCTACCGGCGCCGGCGCTCTAGCTCGCGCCAGATGTCAGCAGGGCTCAGCCCGCTGGCTGCCAGCAGCACCAGCGTGTGGAACCACAGGTCGGCCACCTCCCAGGTGATCTCGGCCGGGGCGCCGTTTTTGGCGGCGATCACCACCTCGGTGGCCTCCTCGCCGATCTTCTTGGCGATGCGGTCCACCCCGCCGTCGAGCAGCCGCACCACGTAGGAGCCCTCCGGCCGCTCGCGCTGCCGCTGCTGGATCACGGCGAACAGCGCCTCCACCACGCGCCCGTCCGGCGCCGCCGGCTCGGCCAGGGCAGAGTCGGCGTCGAGCGCGGCCAGCACGGCGGCGCGCGCGGGGGCATCGAGCGCATGGAAGAAGCAGCTCACCGCCCCCGTGTGGCAGGTGGGGCCGGCCGGCTCGGCCTCGACCAGCAGTACATCGCCGTCGCAGTCCAGGTGCAGCGCGCGCACGTGCAAGGAGTGGCCCGAGGTCTCGCCCTTCTGCCATAGCCGCCCGCGCGAGCGGCTCCAGAACCACACGCGGCCGGTGGCCAGCGTGCGCCGCAGCGCCTCGCGGTTCATGTAGCCGACCATCAGTACCTGGCGCGTGGCAGCGTCCTGCACCACCGCCGGCAGCAGCCCCTGGGCGTCGAACTTCAGCGGCGGCGCGCCGTGCGTCTCGTCAGCGGACATCGCTGGTTGCTCCTTGCGCCGCGGCGGGCGGCCACGGGGCGGCGAGCGCCGCTACCGGGGGCCGCACGGGCACTCCGCGCTCGGCCAGGTACGCTTTCACCTCGGCGATGCGGTAGGTGCCGTAGTGGAAGATCGAGGCGGCCAGCGCGGCGTCGGCGCGCCCGGCGGTCAGCGCGGCGTAGAGGTGGGCGGGGGTGCCGGCGCCGCCCGAGGCGATCACCGGGATCGGCACGGCGGCCGCCACCGCCGCCGTCAGCGCCAGGTCGTAGCCGTCCTGCGTGCCGTCGGCGTCCATGCTAGTTAGCAGGAGCTCGCCGGCGCCCAGCGCCGCCACCCGCGCCGCCCACTCCACCGCGTCCAGCCCGGTCGGGCGGCGGCCGCCGTGGGTGTACACCTCCCAGCCGCGGCCGTCCGGCCGCCGCTTGGCGTCGATGGCCACCACGATGCACTGGCTGCCGAAGGCGTCGGCGCCGCGGGCGACCAGCGTGGGGTCGGCGACCGCGGCGCTGTTGACCGCCGTCTTGTCGGCCCCCGCGCGCAGCAGACGGCGCATGTCCTCCACGCTGCGCACGCCGCCGCCGACAGTCAGCGGGATGAACACCCGCTCGGCCGTGCGCTCGACCACCTCGATCATCGTCGCGCGCTCGTCGCTGGAGGCCGTGATGTCCAGGAACACCAGCTCGTCGGCGCCCTCGGCGTCGTACAGCGCCGCCAGCTCGACCGGATCGCCCGCGTCGCGCAGGTTCACGAAGCTGACGCCCTTGACGACCCGCCCGCCGGTCACGTCGAGGCAGGGGATGATGCGCTTGGTCAGCATGTCGTGGCCTCCCCGAGCGCCGCCAGCGCCGCGGGCAGCGCCAGCGCTCCGTCGTACAGCGCCTTGCCGACGATCGCCCCCTCGGCGCCGAGCGCCCGTAGCGCCCGCAGGTGCTCGATCGTCGCCACGCCGCCCGAGGCGATCACCGGTACGCCCGCGGCGGCGATCACCGCGCGCAGGGCGGCGAAGTTCGGCGCGGTCAGCGTGCCGTCGCGGGCGATGTCGGTGTAGCAGATCCGCGTCACGCCCCACGCGCGCGCCGCGACCACCAGCTCGGTGGCGGCCACTGCCGAGGTGCGCTGCCAACCGCAGGTGGCCACCTGGCCGTCGCGCGCGTCCACGCCCAGCACGAGCCGCGGGCCCAGCGCGGCGGCCAGCTCCTGGGCGAGCGCCGGGGCCTCGATCGCCGCCGTGCCCACGATCACGCGGTCGGCGCCGGCCGCCAGCGCCGCCTCGGCCGCCTGGCGCGAGCGGATGCCGCCGCCGAACTGGACCGGCACCGGCACGGCGGCGGCGATCGCCGCCAGCGTGGCGAGGTGCCGCGGCACCCCCTCGCGGGCGCCGTCGAGGTCCACCACGTGCAGGCGCGGCGCGCCTGCCGCGGCAAACGCCCGCGCCACGGCCACCGGATCGTCGCTGTACACTGTCTCGCGCGCGTAGTCGCCCTGGTACAGGCGCACCACGCGCCCGCCGCGCAGGTCGATGGCGGGGATCAGCTCGAACCGCGCGCTCACCTGGCCTCCTCTCGGCTCGCGCCCTACCCCGCGGGCGCCGCGGCGGGCAGCGGCAGTTCGCCCAGCGCCAGCCGCACGAAGTTGGCGTACAGGCGCAGGCCTACGGCGCCGCTCTTCTCCGGGTGGAACTGCGTGCCCAGCACGTGGCCCTGCGCGATGGCGCTGGCGAACTCGATGCCGTACTCCGTGCGCCCGATGATCACCGCCGGGTCGGCGGGCTCGACGTAGAACGAGTGCACGAAATAGAAGTAGGCGCCGTCGGGGATGCCGGCGAACAGCGGGTGGGGCCGCGCCTGCCGCACCTGGTTCCAGCCCATGTGCGGCACCTTCTGCCCGGGCGGCAGCCGGCGCACGCGCCCGGGCACGATGTCCAGGCACGGCTGCCAGCCGCCCTCCTCGCTGCCCGTGAACAGCGCCTGCAAGCCCATGCACACGCCGAGGAACGGGCGCCCGCTGGCGAGATAGTCGCGCACGGCCGTGTCGAGGCCACGGGCGCGCAGGTTGCGCATGGTGTCGGCCGCCGCGCCCACGCCCGGCAGCACCAGCGCGCGCGCCGCGGCCACGGCGGCGGGGGCATCCGTCACCTGCACCGGGGGGCCGAGGGCGGCCAGCGCCTTGGCCACGCTGCGCAGGTTGCCCGCCCCATAGTCCACCACGACGATCATCGCCCGTCTCCTTCGCCCGCGCGCGGCTAGCGGCTCGATGGCCGGGCGGCCGTACCGTGTTCCTGCCCGACCTGCCAGGTAAGGTACGCCTCCATCAGCGGGTCCAGCTCGCCGTCCAGCACGCTGGTGGTGTCGCTCGTCTCGTAGCCCGTGCGCAGGTCCTTGACCAAGTTGTACGGGTGCAACACATAGGAGCGGATCTGGCTGCCGAAGCCGGCCTCGACGTGCTCGCCGCGGAGCGCCGCCTGCTCCTGCTCGCGCCGCTCCTGCTCCAGCTCGAGCAGGCGGGCCTTGAGCAGGCGCAGGGCGTTCTCGCGGTTCTGGAGCTGCGAGCGCTCGGTCTGGCAGGTGACCACGATACCCGTGGGCAGGTGGGTGAGCCGCACGGCGGTGTTCACTTTGTTGACGTTTTGGCCGCCGGGGCCGCCCGAGCGGAACGCCTCGAACTTGATATCCTCGGGGTTGATCTCCACCCGCACGTCATCGGCCACCTCGGGCATGACCTCGACCAGGGCGAACGAGGTGTGCCGCCGCCGCGCCTGGTCGAACGGCGAGATGCGTACCAGGCGGTGCACACCGCGCTCGCTCTTGAGGTAGCCGTAGGCGTACGGCCCCTCGAAGGCGATGGTGACGCTCTTGATGCCCGCCTCTTCGCCCGGCGACAGGTCGAGCACCTCGGTGCGGTAGCCCCGGCGCTCGCCCCAGCGCAGGTACATGCGCATGAGCATCTGGGCCCAGTCCTGCGCCTCGGTACCGCCCTGGCCGGCCTTGACGGCCAGGATCGCGTTGTGGCGGTCGTACGGCCCCGAGAGCTGGAGCCGGAACTCGAGACGGTCGAGTCGCTCGCGTAGGCGCGGGATCTCGGCCGCTAGCTCGCGGGCGAGCGCCGTATCGCCCTCGGCCAGCGCGAGGGCCAGCAGCTCCTCCGTCTCGCGCGCCGCTGTGGCCAGCTCGACCCACGGGGCGATCTCCTCGCGCAGGTCGGCGAGCTGGCGCATGGTCTGCTGGGCGGCCTCGCTATCGCTCCAGAAATCGGGCTGCGCGGCCGCCGCCTCGAGCCGCGCGAGTCGCTGCTGCTTGCCCGCGAGGTCAAAGACGCACCTGCAAGGTGTCGATGCGGGCACGCAGAGCCGCCAGGTCGTGCAGTGCATCCTGCATGGGGAACTCCTCCGTGTGCCACCGGGGATGATAGCATAGAGGGCCGAGCGCCCCCTGGCTTGCGGGCGCGGGCGCGGGCGGGCCATAATAACGCTGCCGCTGGTCGATGCACCGCGCTCGCCGGCTGCCCTTGCGGCGCCTGGGTCGAGCGCGTTGTTGTGTGTCTCGCGTGCCGCGCTGGACGGCGGCAGGGGAGGTAAGCTGTGGGCAGCATCCGCGTCGCCATCATCGGCGTCGGCAACTGCGCCTCGTCGCTGGTGCAGGGCGTGGAGTACTACCGCCACGCCCGCGACGACGAGTTCGTCCCAGGCCTGATGCACGTCAACCTGGGCGGGTACCACGTCGGCGACATCCAGTTCACCGCCGCGTTCGACATCGACGCCAACAAGGTCGGCAAGGATCTCTCGGAGGCGATCTTCGCCCCGCCCAACAACACCGTGAAGTTCTGCGACGTGCCGAAGCTCAACGTGCCCGTGTACCGCGGCATGACGCACGACGGGCTCGGCCAGTACCTCGCGCAGGTGATCCGCAAGGCGCCGGGGGCCACCGATGACATCGTGGGCATCCTGCGCGACACCAAGACCGACGTGGTGGTCAGCTACCTGCCCGTGGGCAGCGAGACGGCCACCAAGTGGTACGTCGAGCAGGTCCTCGCTGCCGGCTGCGGGTTCGTCAACTGCATCCCGGTGTTCATCGCCCGCGAGCCGTACTGGCAGCGGCGCTTCCGCGAGCGCGGCCTGCCGATCATCGGCGACGACATCAAGTCGCAGGTGGGCGCCACGATCGTGCACCGCGTGCTGACCAAGCTGTTCCGCGACCGCGGGGTGAAGCTGGAGCGCACCAGCCAGCTGAACGTCGGCGGCAACATGGACTTCTACAACATGCTGGAGCGCTCGCGGCTGGAGTCGAAGAAGATCTCCAAGACCAACGCCGTCACCTCGCAGCTCGACTACGCGCTCGCCCCCGAGAACGTGTACATCGGCCCCAGCGACTACGTGCCGTGGCTCGGCGACCGCAAGTGGGCGTACATCCGCATGGAGGGCCGCACCTTCGGCGATGTGCCGCTCAACCTCGAGCTGAAGCTGGAGGTGTGGGACTCGCCCAACTCGGCCGGGGTAGTGATCGACGCCGTGCGCTGCATCAAGCTGGCGCTCGACCGCGGCCTCAGCGGCGCACTGGAGTGGCCTTCGGCCTACTTCATGAAGTCGCCGCCGGTGCAGCACCCCGACGAGCTGGCGCGCGAGCAGGTGGAGCGGTTCATCCGCGGCGACGATCTGCCGTCGCAGAACGGCCTGGCCGGCTCGCCCGACGCCACCGAGCCCGCCCCCCACCGCGCCGACTGATGCGCGCCGTGGCGCTCCCCTCGGTCGGCCAGGCCGCGAGCCCGCCGCTGGTGGGTGGAGCCATCTACTGGCTGCACCTGGCGGGGCGCTGGCTCGCCCGGGTGTTGCCGCTGCGGCTCAGCTACGCGCTGGCGGCGCGCGGCGGGGCGCTCGTGTACTACCTCTGGGCCAGCAAGCGGCGACACGCCGTGGCCAACTTCCGCCAGATCCTCGGCCCGCAGCGCGCCCACCTTGCCCCGCGGCTGGCGCGCGCCTCGTTCGCCAACTACGGCCGCTACCTCGTGGACATGCTGCGCCTCAGTGGGCGCGAGTGCCGGGCGCTCGACGGGCGGCTGGTGGTCGACGGCCTGGAGCACATCGCGGCAGCGTTCGCGCGCGGGCGCGGGCTGATCATGGTCGGCGCGCATCTCGGCAACTCCGACCTCGGCGGCGCCCTCTTCGCCGCGCGCGGCTACCCGGTCCACGTGATCGCCGAACGCCTGCACCCGCCGCGCTGGAACGCGCTGGTGCAGGCCACGCGCCGCGACTGCGGCCTGCAGGTGCTGGAGACGACGGCCCCCCCGCGCGAGATCCTGCGGGTGCTGCGCCGCAACGAGGTGCTGTGCCTGCTGGTCGACCGGCCACTGCACCACGATGGTAGCGGCGTGCCGGTGCGCTTCTTCGGCGCGCCCACGCGCGTGCCGGCCGGCGCGGCGACCCTGGCCCTGCGCACCGGCGCGGCGCTGCTGGCCGCCTGCATGGTACGCGTGGGCGACGGCTTCCGGCTGGAGGTACGCCCCGTGCGCGAGGTGGCGCGCAGCGGCGACCGCGCCGCCGATATCCAGCAGCTCACCCAACACGTGATGGACGCCCTGGCGGAGTTCATCCGCCGCTACCCGGAGCAGTGGTTCATGTTCCGGCCGATGTGGCCGGCCGGGCACAGGGCGGCGTCGTGTCGTTCCGACAGCGACCCGCTCGCCGCCTCCCAGGCGCTCACCCCCGCCTGACAGCCGCGCGTGCCCGGCGCCGTGTAACGTTTCGGGCCGCCGGGCGTTTAACCGGCTGACCCAACCGCCCCGCGCCCGCAGCCCGCCGAGAGGAGCCCGCCATGCCCGCCCGCGCCGCCGCCGTGGCCCTGCTGGTCGCCCTGCTCGGTGCCCTGCTGCCGCCCCCCGCCCCGGCGCCGGCCGCGACGCGGCGCCCGCCGC
>DATGKN010000070.1:0-119981 GCA_035294645.1 Chloroflexota bacterium
CGCCGGTGAGGCGCTGGTGCGCGTGACCCACTGCGGCGTGAACCCCATCGATCGCAGCGTGATCGGCGGCCGCTTCACGTGGCTCCCGCTGCCGCACACGCCCGGGGTGGAGATCGTCGGCGTGGTAGAGGCGCTGGGCCCCGGCACCGACGGCGCGCCGCCGCCCGGCACGCCGGTGGCGCTGGCGTTCCGCCTGTTCTGTGGCCGCTGCCGTTACTGCCTGGTCGGGCGCGAGGAGGCGTGCCTCGCCGACCCGCGCGGCCGCAACGCGCCGGTGGCGATCGGCGTCACCGCCCCGGGCGGGTTCGCCGAGTACGTGATCGCCCCGGCGCAGAACTGGCTGCCCGTGCCGGCGGGGCTCGCGGCGGTCGACGCCTGCACCGCTGTGGTCGACGGCACCACCGCCTGGCACATGCTCGACCGCGCGCGGGTGCACAGCGGCGACCAGGTGCTGGTGGTGGGCGCCACGGGCGGCGTGGGCCTGTACGCGGTGCAGATGGCCCGGCTGCGCGGCGCCCGGGTAGCCGCGCTCGGCGGCGGGGCCGCGAAGGCGCGGCAGCTGAGCGCCTGGGGCGCCGAGCTGGCGATCGACTACACCACGGAGGACGTGCTCGCCCGCGTGCGCGAGTGGACCGACGGCCGCGGCGCCGATGTGGTGGTCGATCCGCTGGGCGCCGGCACGTGGGCGACCAGCATCGCGGCGCTGGCCCCCTTCGGCCGCTATGTGACCTGCGGCATCCTCACGGGCGCCGAGGTGACGCTCAACCTGGCGCCGTTCTACGCCCAGCAGCAGGAGATCCTTGGCTCCACGGGCGGGGCGCGCGCCGATCTGGCGCGCGTGCTGGCCGAGCTGGGCGCCGGCCGCCTGCGCGCGCCCATCTGGCGCCGGTTCCCGTTCGCCGAGGCCCCGGCGGCGCTGGCGGCGCTGGGCGACCGCAGCCGCGTGGGCAAGATCGTGCTCGACGTGGCGGCCTGATGCGGGCCGCGTCCTCAGCGCCGCAGCCGCGCGTGGGCCCACGCTAGGCCGACCAGCGTCACCGCGTCGGTCAGCTCGCCGCGGCACGCGCGGGCCCAGGCTTCCTCCAGCGGCAGCCAGGCGAGCGCCAGCCGCTCGGTCGGCTCGGGGCTCGCCGGGCCCTCGCGCAGTGCGGTGGCCAGAAACACGTAGCTGGCCTGTGGCGTCAGGCCCTGGCTGAGGTGGCAGCGCCCCAGCGGCTCCCAGCGCGCGGCAGTCAGCCCGGTCTCCTCGCGCAGCTCGCGCTGGGCGGCGGCCAGCGGCGCCTCGCCGGGGTGGACGGCCCCCGAGGGCACCGCCCAGGCGTAGGCAGCCAGGGGATAGACCCACTCGCCCACGAGGCACACCCGCCCCTGGGCGTCGAGGGCCACCACCCCGGCGTTGTCGGCCGTCTCCACCACGTACCAGTCGCCGGCGCGACCGTCGGGACGCCGCACGCGGTCGTGGCGCACTCGGAACCAGGGGTTGCGATGGACGACTTCGCTGGCCAGCAGCCGCCAGGGATTTGCCGCGTCGCCGCCCGCGGGGTCAGTCATCGGCCTGGAGCCAGCGCAGCGCCTCGCGGCGGCGCTCCTCGGCCGGCGGCGGGGCGAATGGGTTGCGCTCGGGCGCCGCCGGGCGCTCGGCCAGGAACGGGTTGCGCGGCAGCGCCGGCTCCTCGCGTCGCGCCGGGGCGGCGGCGAACGGGTTATCGCGCACGGCCTCGGGGCTGGGGCGCTCGGGCGGTGCCTCGCCCGCGGGCAGGCTGGCCAGCCAGCGGGCCAGCTCGGCGCGCGGCACGGCAGCGGTGGGCCGATCGTCGAACGTGCTGACGAACTCGCGCGCGGGCGTGTCGCGCGCGACCGGCGGGGGCTCGCGGTCGAGCGCCGGGCCGTACTGCCGCACGTACAGCCGGTGCCCGCCGTGCGTCAGCTCCAGCTCGACGTGCTCGAACCCGTGGAAATCGACCGCGTCGCGGCGCACGCGGGCGCGATGGCCGCGCAGGAAGCTCACGGTCAGCCGGTCGAGGCCGGTCTGTATGTGCCGCGCCAGCTCATCGTAATCCCAATCGAGCAACCCCATGGCCGTCTTCCCTACCGAGCCGCCGTAGAGGCGGCAGCCAGATTTGCTTCCCTCTCCGCCGGTACTCTGCCACAGGCGCCCCACCGCGGCAAACCCCGCGCGCCGGGAGACCGCCCGCCGGCCCCGAAATTCCAATAACCGCCGACGCGCATGCTACAACGTGAGCGTCCCTCACGCGATCGGTACCCGAGCGACCCCGTGGCAGCCACAGGCAGCGGATCATCCCGAGCCCGGCTCGACATTCGTTATTCGTTATTCGTTATTCGTTGAGAGGAGCTGGCATGTACCCACCAGAGCAGGCGCCTTCGATCGCGGAGTTCGTGCGGGGCGCGAACACGGCGGCTCGTGCCGAGGCCGCCAGCATCGCCCAGGAGCTGCGGGCAGGGGGCGAGGCCGCCTGGAGTGCCCCCACCGCCTGCGCCGGCTGGACGGCGCGCGATGTGGTGGCGCACTTGGTGTTCGGCGTCGAGATCTTCCAGGCGTACACCGAGGCCTACCTGGAGGGGCGGGCGAGTCCGTCGGTCACCCTGGCTGCCCGGGCCGAGCGCCAGGCCGCGCTAGCGGCACGTCCGCGCGAGGCGCTGCTCGACGAGCTCGAGCACCTGACCGACCAGTTTGCCCGGCTGCTCGACGCTCAGCCCGCGGCGGCGCTCGAACGCCCCGTCCCGCTGCCATTTGGACAGTTCCCGTTCTGGTGGATGAGCACCGGGCGCGTGAACGAGCTGGCGCTGCACCACTGGGACCTGCGCGCGCCGCGCGAGCCAGATGCCCGCGTAGCCTCCGCCGCGCTGCCGTTCATCGTGCCCACCAACCTGGCCGCCGTGCCGCTGCTGGCGCGGGGCGAGCGGCAGGATGGGGTCTGGCAGCTGGCGATCACGGACATGGCGACCGAGCCGCGCACCTTGCGCGTGGCCGACGGGCAGGTAGACGTGACGGCCGGCCCATCCGCCGACGCGCGGTGTACGCTCCGGCTCGACGGGGACGCGCTCGTGCGCCTGCTCTGGGGCCGCCTCGACCTGGCGCGCGCCATCGACACGGGCCGCGTACAGGTCGCGGGCGACCGCGACCACGCGCTGGCCCTACAGCGCCTGTTCCCGGGCCTATAGCCCTCCGCGGCCGCGCGAAGGGCAGGTCCACTCCAAACGGGCAGCGGTACCGCAGCAGAGCCCCGCGCTGGCGCACTAGGGCGTGCGCGCGACCTCGTCGAGAAAGGCCACGAGGTGCTCCACGGCGCGCTCGCACCAGTAGCGGAAGTTGCCGGCCGAGGGCCAGCCGACGTGCGGCGTGAGCACCACGTTGTCGAGCTGCCGCAGCGGATGGTCGGCCGGCAGCGGCTCCTGCTGATACACATCGAGCGCCGCGCCGGCCAGCCGCCCCGCGCGCAGCAGATCGACCAGGGCGGCCTCATCTACGAGCGCCCCGCGCGCCGTGTTGATCAGGTAGGCGCCGGGCTTGAGGAGCTGCAGGCGCTCGCGGGAGAGCAGCCCGCGGTTCTCGGGCGTCAGGCGCAGGTGGATGGTCACCACGTCGGCCACGCGCAGCACGTCGTCCAGCTCCAGGCGCGTGGCGCCATGGGCCGCTGCGCGCTCGGGCGTGAGCGTTGGCCCCCAGGCGACCACCCGCATGCCCAGCACCTGCGCGAGGCGCGCCACCTGGCTGCCGATCCGCCCGAAGCCCAGCACGCCGAGCGTCTTGCCATAACAGTCCTCGCCTACATAGACGGGCCAGCCACCCGCGCGCAGCTGGCGGTCGGCCCAGGGGATGCGGCGCAGCAGGCCGATGAGCAAGCCGATGGTCAGCTCGGCGACCGGGTAGTCGGGCCCGCCGGTGGTGACGATGCGCACCCCGTGGGCCGCCGCCGCGGCCTGGTCGACGTGGTGGAGCCCGCTGCCCGTCTGCACGAGCAGGCGCAGGGCGGGCGCCGCCGCGAACAGCGCGGCATCGAACGGCGTGCGCTCGCGCATGGCGACCACGGCGACCGCGCCGGCCAGCCGGCGGACGCGTTCCTCGAAGGTGGGGGCGGGGTCCGTGTAACGCCGGACCTCGGCGCGCGCGGCCAGCCGTTCCAGGCTGGGCTGGTGCGCGAACGCGTCTTGCCAGTCGTCGAGGATCACCACCAACGGGCGGGCCATGGCCGCGACCTCCTCCGCTACAGCGGCGGCGCGGGCGCGCCGCTACCGCGCGCAGTGTAGGCGGCCGCGTGCGCCCTGGGCAACCCCCGCGTCTCGCCCCACCGCGCCCATGCCGGCACCGGGCGGCGTCGTCAGGCCACAAGCCGCTAGAATGCGGAGACAGCACCGACCCGCACTCATCCAACAGGGGGCAAGCGACCTCGATGGGCGGACGCACGGGGTTCACGGGCGCGCGGTTGCTGCTGCCGCTCGTGCTGCTAGCCGCCGTTGCCTGCGCCCCCGCCACCGGCGCCCCGCCCGGGGCACTGCCCACCACCCCGCGCGCCGGCTACGATCGGCTCCAGGAGGCGTACACCGTGTGGCAGCTCGTCGACCGCGCGCGCGAGGCCACCGCCCGGCTTCATCACTGGCGGGAGCTAGATGTCACCACCGGCAGCTGGTGGGAGTACAGCAGCCCCAACATCGTGCACTACCAGTTCGTCGGGCGCGACGGACAGCTCCTCGAGGGGTACGAGAGCGAGGAGACCGCCTGCTGGCGTCGCGCCGATGGCCAGTGGGACCGCCGCGCCATCAGCCGCCGGCCACCCGCCGCGCCCGCACTCGCTGACGATCTCTTCACCAACATCGCGCAGATCATCCCGGAAGGCCAGACCGACCTGGACGGAACGCGCGTGCAGGTGGTGCGCCTGGCGCAGCGGGCCGGCGAGCGGCGCTGGTCCACTCTGGCCTCCGACCGCGAGCTGCGCCTGTGGATCGGCCTAGACGACGCGCTGCCGCGGCGCGTGGAGATCGCTCGGCCCACCTTTCGCCAACCGGAGTACTACAGTATGCGGCTGCTGAGTGACTTCGACCAGCCGGGCGACCTGACCCCGCCCTGCTCGTGAGCGCCGGGCCATGCTCGTCGAGTGCGTGCCGAACTTCAGCGAGGGACGCGATCTCGCGACCATCGCGGCGCTGCAGGCTGCGGCCGCTGTGCCCGGGGTGCGGCTGCTGGACACACACAGCGACCCCGACCACCATCGCACCGTGCTCACCCTCGTTGGGCCGCCCGACCCGCTCGCCGAGGCGGCGTTCGCCACCGTGCGCGTGGCCGCCGAGCGGATCGACTTGCGCCGCCACCGTGGGGTACACCCGCGCATCGGTGCGGCGGACGTGGTGCCGTTCGTGCCGCTCGGCGACACCCCGATGGCGGTGTGCGTGGCGCTCGCCGAACGGGTCGGTGAGCGGATCGGGCGCGAGCTCGGCCTGCCCGTGTACCTCTACGGCGAGGCGGCGCGCCGGCCGGAGCGGCGCGCGCTGCCGCACATCCGCCGCGGCGAGTACGAGGGGCTCGCGGCGACGATCGGCCGCGACCCGGACCGCGCCCCCGACTTCGGCCCCGCGGCGCTCGGCCCGGCGGGTGCGGTGGCCGTGGGCGCGCGGCGGCCGCTGGTCGCCTTCAACATCCTGCTCGGCACCGAGGACCTGGCGGTGGCGCGGGCGGTGGCGCGGGCGGTGCGCGCATCCAGCGGCGGGCTGCCTGCGGTCCAGGCCATCGGAGTGCCTGTCTCTCGCCCCGGCGTGGTACAGGTCAGCCTGAACCTCCTCGACCCACAGCAGACCGACCCGCTCGCCGTCGTGCGGGCGGTGGCCGCGGCAGCGGCGCGGCACGGGGTGGCCATCGTGGAGAGCGAGCTGGTAGGGTTGGCCCCCGTGGCGGCGCTGCTGCCGGCCGCCGCGGCGGCGCTGCACCTGCCCCGCTTGCAACCGCGGCAGGTGCTGGAGGTAGCCTGGGCCCTGGCCGCCGCGGAGCACGACGGCGCGCACTAGCCGCTGCGGCAGTCAGTCCGTAGAGTCCTGCGCGGCGGCGCGGTCGTGCGCGGCAAGGGCCATCTGGACCAGCTGCCGCACCTGGTCGATGCGGTACGGCTTGCTGAGCATGTAGCGCGCCCCGCAAGCCTCCCGCTCCTGGGGATCGATCGTGTTGCCCCACCCGGTGATGAGCGCCACGGGCAGATCGGGGAGCTGGCGCGTCAGCTCGCGCGCCAACTCCAGCCCGCTCATGCCGGGCATGCCGACATCGGTGAGTACGAGCGCGTAGCGGCGGGCGGCCACCGCGGCGAGCGCCTCGGCGCCGCTGTAGCAGACATCGACCTCGTAGCCGTCGAGGGTGAGGATCTGCTGGAGCATGGCCGCCAGCTTGGGATCGTCGTCCACCACGAGCAGGCGACCGGCGCGCCATATACTCCCGTTCACCGCCGGCTCCACTGTGGACAGCGCCGTGGGCTCGCCGGCGGCGGGCGCGGCGGGCAGCCACAGGCGCATGGTCGTCCCTTCCCCGGGCGCGCTCTCCACCCGGAGAGTACCGCCGTGGCTGGCGATGATACCATACGACACCGCGAGCCCCAGGCCGGTGCCCTCGCTACCCTTGGTGGTGAAGAACGGCTCGAAGATATGCGCCTGGATCTCGGGCGGCATGCCCACGCCGTCATCGCGGACCCACAGCTCGACCTGGTCGCCATCGGGGCGGCAGCCGACCTCGATGTGCCCCCCCTGGGGCAGCGCGTCGGCAGCGTTGTTGATGAGGTTGACCAGCACCTCGCGCAGCTCGCCCGGGTCCCCGAGGACCACCGGCGTGTCGAGCACATCGAGGTGGACGGAGACGGTGGCGCCTCGGCGCTGGGCGGCGTTGCGCCAGCGCGGCTCGCTGACGGCGATGGCGTCGCGCAGGAGCTCTTCGGCCTCGATGGCCACGCGGGTGCCGGTACCAGCGCGCTGGGCGAAGGCCTGGATGCGGCGAATCATCGCCGCGCCATCCTCGGCCGCCCGCAGGATGTAGTCGACCGCCTCGGTTACCAGCGGGTGCTGGACCTCGGCGGCGAGCAGCTCGCTGCGGCTCATAATGGCGGCCAGCATGTTATTGAAGTTATGCGCCACCCCGGCGGCCAGCTCGCCCAACGCGCGCAGCTTGTCGGCCTGGGTCAGCTGGCGCTCCAGGGCGCGGCGAGTCGTCACATCGCGCACCACGGCCACGGCCCCCGTGACCGCACCGTGCTGCCACACCGGCGCGGCGCTGACGCTGACCAATCGCTCGCTGTTGCCCGAGCGTAGCAGGTACTCGCGCTCGGCCGTGGTCGCCCCGCGGTGTGCAGCCGCTTCGAGTACCCGCTCGCCGCCCGGCTGGAGCGTGGCCGGGTCGATGAGCAGGTCGTCCAGCGAGCTGGGGTGGTCGAGCAGCGCGGCGCGCTCGTGGCCGAGCAGCTGCTCGGCGGCGCGGTTGAGGCGGACGACGCGTAGCTCGCGGTCCACCACGATCACCGCGTCGGCCATCTGTTCGAGCACCGCCTCCAGCTGCGAGGCGCGGGCCTCGGCCAGGGTGGCCATCGTCTGCAGGCGCTGGCGCATCTCCTCGGCCTGGCGGGCGCGCTGTTCCTGAGCGGCCAGCAGGCGAGCCCGCTCGATCGCTAGCGCGCCGTGGCTGGCGAGCAGCTGCAGCGCTTCCACATCGTGCTGATCGTAGCGGTGGGTCTCGGAGCGCGACGCGACGATCAGGCAGCCCAGCACCTGCTCGCCGAGGCGCAGCGGTACGGCCACGGCGGTGCGCAGGCTGGAGCGGCGGGCATGCGCCGGCACGCCCGGCACCTGGGCGAGGTCCTCGACGATGAGGGGCTGGCCGTCGGTCAGCACGCGGCCCGAGACTCCCTCCCCCAGGCGGATGTCGCTGCTATCCGGCTCGATGTGGCCATCCTGTGCGGCGATGATGGGAGCCCCCTCCGGGCCCTCGCGCAGGACGAGCGCGGTGGCGTCGCCACCGACGAGCTGGCGGGCGTGCAAGAGAATGCCCTCGAACACGTGCTGGCGATCGGTCTGGGCGGCGAGGGCCAGGGCGACCTCGGTCACCGCCGCGCGCGCCCGCTCGGCCCGTTGGCGCGCCCGCTCGGCCTCGGCCATGCGCGCGCTGGCGATCGCCGCGGCGGCGTGGTGAGCGAACTGGCGGGCAGCCTCCAGATCGAGCGGCCCGAACCGATCCGGCCCGCCCCAGTCGAGCAGCAGCAGGGTGCCGAACACCTCGCCCCGCTGCAACAGCGGGGCGGCGAGCACCACTGCCCCCGGCGTGTGGGGGCCGAGATCGATGCCGCGGGTAACCAGCATGCGCTCGGCCTGGCTCTGAGCGACCGCGCGGTCCAACACCCCCGGGCCCAGCTGCGCCAGGGCGGCGGCAGCGTCCGCGTCGACCTCGCTGTACTCGGTCGCCTGGGGGTCGTTGAGCCGCAGGCGACAGATCGCCACCCCGAACAGCTGGCGCGCCTCGCGACAGAACCGCACCAGCAGCGCCTCCAGCGGCTCTGGCTGCTCGGCAGCGGCGGCTAGGCTGAGCAGCGTTTCCGCCACCCGCGCCCGCCGTGCCTCGCGCTGCTCCGCCGTGCGGGCCCGCAGCAACGCCTCGATGCGCGCCAGCAGCACCTCGACGTCGAACGGTTTCGGCAGGAAATCATCGGCGCCACTGGCCAGCGCGGTGACCTGCGCCTCGCGCCCGCCCCGCGCGGTGAGGATCAAGATCTTGAGATGGGCGCCCTCGGGCCGCGCGCGTAGCTCGCGGCACAACGCCAGGCCGTCTTTGCCGCCCGGTAGGGCCCAGTCGAGCACCAGCAGGTCGTAGGCGGCGACCGTGGCGGCGGGATCGAGAGGGGCGGCGCTACGCGCCAGCGTGACCCGATAGCCGGCCTCGGCCAGCACGTCCTCCAACAACGGCCCGAGCAGAGGATCGTCCTCGACGATCAGCACGCGCTCGCCTGCCATGGTAGCCCTCACCCGCCTGTGCTAGGCCCGATACAACGCCGCGACGAACCCGCTCGCCTCCAGTCGCTTGAGGATGGACGAGTCGACCAGCCGTTCGGCCGTCTCCGCGTCGGCGGTGGGCAGCGCCGCGGCTACCTCCGCGGGGTCGAGGTAGGGAACCGGCGCGGCGTCGAGCAGCCGCGCCCGCACGATCGGCTCGCTCTGCTGGGCAGCGGTGGGGCCGAGCCGCTGGGCGAGCAGCGCGCGCGCGGCCTCCGGCTGCGTCTTGACCAGTGCGATGCCCTCCAGCGTCGCGCGCAGGAACCGCTCCAAGATCGGTTGGCGGATGGCCGCCAGCTGGCGGTTGGCCACGATGGCCAGGTCTGGCGAGCCGCCCAGCAGCACGATCGCGTCGGCCCCCGCTCCCTGCTCCAGGAGGGCCCCGGATAAGGGGGCGAGATACACCGCCACCTCCCCGCTCGCCAGCCGCTGGTAGGCCGCCGCCGCGTCGCGCTCCTCGCGGAGTTCCACCTGCAGGCCGTTGCGAGCGAACAGCTCGCGCTCGATCGCGACCCAGTAAGGCAACAGCAGCGGCGAGGCCTGGCTATACAGCACCCGCACGGGCTCTAGCGGCGCGGCGACCTGCTGCGGCGTGGGCGCCACGGCGCCACCGCTCGCCCCGCCGCCGCAGGCGGCCAGCAGCCAGGTCCCCAGCAGGACCCCCCACACCCAGCGCGCGGCGCGCGTACAGCCAGTCACGAGCGCGGGTCCTCCGCCGGGGGCGCAGCCGTCGCGCTCCCCAGGATCACCGCCCGCTCCTCCGCCGTCAGCTCGTACTCGGCCAGCGCCTCGTCGGGAGCGGTGCGCAGCAGCAGGCGGAACGCCTCGTCGCGCAGCGCGCGCGCCATCACGCGCTCCAGCTCGGGCAAGGACATCCAGCTTCCCTCTCCCCTACCCTGATCCGGTCCGAGGCCAGTATAACGCGCGGGAGATTATGTAACGAGCGCGTCCGGCCACCGGGTGGGGGCGCTCCCCCCGGCGCCGGGGCGCCGCCCGCTATAGTACTCTTTGTGCGCCAGATGTTGCCGGCGGAGGCGGCCGCGGCGCAAGGGGGCTAGTAGGCTTGCTGGCGGGGAACAGCGCGGCCGTGCGCGGGCCGCGGCGCGTTGCGCTGATCGCCATCACGCGCCGTGGCGCGGCCCTAGCCACTCAGCTAGCGGCTGCGTGGCCGCACGCCGACCTCCACGTGCTGGCGCGCTGGTGCGCGGCCGCCGGCCCCCGCGCGCGGCCTCTTGAGGGGCGGCTAGCCGCCGCGGTGCCGGGGTTGCTCGCGCGCTACGAGGGCCTGGTGTTCTTCAGCGCCGTGGGGATCGCCGTGCGCCTGGTGGCCCCGCACCTCCGGGACAAGTGGCACGACCCGGCGGTCGTGGCGGTCGACGAGGCCGGGCGCTGGGCGGTGAGCGTGCTGGCCGGCCATGCGGGCGGCGGCAACGCGCTGGCCCAGGCCGTAGCGGCGGTGCTGGGCGCCCAGGCCGTGATCACCACCGCCTCGGAGGCGCAGGGCCTCTTGCCCCTGGAGGCGCTGGCCACCGAGCGCGGCTGGCGGCTCGCTCAGCCAGCCCCCACCGCGCGAGTGAGCGCCGCGCTGGTCAACGGCGAGCGCCTGGGCTGGGTAGTGGACGCGCCGCTGGCCCCCATGGAGCCGCCATGGCCGTGCGAGCAGTTCCCGCACCTCGCGGCCCTGGCCGCCGCCGGTTGCCCCGGGGTGGTAGTCAGCGATCGCTTGCTGGCCGCGCCGCTGGCGGCCGTGGCGGCCACGCGCTGGGTCGTGCTGCGTCCCCCCTCGCTGGTGCTCGGCGTGGGAGCCAGCCGGGGGGCGAGCGCGGAGGAGATCGAGGCGCTGGCGCGCGAGGCGGTAGCCGCCGCCGGGCTCGCCTGGGAGAGTATCGGCCTGGTGGCCACGCTCGACCGCAAGCTGGCCGAGCCGGGCCTGGTGGCGTTCGCGGCGCGGCACAGCCTGCCGCTACGCGGCTATCCGGCCGCGGCCCTGGCGAGCGTGCCGGTGCCGCACCCGTCGGCGGTGGTCGGGGCCGCCGTCGGCACACCATCGGTCGCCGAGGCGGCGGCCCTGCTCGCCGCGGGGGGGATGTTGGTCGTGCCTAAGCGGAAAGGGCGCCGCGCGACGGTCGCGGTCGCCCGGTGCGGGACGGGAGGCGAATGGGCCAGCTGTGGGTAGTCGGGCTGGGGCCGGGCACGCCGGCGCTGCTCACCGGCGAGGCGCGTATGGCGCTGGAACGGGCAGCGGTAATCGTCGGCTACCGCGCGTACGTCGATCAGGTCCGGCCCTGGCGGCCCGAGGCGCTCTACCGGGCCTGGCCGATCGGCGCCGAGCGCGCGCGCGCTCGCGAGGCCGTGGAGCTAGCCGCCACGGGGCAGCCGGTGGCGCTGGTGTCCAGCGGGGACGCGGGCGTATACGGCATGGCCGGGCTGGCGCTGGAGGAATGGGAACGCCTCCCGCCCCCGCGGCGGCCGGCGCTGGCGGTGTTGCCGGGCGTCACCGCCCTGCTGGCCGCCGCGGCGCTGCTCGGTGCACCGCTAGGCACCGACTTCGCCGCGGTCAGCCTCAGCGACCTGCTGGTGCCCTGGCCGACGATCGCGCGCCGGCTGGAAGCGGCGGCGGCCGCCGACTTCGTACTCGCCCTGTACAATCCGGCCAGCGCGGCCCGCAGCTGGCAGCTCTCCGCAGCCTGCGCGATCCTGCTGCGCCACCGCCCCGCCACCACCCCGGTGGGGCTGGTGCGCGCCGCCTATCGCGAGGGGCAACACGTGGCGATCGTGGCGCTTGGCGAGCTGGCCGCGCAGCCGGTGGACATGCTCACCATCCTGATCGTCGGCAACCGCGCCACGCGGCGCTGCGGCCCGTGGCTGCTCACCCCCCGCGGCTACCAGCGAGATACCCCGGCGGGCGACTAACCGGGCGGCAATGCGGGCGGGTCGGTGGCGACCGGCGCGGGGGCCGGTGGCTCGGCCGGTTCCCCGGTGGGCACGGGAGCCGTGGCGGCGAGGGGGAGCACCAGCGGTGACTCCCCCGGCTGGCGCTCGTACCACAGCGCCACCACCGGCACGCCCTTGCGCACCGCGTAGGCGAGGTTGCCCACGATCTGCCCGGCCAGCCGGTTGCTATCCAACGCGCCCCCGAGCAGCTCGTCCGGCACTTGCAGGGGGGTCGGCAGCTGCAGCGTCTCGTCGGCCGTGCGCAGGCGGAACTGGAACGCGTCGTAGCGGATCGGGTCGCCGCCCAGGTTCTCCAGCCGCAGCCGCACCAGCACATACTCCCAGGCAGGATCGGTTGGGGCGCCGCGCTCCAGGTAGGGCCGCTGCACGCCGAGCAGCGTGATGCGCAGGTTACCGCGCGTTACCTGCCCCGGCCCACGGGAGACCGCCTCGGGGACCGGGGCGCCAGCGCGCTCGGCCACGGCCGCCAGCGCGTCCCGTGCCGCACGCAGCTGGGCGGTCCACTCGGCGGGCGGCGGCTCGCCAGTCGCCACGGCGACCAGCAGCAGGCGCCGCAGTTGCTCGATGGGCTCCAGGGCCTGGAGCAGCTGGGCATGCAGCGCGGCGGCGGTGGCGGGCGGACGCTGGTCGCGCGCCTCCTGGCCGAGCTGGCCCCAGGCGTCTAGGGCCAGCGCGAGCTCGCGGCGCCAGGCAGGACTCGCCAGGTCGAACGTGCTGGGCACCGCCTGCAGCGCGGCGCGTTGCCGCGCGAGATAGCTGGCCAGCCACTGCGGATAGTCGGTGTCCGGCGGCGCGTCCTGGGCCGCCAGCAGCGGTGCGCTGGCGCGTGCCAGCCCGACGCTGAGCAGTAGCGCGACCACGCCGCACGCGAGCCAGCGGGTCCGTGCCTTCACCAGTATCCTCCCCCCCCCCGCCTTCCGCGGGCGCGCCGGATGCGGAGGGCCGGCTGCCGCCGCGCGTCGCGCTATTGTAGTACGACGCGAGCGCGGAGGGCGCGCCCCCCGCCATGGTGCCGGCCTCCCAGCCCATCGTGTATGCTCGAAGGCCAGGAGCGATCGCGAGGGGGTGGCGCACGGCCCCAGCGCCGGGGTGAGGGATGGCGATACGGCGGGTCGGCGCGGCCGCGCTGGTGCTGGCCGCTGCACTATGGGTCGCGACGCGGGCAGCGGCACCGGCGCAGGAGCTACGCAACCCGATCCCGCCCAGCTCCGACTCGCTGGCGCGCGGGCGTGCGCTGTACGCCGAGCATTGCGCGATCTGCCACGGCGTCACCGGCCGCGGCGACGGGCCGCTGGCGCGCACCATGGTACCGCGGCCAGCCGACCTGCGCGTGCACCTGGCGGAGGGGCATAGCGACGCCGAGCTCTTCGACTGGGTCAGCAACGGGATCCCCGACACGGGCATGGGCGGGTTCGCCGACGTGCTGAGCGAGGAGGACCGCTGGCACGTGATCAACTATATCCTGACGTTCGTGGCCGGCGACCGGTGAGACGGGCGGACGACGCCATGCGGTGGGCTCTAGTCCCTCTGGCGATGGTGCTCGGCCTGGTGGGCGTCGCCAGCTGCCAGGCCGCGCCCAGCAACTCGTCCGCGCGCTCCGTTGTCGACGCCCCCCTGCCCGCCGATGTGCAGGGTACGCTCACCTACCAGCGCGACGGCAATATCTACGTGCTCCCCCTGACCAGCAAGCAGGAGCGCAAGCTGACGGACTTCCCGCCCGCGGCCCCCGCCGTGTTCAGTGCCCGCGCGCCCGACGGCTCGCGGCTGGCCTACGTGCGCCAGGAGGGCCTGGGCTCGGCGCTGTACCTCGCGAACAGCGACGGTGGCGACGCGCGCAAGCTGCTTGATGTGAGCGAGGCGGGTGCAACCCTGGAATGGCTCCAGTGGACCCCCTCCGGCGACGCGCTCTTGTACACCTACCATGGCTTTCTGATGGAGGGCACGCGGATCCTGGGGGAGTTGTTCCGCGCCGAGCGCCTCGATGTCGCGGGCGGCAGCCCCACGGTGGTGGTCGAGGACGCCGAGGGCCCGACCATGGCGTCGACCGGCGCCATCGCCTTCGTGCGCACCACCCGCACGGGGCAGCAGCTAGTGGTGCGCGAGCCGGAGGGCTCCGAGCGCGTGCTAGTCCCCGAGCGCTCGTTCACCAGCCTCGCCGCGCCGCGCTTCTCGCACGACGGCCGGCGCGTGGCCTTCGTAGCCGTCGGCGAGGGGCCGCAGGTAGGCGCCGCCGCCCCGAGCTGGGCCCTCGATCCCCGCCACGCGCTCGCGGCGCTGCGTGCCGGGCTGGCCCCACCGGTCGCGCTGGCCCATGGCGAGCCGTGGGACATCTGGCTGGCCGAGCTAGGCGGCGGGGTGCGCCGCGTGAACAAACTGGGGGAGGACGAGCCGACCGTGGCCTGGAGCGCTGACGACCGCTACCTGGCCGTGTCAGGGGGGACCGGAGTCTACGTGCTGGATGTCGCCAGCGGCCAGGCGACGCAGTTGACCAAGGTCGGCGGGTTCGGCGGCATCGACTGGACGCCATAAGGGAGAGGCATGGACCTGCAACTGCTGCTGCACCCGGACCTGGTGCGGATCATTACGGCGGTCGGCTACCTGGGTGTGTTCGCTATCGTGTTCGCGGAGTCCGGCTTGTTCTTCGGCTTCTTCCTGCCGGGCGACAGCCTGCTGTTCACCGCCGGCCTGCTCGCCTCGCGCAACCTGGTGCACCCCGAGGCCGCCCCGATCTTCGACCTCCGCGTGCTGGCCGCGGGCTGCTTCCTTGCGGCGGTGCTCGGCGACCAGGTCGGCTACACTTTCGGGCGGCGGGTGGGGCGCCCGTTGTTCAACCGCGAGGACTCGCTGTTCTTCCACAAGAAGCACCTGGAGCGCGCCGAGGCGTTCTACGCCCGGCACGGCGGCAAGGCGATCGTGCTAGCGCGGTTCATGCCGGTCGTGCGCACCTTCGCCCCCATCGTGGCCGGCGTAGGCCAGATGCACTATCCGCGCTTCCTCGCCTACAACGTGCTCGGCGGCGCCCTCTGGGGCGGTGGCCTGACCACCGCGGGCTACTACCTCGGGAGCTTGATCCCGCCGCAGGATGTCGACAAGTACCTGCTGCCGATCGTCGCGCTGATCATCGTGGCATCGGTCATGCCGCCGGTGCTCCATGTGCTGCGCGATCCCGCGCAGCGCGCCAACGTGCTCCAGGCCCTGCGCCGCCAGCCCGGGGCGCCGGCCGAACGGCCCGGCCCGCGGCCAGGCCAGCCCGCGAGCGTAGTCGCGCCGGTAGTGGCGGGAGGGGAAGAGCATGGCAGTCCTCCGCTCGCAGGCCCGGATGGCCCGCTGGCTGGCCGGCCTCGTGATCAGCGTTAGCCTGCTCGGGGGAAGCGCCCCCTCCGCCGCTGGGCAGAGCACGCCGCCCCCGGGCTTCGCCGCCGTGCAGCTCGCGGACTCTCAGCACGGCTGGGTAGCCGGCGCGGGCGGTATCTGGGCCACGGCCGACGGCGGCGCCCGCTGGCACCAGCAGGTGGTGGCCCCCGCGCAGCACTACCAGCTCGCGGCGCTCGATGCCCAGCACGTGTGGGCCACCGCCGACGGCGACCTGCTGCGCACACGGGATGGCGGGCACCATTGGGAACGCGCGGCGGTGGCCCAGGGTACCGTACGCCAGCTGAGCGCGGTGGCGCCCGAGACGGTCTATGCCCTAGTGGCCGCCTCGCCCACAGGCCTCGGCGACCACCTGCTCGCCACGACCGATGGCGGCGCGCATTGGCGCGCGGGCGCCCTCCCGCGGCCCGCGCAGGCGCTGTGCTTCGAGTCGGCCACCCGGGGGTGGCTCAGCGACGGGGCGGCGGTATGGCGCACCGATGACGGCGGTGCTAGCTGGACGGTGGTGTGGGCATCACCGGCGGCGGAGGCGGCCGCCGGCCCGCTCGGGCCGGGTTTCACGGCTGCGCTGGCCTGCACGGACAACGGCGTGGTGTGGGCGCTGTTCGAGGTCCCCGGCGGGATGTCGCAGGTAGGCTGGGCCTTGTACCGCACCGCGGACGCTGGCGCCACCTGGTCGCCGCTGGCGGCTGCGGCCCAGTTCTTCCCCCAGACCGGGGCGCCGCACACGCAGGGCGGCTGGAATCGGGTAGGCTTGGCGGCGGTCGACCAGACCACTGCCTACCTCATCGGCGTGTGCAGCGCGTGCTGCCTGCCCGGGGAACGCGAGCTGGGCACCGTGGTGCTGGCGCGCAGCGACGCTACCGGGGCCGATTGGGAAGTGCTGCCCCCACTACCCGACCTGAGCGGCCCGGCCGCGCTAGCGACGCTGCCCCGCGCCAGCTTCGCCGGCTCCGACCACGGCTGGCTGGTCGCCGCCGGTGCTGGCTCGCGCCTGTGGGCCACCCGCGACGGCGGCCACACCTGGGAAGTTCGCGCTCCCTGAAGCCATCGGCTGCAGGGTGAGCCGCCCTGAACAGCGGGCCCACCCCCCAGGGCACGATGGTCCCCTCCCATCGCCCCATCGCGTCAGCCCCAGGACACCCCACCCCGCGGTCGCGCACGGGGACACAATCACGACACAGCGGGGAGCCGGCCGCCACGCGGGGGCGGGGCCGGGGCCCCGCCGCGCCGTTGCCGGGGCGGTCCCGATCATGGTACTCTCCGCTGGCGCTGCGCCGCCGGGCGCGCGGCGCTGGCGATCACATGCAGCACGGGGGATTCCTAACCGTGACTTGGCGACGCAGTGCGCTGATCGCGCTCGCCGTGGCGAGCCTATTGGCCGGTGGCGCCGCTGCCGCGCGGGCCCAGACACCCGTACCGGCGCCCCCAGCGATGACCTTCAGTCAGGGGCTTCGCGCGCAGGGCTACAACCTCTCGGACGCCGAAGTGGCGTTCCTCGACGCCGACGAGCAGATCCAGGCCGTGTACGTGCAGGCGCTGATCGCGCTCGATCTGCTCTCGCAGGTCGACGCGGACCGGCGCAACGACGACTGGCGCCAGGCGGTCGTCACCGAACTGCAGCGTGTGCTGGCACTCGACCCGGCCGCCGCCCCCGCCGCGCCTGAGAACTTGCAGCACTTCCGCGAGCTGGCCATCGCCTTTCGCCGCGACGTGAACGCGGCGGCCAGCAAGTGGCTGGAAGCGTTGCAGGCCAACGACCCGGAGTGGCTCCAGCGCGGGCTCGCCGACTACAGTAGCGCACGACGCCGCTTGAGCGACATGCAGCAGGAGCTATACACCCTCTATCCCCCGCCGCAAACCTCCTCGCAACCCTGAGCGGGGCGGCGCGCGATGCCGGGAGGGCGGCGCGGCCGGTGGGTCTGGGCGCTCGGGATAGGCGCCGGTTTGCTGCTGCCGAGCCTAGGGTGCCAGATCGCCGCTTACCGCGGCGAGGCCCGCCCGGCCGCGTCCCCTACCACCTCGGCAGTCGCGGCGCCCGCCAGTCGTGGGCCCGCGACCGCGCTCCCGCTGACCCCCCCGAGAGAGCCTACCCCCACCCTGCAGGTGCTCGCGACGTCCGTCCCCCCGGCGCCACCCCGCCTGCCCACCACGTCACCCACGCTCACCCCACGGCCCACGGCCAGCCCGCCGCTTGGCACGCCCAGTCCGACAGGCAGTATCCCCCACTTCGCGACCACGCCGGGGCCGTCCAGCGCGGCCACGCGCGCACCCGGCGGCGCTACGCTGCCCTTGCGCGGCGAGCTGCGGCGCGTGGCCGCCAGCGCGCGCGTACTGCTGGTAGCGATCGACGGCCAGGGCGAGCAGGAGATCGGGCTGACGCCGAACGCCGCGCTGCGCCGTGCCGACGGGCGGCCGACGCAGCTGGGCGAGCTGCGGCCAGGCGATCGTCTGGAGCTGCTCGTCCACCGCACGAACACCGGGGCGCTGGTGGCGGAGGCGGTCACCGTCCTGGCCAGCGCACCGCGCTGAGGGCGCTACTCGCGGTCCAGCTCGAACCCGGCGTGCAGCGCCTGCACCGCGCGCTCCACGTCGCGGCGCGCGATGACGCAGGTGATGCGGATGTCCGAGGTGGTGATCATCTCGATGTTGATGCCGGCCTCGGCGAGGATGCCGAACATCCGCGCGGCGTAGCCCGGGGTGCTCTGGATGCCCGTGCCGACGATCGACACCTTGGCCAGGTCGGTGGCGCTGGCCATCTCACGGGCCTGGATCTGTCGCGCCACCGGCTGCACCAGCGCCTCGGCCTTGGCCAGGTCGCCGCGCGCGACGGTGAACGATAGGTCGGTGACGCCCTCGAAGCTGGCCGTCTGCACGATCACGTCGACGTTGATGCCGGCCTCGGCCAGCGGGGCGAAGATGGCGTGGGCGATGCCCGGCCGGTCGGGCACCCCGGCCAGCGAGATCTTGGCCACGTCGGTGTCGTGCGCGATCCCCTGCACGCGGCGCCGCAGCTCCACCGCATCCCCCCGTGTGATCAGCGTTCCCGGCGCGTCCGTGAAGCTGGAGCGCACGCGGATCGGCAGATTATAGACCTCGGCCAGCTCCACGGCCCGCGGGTGCATGACGCGCGCGCCCTGCGACGCCAGCTCCAGCATCTCCTCGTAGGCGATGGCGGGCAGGCAGCGGGCCTGGGGCACCACCCGCGGGTCGGCGGTGTACACACCCTCGACGTCGGTGTAGATCTCGCACAGCTCGGCCCGCAGCGCACAGGCCAGCGCCACGGCAGTGGTATCCGAGCCGCCGCGGCCCAGGGTGGTGATGTCCGCCTCGTCGGTCACGCCCTGGAAACCCGTGACGATCACCACCCGCCCCTCGGCCAGCTCGCGCCAGATGCGGTCGGGGTGGATGGCGGTGATCCGCGCGCGCGAGAACCAGTTGTTGGTGCGGATGCCGGCCTGCACGCCGTTGAGCGACACCGCCGGGCAGTGCTGCGCGCGCAGGGCCATGGCCAGCAGGGTAGCCGACACCGTCTCGCCGGTGGACAGCAGCAGGTCCAGCTCGCGCGGATCGGGGTCCGGGGTGACCGAGTGCGCCAGCGCGATCAGCTCGTCGGTCGTGTCGCCCATGGCCGAGACCACGACGACCACATCGCGGCCCGTGCGGCGGGTGGCCGCGATGCGGGCGGCCACGGCCTTGATCCGCTCGGCCCCGGCCACGGAGGTGCCCCCGTACTTCTGGACCAGCACGCTCATACCATCACCTCTGCGCCCCGCACGCCGACCGGCGCCGTCAGCAGCCGCCCGCGCTCGCCCGCGCGCGCCGCCGCGGCCAGCAGCGCCTCGCCCACCCGCGCGGCCTTCGCAGCGTCCTCGACCAACGCGAGCACGGTCGGCCCCGCGCCACTCAGACACGCGCCCAGCGCGCCCGCGGCGCGCGCCGCCTCCAGCAAGGCCGGCAGCGCCGGCAGCAACCGCGCGCGCGCCGGCTGGTGCAGGCGGTCGCGGGTCGCCTCGGCCAGCAGGTGGTACTCGCCGCTGGCGAGCGCGGCCACCAGCAGCGCCGCTCGCCCTAGATTGTAGACCGCGTCGCCGAGCGACACCCGCTCGGGCAGCACGCGGCGCGCCTCGGCCGTAGCCAACGGCCGGTCCGGCACGAACAGGGCCGCGTGCAGCGGCCGGGCCAGCGGCACCGCCGCCTGGTATACCCCGTGCTCGCCCCGCACGCACACACGCACCCCGCCCAGCAGGGCCGGGGTCACGTTGTCGGGGTGGCCCTCCAGGGCGACGGCCAGCGCGAGCAGCTCGTCGGTGCTCAGGCGGTCGCCGGCCAGCCGGTTGCCGACCAGCAGCCCCGCGACGATCGCCGCGCTGGAGCTGCCCAGCCCCCGCGCCAGCGGGATCTGCTGGTCGCAGGCCAGGCGCACGGCGGGCGGCGCCACGCCCGCGCGCTCCAGCGCCGCGTAGGCCGCGCGCCACAGCAGGTTGCGCGCGTCGCGGGGCAGCTCGCTCGCGCCCTCGCCCGCCACGACGATCTCCAGCGCGGGCGCCGGCGCCACCCGCACCGTGTTGTAGATGCCGAGGGCCAAGCCGAGCGCGTCGAACCCCGGGCCCAGGTTCGCGCTGGTGGCGGGCACGCGGACGGTGAACGGGGCTAGCGCCATCCCAGGGCGGCCTCTACCGCGGCGGCAGCAGGGGGGACTTCGATCACGCTCGCGGCCGTCTTCATGGCGCGGTCGGGGTCCTTGAGGCCGCTGCCGGTGAGCACGCACACGGCGATCTGGCCCCGCAGGTCGAGGCGGCCCTCGCGCACCAGCTTGCGCAGGCCGGCCACCGCGGCCGCCGAGGCGGGCTCGGCAAACAGGCCCTCGCCGTGGGCCAGCAAGCGGTACGCCTCCAGGATCTCCTCGTCGGTCACGCAGTCGATCACGCCGCCGGATTCGTCGCGCGCGCGCACGGCGGCCTGCCAGCTCGCCGGGTTGCCGATGCGGATGGCGGTGGCGATGGTATCGGGAAAGCGCACCACCTCGCCGCGCACGATCGGCGCCGCGCCCGCGGCCTCGAAGCCGAGCATGCGGGGCAGGCGCGTGGTGCGGCCCAGCGCGTGGTACTCGCGGAAGCCGCGCCAGTAGGCGGTGATGTTGCCGGCGTTGCCGACGGGGATGGCCAGCACATGCGGCGCATCGCCCAGCACGTCGCAGATCTCGAACGCCGCCGTCTTCTGGCCCTCGAGGCGGTAGGGGTTGATCGAGTTGACGATCGTGAGCGGGTGGCGCGTAGCCAGCTCGCGCACGATGTCCAGCGCTTGATCGAAGTTGCCGTCGACCACCACCACGCGCGCGCCGTAGATCATTGCCTGGGCGAGCTTGCCCAGCGCCACGTAGCTGGCCGGCACCAGCACCACCGCCTCCAGGTTGGCGCGGGCGGCGTAGGCCGCGGCCGCCGCGGACGTATTGCCCGTCGAGGCGCACAGCACCGCGCGGCTGCCCTCCTCGACCGCCTTGGCGATGGCCAGCACCATGCCGCGGTCCTTGAACGACCCGGTGGGGTTGCAGCCCTCCAGCTTGAAGTACAGCGCGTCGCAGCCCAGCTCGCGCACCAGCCGCGTGGATGGCACCAGCGGGGTATCGCCCTCGCCCAGCGAGATCAGCGGCGTGGCCTCGGTGAGCGGCAGGTACACGCCGTAGCGCCGCAGGATGCCCGCGTGTGGCCCCACGCTAGCTCTCCACCCGAATGAGGCTGCCCACCTGGACGACGACCGGCAGCGCGGCGATCTGCGCCACCGCCTGCTGCACGGCCGCCTCGCGCGCGCGGTGGGTCATCAGCACGATCTCGGCGTGCGCCTCCTCGCCGACCACCTCGACGGTCTCCTTCTGGATCACGCTGGCCAGCGAGATCTCCTGGTCGCCGAGCACCTTGGTGATCTGCGCGATCACGCCCGGGCGATCCACCACCACCAGGCGCAGGTAGTAGCGCGTCCACACCTCGCTGATCGGCAGCCGCCGCCGCTCGGTGTCCAGCGGGGGCAGCACCGGCGCGCGCACGCCGCCAGCATGGAGCCGCTGGGCGAGGTCGATGACGTCGGCGACCACGGCGCTGGCGGTCGGCCCGGCGCCCGCCCCGCGGCCGTAGAACAGGATGCGGCCCACCAGGTCGCCCTCCACGCTGACCGCGTTGTACACGCCGTCCACCGAGGCGAGCATGTCGCTGCTGGCCAGCATCGCCGGGTGCACCCGCAGCTCGATGCCGCGCGGGGTGTGCCGCGCGATGGCCAGCAGCTTGATAGCGTAGCCCAGCTCGCGGGCGTAGCGGAAGTCGGCCGGGGCGAGCCGGGTGATCCCCTCGACGTAGACATCCTCGGGCCGCACCCGCACGTGGAAAGCGAGGGTGGCCAGGATGGTCAGCTTGTAGGCGGCGTCGATCCCCTCCACGTCGTTGCGCGGGTCGGGCTCGGCGTAGCCCAGGGCCTGGGCGTCGCGCAGCGCCTCGGCGTAGTTGACGCCGCCGCGCGCCATCTGGGTGAGAATGTAGTTGGTGGTGCCGTTGATGATGGCGGTGACTTCCTGGATGTCGTTGGCCAGCAGGTCGAGGCGGAACGGGCCGATCACGGGAATGCCGCCGCCCACGCTGGCCTCGAACGCCACGTCCAGCCCGCGGGCCGCCGCGCGGGCCAGCACCTCGGGCCCGTGCTTGGCCATCACCTCCTTGTTGGCGGTGACCACCAGCTTGCCGCGGTCGAGCGCGGCGAGCATGTACTGGTACGCCGGCTCCTCGCCGCCGAGCACCTCGACCACGATGTCGATCGCCGGGTCGTCGAGGATCGCCGCGGGATCGGTGGTCAGCAGGGCGCGGTCGACCACCCGCGGGCGGGCCAGGTCGCGCACCAGCGCGCGGCGCAGCACGACGGGCCGGCCGACCCGCCGGGCGATGCTGGCCGCCTTGGTCTGGAGCGCCTGCGCGACCCCGCTACCGACCGTGCCGAGGCCCAGCAGGCCAACCTGGATCGCCTCGTCCCTCACGCTGTGTCCCCAAAGCCGCTTGGCGCCGCCATGGACGGCGGGCCTACCCCCGCCACCAGCCGCGCAGCAGGCGGGCGCCTCGGTAGCGGACCGCAGCTGTAGGCCCCAGGCGCCACGCCCGCGGGATTATACGAGCCCTTCGGCGCGCCAGCCAGCGCGGCTAGCTGTAGCCGCCGCCAAGGACCGCGCCGGTCTGCCAGGGGCTGGTGGCGTAGTCGATGATGTAGCGGAGGCGCTCCTGCAGCGCGGTGTCGTCGTCGGCCACGTACTGCTCGAGGATCAAGATGCCCTCGTTGCCGTGGCGCATCTCGACCTCGCCGGCGTGGATGGCGAACCACGCCAGGTCGTCGTCGCTGAGGCCGTAGTGCTCGCGCAGGCCATCCCACTGCGGCTTGTGGGCGTAGGGCACGATGGCCTCCACGGCCACCTGCACGGCGGCCACGCCCTCGATCCACGGGCGGTGGTAGACGATATAGGTCATCCAGTCGCGCCGTGCGAGCTGCTCGGTGCTGGGCCGGTAAGCGGCGGGATCGCCGCGCAGCACAGGGTCGGGGTCGCCGCCCAGGGCGCGGATGCAGCGGGCCAGCAGGAAGGGGTGCTCGGCCTCCTCGTAGGCATTGTGCAGCAAGCTGGCCTTGCGCTCCCAGTCGTAGGTGGGGCAGCGCGCGGCTAGCGCGGCGATCAACTCGGGGAAGCGGCAGATCCGCCAGAGCGTGGGGAGCAGCGCGCGCTCGACGATCTCCGCGGGGGTGGCACGCCCCTCGCGGATAGCGCGGGTGATCGGCAGGTTGGCGGCGCGCTCCCGCCGCGGGAGAATGATCTCGTCGCGGATGCGGCGCACCCACTCCGTGCGCGGCTCGACCAGGTACTCGTCCATGACCTGCGCGCCCATGCGTCAGCCTCCTCCCACCGCGCCGGGCCCCTGGCGCCCGGCGGGCGCCTCCTACTGTACCCGATTCGCTCCTCGGCGGGCAGGCGGGGCGGCCGCGGGGGGCAGAGCGGCGGCGGGCTGGCCGTGGCAACGCGCCGCCCGGAGCATCGACAGCGACTCGACAGCGCCGCGCGCGACCGGTAGACTAGCAGCGCGAGTCTGCCCGTCGCGAGCGAGGCACCGTGCAGCCACCCGCGCGCGACTTCACGCCAGACCGCGCGCTCACGGGTCGCGGCGCGATTCTTGCGCACGCGCGCCGGGCACGGCGTGGCCCGCGAGCGGCGCGTCCTTGCCCGGTTCCCGAGGTCTGCCGAGGTGGGCGACCGGCTGCGGCGCGGCTGGCGCGCCGGCCGGCCGCAGGGGCGTGCGCCGCGCGTCTTGCAGCCGACGGAGGGTCGATGGAGAAAGCCGACGTGGCCGGCCGGCCGGTGCACCGCACCCTGGAGGTGCTCACGGGAGCGTTCACCTGGGTGTTGATCACCGCGCCGATCTGGGGCGCCGTGCTGGCGCCGGCGAAATGGGCCTGGTTCGCTACCGTCTTCAGCCTGTACTGGCTGTATAAGTCGCTGAGCGTGGCCGCCATGGCCACGCTGGCCTATGGCCGCCTGCGCGCCGGGCAAGCGCGCGACTGGCTCGCCGAGCTGCGCCGCCGCCCGGGCTGGCGCGGCGTACACCACCTGGTGGTGTTCCCCACCTACAACGAGCCGGTCAGCGTGCTGATCGAGTCGCTCGGCCACCTGGTCGCGCAAGACTACCCCGCCGACCGCATCAGCGTGCTGGTCGCGTTCGAGGAGCGCGAGCCGACCGCCCGCGCCAAGGCGCGCGAGATCGAGGCGCTGTTCGCCGGCCGCTTCGCGCACCTGTGGACCACCTTCCATCCGGATATGCCGGGCGAAGTGCCCGGCAAATCGTCGAACCTCGCCTACGCGGTGCGCTGGGCGCGGCGCGCGCTGGCGGCCGATCCGGCGATCCACCTCGACCGCGTGCTGGTGACCATCTGCGACGCCGATGCCCGCCTCGACCCGCGCTACCTGAGCGCCCTGACCTGCCGCTACCTGGAGGAGCCCGATCCCGACTACGTGTTCTTTCAGCCCGTGGTGCTGTTCCACGCCAACATCGCGCGGCTGCCGCTGCCACTGCGCGTGCTCAACAGCATGTACTCGGTGATGCAGCTGTCGCGCATGCCCGTGGGCTTCCGGCTGATCACGCAGTCGAACTACTCGCTAGCCCTGGAGCTGTGCCACCGCGTCGGCTACTGGGACGTGGATATCATCCCCGAAGACTCGCATATGTTCTTCAAAGCCCTATTCCGCTGCGGCGCGCGGGTACGGGTGGTGCCGCTGTACGTCCCGGTGTGGTCCGACGCGGCGGAAGGCGCGAGCTGGTGGCGCACCACGCTGAGCCACTACCGCCAGGCGCGCCGCTGGGCGTGGGGCATCTCTGACGTGCCGTACCTGGTCTGGCAGATGCTCCGCCGGGGCCACCCACGCCTGTGGCCGCGCTACATCCATCCGCTGCACTACGCTCATGAGCACTTTCTGTGGCCCAGCCACTGGTTCCTGCTGGTGGGCAGCCTGAACCTGCTACCGTTCCTCGCTCCCACGTTCGCCGCCAGCGCGGTCGGCCAGGAGCTGGCCGCGTTCACCTCGTCGGTGTACACAGCCTGCCTGCCCAGCCTGGTGGTGCTCATGTGGCTCAACTGGCAGCTACGCCCGCCGGGGATGGGCCGCTCACTGCCGGCCGCGCTCGGCTTCTGCGTCTCCTGGCTCTGCCTGCCACTCGTGGGGTTCGTGCTGGTAGCGCTCCCCGCCCTCGACGCCCACACCCGCCTGCTGTTGGGCCGCTACCTCCAGTACCAGGTGACCGAGAAGCGCGCGCGCCCACGAGCCGAGCTGGCCGTCCATGCAGGCAGCCTCAAGCCGTCGCGCAGCGGGCTGCCTCACCCGCAGGAGGCCGCCTAGCGCGGCCCTGGCAAGCGGACGACCACCATGCCGCCGTCGTCGGCCGTGAGGCGCAGCTGCCACGGGCGCGCGCCCGCCCAGCCGCTCGGCGGCCGAAACATCACCACCGCCGCCCGCCCCTGGCCGGGTGTCAGCACCAGCCCGGCCGCTCGCCCCGCAGCCGCCGCGCCGATCCAGCTAGCAGCCACGCGCCGGCCATCGCCCGCCTCCAGCACGATCCCCGCCGGCGCCAACAGAAGCGGCCGCGGGCCGACGTTCTCCAGCCGCACCAGCACCATCACGATGCTGCCGGCGCCCGGGCTCCCTGGCCAGACCAGCGGCACTCCAACTCCCCGCACCCGCAATGCCCCTCCCCGCGCCGCGACCGCCGAGCTGGGCGTGCTCGGCGGCTCGCCCGCCCCTACCGCGCCGTCGCTCCCGCCGGGGGAGAGCGCGGGTGCCGCCTCTGGCGACGTGAGCGCGCCCTCGGCACTCGGCGCGAGCAGCGCCACCAGGTAGGCGGGTAGGGCCAGCCCCGCCTCGCGCGCCTCGCCGACGAAGCGGGCGAGCGCCGCCAAAGCGGCTGTCTGGAGGTCGCCCAGCCCTGGCACCCGCGCGCGGGTGAGGACCACGGCTTGCAGGCCGGCTTGGAACTGGGCCACGGCCTCCAGCGCCTCGCGATAGCGCGCGTGTAGGCCGGCGTAGCGCGCGGGCGGCTCCACCACCGCCGCCTCGTCGAGCAGCCGCTGCTGCTCGATGGTCAAGTCGCGCAGGTCCGTCAGCGTGAACTGTGCCGGCAACTGGAGCCAGGCAACGACGTGCAGGAGGTGATCGGCGAGCCAGGCCGCGTACTGCTCCTCGTCCCAGGGCTCCGCGCGAATAGGGCCCGCGACCCACAGCGCACACGCCAGCGCCAGCAGCCCGCGCAGATAGCGGCTCATGGGCTCTGCTCCTGGCTGACGGCCGGCCGGGGGCCGGCGCCGTGCCCGGGACCGGTGGCTATATGCTACACGCGCCGCCGCGCGGTGCCAGGGTTTCGCGTCCGGGCGCCAGCGCCAGCCGGCGGGGCCGAGGCGGAACAAGGGTATAATTTGGCGCAGAGTAGGCACTCGCGCCGGGGTGGGAGAGGGGATGAAACGGCTATTTCAGCGCCAAGGGCGCGGGCGCGGCCACCCGCGCCGTGAGCTGGAGTGTCTCTACTGCGGGAAGATCGAGCTGGTCGAGGCACGCGACGAGGGGCTGTTCACGCGCCACGGCTGCGGCGCGTGCCGCGCGCGGGGCGCCGGCAGCCAGCACCACGCCGACCTGGCGGCGCTATTCCGCCAGATGCTGGTGCGCCACCAGCTCAAGCACGTCACCGGCCCCGACTACCCTTGCTCCTGGCCCGATCTCGCGCGGCGCTTCGAGCGCCTGGCCGGCCTGGTGGCCGCCAGCGCCCCGCGCCCCGCGCCGCATCCCTGCGAGCATTGCTACTGGCGTGCGGAGGGCCCCGAGGGCACCCTGCGCTGTGCGCTGCACTTGACGCCCGATAGCTGCGGCCAGGTGGCGGTGCCCGGCGAGCGGCCCGCGATCGCCGAAGCGCAGCAGGCGTTCCGCGCCCTGCCCACCCCGGCCATCGAGCGGCCGCGCCGTCGCCGCCGGCCCGCGCCCGAGCAGGTGCGGCTGGGCGAGCTGGCGCGCGACCTGCTCGCCAACCTGCCGCCCGACGAGGCGCGCGAGTTCCTGGCCTATATCGCCAGCCACAGCCGCCGTGACGAGCACGGTGAGCGCTACTGGTGCGACTGCTGCGCCGAGCACGAGGACGCCACGGCCGACAGCGCCTGGCATCCTGGCGCCGCGGGCGAGCACGTGTACGTGTACACCGACCTGGGCTACCAGGTGCTGTGCCCCGAGTGCTTCGGCAACCAGGCTAGCGTGCGCTGCGGCCGCTGCGGCCTGTTCTTCGACCGCTACAGCGAGGGCGAGACGCTGGTGGTCGACGCCCTGGGCTACGCCTCGCTGTTCTGCTTCGCCTGCGCCTACCCGCTGCTGTACGGGCTCGATGACTTCAGCGCCGACGCCCGCGAGGAGATTCTGGCGGAGATCAAGCGCCACGGGTGGCGGCTGCTGGAAGACCTGCCCGACGATCCCGAACCCGAGCCCCTATAGCCGCCCGGCCGGCTACTCGGCGCCCCAGTCGATGGCCCCAAACGCTGGCTCGCGCCGCAGCCAGCTGCTGTCCCCACTCGCCACGGCGAGCACGCGCAGGCCACTACCGCCCAGCACCGCCAGCCAGCGCCCATCGGGCGACCAGGCCAGCGAGGGGTCGTCCTCGTACCATTGGGTCAGCCGCTGCAGGTCGCTGCCGTCCAGCGCTACTGACCACAGGTCCCACGGCAGCCCGTGCCCGCCCGGGCGCCTCAGCTGCCCGGCGCTGGCCAGGCGCGGGCCCCGCCCCGGGGCAGGGCCGACCGTGGGCCCCAACCCACCCAGCAGGGTGGGCAGCGGCAAGCTGGGGAGCTCCACGGTGGCCGCCACGACAACGCGACGGCCGTCGGGCGATACGCGCGGGTACGCTAGGCTCAGGAAACGGTCGGGCGGGATGAGCTCGTGGGCCTCACTGCCGTCCAGGTTGGCCAGCCACAGCGCATCGCCCCGCGCCCCGCGACGGACGAACGCTAGCCGCGCCCCATCAGGGGTGGGTGCCGGCCATTCGGCCTCCTGCACGACCACCGAGGGCGTGCCGCCATCGAGGGCCACGCGCTCCACGCGCGGCAGGGGCTCGCCCGCCGCGTCGCCCAGGCCATACGGCGTGTAGGTGTACACCACACTGGCGCTGCCCGGCACCGCGAGGGGCGCAGTGAGGATGTCCCCCGGCCGAGCGTGCGCGGCGAGCCGCACCGGCTCCCCCCCATCGGCCGGGAGGCGATAGATGTCGGCCCCACCGGGGTCGTCGCGGCGCGCCAGGGTCAGGCCCGAGAACACCACCTCGCGTCCGCCCGCCGCTAGGCCGACATCGAGGATCAACTCGGTGGGCGGCACGGTGAACAGCGCCCGCTGCTCGCCGGTGGCGGCGTCCACACTGACGATCGTCTGCCCGCGGGGCATCACGATGCGACCGGCGGGCGAGCCCTGGGCGCTCGGCGCAGCCGGCCGTACGGTGGCCGCGGCCGTCACGCCGACCACGGCCCCGAGGGAACCGAGCAACCACGTGAGGCCCAGCAGCACCGCCACCCTACCGGCGTGGCCCGGCGTCCCCTGCCGCATCGCCCTGCCTCCCCCCGGAGACCCCACGTGCGAGCGCGCCGTCCCGCTGTAGTTGTCGGGCTCCTGCCGCCGTGAAACGGCCCCCCCGCCCCGGCAGGCCCAGCGAATCCCACGGGGCACGAGGCAGAAGCCCTAGTTCGTCGCCTGGCAGGCCTGGCACGTCCCGTAGATCTCGATGTGGTGGGTCACGGGGCGGAAATTGGCCTGCCGCGCCAGGTTGCGGATCTCCCGCTCGACGGTGCCCGCCACGACCGAGGTCACCCCGCCGCAGCTCGTGCATACCAGATGGTGGTGGTGCTCCGGCGCGCAGTACGTGTAGCTGTGGCAGCTGAGATCGCCGTGCAACCGCTCCAGCAGGCCGATCTGCACCAGCAGGTCGAGCGCGCGGAACACCGTCGCTCGCCCGATACGCTGGGGCTCCAGCTCCTCCACGAGCTCGCGAGCCGTGAACTGCGCGGGGCGCGCAGCGATCGCCGCCGCGATGGCGGCGCGCGTGGCGGTCAGCCGGTAGCCATGCTCCGCCAGGCGCTGCAGAATGGTCTGCTTGCGCACCTCGGCCGGCTGCGGCGTCGCGATCTGCGTGCTCGCCACGACTCGTTCCCGCAAACTGGGCGGCTAGTCGGGTTCATTGTACCCGCTCGCCGCCTGCGCTGTCTGCCCGCACGGGATCGCCCCCGCCCACCGCCGCGGTTGACTTGAGACGCAATCTCAGCTATCGTAACTGCCAGCAGCGTGCGGTGGCTCGCTCGCGCCTCGCGGAGGGCCTGCTGGGAGCGGGGGGCGAGGCGAACGCCACGGGCCACGCGGCGACAAGCGGCTACGGGAGGTGCAGGGCGTGAGCGTCGACCCGCTCGGTGATCCCCGGCGCCTGCTCGCGCCGCGGCCGATCGCGCTGCGGGTGCGGGACCTACGCGCCGGCTACCGCGGCGTACTGGCGCTGGATGGTGTCAGTTTCGACCTCCCGGCGGGAAGCTTGACCGCGCTGATCGGCCCCAATGGCGCGGGCAAGTCCACGCTGTTCCAGGCGCTGCTCGGCCTGCTGCCCCTGCGCGGCGGCCAGATCGAGGTCGGCGCCGGGTACCTGCGAGGCGGGGCGCGGCCATTCGGCTACCTGCCGCAGAGCAGCGCGCTGGACCTCGACTTCCCCGTGACGGTACGCGACGTGGTAGCCATGGGCCGCTACGCGCGGCTGGGGCCGGTCCGCCGCCCAACAGCTCACGACTGGGCGGTGGTCGACGCCTGCCTGCGCCAGGTGGGCCTCGCCGAGTTCGGAGAGCGCCATATCAGCGAGCTGTCGGGGGGCCAGCGGCAGCGCGTCCTGCTCGCCCGCGCGCTCGCCCAGGAGGCGCCGATCCTGCTACTAGACGAGCCGGTGAGCGGGGTCGATACGCTGTCGCAGCAAGCGGTGATGGCCGTGCTCGCCGAGCTGGCCGCCCGGGGCACGACGATCCTGATGGCCACGCACGACCTGGCGCTCGTCTCCCAGCGGTTCGATCACGTAGTGTGCCTCAACCGGCGGGTCATCGCCCAAGGCCCCCCTGAGGCGGTGCTCACCGAGAGCGTGCTCAACCAGACCTACCACACGCGGATGGTGCTGGTGCGCGTGGAGGGCAAGCTGTATGCCCTGGATACCGGATCCGATGACTAGCGCGCTGGGCTGGCTGCTCGCGCCGCTAGCGTTCGACTTCATGCGGCGCGCGGTGCTGGCCAGCGTGCTGGTGGGCGCGGTGTGCGCCGTCATCGGCGCGTTCGTCGTGCTCAAGGGGCTGGCGTTCATCGGCGACGCGCTGGCCCATGCCTCGTTCGCCGGGGTGGCGGTCGCCCTCATCGCCCGGGGCAACGTGTACCTGGGCGGCGCGCTGGCCGCGGTGTTCGCCGCGCTGGCCATCGCCTTCATCGGCCAGCGGGCGCGCGTGCGAGCCGACACAGCGATCGGCATCGTGTTCGTGGCCATGCTGGCGTTCGGCGTGCTGGTGATGAGCCGCCTGCGCAACTACAGCGCCAGCGTGTTCGAGTTCCTGTTCGGCAACGTGCTGGCGGTAAGCGCGGACGACCTGGTGCTGATCGTGCTGGGGGGGGCGCTAGTGGTCGGCACCATCGTGCTGTTGTACAAGGAATTCCTGTTCGTAACGTTCGACCCGGTGATGGCGGCCGGCGCGGGAATCCCCGTGGCGGTCTACGACACCCTGCTGCTGGTGCTACTGGCACTCACCACCACCGTGGCGATGCGCGCGCTGGGCATCATCCTGGTCGCCGCCATGCTGGTGACCCCCGCGGCCACGGCGTTCCTGTACACGCGCCGGCTGCACCACCTGATGCTGCTGGCCGTGGCCATCGCCGTGGGCTGCTCGATCCTGGGGCTGTACCTGTCGTTCTACGGCAACTTCGCCTCGGGCGCGTCGATCGTGCTGGTGTCGGTGCTGGTGTTCCTGGGCTCGCTAGCGGTCGCGCCCCGCCTGCGCGGCCGAGCGGCGGTTGCCGCACTAGGGCGCCACTAAGGCAGTTCGCGGAATCACCAGGCCGATCGCCCCCGTGAGGGCCGCTCTGCGAGGCGGCCAGGCTCAGTCCAACCGTGTCAGCATACCGCGCACGCGAGCGTCATTGAACAGCCAGGCGAACAGCCAGATGCTCAGCGCCAGCACGCCCAGCGCCAGCGCCTGCGCCAGCAGCCACTGGTCCCAGCGAAACACGCCGTGCAGCACCACCTGGCGCATGCCCTCGAACACGTAGGTAGCCGGGTTGAGCCACGCTAGCGGCTGCACGAGCGGCGGCAGCACCGCGACCGGGTAGAACACCGCCGAGATCGGCTGGATCAGGAACGCCGCCCCCCACGCGAACACCTGCACCCGCGAGCCGAAGCGGATGATCAGCGCCGAGACGACCAGCCCCATCCCCCAGCCGAACACCAGCAATACCGCCAGGTACGGCACTAGCGCCAACCCCAATGCCAGCAGCTGGTAGTGGTACAGCCACAGGGCCAGCACGGCCAGCGTGACCAGGGTAATCAGCACCTTCACGCCCGCCACCAGCACCATGCCGGTGATGAACTCGGATAGCCGCAGCGGCGAGGCGAACAGGTTCAGGAAGTTGCGCGCCCAGATGTCCTCGAGCAGCTGCACCGCCACGTCCTGCGACGAGCGGTACAGCAGCGTCCAGAAGATGATCCCGCCGATCAGCCAGGACAGCCCCAGCCCCCCCGGGTTGAAGCCGATGTCGTTCAGGTAGACCGTCAGAAACCCCCAGACTAGCAGGTCCACGATCGGCCAGAAGAACAGGTCGAACAGCCGCGCCGCATCGTGGCGGATGCCATACGAGTAGCGCAGGATGATGGCGTACACGCGCCGCCAGCTCACGGTGCCCCTCCCGCTCGCTCAGCGCTCGGGGCGCGCGCCGGCGGTGGTCGGTATGGCCTCGCCCGCCCGCGCCACCTGGATGAACACCTCTTCGAGGTCCGGCTCGTCCACAGCGGCGCCGAGGATCTGGCGCGTGACCTCCAGCGGCGAGCCCTCGGCGAGGATGCGGCCGCGGTGGATGAAGATCACGCGGTCGCACACGGCCTCGATCTCGGCCATGTTGTGGGAGGTGTATAGGATCGCCAAACCATCGCGGGCACGGATAGCCTTGAAGCGCTCGCGAGCGCGCAGGGCGGCGTCGGGATCGAGGCTAGCCGTCGGCTCGTCCAGGAACAGCACGCGCGGCCGGTTGAGCAGTGCTTTACATAAGCTCACACGGGCCATCTGGCCCGAGCTGAGCGTGCCCACCGGCCGGTCGCGCAGGTGGGCGATCTCGAACTCGGCCAGCAGCTCGGCGATGCGCTCGCGGTGCCTTGGCACTCCGTACAACCGGGCGAACACGTCCAGGTTCTCCCACACCGTCAGCCGCGGCGGCAACGAGACGTAGGCCGAGGAGAAGTTCACCTGCTGGAGCACCGCCGTGCGCTGGCGGGCCAAGTCGTAGCCCAGCACCTCGATGCGGCCGGCGGTCGGCTCGATCAGCCCCAGCAGCATCTGGATCGTCGTGGTCTTGCCGGCGCCGTTGGGCCCCAGCAGCCCGACGATCTCCCCTTGCTCGACGTGGAACGAGATGTCGCAAACCGCGTCGTGGGCGCCAAACCGTTTCGACAGATGCTCGACTCGGATAGCGGTCGACATACCAGAGTCTAGCACCCGGCCAGGCGGCAGTCCCAAGCGACGGCTCAGCGGGCGATGCTGGCGGTGGCTCCGAACCGGTCGCGGAGGTAGTTGACGAGGTTCCAGCGGTCCTCGTCGCTGACCACGTCTTTGAACGCAGGCATGGCGCTGCCGGGAATCCCGTTGCTGATCCAGAGCCACAGCTGGCCCTCGGTGTGCTGCGACACGTGCACGCGCAGGTCGGCCGGCGGCGGGTTAAGCGTCCGCGCCAGCGGGCCGTCGCCGCGCCCCCCCACCCCGTGGCACATCACGCAGTGCTGCTGGTACAGCTCTTGGCCGCGGGCCACCGAGGCGGGGGTGGCCGCCACGGGGTTGGGGATGTTCGGCTCGCCGGCGGTAGGATTCAGCGCGGCCAGCGCGCCGATCACCAGCCCCACGGTCACCGCCACGCAGCCGAGCGCCACGGTGGCCCGCGGCTGCCCGCGCCGCGCCGGTCGCACGGCGTCCACCAGCAGCAGCACGCCCAGGGCGAACACCACCAGCCCCAGGATCAAGCGGATCGGTACCTCGCCCAACGGGCCGGCGGCGGCGGCGGCCTGGACCTCGGCAGGATCGCGCGCGGTATACGCTACCTGGGCCTGCACATCCTCGACCCCCGCGCGGCGCACGAGGATCTGGATGCTCCACGGCCCGCTCATCGACAGCGCGCCGCTGAGCGCGCGGTAGTGGCCGTCTCCCTGGGGATCGAGTCGCTGCTCGATTAGCCCCATGTCGTGCTGGAGATGCTCGAAGCGCAGCGTCACGCGTTGGGCGTCGGGCAGCGGCCGGCCGTCGACGAACAGGGCCACGTCGAAGGTATTGAGCCCGGCCTCGCCCGGGGCGATGCGCAGCACGATGCGCACGTCCTCGGCGGTGACGGTGCGCACCACGCCCTGCTGGCGCAGCGCGTCGCGGGCAGGCTCGACAGCGGTGAGCAAGCCGACCACGCCTAGCAGCGCCACGGCCAGGGCCACCTCCAGCCGCACGCTGAGCCGCAGGCGCGCCTCCCACGCCGTCAGGCGCTCCAGCGCTGTGCGGGTGCCGCGGCTGGCCGCCGTGGCGATGCGCGGGCTGAGCACCAGCAGGTTCAGGCCGCCCAGCGCCAGCAGAGGCATCAGCAGCGCCAACTTGCCCAGCAGCGCCTGGCCGTAAGTGGTGCTGGTGAGAGCGTCCCAGCTACCGATATGCAGCCAGGTCTGGTACAGGCCCGTGGCGACGAGCGTCCCTACCGCGCCGATGGCCAGCAAGGAGAAGCGCCGCACCACAACGGCCAGCGCCCGCCCGCCGAGCGCGGGCGGGAGGGCGGCCACTGTCGCGGGCAGTGCGACGGCCAGCTGTATGAGCCCCCCGATCCAGGCGGCGGTGGCCACGAGGTGCAGCCAGTCCGCGGCCACGGCCACGGCGGTCGCCTGCGGCACGGCGGCCGCGTGGCTATTGAGACTCGTGGTCAGCAGCAGCAGGCCGGCCAACCCCGCGCCCGCGCTCCAGCCGGGGTGACGCGCGGCTACCCCGGGCCGCCGCAGGGCCCAGGCCAGCCCGCCCAGCGCCACTAGCAGCGCCATGCGCGCGAGCCACAGCCACCAGTAGCGAGTGCCGATCAAGGTGGCCAGCGGCGCCCCGAACGCGGCCCAGGGCGGCACGTCGGCAGCCGCTGCGGCCTGCGCCAACAGCCCGAACCCGCCCGTCAGCAGCCCCGCGACCGTCCCCAGTGCGGCAAGCGCCAGCCCCGCACGGCGGCCCGCGCCCCAGGCGTTGGCCAGTGCGGTCGCCTCGGGCCCCGCGACCTTGAGGCCACGCAGCCCGCCGCCGAGCACCAGCGGCAGGAAGACGAAGGCGCCCGCCACGAGGGTGGTGACCAGGAAGTTGAGCCAGCGCGCGGCCACCCCCCAGGGCGTGGGCGGGGGCGCGCCACCCAGCTCCGTCCCGGCCGGGATGACCATCGGGGCGGGGATCTGGTCCAGCCCGACGGTGAAGGGGAACGCCCCGCGCGCCGTGTGGCCGTCCACCGCCGATAGGCTCTTCCAGACCACGGTGTACGTGCCGGGCGCCAGCTCCGGCAGATCGATAGCCAGCGCCCGCGGCTCGCCCGGCACGGGCTGCAGCGCGCCGGTGGGCAGCTGCCGCCCCGTCTGATCGTAGACCACGAGTTCGCTGAACCGCGGCTCGGGGTCCTCGGTGAACCACACCCGCAGCTGCTTGGGCGCCTGCTCGACGATGGCGTTGGCCGGGGGGTCCGAGCGCTCGTACTGCGCGTGCGCGGCGGCGGCGCCCGGTGTGGCCAGCAGCCAGACGAGCGCCGCCAGCGCGCCGAGCGCCGTGAGCGGGAGTCGGGAGCGATGCATCGGTCTCATCCTGGTCGCCTCGGGAGCCGGGCGGAGCCGCCTGGCCGCCCGCCGGGGGGCGGGGCAGCGTGGCGCCCAGGGGCTCCGCGCCGACCCGCTACAGCCGTTCGGGCGCCGCCGGTCGCGGCGGCTCGACCACCGCTACCCGGGCCTCAGCGGGCGGCCGGCGGCTGGCCAACGCCCAGAGCGCCACGGCGAGGCCCGCCACGCCGGCCAGCAGGCCGGCTAACCCGAGTGCCAGGGCGGTGCTGGCGCGGCTCTCCGCGGCCACCAGCGCGCGCTGCAGATCGATGCCCGCGGGCACCTTATCGGGGAACTGCAGCGGCGCCACCGCTTGCACGTCGTCGAACCGACCGGGCCCCGACTCGAATGTCTCGTTGATGGGCAGACCGTTGACCGTGCCCGTGAAGTGGAACGTGTAGGAACCAGGCCGCGTGGGCACGAACTCGCCGTTGTAGGCGCCCGGTTGCCGGAAGCGCGGCCGCAACGGCACGGGCATGGTGTTGGGGCCGACGATCACCTCCGCCTTGAGCGTCTGCTCCAGGCCCTCCACGGGCTGCTCGTCGGCGGTGCGCACCACGCGCAGGTCGATGCCGTTGGTCTCGCCTTCGAACGCCGGCTCCTTGAGGAACCCGACGATGAACGTGTACTCGCCGACCGCGCGGCGCTCGTGCGCCAGCACCGGGGTGGGTGCCGCGAGCACTCCCAGGGCCAGCACCAGGCCGGCGGTCAGCGCCAGGCTCCATCGCCACCAGTTGGCCATCTCGCCGTCCTCCTCGGCTGGCGACCGGGCGCGCCCGGTCGCCAGCGCCCCGCTCACGGCACCAGCACCGTGAGCGTCGTCTCCACCGGTGGGCTCCACTCGCTGTGCTGTTCGGTCATCAGCGCGATGCGGAGCTGGTGCGCCCCCGCGGGCAGCGACGAGAGCGTGAACGTCGGCTCATAGGCGTGCAGCACGTCCTGTCCGTCGAGGTACACATGGAAGTGGCCGTAAGGCCCCCCGCTCATCGCCGCGTCGTGCGCGTGCGCGCCATGGTCGTCATCGTCCATGTGGCCCGCGCTCGCCGGCGGGCGGCGAATCGTCACGCCCTGCACATCCATCTGCACGCGCAGCGTGTTACCGTCTAAGGTAGCGCTGGCCACGGCGATCCGCGGCGTGGCCCCCGTCTCGCGGGGCGGCAGCACGGTGTTGGCCCCCACGCCGAAGCGGAAGCTGCCACTGGCCTCGTGGCCGTCGTCACGCGACACCGAGCGCCAGTTCACGGTGTACACGCCGTCAGGCAGCGGGTTGAGCGACACGACCAGCAGCTTGCGGTCGGGGTCGTTGAGGTCCACGCGCGCGTCGCCGCGATCGACCCGCGCGCCGCTGCTGTCCAACACCTCGAGGCTGTTGCCCTGCGACGCCAGCTCCTCGGAGAACCACACCTTCAGCTCGGTGGGAGCCGTGGGCGTGACGGTCTCCATGCCGGGCTCCGAGCGCGTGGGGTTAGCGTGTGCTGCCGCCAGCCGCGGCACCAGCCCTAGGGTCAGAGCAATCAGGCCCGCGCAGGCGAGCCTGCGAACTAGGTACATGGGTCCCTCTCTCCTCTCGACAGTCGATCTCAGCCGATGCGCGTGCGCTGCGGCCACGCCCGGCGCGCCGGACACCAGCTGCCCCGCTGGCCGACGCAGGCCGAGCGGCGATGCGAGCGCGCCAATGATCGGGCCGGCCGGAGCGCGAACGAGCTAGGCGAGCGGCCGAGGAGGAGGCGCTGGGGGAGCGAGCGCGAGGTCAGCAGGGCGCTCGGCGCAGAGCGGAGGCGGTGCGGGCGCCCAGGCGAGCCCAAGCGACACGTCCAGGGCGCTGAGCAACGCCACACTTCCCTGGCCCTCGGGCAGGACGCGCACGCGCTCGCTGGGGTGGTGCGCGTACCAGGCCGGCCGCGCATCGTCGCCCGAAGCATGGGGGGCATAGGCCGGCGCGGGGGGGACATCGCTGGCCGCCAGGCCGACCGGCTCATCCGGCGCCGCCGCTCCATGGACGTGGGAGTGGCCGAGGTGCGCGAGGCCCGTGGGCGCGTGGTGGCCGCTGGCTGTGAGGTAGTCGATCAACGAGCCGAGCAGGAACTCGGCGGTGGGGTGATGGCAGACGACCGGGACAGTGACCAGCAGCCACACCACCAACAGCGGCCGGATCTGCCGTAGCCAGCCCCGCGCCATCGTCCTCGCTCTCCGCGCCTCACTCCACTCTAGCGCGCCCCCGCCCCAGCGGCAACCGCCGCGCGAGCGCGCCGCGCACCCTAGGCCGCTGGGAGGCGCCGCCAGGAACGGCAGCCCGCGGCTCTCGGCCGCCAGCCGCGCTAGAAGCTGAGCACCACGTCGGCGGCGGCGAGGTCCTCGGCCACGAACTCGTGCAGGCTGCGGGGACCGTCGATGGCGTCGATCAGCTCGTGCGGCTGCGTGTCGCAGTAGTACAGCGACGAGGTGCAGGCGTAGAAGCGCACGTCCTCGCCGTGCTCCTTCGCCTCGCGCAGGAACGTCGCCAGGTCGGCGAACTCGGCCGCGGCGAGCAGGCGGCGTGTCTGCTCCTCGCGACCGGCGAACTCGGCGGAGAACGGCAGGGCGGCGATGCGGTCGCGCCGCAGGCTGAGTAGCGCCGCGTCGCGGAACAGCACGCGCACGGCCGCGCCCCTGCCCGCGGCAGCGCGCACGAGGGTGGCCACCTGCACCAGGTTGTTGAAGGTGCCCCCGGTAACGATGACCGCTAGGCGCCGCATAGGAGCCCTCGCGGGGCCGCCGCGCGCGGCGAGCGCCCCCGATACCGGCTCGGGCGCCGGCTCACCAGAGGCCCAGCTCCAGCTTGGCCTCCTCGCTGGCCATCGTGCGGGGGTCCCACGGCGGATTCCACACCAGGTTGATCTTGACGTCCTCGACGTCCTCGAACATCGACTGCAAGATGGCCTGCGCCTGCGACTGGATCACCGGGCCCAACGGGCAGGCCGGGCTGGTGAGCGTCATGTTGATGGTGATGGTTGGCTCGTGGATCTCGATCCCGTACACCAGCCCGAGATCGACGATGTTCAGGCCGATCTCGGGGTCGTAGACCGCCTTGAGCGCGTTGCGCACTTCCTCTTCGGTCGGCATGGCCATCGTTACAAACCTCTCGGGGGCAGCCGTGGCGGCCGCCGCTACTCCTCGCGCGCGCGGGCACGGGCCTGGCCCGCACGGTACAGGTCGAGGCTCTCCTGCAGGACGTTCCAGGGCAGCACCGCACACTTGACGCGCACCGGATAGCGGCGCACCCCCTGCAGCGCCTCCAGGTCGCCCAGCGCCGCGAGGTCCACGTCGGTGGCATCGCGCTCGGTCATCAGCCGCTTGAAGGCACCGAGCACCTCGCGCACCTCCGCCAGCGGCCGCCCCTTGATCGCCTCGGTCATCATCGAGGCCGAGGCCTGGCTGATCGAGCAGCCGCGCCCCTCGAACGCCACGTCGGCCACCTGCCCATCGCGGATGCGCAGCGACAGCTCGATCTCGTCGCCGCACAGCGGGTTGCTGCCCGCGCTGGCCACGTCGGGGTCGGCCAGCCGCCCGCGGTTGCGCGGGCTCTGGTAGTGGTCGAGGATCACCTCGCGGTACAGCTCGTCGAGGCTGGGCAGGCCCGGGTTCATACCGCCGCTCGCGCACGCCCGAAGATCTGCTGGACTTTACCCAGCGCAGCCACCAGCGCGTCAACCTCCTCGAGCGTGTTGTAGAGGTAGAAGCTGGCGCGGGCCGTGGCCGGCACGCCCAGCCGGCGCATCAGCGGCTGGCAGCAGTGGTGGCCGGCGCGGATCGCCACGCCCTCGGCGTCCAGCACCGTGCCGATGTCGTGGGGGTGCAGGTCGCCCAGCCCGAAGCTGAACACCCCCCCGCGGCTGGCGGCGTCCTGGGGCCCGTAGATCACCAGGCCGTCGATCTCGCGCAGCCGCTCCAGGGCATAGTGCGTCAGCTCCAGCTCATGCGCCCGTATGTTGTCCATGCCCAGCGCCGCGAGGTACTCCAGCGCCGGGCCGAAGGCGACCACGTCGGCGATGTCGGGCGTGCCGGCCTCGAAGCGGAACGGCACCTCATTCCACTCGGCATGGTCCCACCACACCTGCAGGATCATGTTGCCGCCGCCGAGGAACGGGTCCATGCCCTCCAGGATCTCGCGCCGCGCCCACAGCACACCCACGCCCGTGGGGCCGAGCATCTTGTGGCCCGAGAAGGCCAGGAAGTCGCAGCCCAGCGCCTGCACGTCCACCGGCAGGTGCGGCACGCTCTGCGCGCCGTCGACCAGCACGAGCGCGCCGTGCGCGTGGGCCAGCCGCGCCATGTCCGCCACCGGGTTGATCGTGCCCAGGGCGTTGGACATATGGCTCACCGCCACCAGGCGCGTGCGTGGCGAGAGCAGCGCGGCGTAGCGGTCCAGGTCGAGGGTACCGTCGTCCCGCAGCGGCACCAGCCGCAGCACCGCCCCGGTGTCGCGGGCAGCGAGCTGCCAGGGGATCAGGTTGCTGTGGTGCTCCATCTCCGTGACGACGAGCTCGTCGCCCGGCCGGAGCACGCGGCGGGCCCAGGCGTAGCTGACCAGGTTGATCGCCTCGGTGGTGTTGCGCACGAACACCACCTCCTCGGGCGCGCGGGCGTGGATGAACCGCGCCACCTGGCCGCGCACCGCCTCGTAGGCGTCGGTGGCCTCCTGGCTGAGGGTGTGCACGCCGCGGTGGACGTTGGCGTTGTAGCGCTCGTAGTAGTCCTTGAGCGCCTCGATCACCGCCCGCGGCTTCTGCGAGGTGGCGGCGTTGTCCAGGTACACCAGGGGCTTGCCGTTGACCGTCCGCTGCAGGATCGGGAAATCCGCGCGGATGCGCTGTACATCGAGCATCGCTAATTACCCTCCGTGCCCCGGCGGGCGCGGCTCGGGATCGACCCAGATCTCGTCGCCCTCGACCCGCACGGCGTAGGTGGCCACCGGGATCACCGCGGGCGACCAGACGGCCTCGCCCGTTCGCAAGTCGAACTGGCCGCCGTGCAGCGGGCACTCGACCACCGTTCCCTCCACGAAGCCCTCGCTGAGCGAGGCCGCCGCGTGGGTACACTCGTCGTCGATCGCGTAGTACTGGCCGTCGACGTTGAACAGGGCGATGTAGCGCCCGCCCGCCTCCACCAGCTTGCCCTGGCCCGGCGGGACCTCGTCCACGCGCGCCACGCGCACGAACTCACCCATGGCCGCGCTCCATCTTCTCCGCCAGCGCCGCGCGCAGGCGCTCGCGCAGGCCCTCCACGGGGATCGTCTCCAGCAGCGGCTCGAAGAAGCCCGCCACGATCAGCCGCTCGGCCTCGTCGTGGGGCAGCCCGCGGGTGCGCAGGTAGAACACCTGCTCGGGATCGACCGGCGCGACCGCGGCGCCGTGCGTGCAGCGGACGTCGTTGGCCTCGATCTCCAGCCGCGGGATCGAGTCGGCCTTCGCCGTGCCGCTCAGCAGCAGGTTGCGGTTCTGGAGGTAGGCATCGGTCTGCTGGGCCTGCTTCTCGACGTGGATCAGGCCCGAGAACACCGAACGCGCCCGGTCGGCCACCACGGCCCGGAAGCCGAGGTCGCTGGCCGTGTGCGGCGCCACGTGGTGCTGGAGCGTCTGGTGGTCGAAGTGCTGCGTGCCGTCGGCCAGCACGGCGCCCACCACGCGCAGCACGGCGCCCGGCGCGGCGAGGGCCGCTTGCAGGTAGGTCTTGGACAGCCGCCCGCCCAGCGCGCCGACGCCCCAGTGCAGGCGCGCGTCGCGGCCCAGCACCGCGCGCTCGAAGCCGAAGTACCATGTGTGCCGTCCCCAGCGCTGCAGCGCGGCGTAGCGCAGCTCGGCGTTGTCGGCCACCACGAGTTCGGTCACGTCGCTGCACAGCGCGGGCACCTCCTGGTCGGCCGAGCGCCGGTCGGCGACCAGCGTGAGGCTAGCGCCGCGCTCCACCACCACCAGCGTGCGGGGGAACAGGGCTGCGCCCGACGCCTGCTGCCAGGTGAGCACGGCGAGCGGCAGCGCCACCTCGACGTTGCGCGGCACGTACACGAACGCGCCGCCGTCCCAGAACGCCGCGTTGAGCGCCGCGAACTTGCTGGCGCCGGGCGGCACGACGCTGCCCAGGTGGCGACGGACCAGGTCGGGATACTCGCGCACCGCCTGCGCCAGCGAGGTGAGCACCACGCCCGCGCCGAGCGCCGCGCGCAGCTCGCGCGCCACCAGCGCGCCGTCCTGCAGCACCAGCAGCCCGCCCGTATCGGCCTCCAGCGCGAGGTACGGGCGCAGCTCGGGCGCGATCGGCGCCTCGGCCGCCGGTGCGATGACCGGCGCGAACTGGTCGAGCCGCAGCGCGCGCAGGTCCGTGCGCCGCCAGTCCTCGTCCTGGCGCGTGGGCATGGGCGTGGCCTCGTAGGTCGCCCAGGCGGCCAGCCGCCACTCGCGCAGCCAGTCGGGCTCCTGGCGGGCCGCCGAGAGCCGCTCGACCGCCGCGCGACTGAAGCCCTCCGTGGTTCGGACGTCCGTAGCCACCCTCTGCTCCATCCTGTCTCGCTCGTCTCCGCGGTCGTGAAAGTGGGCGCGCGGGGGCGCGCCCACCGGACCGCTCAGGCAGGGCGCGGCCGCTCAGCCGACCGAGCCCGACATCTCGAGCTGGATCAGCCGGTTCAGCTCGACCGCGTACTCCAGCGGCAGCTCCTTGGTGAACGGCTCGATGAAACCGTTGACGATCATCAGCGCCGCCTGCTGCTCGGTGAGCCCACGGCTCATCAGGTAGAACAGCTGCTCCTCGCCCAGCTTGCTCACGCTCGCCTCGTGCCCGATGTAGACCTGCTCCTCCTCGATCTCCATGTAGGGATACGTGTCGGAGCGCGAGGTCTCGTCGATCAGCAGCGCGTCGCAGCGCACGTTGGCGCGCACGTTCACCGCGCCCGGGTACACCTTCACCAGGCCGCGATAGGTCGTGCGGCCCGTGCCCTTGCTGATCGACTTGGACACGATGTTCGAGGTGGTGTTGGGCGCCGCGTGCACCACCTTGGCGCCGGCGTCCTGGTGCATGCCGTCGCTGGCGAACGCCACCGACAAGATCTCGGCGTGCGCGCGCTCGCCCATCAGCCAGACGCCCGGATACTTCATGGTCACCTTCGAGCCGAGGTTGCCGTCGATCCACTCGACGGTGGCGCCCTCGTAGGCCACGGCGCGCTTGGTGACCAGGTTGTAGACGTTCTTGGACCAGTTCTGGATGGTGGTGTAGCGGATCTTGGCGTTCTTGTGGGCGATCAGCTCGACCACCGCGGCGTGCAGCGAGTCGCTGCTGTAGATCGGCGCCGTGCAGCCCTCGATGTAGTGCACCGAGGAGCCCTCGTCGGCGATGATCAGCGTCCGCTCGAACTGGCCCATGTTCTCGGCGTTGATGCGGAAGTACGCCTGGAGCGGGATCTCGACGTGCACGCCCTTCGGCACGTAGATGAAGCTGCCGCCGCTCCACACCGCCGTGTTCAGCGCCGCGAACTTATTGTCGGCGGCCGGGATCACCGTGCCGAAGTACTCCTTGACGATCTCCGGGTACTCGCGCAGGCCCGAGTCCATGTCCAGGAAGATCACGCCCTGGCGGGCGAGGTCCTCGCGGATGCTGTGGTAGACGACCTCGGACTCGTACTGCGCCGAGACCCCGGCCAGGAACTTGCGCTCGGCCTCGGGGATGCCCAGTTTGTCGAAGGTGTCCTTGATGTACTGGGGCACCTCGTCCCAGGTGCGGCCCTGCCGGTCGGCCGGCTTGATGTAGTAATAGATGTTGTCGAAGTCGATCTCGCGGAGATCCGCGCCCCAGGTCGGCAGCGGCTTGCGCTCGAAGATCGCCAGCGCCTTGAGCCGGAGCTGGAGCATCCAGTCCGGCTCGCCTTTCAGGCGCGAGATCTCCTCTACCACCTCGCGGCTGAGGCCCCGCTTCGACTTGAAAACGTAGTCCTCGACATCGTGGAAGCCGTACTGGTACTCGCGCGGCCCGATGTCCTGGAGTGCCTTCGCCATCGGTCTCGTTCCTCCCGCCTTCTGGCGTTGCGATGCTCTCGCGCGGGCGACTGCGCCCTAGCGCTCGCCACCCGCCGCCGCGGCGGTGCCCTCGACCAGGCCCAGTTCCGCGAGGAGCGGGTCGTAGCCCTCTGCCTGCAGGCGATCGGCCAGCTCGCGCCCGCCGCTGGTCACGATGCGCCCGCGATACAGCACGTGCACGTAGTCGGGCGTGATGTGCTTCAGGAAGTTCTCGTAGTGCGTGATGAGCAGCACGCCCATGTCCGGGCTCAGCACCTGCTTGACCCCGTCCGCTACGATGCGGATGGCGTCGATATCCAGGCCCGAGTCCGTCTCGTCCAGAATGGCGAGCTGCGGCCGCAGCAGCGCGAGCTGCAGCACCTCGGCCTTCTTCTTCTCGCCGCCGCTGAACCCCTCGTTGAGGTAGCGGGTGGCGAAACTCTCGTCCATCTTCAGGCGCTGCAGCCCCTCGCGTACGCGGCGCCGGAACTCCAGCGCCGACACCTCCTGGCCCGTGCGCGCCTTGATGGCGGTGCGCAGGAAAGTGGCCAGCGGCACCCCGGGGATGCCCACCGGGTACTGGAAAGCGAGGAACATGCCGCGCCGCGCGCGCTCATCCGGGCTGAGGCCGACGATGTTCTCGCCCCGGAACCAGATCTCGCCGGCCGTGACCTCGTACTTGGGGTGCCCCATCAGCGTGTAGGCCAGCGTGCTCTTGCCCGAGCCGTTGGGGCCCATCAGCGCGTGGATCTCCCCGCGGTTGATCGTGAGGTTCACGCCCTGCAAGATCTCCCGCCCCTCCACGGCGGCGTGGAGGTCGCGCACCTCGAAGAACGGCTGCTCACTCATCGCGTCGTACACATCGCCTTTCCGGAGCCGTGCTGGAGCGCCTCCAGCCGGATGAACCCCGCGCGCGGCTCCTCGCAGGCGCCCTCCCCATCGACCTCACGCACCAGATCGGCTAGGGTCGTGGTACTGAGCACCTGCTCGATCGCCTGCCGCACGCGCCGCCAGATGCCGCGCGACGCGCACAGCGGCTCGCGCTCGCAGGACCCGGCGACGTAGCCGTCGTCGGCGCACTCCACCAGTGCAATCGGCCCCTCGACGGCGCGGTACACCTCGTACACCGAGATGCTCTCGGGGGACCGCGCCAGCTGGTAGCCCCCGGCGGCCCCGCGCGTCGCCTCGACCAGCCCCGCGCGCCGCAGCGCCGCGATGAGCTGCTCGAGGTAGCCCTGCGACAGGTGCTCGGCGCGGGCGATCTCGCTCAGCGCCACCGGGCCCCGCCCGTAGGCGCGCGCCAGCTCGGTCATCGCCCGCAGGCCGTAGTGCGCGCGACTGGAGACCTTCACGAGCCTCACCCGAATTCCTAGTTAGCTACTAGGAATTGTAGTCGGGCGCGTCCGCTCTGTCAACCACGGGTGGGCCGCGGCGCGGCGGCCGCCTCGAGCAGCGCCAGGTGCAGCCAGAACAGGATCGCCAGGTCGACCAGGAAGTACGAGTTGTCCAGCGCGCCGTGCACCAGCCAGCCCGCCAGGCTCGCCGCCGCGCCGGCCACCAGCGCCCGCGTCTCGGCGTCCCGCGCCTGCCGCCACGCCCTCCGGGCCAGCCGCGCGGCGCGCGCCAGCAGCAGCCCGAACGCCACCAGGCCGAGCAGCCCCAGCTCGAGCCAGAACTGGAGCAGCCAGTTGTGCGGGTGAGAGATGTTCGGCTCCGCCCACGCCTCGGGCCGCATGTACTCCAGCTGGTAACGATACAGGAAGTTGTCCAGCCCGATGCCCAGCAGGGGGTGGTCGCGCACCATGGCCACCGCCGCGGCCCAGATCTGCTGCCGGAAGGTGGCGGTCGCGCCGCCGGGCTGGAGCCGCTCGATGCCCAGCCGTGCGCCGAGCGCCACTACCACCCCGCCAGCCGCCGCGCAGGCCGCGGCGAAGCCGACCAGCGCCCGGCGGCCCAGCAGCAGGGCCAGCACCGCGCCGCTGGCCGCCGCGCCCAGCCAGCCCCCGATCGAGAAGGTGGCGGCGAGCGCCACGCCTATCACCCCGGCCACGCCAGCGGCCCACCGGCGCCAGCGCGGCACCCAGCAGGCGAGGGCCACCGCCAGCGGCAGGGCGCGACCCAGGAACAGCGCCAGGTGGTTGGGCGAGGGGTATAGCCCCAGCGCGCGCCGCACGCCCTCGACTTCCACGACGTTCAGCCGCGCGCCCACTTGCGCCAGCGCCAACAGGCTCGTGGCGGTGGCCGCGCCGAGCAGGGCCAGCCACAGCGGCCGCAGGCGGGCCAGCTCCGGGCACAGCGCGCGCACCAGGTAGAAGAACAGCAGCGGCTCCAGCACCAGCGTGCGCAGCGCCCGCAGGCTCAGGTGCAGGTACTCGGTGGGCAGCAGCGACAGCAGGGCCGCTAGCAGCAGCAGCGCGATCGGGCCGTCGAAGGCGCTGCCGCGCAGGCGGAGGTCGCGCACCATCACGGCGCGCACCAGCACCGCCGCCGCGGTGAGCAGCAGGGCCGTCTCGGGCAGCGAGACGGCCAGCCCACCCAGCTGGCGGGGGAAGTAGTAGGTCGGCAGCGTGGCCACCACCGCGGCGAGCCCTAGCCGCGGCCAGCGTGTGGCGGCCACGGCGAACGCCGCCGCGCCCAGCAGCGCCAGCCAGAGCGGCGGCGCCAGCGCGTACAGCAGCAGGGCGGCGGCCAACAGCCACCCGGCGCTCGCTTCGGGCACCGCCGCGGCACGCCGCCCCCCCATGCGGTACGACTCCGCCATTCGCCTCCCCGCGCCCTGGCCGTCGCTCTCCGACTATAATGGCGCCCAGGCGGCCGGTCGAGGCCGCCAGCGCGGAGGAGCGGCGCGTGGGCGATCCCGCGAGCGAGCCGCGCGTTCCCCCGCTCGACGGCGGTGGGCGGCGCGTGCTGGTCACGGGCAGCGGCGGCCTGCTGGGCAGCAAGCTGCTGGCAGCGCTGACCACGCATCCCCACTGGGTCGCGCTGGCCACCGGGCGCCAGCCCGAGCGCGACCCGCGGCTGCCCGCCGTGCCGTACTTCCCCTGCGAGCTGCGCGACGCTGCCGCCGTGGCGCGGCTGGTCGCCCAGGCGGCGCCCGATGTAGTGATCCACACGGCGGCGATGACCGACGTCGACGGCTGCGAGCGCGACCCCGCGGCGGCGTGGGAGCAGAACGTCGCGGTGGTCGAGCACCTGGCGCGCGCCTGCGCGGCGGCCGGCGCCCTGCTCGTCCACCTCTCCACCGAGTATGTCTTCGACGGCCGTCGCGGGCCGTACCGCGAGGAGGACCCGCCCAACCCGCTGAGCGTGTACGGCCGCACGAAGCTGGCCAGCGAGCAGCGAGTGGCCGCGCTGTGCCCGCGCTGGCTGGTCGCGCGCACCACGGTGCTGTACGGCTACGCGCCGACCGCGCGGCCCAACTTCGCGCTGTGGCTGCTCGACCGGCTGCGCCGCGGCGAGACCCCGCGCGTGGTGGCCGACCAGATCGGCTCGCCGACGCTGGCCGACAACCTGGCCGCCATGCTGCTGGCGCTGGTCGCGGCGAACGCCGCGGGCATCGTGCACACCGTCGGCGCCACGCGCATCAGCCGGCTGGGGTTCGCGCGCCAGCTAGCGGCGACGTGCGGCTTCGAGCCCGAGCGCGTGCGGCCGATCGCGACCGCCGAGCTGGGCCAGCCCGCGCCGCGGCCGCTGGACGCTGGGCTCGTCACCGCGCGCTACGAGGCGCTATGCCCGGCCGTGCCGCCGTGGCCGCTGCCCGTGGCGCTGCGCTACTTCCGCGCCCAGCTCGACCGCGAGCGGCTGCTGACCACGACGCCCTGAGCCCCGCGGTTGTCGGCGGCTGTTGGCGGCATCCTACAATACCACTGGCGACTGGTTCGCGGCGGTAGCCTGAGACACCGCGCCCGCGGGACAGACCAGCGCCGTGAGGAGAGCGACGAGCATGGCGGCGACCACCGCGGTATCCGATGCGACGTTCGAGACGGAAGTGCTCCAGGCCGAGGGGCCGGTGCTGGTCGACTTCTGGGCCACCTGGTGCGGCCCCTGCCGCATGATCGCGCCCGTGCTGGAAGAGATCGCCAGCGAGCAGGCGGGCAAGCTGAAGGTGGTCAAGGTCGATGTCGACCAGAACGGCCAGACCGCCTATCAGTTCCAGGTACAAAGCATCCCGACGCTGATCCTGTTCAAGAACGGGCAGCCGGTCGAGCGTTTGGTCGGCGCCATGTCCAAACGCGACATCATGGCCCGGCTAGAGAAGCACCTCGGTTGAGCGCTGGCCCCGCTGCGGACCGCACCCGCGCGGGGCCGTGCTGCGCGCTATTCGCCGTAGCCGAGAGCGCGGCTAGCGCGGCGCGCGCCCTCCACCAACGCCCCGAGCTTGGCCCAGGCGAGCTGCGGGTGGATGCGGCCGCCGAACCCACAGTCCGTGCCGGCGATCACGTTCTCGCGGCCGACCCTCCGGGCGAAGCGCTGGATCCGTTCGGAGACCAACTCCGGGTGCTCGATCAGGTTGGTGGCGTGCGTCACCACGCCAGGGATCAAGATCTTGCCCTCGGGCAGCCGCACGCGCTCCCAGACATGGTACTCGTGCTCGTGGCGCACGTTGGCCGCCTCGAAGGAGTAGGCGCCCGCCTTGACAGCCAGCAGCAGGTCCACCGCCCCGTCCATGGGCAGGTCGTAGGCGTGCGGGCCGTGCCAGCTCCCCCAGCAGATGTGGTAGCGGATCTGCTCTTCCGGGATGTCGGCCAGGGCGTGGTTGAGCACCTCGGCCCGCTGGAGTGCGCGGCGCTTGAACGCTTCCAGCCCCATGGGGATGCCGATGCGGTCCCATAGCGCCACGGTCCAGGCGTCGTCGATCTGCACCAGCAGCCCCGCGCGGGCGATGGCCGTGTACTCCTCCTTCAGCGCGTCGGCCAGCGCGTACAGGAACGCCGCCTCGCTCGGGTAGTAGGCGTTGGAGCGGTACGGCTCCAGGCTGGCCGGCGCGGTCACCGGTAGGAATGCCTCGACGACCTGCACCTGCGCGAGCGCGGCCTGGAGGTTGGCGATGTCGCGCTGCACGGCCACCTGGCCGGTGTAGGTGATCGGCCCGGTGGCCACCCAGTGCGTGGTCCAAGTGCTGCGGGTGACCTGGCTCCAGGAGGAATGGAACAGCGTGCCGGTGCGCGTCGCCTCCTCGTAGAACTCGGCGAACTCCTCGCGGTCCTTGCCCTGGGCGATGATCGCCTCACGGGCCTCGACGCGGCGCGGCTCGAAGCCGCCGAGGCGCCCGCCGGCGTACACCAACCAGTTGCCCTTGCTGGCCTCGCCGTCGCTGACGATATCGATACCGGTCGCCGCCTGTCTGCGCACCAGATCGGCCACCGTGGCGCGCAGCCGCGCCTCGTAGTCGGGTGCCGTGGGATCGAGGTCGGGCGGTACGGGCAGGCTGCCCACGTGTGTCGTCAGGATGCGCTCGGTGCTGCGCTTCACGGCGTGCTCCCCTCCTCCGGGCGCCTGATCGCGCTTCCGGATCGTCGGCCCCCAACCAGGCTACCTGACCTGGTGAGCACGTGATCCAGCGTGGGGCCCCGGTACTATCGTTCACCGCGGCGGCTGGTACGGGCCCAGGTACTGCACGGCGAACTGGCGGTAGTGGTCGTCGAACGCCGCGCTCAAGTCGGGCGGCGCCGGCAGCAGTCCCAGCTCGTGGAGCAAGCGGCCATCGGCTTCGATCGCCTCGCGGGAGACATAGCCGTCGGGGTCGACCCAGGAATACTTGATCTGGCGATACAAGGTCGCGTCCTTCAGCGGCGTCTCTCGAACTAGTACCTCGATGATCGCGTCCAGATCGCGACCGTATTCGAACGCGTCGAGGTAGACGCGCACGGCACGGAGGTACGCGACCATCCACCGCTCGCCGACTCGGTCGCCGAGCCGATCGATCCCCGACCAATACATCATGTAGAGCGACGGGGTATGGGGATCCATCTCCTCCATAGTGGCGAGCACGTGGTGCACCCCTCGGACGTGCCCCAGGGTAACGAACGGCTCGCCGACGTAGCCGACCTCGATCGCGCCGTTCTGCAGGGCGGCGAACACGTCGGGGAAGATCATATGGGTCGCCTCGATGCGCTTCGGATCGACCCCATGGCGCTGGAGCCAGCGCACCACTTGGATATACGGGACGCTCCCCTCGCCGCCGATCAGGTATACCGTGCGGCCCATGAGGTCGCGGGCCTCACGGATCGTGCCGTTGTCGTAGAGGTCCTTGCGCGCCACCAGCGCGATGCTGCCGGTCGAGCGCTCGGTGCGCCCGGCAGACTGCAGGCTGGTCACGATACGGAGATCGGCGCGGCGGTTGAGGAAGTTCAGACAGGCCAGGTTGGGCGTGCAGGCGCCCACCTGGAGCTGGCCCTGGGCGAGGGCGGGCAGCTGCTCGATGACGCTGCTAGTGGGCACCAGCTCGACAGCAAGCCCCAGCTCCTGGAAGTAGCCGCGCTCGGCCGCCACGAACAACGGCCCGAAGTTCGCCGTGGCCTGCACCCCCACCTGGAGACGCACCGGCGTGGTAGGCAAGGACGACGCATCTGCGGTAGCTCCCAGTGGCGCCCCGGGGAGCGCGGTCGATCGGGCCGCCGCTGGCGCCGGGGCCGCGGGAGCAGGCCGCGACCCCGGGCCAGAGCACGCCACCCCCAGCGCGCAGACCAGCGCTACCACCCCGAGGGGAAGGAAACGCATGGCGCGTCTCCGGATCTACTTCCGCTCCGCGGTGGTCGGTTCGGGTGTCGGGGCGGACACCCAGCGCCGGTACGGCTCCCGCCGCCGCTCTCCGGGGCGGGTGAGCCAGTGCGGCGCCAGGTCGATGCGGTGCCCTTCCGGATCCTCGATGTATACCTCGACGGCGCGGCCGTCGCGCACCCCGTCGTGGTACTTGGCCCCCAAGGCTTCCAGCAGCGGGCGGCGCGCTTCGATCTCCTCCATCGGCATCTCGATGCCGAAGTGCCACGAGTGGCCCGTGTTCTCTTTCAGCCAGGCCGCGTTCAGCAGCGTCAGGTTGAAGTCGCCGTCGCTCAGCTCCGTGATACCCGTCTCCGGCTGGTGGTAAACGACGACCATGTCGAACGCCTGCTGGTACCACTCGGCAAGGCGCTTCGGGTCCTGGCAAACGATGGCAATGTGGCGGAGCTTGGGCATTGTACGCACTCCTCTCTGCCAAACCAACACGGGCACTCCCGTGCGGCCCATCCCCTGACTCCAACCGCGCCGCGCGGCCGGCCTTGCGCGCTCACCCCCCCTCGATCGGACCCGCCCCCGAGCGCCACGCGCCCCCCGGCGGCTCCACGCTGGTGGGTCGATGATAGTCCACGTCGCCCCGCGTGAACAGCCCTGGGGCTCGGCCGGTGGGCGAGCAGGCGGTACCCCGGTGGGGGCTGCTGCTGCTGCCTCAGCCCGCCGATATTGCCACTAAGGTGGGCGGCGAGGGAAACCAGGATGCAGCCAGCGATCGCGGGGCCGGGCGGGAACGGACTCCTCGGGGCGCTGCTGATGGCGGAGGACACCCCACTCGAGGTGGGCACGCTGCTCAGCGCGCGGGTCGTCGGCACGCAGGGCGGAAACGTCGTGCTGGCCATGGGCGGCACGCGCCTGGCCCTGCCCGCGACGCTAGCGCTCACCCTGGGCCAGCAGGTTCGCCTCCAGGTGGTCCGCACAGCGTCCGGCCAGCTCGGCCTGCGCCTGGTCGAGCCCGCGGGGGTGCCACTCGCCCCCCAGAGCCCCATAGCCTCCCGTGCGCTGCCAACCGTGCTGCTCGCCTCTGCGGCTCCCACGCGGGGTTCGCCGCAGCCCCCCCCAGCTGCAGAAGCGCCCGCGGGCGGGCTGGCCGCTCGCCCTGAGCCATCCGCTGGGGCGGCCCTCCCCGAGTGGCCTGCCGACCGCCCGGGGGCCCCCGCGGCGCGCGCGGCCGCTAGCCACAGCGGCGCGGCTCCGAGCCGCATGGAAGCCGACCCGCTCGTGGAGGAGCCGCTCTCCCAGCCGCAGCCGGCCGGCGCGCTCCTGGCGCCGCGCATCCTGCCCGGCGGCTCCGAACCCGGCGCCGCGGGCCCCGCTGGAGCCGCCTGGGCGCCGCGCGCGCTCCCTGGGCGTCCCCTAGCGCGGACAGGACCGGGCGAGCCGGCTCGCACCATCTGGCGCGACGCGCTCGCCGTCCTCGACACACTGGCGACTCAGGGCGCCGCCGATAGTCCCGCCACGGCGCTGGCGGCCGAGACGCTGCGCGCCTGGAGCACCGAGGCGCTCGAGGCGCCGGCGCTCGCGCGCTGGCTGGGGCGCGTGGTCCGCGAGGTCGTGGTCCCCAGTGAGGCCAAGCAGCTAGCCGACAGCACGGGCCTCGCGCCCGCGCCCCGGGCCGCCTCGCGCCCTGCCGCTGATGCCCACCGCGGGGTTGCGGGCGCCCCCGAGCCGCTGGCGGGCGACGCCCGCAGCAGGCTGGCGCTCCTACGCGCGGCCACGACCGATGCCGAGGCGGCCGCCTCCCTCGACCGGCTCGCTGCCCAGCTCGCCGCCGAGCAGGCGCGCAGCGCCCTGGCGCCGCCGGGCGCGGCCGCGTGGTGCTTCACGCTGCCGCCGCCCAGGCCCGACCATCCCACCCCGCTCGAATGTCGCGTAGCAGAGCTGCCGGCCGACGGGAGCGCGGGCGAAACGCCCGCCCGGTACAGCGTGCAGCTGCGGCTCGCGCTGCCGCATCTCGGCGAGCTGCTGGTGGACCTGCACACGGCGGGCGAGCAGGCGCGCTGCCGGCTCCTCACCACGTCGCCGCTCGCCGCCGCGCTGTTCGACGCTACCATGGGCGAACTCGCCCAGGGGCTCGCCCGCGCCGGCTACCCGCGAGCCGCGGTGGAGGCGCGCGTGCGGCCGGCGCCGCCGGCGCGCGGGGACAGCTCGGTCCTAGCGGCACGGCTGGATGTGCGTGCGTGAGGAGACGCCGTGAACGCGCGTGACCAGGCCCCGTCGTCTCGCCGCGCCGTGGCCCTGCGCTACACGCCCGGCCGCGACCCAGCGCCGGTGGTTGCCGCCGCGGGCCGGGGACCGCTCGCCGAGGAGATCGTACGCCGCGCGCAGGCGGCGGGCGTGCCGGTGCACGAAGACGCAGCGCTGGCCGATGCCCTGGCCACGCTCGCGGTGGGCGCGGTGATTCCGCCGGGGCTCTACCTCGCGGTCGCGGAGGTCCTCGCCTACATCTATCGCCTGGAGGACCAGCTGGCGCGCGGGCGGTGACTGCGGCGCGGTCTCGCCTTGCCGCCGAAGCTGTTATAACGAGGCGACTGCCGCGCCACGGAGCGCACGGTGCACGCTGCCGCATGACCGCTGCCAGCAGTAGCCCCCTGCGGCTATTCGCCCGCGCCTACTTGGTAGTGGCCGCCACGACGGCCGCCGACGGGTTGATCGCGCTGCTGTTCGCGCCATACTTGGCGAGCCGTGGCATCGCGCTGGATCTCATCGGCCTGCTGCTGGCGGCGCACGGCGTGGCCGCGCTCGCCTCGCGGCTGCCCTCGGGGCTGCTGTACCGCCCCCACCGCGCCCGCGCGCTGCTGGTCGTGGCGCTGGCCCTGGCCGCCAGCGCGGCGCTGCTGTTGCCGCGCGCGGACCACCCGCTCGGCTTCGCCCTGCTACGCCTCACGAGCGGGGCGACCTTCGGCGTGGCCACGACCACCAGCCTGGCGCGCTTCATCGACGCGCTGCCGGCCGGGATCGACCGCGCGCGGGCCATGGGCTACTTCTCCGCCGCGCTAGCGCTGGGGCTCACTTGCGGCAACGGCCTGGCGGGCTTCCTCGGCGAATATCTGGGCTACGCTATCGCCTTCCACACCGCCGCCGCGTTCTACGCCCTGGGCGCTGCCGTGGCGCTCACGCTGCCGCCTGTGAGCGCGCCGCTGGCAACGCGGGAGACAGGCACCGCAGGCTGGTCGCCGCGCGCGGCCGTCGCGTTGGCCCGCGACCCCGCGCTGGTGACCATCGTGCTCGGGGCGTTTCTGGGCGCGTTCATGCAGATGATCAGCGGCGGGTTCCTGCCCCTGTACGGGCTCAGCATCGGCCTCACGCTCAGCGAGGTCGGCCTGGTCCGTGTCGGCACCGCCCTGACCAACGTGGTGGCCCGTAGCGGCGCGGGCGTGCTGGCGCAGCGCGTCGGTCGGCGGCGCGTGCAGCACATCGGCATCGCGCTGCAGGCCCTTGGCCTGATGACACTATCGGTATGCACCACGCTGTGGGCGCTAGCCCTGACCATGCTGTGGGTCGCCGCCTGGCGGGCGATCGTGCTGGTGGCCAACACCGTGGGCCTGACGGAGGATGTCGACGAGCGCCGCGTGGGGCGCGGGATGGCCGCGGGGCTGTTCAACGCGGCGATCGACTTGGGCAACCTCGCGTCGCCCGCGCTGGGCGGGTACATAGCCGAGCAGTACGGGCTTGCCACCATGTTCCGAGTCATGCCAGTCGGCGTGCTCGCGCTATACGCGGTCGTCAACCTGGCGCTCGCCCGCTGGGGCCACCAGGCGCCCCGCCCGCGAGCCGTCACTTAGCCGCGGCGCCAGGCTATCATGCAGCACCGGCCGCGCCAGGCGGCCAGCGGCGCACGAGAGAGGAGGGCGATGATGGGCGAGCGCGTGTGGGACCGCTTCCTCACCGAGCAGGACAAGGCGCACCTGGCGATGAGCCGCGACCGCCGGGTCGGTTTCGGCGAGCGGCCCGCCCTGCTGCTGATCGACCTGTACCGCTGGGTGTTCGGCGACGCGCCCGTGCCGCTGCTGGAGGGCCTGCGCGACTGGCCGGGCTACTGCGGGCCCGCCGGCTGGCAGGCGCTGCCGCACATCCAGCAGCTCCTGCACACCGCGCGCGCAGCAGGCATTCCGGTGGTCCACGTCACGGGGCTGCACCCCGACGAGTCGGGGGTGATGGGCTGGAACGAGGCGGCCCACGGTGGTGCGCCGCGGCAGACGCGCGACGATCCGCTGGCCCACGACCGGGTCCGCCGCCAGTACGACATCATGGAGCAGGTAGCACCGATCCCCGGGGAGGCGGTGCTGCGCAAGACCGCGCCGAGCGCGTTCTGGGGCACCCCGCTGGTGGCTCACCTCAACCAGCTCCGCGTGGACACGCTGTTGGTCGCGGGCGAGACGACCAGCGGCTGCGTGCGCGCATCGGTGGTCGATGGCTGCTCGTACCGCTACAAGATGATCGTGGTCGAGGAGTGCGTGTTCGACCGCCACGAGGCCTGCCACGCCATCAACCTGTTCGACATGCACCAGAAGTACGCGGATGTGGTGAGGCTCGATACGGCGCTCGCCTATCTACGCCAGTGCGCGGCGCCCGTGCAGCGGGTCCCCACCATCAGCGGCGCCGTGCGCTGAGCGGGCACCGATTCCTACACGATTCTATGGTCGCGGCAGCCGCGCTCGATGGCCCACGCAGTAGGCACGTGTCCTATACTCGACGGTGCAGAGCGAGGTCCCGCGCTAGAGAGACGTGTGCGTTGGCGATGCCCCACGCGAGCCGAGCGCGCGCCGCGCGGGACCTCGTCGGGGTTGGCTCGGGGGTATCGCCGACGCCGCGGCTAGCAGCCGGAGGAGGTTGCGATGAGGCTAGCTCGACTCGGAGGGACCCTCGTGCTAGCGGCCGTCTTGGCACTCGCCTCGTTGCTAGCGCTCGTGGTGCCCGCCGCCGCCGACGATTCTGGCGGCCCCCCGTCCCCGCAGGGCGGCTGGGCACCACCGTCGGGCGGGCTGGGCCTGCCGGCGCCGGTCGGAATGCTGCCGCGCGGCTGCGGCTCGCCGAAACCCACGGTGCCCGCCACGGCGATCAACGAGCTGCCGCGGGTAACCGTGGAGCTCTACGACGGGTTGTTCGTGCCCAGCGAGCTGACCGTGCGCCCGGGCACGGTGGTGATCTTCCGCAACCGCGGCAGCCAGCCGCATACCTCGACCGCTTGGGACTACTGGGACTCCGGCATCTTGTGGCCAGGCGACAGCTGCGCCATCTGGACGGTCACCCCGGGGACCTATAACTTCCTGTCGATCGTCGCCGCCGACGGCGGCCGCATGACCGGCACGCTGACCGTGGCGGGCGAGCCGATCGGCGGCGGCACGGCGGCCGGCGCCCCCATGCAGCCGCCGGCGCCCGCCCCGGCGCCGGGGATGCCGCGCTACTAGCACGGCCGAGCTGGCAGCTAGCCGCCCGGACGGCGCACGGCTAGGGCGCCAGGTCGCCCCACTCGATCACTCGTTCCGGCACGACCTCGATGATCGGCGCCGCGCCTAGCTGCAGCGGGCCGGCGCGGTACGGCGGATATTTGGCGCGCAGCGCCGCGCAGGCCCGCTCGGCAGCAGCGGCGTCGGTCAGCAGCTGCCCGCACCCCTCCAGCAGGACATAGCCCAGCCGCGCCCAGTCGTCGCTGTAGCGATCGACCACCACGGCGACGCGCGGGTTGGCCAATAGGTTGCGCACGCGCCGCAGTCGCGCGACGGCCACCCGCTTCGGTTTGGCGTCCAGCGCCGTGTACAGCCGTTCGTCGAGCCAGACGAATGTGATGGGCACCACGTGCGGCCGACCGTCGGGGCTGGCGGTGGCCAGGTGCGCGACCGGGGCGCGCGCCAGGAACGCCTGCGCGGCCGGCGAAAGCAGTAGCGGCACGGTAGTCCTCGATACCCGAAACGTGTCACACTGCCGGGGAGACCACGCGATCACTGTAGCCCAGGGGCGGCCGCACGGCACGCCGCCGGGCGGCGAGGAGGCAACGGTGCTGCGGCTTGGCTACAAGGCGTCGGCGGAGCAGTTCGGCCCGCGCGAGCTGCTGGAGTTCACCGTGCTGGCCGAGGAGTACGGGTTCGACAGCGTGGCAGTCAGCGACCACTTCCAGCCCTGGCGCCACACCAACGGCCACGCGCCGGAGGCGTTCAGCTGGTTGGGCGCCGCCACGCAGCGCACCCGCCGCGTGCTGCTAGGCACCAGCGTGACCACCCCCACCTTTCGCCTGCACCCGAGCGTGGTGGCGCAGGCGGCGGCTACCCTGGCCCTGCTGTCCGGCGGCCGCTTCTTCCTGGGCGTGGGCAGCGGCGAGTCGCTCAACGAGGTGCCCGCCACGGGGATCCGCTGGCCCGGCTTCAAGGAGCGGGCCGAACGCCTGCGCGAGGCGGTCGAGCTGATGCGCCGCCTGTGGCGCGAGCAGTTCGTGACCTTCGAGGGCCGCTACTTCCGCACCTACAAGGCGACGCTGTACGACCGGCCGGCCGAGGGGGTGCCGCTGTACCTCGCCGCCACGGGGCCCAAGGCGGCCGAGCTGGCCGGCCGCTACGGCGACGGCTTCATCTGCACCAGCGGCAAGGCCTGGGAGCTGTACCGCGAGCAGCTCCTGCCCGCGGTCGAGCGCGGCGCCCGCGAGACCGGCCGCGATCCGGCCACCATCGAGCGGCTGATCGAGATCAAGGTGGCGTACGACCCCGACCGCGAGCGCGCGCTGGCCGACACCCGCATCTGGGCCGCCCTGGCGCTGTCGCAGGAGGACAAGGTAGCCATCGAGACGCCGCTGGACATGGAGCGCGCCGCCCAGAAGGTGCTCGATCAGGCGCACCGCCGCTGGATCGTGAGCGACGACCCCGAGGAGGTCGTCGAGCGCGTGCGCCCCTACGTCGAGCTGGGCTTTCGGCACCTGGTGTTCCACGCGCCGGGCGACGACCAGGCGCGGTTCATCCGGCTGTTCAGCGAACATGTGCTGCCGCGGCTGCGGCACGCCTTCGCTTGAGCGGCATGTTTCCTGCGCCGTCCTAGCACGGCGCTAATTGTCGTTGGCCCGGGCAGCGGGTACGCTGATGGCAGAAAGGGCGTGCGCGTGCCACTCACACGCGCACGGGATACCAAAGCATGGTGCAGAAGCGTGGCACGACGACCGAGCGGCCGCGGCCCCCGGGCCCCGAGGCCCCGCGGCCGAACGCGAGCCAGCGCCCACCCCAGCACAAGGTGCCGGCAGGGCTCGGGTGGGCGTGGATCCTGGTCCTGATCGCCTTCTTAGTCGCCAACTACCTGTTGGCGCCGGTGCTGTTCCCGGAGAAGCCCGACCGTATCACTATCCCCTACACCACGTTTCGCGAGCAGGTCGAGGCCGGTAACGTCGTCGAGATCACCAGCCAAGGCGACGCCATCCAGGGCACGTTCCGCGAGCCGGTGACCTACCCGCCGACGCCCACCGGCGGCCAGCAGCCGCGGACCTCGATCCACTTCGAGACGCGGCTGCCGACGTTCGTGGACCCGCAGCTGGACAACCTGCTGCGCGAGAAGGGCGTGGTGATCAACGCGCGGCCGCTCGACCAGGGCCGCGGGCTGCTGTGGACGGCGCTGCTCAGCTTCGGGCCGGCCCTGTTGTTCTTCGCCCTGCTGTTCTGGATGGCCAGCCGCTCGCAGCAGGCGCAGGCGGGCGTGTTCGGGCTCGGGCGCAGCCGCGCGCGGCGCTACCAGCCCGAGGAGGGCCAGCAGCGCATCACCTTCGCCGACGTGGCGGGCATCGACGAGGCGAAGCAGGAGCTCCAGGAGATCGTCGATTTCCTGAAGAACCCCGACAAGTACCGCCGGCTGGGCGGCACCATCCCCAAGGGCGTGCTGCTGGTCGGCCCGCCGGGCACGGGCAAGACGCTGCTCGCCCGCGCGGTGGCCGGCGAGGCCAACGTGCCGTTCTTCAGCATGAGCGGCTCCGAGTTCATCGAGATGATCGTCGGCGTGGGCGCCGCCCGCGTGCGCGACCTGTTCGAGCAGGCGCGCAAGGAGGCGCCGTCGATCGTGTTCGTCGACGAGCTGGACGCCATCGGCCGCCGGCGCGGCGCGGGCACCATCGTGGGCGGCGGCCACGACGAGCGCGAGCAGACGCTCAACCAGCTGCTGGTGGCCATGGACGGCTTCGACGCCCGCGAGGCGGTGATCGTGCTGGCGGCCACCAACCGCCCGGACGTGCTCGACCCCGCGCTGCTGCGCCCGGGGCGCTTCGACCGCCGCGTGGTGGTGCCGCGGCCCGACCGGCACGGCCGCGAGGAGATCCTCAAGGTCCACACGCGCGGCGTGCCGCTGGCCCCCGATGTTGATCTCGGCGAGATCGCCGCGGCTACCCCGGGCCTGGTGGGCGCCGACCTGCGCAACCTGGTCAACGAGGCGGCGCTACTGGCCGCCCGCCGGGACCGCGACGCCGTGACGCGCGAGGACTTCTTCGACGCCCTGGAGAAGATCGCGCTGGGCACCGAGCGCAAGCTGGTGATGAGCCCCGAGGACCGCAAACGCACCGCCTACCACGAGGCCGGCCACGCGCTGGTGGGGCTGCTCACCCCCGAGGCCGACCCGGTGCACAAGGTAACTATCGTCCCGCGCGGGCAAGCGCTGGGCGTCACGTACTCGCTGCCCGTGGACGACCGGCTCAACTACACCGAGCCGTACCTGCGCGCCCGCATCGCGGTGGCCATGGGCGGGCGCGTGGCCGAGGAGCTCGTGTTCCACACGCCGAGCACCGGCGCGGAGAACGACTTCCAGCAGGCCACCCAGATCGCGCGCCAGATGGTGACGCGCTGGGGCATGAGCCCGCGCGTGGGGCCGCTGTCGCTCGCCCAGCCCGACGGCAACGAGTTCCTCGGCGGCCCGCTGAGCCTCAGCCGCGAGATCAGCGAGGCGCTAGCGCAGGTGGTGGACGAGGAGGTGCGGCGCATCCTCGACGAGTGCTACCAGTACACGCGCGCCACGCTCAGCCGCGAGCGGGCGCGGCTGGAGGCGCTGGCCGCGGCGCTGCTGGCGCGCGAGTCGCTGGAGGAACGCGAGATCCGCGAGGTGACCGGCCTCGCCGCGCCCGAGGCCACCGCGCCCGCGAGGGAGCCGCTGCCCGCGGCCAGCTAGCCGCCGAGCGCCGCGAGCCAGCGCGCCACCGCCGTGCTCACCGCGGCCAGGTGCGCGCTGTAGCGGTGGTCCGCCCCGTCGAGCACCACGAACGTCCCGCGCGGCCCGGCCGCGGCGGCCAGCTCGCGCGCGTAGCCGGGGAAGTACGGGTGCTCGGCGCCGCCGGCCAGGGCGAGCACCGGGCAGCCCGCGCGCGCCGCGTGGGGCCGCACATCGTTGCGCTCGTGGCGACCATATTTGCTCACGAACGTCTCCGCCGACCACAGGCCCATGCTGCCCGTGGTGGGCGCCCAGAGCAGCTCGCGCCCGCGGCCGGCGGCGAGCAGGGCCTCGGCCTGCTCCAGGGTGGCGGCGAACCCCGCCTGATCCGCGGCGCGCGCGGTGTAGTACTGGCGCGGGCAGGACAGCGCCGCCACGCCCACGACGGCGGGGTCGCGCCGCTCGCCCTGGTAGTACAGCGCCTTCACCGCGCCGAGGCTGTGGCCGATGAGCACGACGCGTCCGTGGCCCTGGGCGCGCAGCCAGGCGATAGCGGCCTCGAGATCGAGCAGGCAGTCTTCCAGCCGCTCGTAGGTCGCCCCGCCGAAGCCCGCCAGGTCGGCCCCGGCGCGGCTGATCCAGTCGTGGCCGCGCGTGTTCACCAGCAGTGCCGGGTAGCCCTCGGCCGCCAGCGCCTGGCCGAGCGCTGGCAGCGGGCCGGTGTAGAAGTTGAGCGCCACGCCGTGCACCAGCAGCAGGGCCGGGCGCGGCTCCGGCGCGGCAGCCGGCTCGATCAGGAAGCCGTGTAGCGTCTCGCCGTCGGCGGTAGGGAACCCGCACAGCGTCCCGCGGATCATGTGGCGACTCTCAGTCGCGCGGCGGGGCCAGGATAGCCGGCTCCTCGCGCGTGATGAACTCCAGCAGCGCCGGCCGCCCCTCCTGGACGACCGCCACCGCGCGGCGCAGCGCCGGCGCGATCTCGTCGGGCGTCTCGACGCGCTCGGCCCACACGCCCAGCGCCCGCGCCACCCCCGCGTAGTCGCCCGACAGCCGCTTGATGCCGAACCGCTCGACCGCCACCGGCTGCATCTTCTCGTAGTTGCCCATGGCGGAGTTGTTCAGCAGCAGGGTGAGGATGGGAATGCGGTGGCGCACGGCGGTCTCCAGGTCGAGCCCACACATGCCAAAGGCCGCATCGCCCAGAAAGTGGGCCACCAGCTTGTCCGGCGCGGCCAGCTTGGCGCCCAGCGCCAGCCCGAGCGAGGTGCCGAGCTGCGTCGAGTTGCCCCAGCCGAGGTAGCTGCGCGGGCCGGCCGCCACGTAGAACGGCGCCACCTGGTCGCGCACGTTGCCCGAGTCGTGGGTGACGATCGCCTGCGCGCGGTCGATCGCCTGCATCACCTCCCAGATCACGCGGTAGGGGTTGATCGGCGCCTCGTCGCTGGTCAGCCGCGGCAGCCACTCGGCCTGCAGGCGCTCGCGCATGGCGGCCACCGCGCGGGCGGCGCGCGCGTCGTCGCGGCGGCCCTCGGGCCCCGTCTGGCGGCGCACCTCCTCGCAGAGCTGCTGGAGGACCAGCTTGGCGTCGCCCAGCACCGCCGCGGCCAGCGCATACTCGGCGTTCACGTCGCGCTCGTCGACCACGCACTGCACCAGCGGCTTGCCGCCGGGAATGGGGCAGGAGGCCAGCGTGCGCGACAGGCTCGCCCCGATGCTGAACACCAGGTCGGCGCGCGGCAGGAACTCGCGCACACCGTAGCTGGCGCTGGCGCCGCCGCAGCCGATGGCCAACGGATGGTCCTCGGGGAACGCGCTTTTGCCCAGCAGGGTGGTCATCACCGGCGCCTGGACCAGCTCGGCGAACTCGCGCAGCTCGGCCGTGGCCTCGGCCCACAGCACGCCCTGGCCGACGTGCAGCAGCGGCCGCTCTGCCGCCAGCAGCAGGCGCACGGCGCGGGTCACCGCCTCCGGATCGGCCGCCGTGCGCAGCCGCGGCACCGGCGCGTAGTCCCGCGGCGCGTCGCCGGCCTCCTCGGTCGCCACGTCGGCCGGCATCTCCAGCAGCACCGGCCCGGGGCGGCCCGCGCGCAGGTAGGTGAACGCGCGGCGCAGCTGGGCGGGGATTTGGGCTGCGCTGGCGAAGCGCGCGGCCCACTTGGTGACGCCGCGGTAGTTGTCCGCCGCGTCGTAGGCGGTGGGCAGGCCTACGCGCGCCCGCGGCTCGCCGCCCGGCAGTACCAGCAGCGGCGTGCGGTCGGCATACGCCTGCGCGATGCCGCCGTAGGCGTTTTCGATACCGGGCCCGCGCTGCACCATGCACACACCCGTGCGGCGCCCGTTGGTCACGCGGGTGTAGCCGTCGGCCATGTTGATCACCGTGCGCTCGAGGCGGCCGACGATCGGGCGGATGCCGGCCGCCGCGGCGGCGTCGATCAACGGGTTGGCCGGGAAGCAGAACACGTACTCGACGCCTTCGCGCCGCAGGATCTCCGCGACCGCCGCGCTGCCGTTCATCGCTACCCATCCCTCCTCGCGCTCGCCGGGTACCGCGCCGTCTCGCCCGCCATGATAGGGCGCGCCCGTGTGCAGCGCCAGGCCGCGCGTTACTTCAGCCGTTCGAGCAGGTGGTCGCCGACGCGCAGCGCATTGGCCATGATGGTCAGCGCCGGGTTCACCGCCCCGATGGAGGGGAAGAAGCTGGCATCTACCACGTACAGGTTGTCCAGATCGTGTGCTTTACAGAACACGTCGAGCGCCGAGGTGCGCGGGTCGGTGCCGAAGCGCACGGTGCCTGCCTGATGCGCTGTAGCGGAGATGTCCATCGTCTTGCCCAGGTACAGGCGGCGCGGCAGTAGGTGCTCGCGCAGGCCGACGCGGCTGACGAGGCTCTGCAGCTTGGCGATCAGCCGGCGGTGGGCCTCCTGGTTGACATCGCGCAGGTGGAGGTGGATCGCCCCGGCGCGGTCCAGCGTGACGCGGTTGTCCGCCAAGGGGGGATCCTCGGTAGTGAGCCAGAAGTCGACCGCGTGGCGAGCGATCTCCTCGAACGCCAGGTCGGGGGCCCACCCTACCCAGTGGGGGGCCTCGCCTTTCACCATCTCGCCGTCGGACTTGCCGACCATCTGGATATTGCCGAGCGGGTAGTCCCAGTCGTCGGCCCCGAAGTAGAAGTCGTTGAGTGCTAGCGTCTTCTGGAACTGGGTGGGGTTGGGCTCGATGCTGAGCGCCATGACGGCGGAGCTGAGGTGCCGCATGTAGTAGCGGCCGACGACACCGGAGCGGTTGGCCAGGCCGTTCGGGTGTTGGTCGTTGGCCGAGCGCAGCAGCAGCACCGCCGAGTTGATCGCCCCGCAGGCCACCACCACGAGATCGGCGCGATACTCCTCGGGCTGCCCGTCGCGCTCCACTAGCACGCGGGTGACCGTGCGCCCGCTGGCGTCGGTGACCAGCCGCGTGGCGCGAGCACGGGTCAGGAGCTGGACGTTCGGGTACGCCAGCGCCGGCCGCACGCAGATGATCTCCGCGTCGCTCTTGCCCTGTACGAGGCAGGGGAAGCCGTCGTAGCGGTCGCAGCGGATGCACCGGCTGAACGGGGTGGGCCGGCCCTGGTCGTCCTGGTCGAGCAGGGCGCCGCACGGCGCATGGAACGGGTGCAGGCCCAGCCGCTCCAGGTCGTCGCTGAGCTGCTGGATGCGTGGCTCGTGGCGGATCGGCGGGTGGGGGTACTGCTGGCTCCAGGGGCCCTCGGTGGGGTCCTCGCCGTGGCGGCCGTGCACCTGGTAGAGCTGCTCGGCCTGCGAGTAGTACGGCTCCAGGTCATCGTAGCCGATCGGCCAGGCCGGCGAGAGACCGCCGTAGTGGCGGAGCTCGCCGAAGTCCTGCGGGCGCAGGCGGAACAGCGCCGCCCCGTACACCTTGGTGTTGCCGCCGACCCAATAGTGGATGCCCGGGTGGAACGGCTGGCCGTCGGCGTCGTACCACGTCTCGCGCGCACGGTAGCGCCCTTGCAGGAACACCGCGGCCGAGTCCCAGTTGGCGCGCTCGCGTGGTAGCCAGTCGCCTCGCTCCAGCAGGAGGATGCGCTTGCCCGAGGGCGCCAGGCGGTAGGCCAGCGTGCCGCCGCCCGCGCCCGTGCCGATGATGATCACGTCGTACGGCGTGGATGGCACGATCCGCTCACTCCTTGTCGGGTACTGCACTGAGGCTCAGCCGGCAAACGCGGGCTCGGGCAGACCGCTGAGGCCCGGGCGCAGGGCGAACAGACTCCCAGAGAGGGGGTAGCGAGCCCGCTGCTCGGGGGTCATGTTCTGGCGCGAGGTGGTGATGTACAGCGTGTCTAGGCGCGCGCCGCCGAACATAACGCTGGTCGGCTGCGGCACGGGCAGCGCCACCGTGTGGGTAATCCGACCACGCGGGTCGTAGCGCACCACGCGCCCCACCGCGTTGTGCACGCTCCACACGCCGCCCTCGGCGTCGACCGTCAGGCCATCGGGAAAAGCGCCGCCGGCGCGATCGATGGTAGCGAACACGCGGCGGTTGGCCAGGCAGCCAGTGTCGGGGTCGAAGTCGTAGGCGAAGATCGCGTAGCGGAAGCTCTCGCCGAAGTAGAACGTGTGGTTGTCCGGGCTCCAGCCGAGGCCGTTGGCACAAGCCACGTCGCCCTGCTGCCGCGTGATGCGCCCGTCGGGGTCCAGCCGGTAGAGGGCGCCGGTGGGCGCGTCCCACTGCTGATCGTTCATGGTGCCGGCCCAGAAGCGGCCCTGGCGATCCACCTTGCCGTCGTTGAAGCGGTTCCGGGGTTGAGCAGGCTCCGGGGCCGCGCCACGAGTCAGCGCGCGCCGGGCGGGGTCGTAGAAGGCGAACTGGTGGCGCAGGGTGAGCACGAGCCCACCCCCCCGGCGGAGCCCCAGGGCTGTGACCGCATCGGGCAGCGGAAACACCTCGTCGCGGCCGGTCGCCGGATGGAAGCGGTGGATCGCCTGGCCGAGAATGTCCACCCAGTACAGCGCCTGCTCCTGCACCGACCACAGTGGCGACTCGCCCGGATTGCCATCGGCCCGCAGCACGCAGTCGAGATCGCGCGCGGTAAAGGCGTGCGGCGTCATGGGCTCCGCTCCTCTCGGCACTAGAAAAACGCCTCGGGCACGGTGCGCAGCTCGCGCGCCGTGGCGGCGATCGCCTCGCGCATGAGCTGCAGGCGGTCGGGCTGGCCCTTGAGCAGCGCTTCGGCTAGCGCGAGGGCCTGCTGCGTGGTGACCTTGCCAGGCATCGGCGGCGCGTTCGGGTCTACCGCGCACTCCACGAGCGCCGGCCCGGGCTGGGCCAGCGCCTGCTGGAGCGTGGCCGCGACCTGCGCGGGGTCGTCGACACTGTAGCCCGCCACCCCGCAGGCCCGGGCGACCGCGGCGAAGTCGATGGGCTGGAGCTCGACGGCGAACTCGGGATAGCCGAACTGAACCAGCTGCTCCCAGCGCACCTGGTTCAACGTGTTGTTCTTCACCACCACGATCTTGATAGGGAGCTGGTAGTAGGCCACCGTGGCCAGCTCGCCCATCAGCATGGTGAGCGCGCCGTCGCCCGCCACGCAGATGATCTGCCGGCTAGGGTAGGCGATCGCCGCGCCGATGGCGTACGGCAGCGAGCAGGCCATGGTCGACAGCGTGCCCGAGAGCGAGAACTGCATGCGGCCGCGCATGCGCAGGTGGCGGGCGATCCAGGTGGTATCGGTGCCGCTATCGCAGGTGATGATAGCGTCGTCAGCGAGCAACTTGTTCAGCTCGTAGAATACCACTTGCGGCTTCAGCGGCCGGGCGTGGTTTGTGCCCTCCTGCTCCATCAGGCGGTTCCAGTGGTGCATCCGCTCCTGCGCCTTGGCCAGGAACGAGCGATCGCTCTTGTGGCGCACCAGGGGCAGCAAGGCCTGGAGCACGTCGTGGCTGTCGCCGACTAGGCCCACGTCCACCTCGTGGCGTAGGCCGATGCGCGTGGGGTCGCGGTCGATCTGGACGACACGCGCCTGGCCGGGCTTGGGGTAGAAGTCGAGGTAGGGGAAGCTGCTGCCGATGATCACCAGCGTGTCGCACTCGCGCAGCGCGTCGACCGACGGTGCGGTGCCCAGCAAGCCGATGCCACCGGTCGTATAGGGGCTGTCGTCCGGCACCGCCGTCTTGCCGAGCAGAGGCTTGATGATCGGCCCCGCGACACGCTCGGCCAGCTCGATGACCTGCTCGCGTGCGCCGATCGCCCCCCGGCCGGCCAAGATCGCCACACGGCGGCCGGCGTTGATCAGGTCGGCCGCCTCTTGGAGCACGCTGGCAGGCGGCAGCGGGTGGCGCGCGGCGGTCAGCTCGCGCCACAGGCGCGGCAGTGCGGCGCTCGGGTACTCGTGCGCGGGGCGCTGGCGCTGGACGTCGCGGGGAATATTGACGTGCGCCACGGTGCGGCGGGCCAGCGCGGTCTTGATCGCCGCGTCGAGCACGCGCGGCAGGTGGTCGGCGTTCATCACCCGCTCGCTGTAGGCGGCGACATCGGCGTACAGGCGGTCGAGCGCCACGTCCTGCTGGTAGTGGGTCCCGATCAGGTGCGACCAGGTCTGGCCGGTGATCGCCAGGACGGGCTGATCGTCGCCCTGAGCGTCGTACAGGCCGTTGGCCAGGTGCACGCCGCCCGGGCCGGAGGTGGCCAGGCAGACGCCGAGCCGGCCCGTGAACTTAGCGTAGCCGCAGGCAGCGAAGGCGGCCGCCTCTTCGTGGCGCACCTGCACGAAGCGAATGCGCTGCTGGCGCCGCAGTGCCTCGAGGATCTCGCCGATCCCGTCGCCCGCGAAGCCGAATACCACCTCCACCCCCCACGCGTGCAGGCGCTCGACCAGCATCTCGGCAGCGGTTTGCGTCATGGTTCTCGACCCCCCGTCGCGCTGCGGCCGCGTGGGCCGCACCCCGGTCCGCCCAGTCGCCCGTGTGGGGCTCGATCCGAGTATAGGCGGCGGGCACGCGCGCTTGACAGCGAATCGGGTGCCGACTAGACTACCGGGCCGACTCAGGGCGCACGAGGCATTCGTGGCAGCCGTTCGCTACTCCCCGATCGCGGACTACGCGCTGCTCGGCGACTGCCATACGGCTGCACTGGTCTCGCGCGGCGGCTCGCTCGACTGGTACTGCCCCCACCGCTTCGACGCGCCGGCCGTGTTCTGCCGCCTGCTCGACGCCGACCAGGGGGGATACTGGGCCCTGATACCCACCGGGCCATACCGCGCCCGGCGCCGCTACCTCGGGCCCACCCCGGTGCTGGAGACCACCTTCACCACCGCCGCGGGCACCGCGCGCGTCATCGAGTGCATGCCGGTCTACGACCGCAAGCCCAACTGGGGGGGGCACGACGTGGGCAGCCGCCGGCGCGTGCTGCGCTTGGTCGAGGGGCTGGCCGGGGAGACCACGTTCGCGACCGTGTTCAAGCCGACGTTCGACTACGCTCGCGTCCCAGCCACGCTGTCGCCCGCGGCCGGCGGCGCCATCGCGTCGGGGGCCGGAACGTATCTGGTGCTCGCCTGCGCGCCCGTGGCGCTCGCGCCCGACGGGCAGGGGGGCCTGCACGCCACCTTCTCCGTGCGCGCGGGCGAGCGGCGCGCCTTGGCGCTCACGGTGGCCGACAGCCTCGATAGCGCGCGGGCGGCGCTGGCGCCTCCCGATCCCTACACCGAGCTGGCCGCCACCCTCGACTACTGGCAGCGCTGGGCGGCGCGCTGCACCTACCACGGGCCGTACCGCGACCTGGTCCTGCGCAGCGCGCTCACCCTGAAGCTGCTCACCTACGAGCCCACCGGCGCCATCGTTGCCGCCCCCACGACCTCGCTGCCCGAGGAGATCGGGGGCACACGCAACTGGGACTACCGCTACACGTGGCTGCGCGATAGCTCGCTGATGCTGTACGCGCTGCTCAGCGTGGGCTACGAGCACGAGGCCGTGGACTTCTTCCTCTGGCTGCGCAGCGTCTGCCTGCCCTCGCGGAACGACACCTTGCAGATCATGTACACGATCGACGGCGGCCGCGAGCTGCCGGAGTACACGCTCGACCACCTGGAGGGGTATCGCGGCTCCCGGCCGGTGCGGGTAGGCAACGCGGCCGCCACCCAGCAGCAGCAGGATATCTACGGCGAGGTGCTCACCACCGCCTACCTCTACTACCGGCCGGAGTCGGGCGCCCACACCACGCATGGCCAGCCGGCCCAGCACCGCCCGGGCGCCGAGAGCTGGCAGCTGCTGAGCTATCTGGTCGAGCAGGCGGCCAGCCGCTGGAGCGAGCCCGGGGCCGGCATCTGGGAGATGCGCGGCCCGCCCCAGCACTTCCTGTACTCCAAGCTGCTGTGCTGGGCCGCGCTCGACCGGGGCATCCGGCTGGCCACCGAGTTCGGCCTGCCCGCCCCGCTCGCCCGCTGGCACGCCACTCGCGAGGCGATCCGCGCCGCTATCCTGGAACAGGGCTGGAACCCGCGGCGCGGCGCATTCACGCAGGCGTTCGGCAGCGACGCCCTCGACGCCAGTGCCCTGGCCCTCCCCCGCGTCGGCTTCCTGCCCGCCAGCGACCCGCGCGTGCGCGCCACCGTGGCGGCGATCCAACGCGAGCTGGCCGCCGACGGGCTCGTACGCCGCTACCGCGCCCCGGACGGGCTGCCGGGCAGCGAGGGCGCCTTTCTGCTGTGCAGCTTCTGGCTGGTCGACGCGCTAGCCTACGAGGGGCGCGTCGACGAGGCGCGCGCCCTGTTCGAGCGCCTGACGCGCTACGGCAACGACCTCGGCCTATTCTCCGAGGAGGTGGACGCGCGCGACGGCTCCCTGCTGGGTAACTTCCCGCAGGGCTTCACGCACCTCGCGCTGATCGGGTCGGCCGTGAACCTCGCTGCGGCCACGCAGGGCCAGCCCGAGACAGCCGCGCGGACGGAGGGCGATCGCGTGGGACCGGCGCGGCAGGCCGCGGCTACCGCGGCGCCCCCCACGGAGCAGTGAGGCGCGCCCACAGCCCCAGCCGCGCCGCGCCGGGGCTACCGCGTGCCGAGCTGGGCCAGCGCGGCGTCGAGGTAGCTGTAGTCCACCAGCGTGCGCACGTCCCCGATGCCTTTGCGGATCAGCCCTTTGGCCTGCCAGAAGTCGTGCTGGTCCTGCAGGCTGCGGAGGTCCACGCGCCCGTTCGGGTCGTAGTAGGCCCACAACGCGCGCTCGACCACCGATTCCGGGACCTGGGCATGCTTGGCCGCGATGGCCGTGATCTCGGGAGTGCCGACGTGGTCGAGAAAGTAGCGCAGCCCTTGGATGTAGGCCACCATGAACCGGCGCGCCGCCTCGGGCTTGTCGCGCATGAACCGCTCGCCGTACAGCAGCGTGTACGCTTGGATCGGATCGCGCACGATCTCGTCGGTGCGCTTCCAGCGCACGCCCAGGCCGCGCTCCTCCAGCAGCGCGGGCACCGGCTCGACCAGCAGCTGCCACTCCTGGGCCTTGTTCTGGAACATGGCGAGCTGGTCGGCCACACCGCCCGCCGGCGTCTCCACGAACGTGAAGTTCGCGAACTCGAGCCCGTCAGGCGTGGTCAGCCCTGCGGCCTGCGCGACCTTGTAGAAGGTGTACGGCAGCGAGAGCCCAGAGTCGATGGCCGGCACGCCCCCGACGCTCCCCCGGAGATCGCTGAGGTCGCGGAACTTGTCGGCGACGTCGCTGCGCACGACGATGTTGTACACCGAGCGGCCGTGGGCGATCTGGCCCTGGTCGGCGACCATGCGGAAGACGATCCCCTCGGCCGCGGCATTGACCATCCCGGCACTGATCCCGGCCGCCGCCACATCGAGCTGGCCCTGCGACAGCGGCGGGAGCATCTCGTTCGACCCCGCCAGGAAGGTCACGAACTCCACGTCGAGCCCCTGCGCGGCGAAGAAGCCCTTCTCCTGGGCCACGAACACGGGGATCATCGGGAGCCGCGGGGCGTAGGCGTACTTCACCTGGAGCGCCGGCGAACTGGCGGCGGATGGTGCGGCCGCCGGCGCGCCCGTGGGCACGGCACTAGCCGGTGTTGGGGCGGTTTTAGCCCCTCCCGCCGGTGCCGCCGCGGGAGCACAGGCCGCGGCGAGCCAGACGAGCAGCGTGAGCGAGCACAGGCGTCGCATCGGTCGTGTCCTCCACACAGGCGCTCCCGACCGCGCCGAACTACCACAGCTCAGCCGAGAAACCGCCGCACCTCGCGGGCGAACGCCTCGGGCGTCTCCAGGTACGGGTAGTGGGCCGCGTCGGGTAGCAGCACGAGCCGCGCGTCGGGCAGGCCGGCGGCGTAGGCGTGGGCGTGCGCCACGGGCACCAGCCGGTCGCGCTCGCCCCACAGCACCAGGGCGCGCACGCGAGCCCGCGGCAGGCGCTCGCGCAGCTTGGGATGGTAGGGAAACTGCCACGCCAGCCGCGCCGCGGCCACCCGCGCGTGCAGGACCGCCTCCGCGCGCTCGGGCGGCTCGCTGTCCGGCAGCCAGTCCCGCGCCAGCGGGCCGGTCGGATCGGCGAACACCAGCGGGCGCAGCATCGGCGGCGTGAGCGCGAACTCGTCCTCGGCCAGCGCGCCCTCGACCTGCAGGCCGTAGGCGTTGACCACCACCAGCGCCCCCAGCCGCTCCGGGTAGCGCACGGCGAACTCGGCCGCCAGCCAGCCGCCGAGCCCGCAGCCGAGCAGCGCCGGGCGCTCCAGCCCCAGCGCGTCCCACAGGTCGAGCAGCCAGAACACCACGTCCTCCGGCCCGTCGATGCGGCCGAGGGTGGTCGAGTCGTCGAAGCCCGGCAGGCTCGGCGCGATGACCTGGCAGCTGTGCGCCAGCAGCGCGTGGCCGGGCGTCCACCGGTTGCCCAGCGTGTCGTGGAGCCACAGCAGGGTGGGCCCCTCGCCAGCCGCCAGGATGCGCGTGGGGCGGCCACCGATAGGGCGCGTCGTTTCGGTGCTCATCGCTCCACCGCCGCAGACGCCGGGGAGGCGGCCGGCTCGTCGGTGTTCACGGGCCGCAGGGCGGGCATCACCTCGCGGGCGAACAGCTCCATGCTCTTACGGGTAAGGTGGTGCGGCACGTTGCCGACCGAGAAGTTGGGCACCAGCGTGCCCAGGCCCGTGGCGCGGGCGATCTCCAGCAGGCGGTCGCGCACCGTAGCGGGGCTGCCCACGATCACGTAGCCGGCCTTCTCGATCTCCGCCCACGCGCTGAAGCGCCCGGGCCGCGAGGTGCGCCGCGCCTCCAGCACGCTGAGCATCGAGCGCACCGACGAGTGGCCTGGCGGGTACTGGAACGTGTCGCGGTTCTTGAGCAGGTTCCGGGCGTAGTACCAGAAGTGGGGCTCGTACTCCTCCACCGCGCGCGCGTCGGTCTCGGCCACGTAGATGCCCACGCCCCAGCCGATCTGCTCGTGCCGCGGGGTGTAGCCCGCGCGGGCGCACGCCTCGCGGAAGTACTCGGCGCTGGCGGCGCGCAGGGCGTACGGCGCCAGCGTGGGCAGCACCATATACGTATAGCGCCGCTGGGCCACCCACTCGATCGTCTCGCGCGAGCCGGAGCCCGGGATCCAGATCGGCGGGTGCGGCTGCTGGTACGGCCGCGGCCAGACGTTGACGTACCGGAAGCGGTAGTGCATGCCCTCCCAGGCGAACGGGCCGGGGGTCGTCCAGGCCTTGAGGATCAGCTCGTGGGCCTCGTGGAACCGCTCGCGGGCGTAGGTGGGGTTGACGTTGTAGGAGAAGAACTCGTTGCCCGTGCCGACGACCTGGCCGGAGATAACGCGGCCGCCGCTGATGACGTCCAGCATGGCCACCTCCTCGGCCACGCGCAGCGGGTGGTCGTACAGCGTCAGCACGTTGCCGAGGATCACCAGCTTGACGCGCCGCGTGCGGCGCGCGAGGCAGGCGGCCATGATGTTGGGCGACGGCATCAGCCCGTAGGCGTTCTGGTGGTGCTCGTTCACGCAGACCCCGTCGAACCCCAACTCGTCGGCATATTCCAGTTCGTCCAGGTAGCGGTTGTACACCTCGTGCCCGCGCTGGGGATCGTACAGCGCGTTCTCGCAGACCACCCAGGCCGTGTCGTGCGTCTGCCCGAAGTCCGGCGGCAAGTACGGCCAGGGCATCAGGTGGAAGACATAGAACCTCATCACCTACTCCCGACGGGCGGGGGCGCGGCCCTTGGGCAGGGGCAGCACCACGGTTATGGCTGATACGGGCCGAGCTGCGCCACCGCGAAGTCGGCGAACTGGTTGTCGATCACCTTGGCCAGATCGACTTTGGTCGGCACGTAGCCGCGCTCGTGCAGCCAATCCTGCACCGCGGCGATGGCCTCGGCGTTCACCCGGCCGTCCGGGTTGCTGGATGGCCAGGGCACGATGTCGTACAGCGCGCGGTCCTTCAGCGCCGTGTGTTTCTGGAAGGCGGCGATGACGAATTCGCGGTTGATGCCCTTCAGCCGCGCGTCGGTGTACTCGCGCAGGCCGCGGATATAGGCGCGGGCGTAGCGCTTGGCCACTTCGTTCTTCTGGTCGGCGAAGGTCTCGGAGTACATGATCAACGCCGGGTTGTCGTACGGCTCGACCTCCGGCCAGGCGCGCCAGCGCACGGCGTAGCCGTCGGCCACCGCGCGGCCGCCGAACGGCTCGATGGTCACCCCGCCATCCACGTTGCCGGTGCCGAGCGCCACGTTCAGATCGCCGTAGTTCAGCTCGACCTCCTGGATATCGCTGAGCCGCAGGTTCGCCGTGGCCAGCAGGTCGGCCACGAGCTTCTGGGTAGTATGGCCCTTCGCGGTGTACGAGATGCGCAGCCCGCGCAGGTCGGCCACCTCGCGCACCCGCCCGCTGTCGATCAAGTCCTTGCGGATCAGCAGCCCGCCGGCCTCGTTGCCCGGATAGGCCGTCCACTGATCGAGCACGATGCGCACCGGGATGCCCTGCGCGATGGCGTTGAAAAGGCCGGCGGTCGGGCCCCCGGCCAGCAAGTCGATCTGCCCGGCGGCCAGCGCGGGGAACAGCTGCGCGGAGGTATCGGAGGGCACGTCCTCGATCTGGATCCCCTCCTCCTCGAAGTAGCCCCGCTCCATAGCCACGTAGCGCCCGCCGTTCGAGAGACTCGGCGTGGTAGCGGCGCGGACCACCACGGGGGGCCGCAGCGGCTGGCCCAAGGGAATCGCGTCGGGCGCGGCGGCACGGGCCGCGGGCGCCGCCGACGAAGCGGACGCGCTGGCCCCCGGCGGGGCAGTGGGCGCGCTACCCGCCCCCGCCGGCCGCGCCACCGAGCCGCCCGCCGCACAGCCCCACCCCAGCAGCGCGGCCAGCACGAGCAAGCCTGGGAAGCGCACGATCTCCCACACGATCTTCCTCCTCACGGCGTGTCCGGCGCGCGGTGCGCCGGCCCCCACGGCGCCAGGAGCGCCGCACCGCACTCGGCGGGGCGCTCGCCGGCCAGGATAGCCGATCGCCCCGCGCGGGGGTAGGGTAGCCGCCCACGGCGCGCGGCGGGATATGGTACCCTGAGGGCACATCCCCCGCAGCGGAGACGAGCGTGCGATACCGCAAGCACGAGGCCAAAGAGGCAGCGCGCGCCCAGTTTCGGGGCCTGTGGGCCGCCATCACCTCGCCGTTCACCCCCGACGGTGCCCTCGACGAGGCGGGCCTGCGCCGCAACCTGCGCTACCTGATCGACGTGCTGCACATCGACGGCATCTTCTGCACCGGCAACATGGCCGAGTTCTGGGCGCTGACCACCGCCGAGCGCCGGCGCAGCGTCGAGATCGTCGTCGAGGAGGCGCGCGGCCGCTGCCTGGTCATGGCGCAGACCGGCCACCACGCCGCGCACGAGACCGTCGAGCTGACGCGCCACGCGCAGGAGGTCGGCGCCGACTACGTGGCGCTGATCAACCCGTACTACCCGCCGATGGACGAGCAGGCGGTCTACGACTGGTTCGCCTTCGTGGCCGCCCGCGTAGACATCGGCATCTGGCTGTTCGACTCGGAGTACGCGCAGTACACGCTGTCGCCCGAGCTGATCGCCCGCCTCGCCGAGCTGCCGAACGTTTGCGGCATCAAGATCGGTGGCACGCTGGAGCACTACGCGGCAGTGGCGCGCCTGTGCGGCGACCGCCTCGTGCTCAGCCATCCGTCCGAGCGCGCCTGGCTAGGGCTGATGCGCGACTACGGCCAGCGGTCGTACATGTCCTCGGCCACCCCGTTCCTGTTCCAGACGGCCACCGACCAGCGGCTGCGCGAGTACACTGAGCTGGGCCTGGCCGGGCGATTCCCGGAGGCCGAGCAGGTCGCGCGCACGCTGGAGCCGCTGCGCGCGGTGCACGCGCGTTGGATCGGGGCGCCGTGGCGCGAGCGGCGGGTGATCCCGATCGCCTATGTGAAGGCCTGGAGCGAGCTGCTGGGCCTGGCCGCCGGGCCCGTGCGGCCGCCGCTGCGACCGATCACCGCCGAGGAGCAGGCCGCGCTGCGCGCCGATCTGGAGCGGGTGGGGCTGCTGGCTGCAGCGTCCCCTGCCGGCCGTTAGCGGACCGCTGCGGGCGCCGCCGGGCCGGGCCGCGGCAGCAGGTCGCGCCAGTGGCTGCTCTGCGACACCGCCCCCAGCCCGCTGGCCACCAGCACCCAGTGCGCGCCGCCGTCGTCGCTGCCCCACACCTCACCGTCGGTGGTGCCGGCGTACAGGCCGTAGCCGCCCGGCCAGGCCGCCAGTGCCAGCGCCTCGACGTTGCCGTGCAGCGCGGGGGGGAGTCCCCCACCCAACAGCTCCCACGTGCGGCCGCCGTCGCGGCTGCGGGCGATGCCCGCATCGGCCTTGCCCTCGCGGCGCCAGACCCCGGGCGCTCGCCGGCCGCCGGCCATGAACACGGTCTGGTCGTCGTCTGGGGCGAGCACCAGCCCGTCGGGATAGCCGATCAGGCCCTCCACGCCCGTCAGGTGGGCCCAGGTCTCACCACCGTCGTCGCTGCGGTACAGCCCGTCGCCCGTGGTCATATAGATACGGTCGGGGTTATGAGGCGAGATGGCCAGGCGATGGACGTCCTTGTAGTAGACGTCGTCGGGGCGATACCAGGTGTCTAGCTCGCGCCAGGTGCGGCCGGCGTCGGTCGACTTCAGTAGCGCGCCCTGCTCGACGCCGAGATAGAGCGTGTAAGGGTCGCGCGGGTGGAACGCCAGTACCTTGGCGTGTGCCACGCCCGGGGTCGGGGGAAACGTCCACCTCTCCTGGCCCGGCACGGCGCGCAGCGAGCGCAGTTCCTGCCAGCTCGCCCCGTAGTCGTGGCTCTCGCACAGGTGCATCGGCTGCGTCCCGGCGTACAGGACCACCGCGCCGTCGCGCTCGACGCAGGCGAGCGTCCAGACGTGCTCCGCCGGCAGGCCGCGCGTGCGTCGCTCCCAGGTGCGGCCGCCGTCCAGGCTAGCGTAGAGGCCGCCCGTGTGGCAGCCCGCGAAGAGGCCACCGCGCCGCGGCTCGTACAGCAGCGCGCTGATATGCTGGCCCGCGAGCGCGCGCCCCACGACGCGCCACGGCGCCCCCGGCCCCGCGCGTTCGATGGTGACCACGCCATCGACCGTGCCTACCAGCAGGCGCGTGGGCGGCGTAGCGCCCTCATAGCAGTTGCCACCATCGGGCGAGACACCCACCAGCATCGGCCACACCTCCCCCTATGCGCTCGACCCGCTGAGGCCATGGGCCGCCCGGTAGCACCGCCGTGCACGGCGCGCCCCCCTGGGGCGGCGCATCCCGTCCGCAACCCCATGCTAGCGGTCGGCGAACAGCACGCCGCCCTTGGCCTTATCCGTCTTCGGGTTCTCGTGGATGATAACGGTGACCTCGTCGGCCGACACGTTCAGGATCTCGACCATGGCACGCGTCATGGCCTGCACGAGCGCGCGCTTCTGGTCCACCGAGCGCCCCTCGGCCATCTCGATAATGATCTCCGGCATAGTTGGCTCCTCCCCCGCGGTGTCCACGCGGTGCGCGCGGCGCCCTTAGCATAGCGCGCGGCCCACCGACTTGTCGCGTCGCCGGGAGGCCGGGTAGGAGGCTAGCGGGTGGAGCGCGCGAGATCGAGGGTGGAGAGCGCCGGCCGGCCCCACTCGGTTACGGCCACGCGGGTCACGCCCTGGAGCTGTTGCACGATGCGCATGGCCGTCTCGATGCCGCGCAGCGCCTCCTGCATGGCCGGCTGCCACTGTGCGGGGACCGCGGCGCGCGTGGCCACCAGCTCCACGTAGCCGGCGGTGAGCGCCAGCGTGTTGCCCAACTCGTGCTGGAGGGTGCGCGCTGCCATCTGGACGCCCTCCAGGCGGCCCTGGGCCAGCCGCGCCTCGGCCAGCTCCTGGTGCAGCCGTGTCACGCGCTCGGCGGCGATCAGGCGAAGCTGCAAGTCATACAGGTTCAGGGGCTTGAGCAGGTAATCGTCGGCGCCCAGTTCCATGCCGCGCAGCATGTGCTCGCGGTCGTCGAGCATGCTCAGGAAGATGAAATACGTGTAGCCGGTGCTCGCGTGTGCGCGCACGCGCCGGCACAGCTCGTCGCCGTCTAGCAAGGGCATCAGCCAGTCGCTGATGATCACCGCCGGGCGCTCGGCCAGAAAGCGCTCCCAGGCTTCCTGCCCATCGGCCGCCAGCACGGGCTCGTGGCCTAGCTTCCGCAACGCGGCCTCGAGCAGCCGACGCTCGAGCGCGCTGTCCTCGGCGATCAGGACCCGCACGTGCCTGTTCCTCCCGCGCGCCACCAGCAGGGCACTCGCAGCCTGGGATGCGCGCCACCTGCGAGCATTATCGGCGGTGGGCCGCCGCGCTATAGCAAGCGGCTAGGAGGTCAGCGCTGCGCGCATCACCTCGGGGGCGATGAACTGCTCGGGGGTCACACCAGCCGGCAGGCCCTCGCGAGCGGCGAGCTGCTCGAGGCCACGGCGAAGCGGCTCGACCCGTGGCAGGGGCGAGCCGGCGAATCGCCGTACCCCTGCCCGATAGGTCTCCCCCAATAGCTCGTCGTCGATGCCGTCCGCGTGGCGCCGCAGCGAGGCGAGCGCGGCGGCCTCGTCGTGCAGCAGCGGCCAGGCGCGCGCGAACGCCCGGGCCACCCGGCGCGCCGTCTCGGGGCGCTCGCTCAGGAAGCGGCGGGTAGTGACCAGCGCGCTCTGGTAGAACGGCAGGTCCAGGTCGCCCAGGTCAACGATCGGGACGGCGCCGTTGCGCTGCGCCTGGAACACCGCCGGCGGCGAGAGCACCGCCGCGTCGAGTCCGCCGGCTTGCAGCGCGCTCACCATCTCCGGCGTGCCCCCGCTCTGCAAGATTGTCACGTCGCGCTCGGGTACCAGCCCCACGGTGGCCAGCCAGGCCCGCAGAACGACATCGGAACTCGAGCCGAACCGCGTCACGCCGATGCGCTTGCCCCGCAGCTCCTCCGGCGTTCGCTCGCTGCCCTGCACGGACAGCCAGAACAGGGGCCGCTCCAGCCCAGCGCCGATGATCACCAGGTCGCCCCCACGCACCCCAGAGGCGATCACGATCTCCTGGCCCGCGTAGGCCACGGGAATCTCGCCGGACAGTAGCGCGGGCGCGAGTGTCGTGCTGCTGGAGATGTACTCCAAGGTGACGTCGAGCCCTTCCTCCGCGTAGTAGCCGGCATCGTACGCCAGCCAGTGCGGCAGACTCGACAGGCTGATCGCGGAGTAGGGGATTCGCAACGCCTCACGCGCCGCCGGGGGCCCAGACGCGGGCGGAGACGCGATCCGCGTGAGGTGGTCGGACGTCCCTCCGCTCGGCGGTGTAGCAGGCGCCGCAGCCGGCGCGGCACAGGCGGTCAGAACCAGCACCAGCCGCGCCCATGCCCCCTGGCACCACTTCTGGATCGGATATCGCGACACGATGTCTCCCCCCACTAGGCGCGTCGCCTCGCGCATGGCTACCACATCGCCGCGAGTCGGCCGACGCGGCCATGCCCTTTCCCCACCACACGGCAATCGGCCCCTACACCCCCACGGGAGCCTGTCTCAAAGGCGTAACAGTCCCCCGACGATATCTCAGTTTTGTAATGCCACAGAACAGAAGCTGGCGACGGAAAGCATGGTAGCATGGCCCGGGCGCCGGGGAAAGGTTCAGTTAACGGTGCCCTGAAAGGAGAGCGGCGCGGTCGTCCACCCACCCCGCAACGGCACGGCGCGCGACCCGATTCGTCACACGCGCGGCATACCCGCACAGCGAGCGGACGCGCACCACGGGTGCCGTGCGAACGCGAGGTGGGGGAACTGACTGGAGGTAACAGGCATGTCATACGTGATCCGCGCGTGGCTGGTGTTGGCCAGTTACCTACTACTAACCCCAGCCACGGTGGATGCCCGTGACGCGATCGAGACCACGGCGACTTACTATCATCCCGCCCTGCACGGCCAGATCATGGCCAACGGCGCGCGCTACGATCGGTGGGATCCCCACATCGCTGCCTGCAACTGGCTGCCCCTTGGCACGCTGTTGAAAGTGACCCGCCTGGACAGCGAGGCGTTCGTGTACGTGCGTGTGCAGGACCGCGGGAGTGCGGCGCTGACGCTGGACCTCAGCGAGGCAGCATTTCGTGCGCTGGGACTCCCCCAGGAGGGGCGAATCCCCGTGCGGATCGAGATCATCAGCGCCGCCGACGACGCTCGCACGGACCTGACAGACTGGCTGCTCCACGAACGCGAGGCGGTTCAGGAGTCCGCTGCAGCCAGCGGGGCGAGCCTCGCCGCGGCCCTGCCCCTGTTCGGGCAGCCGTCCGGCCAGTCCGTGCCGCGGTAGTACGCCGCGTCCACCACACTCTCCGACCGCCCGCTCTTACCTGCCCCGGTCGCCCCCGCCCAACGACGCGCCGAGAGCGCGCCGCGCAGGGCCGCAAGCAAGAAGGGAGCCCGGCCGCCACCGGGCTCCCTCGCTGAATGAGCCGGATCCGTGCTGTGCTAGCGCTCGGCGAGTGCGCCCCTCCTGCCGCCGTGCCCCGCCTCAGCAGCGCGCAAACCCACAGCTGAGGCACTTGCTGCACCCCTCCTCGTACACCAGTGCCGTGCCGCAGTCGGGGCATAGCTCGCCAGTGTACCGCGCCAGCGGCGGCAACGCCGGCGCCGGGGGCTTGGCCGCGGCGCCTCCCCCGTTGGCGTGCCCCGCCCCGTTGGCATGCTTGCCGTTGCTGGGCTTGGCACGCCCCTCCTGGCGGTCGCGCTGCTCCAGGTACTCCTCGAGCACCTTCGCCAGCGCGTCGGGCAGCGAGCGCGTGCGGTCGGGCCCGAAGCCGAGCGAGCTGCTGCCGCCGATGCCGCGCAGGCGCCGGGTGATCTCGCGCAGGCGCTCGCGCGGCGGCATCGACGACGGGATGCGCAGGGCGATGGAGGCGAGCTTGCCGATCGCCTCGCTCAGCGCCGCGATGTCCGAGCCCGCCTTGCCCTGGTTGACGAACACCTCGCGCGGCTCGTCGCGCTCGTCGTGGTTGATGGTGATGTAGGCAGTCCCCAGCGGCGTCTCCACCGAGTAGGTGAGCCCCTGCAGCACCTTCGGTCGCGGGAGCATCTCGCTGCCGCTCGTCTCCGCGGCCGCCGCGGGCTGGCCGCCGCCGGTGCCCACGTGCAACACGCCCTCTTTCGAGCCGTCGCGGTACACGGTGATGCCCATGCACCCGGCCTGGTAGGCGAGCCGGTACGCCCGCGCCACATCCTCGACCGTGGCGTCGTGCGGCAGGTTGATGGTCTTGGACACGGCGTTGTCGACGTGCTTCTGCCAGGCGGCCTGCATGCGCACGTGCCACTCGGGCGCGATGTCGTGCGCCGTGCCGAACACGCGCTGCCACTTCTCGGGCACCCCGTCCAGCCCGCGCACCGTCCCGCGCTCGAACACGCGCCGCGCTAGGTCCTCGGTCCAGAACCCCTCGCGCTTGGCGATCTCGAAGAACTGCGGGTTGACCTCCAGGTTCAGCTCGCCGTCCAGCGAGCCGCGCCGATCGAACACCAGCGCGAACAGCGGCTCGATGCCCGACGAGCAGCCGGCGATGATGCTGATCGTGCCCGTGGGGGCGATCGTGGTGACCGTCGCGTTGCGCTGCGGGCGGCCGTGGCGATAGATGCTCTGCGGCCAGGTGGGGAACGGCCCGCGCTCCTCGGCCAGGTTGCACGACTCATCGTGCGCCCAAGTGTTGATGCGGCGCATCGTCTCTTCGGCCAGGCGCAGCGCCTCCTCGCTATCGTAGGGGATCTCCAGGCTGATCAGCAGGTCGGCCCAGCCCATCACCCCCAGGCCCACGCGCCGGTTGGCCTTCACGCTGCGGTCGATCCAGCGGTCCGGGTACGGGTTGACGTTGATCACGTCGTCCAGGAAGCGGATGGCCAGGCGCACCGTGCGCTCCAGCCGCTCCCAGTCGATGCGGTCGGTGCCGACGACCCCGCTGGAATCGGGCTGCCGCTCGCCGTCCGGCCGCAGGAACCGCGCGAGGTTGACGCTGCCCAGGTTGCACGCCTCGTTGGGGTACAGCGGCTGCTCGCCGCAGTTGTGCACCACCAGGCCGTTGGCCACGAAGCTGTGCGTGGCGGGCTCCGTCAGGTCGTAGACGAGCTCCTCGCCCTCGTAGTCGAGCGCGGCGAACGTCGCCCGGAAAGGCTCACGGTACGCCCCCCGAGGGCATGCGGCTAGCCGCGCCAGCAGCGCCTGTTGCTTCGCGACGGTCAGGAAGCCAATCTCCGCCGCGAACCGGGCCAGGTTGTCCCGGGTGATCACCAGCTCGTGGTACGGCTGGCAGGCATATGGGCGCTGGCCCCCGCGCCCGTCGGGCAGCAGGCGCAGGCCGCTATGCCGCCGCTCGGTGTACAGCGTGCTGGCGATACCGAAGTTGAGCAGCAGCCGCTGCACGTCGCACAGCAGCGCGCGGCTGCTGGAGGCGAGGCACACACTCGCGCCCGGGCCGAGCGAGCCGGCCACCGTCCCGTCGGCCGTGAACAGCGCCTGCAGAAAGCCGCGCTGCATCGCTTCCGAGCCGCGGAACACGCTCTCGGGGACCTGGTGCCGGTCGTCCGCGCTCAAGCCGTGCTCCGCCGCCAGCCGCAGCAGCCGGCTGGCGCGTACGCGCGCCTGGTCGCACGCGGTGCCAGCGCCCGCGCCGATGGGGTCGTGCTGGCGCTCGCCGGCCGGCGCCCCGGCGCCTCCCGCGACCAGGCCGGCCATCGTGGCCGCCGGCTCCTCTTGCTCCGCGCCAAAGAACGACAGCAGCGCCCGTTCGGCCGTGAACGTGCCGTCGGCGACGAGCCAGCCCAACACCTGGCCCAGCTCCGCCGAGCCTTCCCGCCCGAAGCCGCCCTTGCGGTTCACGATGTGCAGGCGGTCACCGGGCACGAGGTCGCCAGCACGTATCCAGCCGCGGTCGGTCATCACCCGGTGGTCGGCGGTGAGGCGCACTTCATAGCCCTCGACGGTGCGCAGCCGGTACACGGGCTTGACGCCGGTGGCGAACACGGCGGTAGCCATACGCACGGGCTCCGCGCTCAGCCGCCCATCGACCAGCACCGGGACGGGCACCCCCTCCACGTACAGGTCGCGGACGCGGCGCAAGCCTTCCGCCGTGGACACGAGCGTGTCGCCGGTGACGCACGGGTTGGTCGCCTCCACCGGCCCCATCTCGGGCACCGGGTTGGCCGGGCCGGCGTTGATGCGGTCGATGAACACCACCCCGGGGTCGCCCGTCTCCCAGGCGGCGCGCGTCATGCGGTCGAACACGTCGCGCGCGCGCAGCGTGCGCACCACCTCGCCGGTGCGCGGGTGGATCAGCTCGTACTCCGCGTCGGCCTCCAGCGCCTGCATGAAGCGATCGGTGATGGCTACCGAGATGTTGAAGTTGGCGATCTGCGTCTCGCGCAGGCGTTTGAGCAGCGTCTCGCGGGCCGCGGGCGGCAGCTGGGCGGCGACGGCCTCGTAGGCCGCCTTGGCGCCGTCGCTCAGCTCGCGCTTGCAGTCGATGAACTGGAGGATGTCGGGGTGGTCGACGCGCAGGATGCCCATGTTGGCCCCGCGGCGCGTACCGCCCTGCTTGACCGACTCGGTGGCGCCGTTGAACACCTCCATGAAGCTCACCGGCCCCGACGCCACGCCCCCCGTGGAGCCCACGATGTCGCCGGCCGGCCGCAGCCGCGAGAACGAGAACCCGGTGCCGCCGCCGCTCTTGTGGATCAGTGCGGCGCGCTTGACGCTGTCGAAGATACCCTCCATGGAGTCCTCGACCGGCAGCACGTAGCAGGCCGAGTACTGCAGGCCGTTGCCCTTGCCGGCGTTCATGAGGGTTGGCGAGTTGGGCAGGAACTCCAGCGCGGCCATCATGCGATAGTACGCACGGGCGCGCGCCGCGATGGTCTCGGCATCCGCCCAGGCGGCCCCGCCGCGGGCGATCTCCTCGGCTACCCGCCAGAAGCCTCCACCCGGGGTCTCGACGACGCGGTTGCCGATGCGGTGCAGGTAGCGGCGCTCGAGTACCTTGCGGGCGTTAGCCGTGAGCTGCGGCTCCGGCAGGTCGGGCGGCGGGCGCAAGAGCTCGCCTTCTTTCAGCTGGTCGTACGAGACGGCCATGGGCGCTCCCCTCATCAGGCATTCGCACGCAAACCGGGGGCCCACAGGGCAGCACCCGGCGGCGCCGCGGCACGAGGACGCGGCGCGCACCCCACCTGCCCCACCCCCATCACAACTCCGACACAAGATATTGTCGGTGCGCGACCATGATACCACCAGATGTTGTGTGCCGCCAGCACTTTGCGACGCCGCCGCAACGCCGCCCCAGCAACCGCTCGTCCGGCTCCCAGCAGGGTAACTCGCGCCCGCGCGCCGCCGTCCGGGCCTCTCTCGCGCTACCGCCACGTGCGCCATAGGTTCCCGGCGAACAGCAGCACGGCTACCAGATCGACCAGGCCGCCCACCCCGGCCAGCTCCGTGAGCCACCCCAGGCTTGGCGCCGCCAGCGCCCATGACACGAGGACCGACACGACGCGCAGCAGCGCGCCGAGATTGCCCAGCCAGAGCGTGGCCCACACCAGCCGCAGGCTCGCCAGTCGGCGCCCCTGGAACCCGGGCAGCAAGTACACGCCGACCCCGAGGATCAGCAGGGTGATATAGCCGGCCCCCACCGCGTGGCGCTCGGCGTCGGCGGGCGGCGCCGGTAGCCCGACTAGCTCGGCCAGGCTACCAAGCCCCAGCAGCAGCGCCGCCACCAGCAGCCAGCCGTAGGCCGAGCGCACCAACAGCTCGGCAGGCAGATAGCCGCGCTCGCTCTCGGTCAGCGGGCGAGGCGCCTGGCCGTAGGCCGCGGCCCGCCGGCGCGCCTCGGCCAGAATGGCGGCCCGTGTGCGCGTCAGCGGGACATCGAGCTGCCAGCAGGCCCCGACCAGCGCCGCGGCGAGCGCAAGCTGGCCCAGCGCGGCGAGCCCGGGCGCGGCCCCGGCGGCGGCCAGGCGCAGCAGCAGCCCCGCCACCAACACCGCTAGCACGACGTTCAGCCCACGGGTAGTTGGGGGCCGGACGCGCAGGTATAGGGGCAGCGTGCGGGCAGACATCGCCACCGCGATGGGCACCAGGAAGCCGTACAGCCCCAGCAGCACCGCGGCCGGCCCCCAGGGGGCGGGCGCCAGCGCCAGGGGGGCGGTAGCCGCCGCGCCCATGGCCAGCAGGTTGGCGCCCAGCCCCAGCAGAAATCCTGGCAGGCCGACGATCAGCCAGGGCACCAGCTGCACGAAGCCCGGCCGCTGCGCCAGCGGCGCGCCGGCGCGCACCATGCTGAGCAGCACCGCGCTGGCCAGCAGCGCCCCCGCCAGCTCCAGCCCGGCCGACAGCGGCAGCAGCGGCCCTAGCGCGGGGAGCAGCGGCGCCAGCGGCTGCGCGACCACGCGCAGTGCCAGCCCGCCGCCGTACAGCCCCAGTATCCACGGCGTGGCCCGCGGCGCGCGCAGCGGGGCGCCGCGCAGGCGGGGCAGGAAATGCAGCAGCACCCCGATCACCAGCAGCCCGGCCCAGCCGAACAGCTGCGCGTGCCCGTGGGCCTGGGCCGCCGCGGCCCACCACAAACCACCGCGATGGCCGAACAGCACCGCGCCGAGCGCGAATCCGGGCAGCGCCGCCGCGGCAATGGCAGCCCACAGGAACGGCGGCGTAGGCGACCCGCCCGCCCGCTGGGGGGCCGGGCGGGCCGACGCGCTCGCCGGCGATCGTGCCACGGGTACCTCCGCGATCCCACCAACGGATGGGCGGGCCGCTGCACTACACTTTACAATCTAGGCGCGCCCTGGCAGCGGTGCCACTGTGCCAGGGCCGCCGCGGCTCGCTGCCACAGGCCATCCTGCACTGTAGAGGCTGGTAATGTACCGTGCCTGCGCCCTCGCCCTGTCGCTCGTCCTGCTCACCGCGTGCAGCGCCCCCGCTGCCGCGCCCACCCCGACGGCGCCCATCCCAACCGCCAATGCCCAGGGCCCCGCGCCGACCCACACCAGCGCGCCCCCCCAGCTGGTGCGCGTGCCGATCGGCTACTCCGTGCTCAGCGGCGACCCGCTCCCCATCTGGGTGGCCAAGGAGGCCGGCCTGTTCGCGCGCCACGGCATCGACGCCGAGCTGACCTATCTGGGCGGCAGCACCCGCGTGGTCGAGGCGATCCTCGCCGGCGAGCTCCGCATGGGGCAGATCGGGGGCTCCTCGGGGCTCAACGCCGCGCTAGGGGGCGCCGACATCGTGATGATCGGCTCGGTCGCCTCGGTGTTCGTCCAGTCGCTGTTCGCGCGCCCGGAGATCACGTCGGTCGCCGACCTGCGCGGACGGATCATCGGGGTGACAGCCCGCGGCGCCACCACCGACTTCGCCGCACAGGCGGTGCTGCGCCGCGCCGGCATGGACCCGCTGCGCGACGCCACGATCATCCAGACAGGCGGCATCGCCGAGACGCTGGCCGCGGTCCAGTCGGGGGGCGCCCAGGCCGGGGTGTTCCCGCCACCGCAGACCCTGCGTGCCCGCGCGGCTGGCTTGCGCGAGCTGGTGAACCTCGCCGCCGAGCGCGAGCCGTTCGAGCAGGGGCCGCTGGGTACCACCCGGCGCTACCTGCAGGAGAACCCGGAGGTCGTGCGCGGCTTCCTGCGCGCCATCGTCGAGGCGATCGCGCTGAGCAAGAAAGACGAGGCGCTGGCCAAGCGCGTGCTCAGCCAGTACGCGCGCACCGAGGACCCGGCGGAGATCGAGGAGACCTACCGCATCTACGTCCACACGGTAGAGCAGCCAGTACCGTACGTGACTGCCGAGGGGCTCCAGGCGGCGCTGAACCTGATCGAGAACCCGCGCGCCCGCGAGGTGCGGCCCGAGCAGTTCATGGACAATAGCTACCTGCAGGAGCTGGAGGCCTCGGGCTACGTGCGCCGCCTGTACGAGTAGGGGCGCGCTAGGAGCGACGAGCCGTGCCGAAGGCGAGCACGCGCGGGCGGGCGGCCCTCGCGCACCCCCATGCCGTGGCCGCTACCGACCTGGCCCTGGCCGTGCTGGGCGCCTTCTCCTTGGAACGCCCGGAGTGGACGGTGGGCGAGCTGGCCGAGGCGCTGGGCGTGTACCGCAGCCGCGTGCACCGCGCGGTGGCCACGCTGATCTCGCGCGACTTCTTGCAGCGCGACGAGCGCGGCAAGCTGCGGCTGGGCCTCAAGCTGTTCGAGCTGGGCCAGGTGGTAGCGGAGAACATGAACCTGCTGCGCGACGCCGCCGCCCCGCTCAAGGCGCTGTCCGAGGAGACCGAGGCCAGCGTGTGGCTCGTGCAGCGCGTGGGCGACGAGCTGCTGGACCTGTTGAAGTACGAACCCGCGGTGCCGCTGCTGGTGGCGCGGCGCGCGGGGGCGCGGTACCCCATCACCTTCGGGGTGGCCGGCAAAGTGTACCTGGCGCACCTGCCCGAGGAGGAGGTCACACGGCTGCTGGCCGCCCAGCCGCTGCGCCGCTACACCGACCGCAGCATCGTGGACCCCGACGCCTACCGCGCCGAGCTGGCGCGCACCCGCGAGCGCGGCTACGCCCTGACGCGCGACGAGGTGTACCCGGGCGTGATGGCCGTCAGCGCGCCGATCTGGGACCACCGCGGCGCGCTGGTGGCCGCGATCATCGTCAGCGCCCCCTCGCAGCAAGTGCCGCCGGAGCGCGAGGCGGCGCTGGCGGCCGCGCTGCTGCGCACGGCGGCCGACATCTCGCGGCGGCTGGGTGCCGGCGCCGGCCGGGCCCCATCCGCCGGCCCGGGGCTAGTGCCAGCGCAGCGGCCGTGGGGCGGCCAAGCCGGCGCGTAGCAGGCGCTGGAAACTGGCCTCCAGCACGGCGGTGGCCAGCCCGACCGCCTGCACCGCGTCGAAGTGGGCGATGGGGTCGGCGGCTTCGAGCCGCTCGCCCACGGCATCCAGCACCTCGCTGCTTGCGGCGAGCAGCGTCGCCAGCCGCGCCACCGGATCGCCGGCCGGCGGCTCCGCGCGTGGGGGCTCCGCGGGCACGGCCTCGACCGCCGCGCCCCGCGCGCATGCCGCCAGCCAGGCCTCCACGCGCGCCAAGCCCTGCTCGGCGGCGCGGGCGGCGGCAAGCGCCTCGGCCGCCGCGGCCCCCGGTTGGGCGGCGAGCCGCGCCTGCAGGGCCGCCGCCAGCCCCGTCAGCTCGGCGCGCACGCGGGCGAGTTGGGTGCGCACAACCGCCGGTCCGGCGAGGGTATCGTTCGGCATCGTCTCCCTCCGGGCTGGGCGCGGGCCGTGTGCCGGCGAGTATAGCAGCGGGCGAGCGCCGGCCCTACCGCGGGTATAGTTAGAGGGCACGGCGCGATCCCGCCCCGAGCCGCCGCCAGGGGGGAGCCGGCCGCCGCGCATGGCGGCCCGGTCCGGCGGCCAAGGGCTGGCGTTCGGAGGAGCAGACGAGCATGGCCGCGCAGTATGGCCTCATCGGCCTCGGCGTCATGGGCGAGAACCTGGCCCTGAACATCACCGACCACGGCTTCTCGCTCGCCGTCTACAACCGTACCGGCGAGAAGACCCGCGCGTTCGTCGCGGGCGCGGCCCGAGGGCGCCCGCTCACGCCGACCTACTCGCTCGCCGAGCTGGCGGCGGCGCTGGAGCGCCCGCGGCGCATCATCCTGATGGTCTCGGCGGGGCCGGCGGTCGACGCCGTGCTGCGCGAGCTGCGGCCCCTGCTGGCGCCCGGCGACATCGTGGTCGACGCCGGCAACTCGCTGTACACCGACACGGAGCGCCGCGGGCGCGAGCTGGCCGCCGACGGCGTACGCTACGTGGGCATGGGCGTGAGCGGCGGCGAGGAGGGCGCGCGCTGGGGCCCCAGCCTGATGCCCGGCGGGCCCCGCGATGCCTACGACGAGCTGGCCCCCATGTTGACGCGCATCGCCGCCCAGGTCGAGGACGGCCCCTGCGTGACCTACGTGGGGCCGGGCGGCGCGGGCCACTTCGTCAAGATGGTGCACAACGGCATCGAGTACGGCGACATGCAGCTCATCGCCGAGACCTACGCCCTGCTCAAGCACGCGCTGGGGCTCGGCCCGCGCCAGATGAGCGAGATCTTCGCCGGCTGGAACCAGGGCGAGCTGGGCTCGTTCCTGATCGAGCTGACGGCCATCGTGCTCGCGCACGTCGATCCCGAGACCGGCGAGCCACTGGTCGAGCTGATCCTGGATACCGCCGAGCAGAAGGGCACCGGGCGCTGGACAGTGCAGAGCGCGCTCGAACTGGGGGTACCGGTGCCCACCATCGTCGCGGCGGTATGGACGCGCACGCTGTCGGCCGACAAAGACCTGCGCGTCGCTGCCGCGCACCGGCTGGCGGGGCCGCCCGGCGACGGGCGCGCCGCGCCCCACGACCTGCTGCCGGCGCTGCAAGCCGCGCTGTACGCGGCGAAGGTCAGCAGCTACGCCCAGGGCATGGCGCTGCTGCGCGCGGCCTCGGCGGAGTACGGCTACGGGATCGATTGCGCGGAGATCGCCCGCATCTGGAAAGGGGGCTGCATCATCCGGGCGCGGCTGCTGGGCGCCGTGCAGCAGGCGTACCGGCGCGAGCCAGAGCTGCCCAACCTGCTGCTGGCACCGGAGTTCGCCGAGGCGGTGAGCGCACGGCAGGCCGCCTGGCGGCAGGTCGTGGCCACTGCCCACCAGCTCGGCGTGCCGTGCCCCGCGTTCAGCGCCTCGCTCGACTACTACGACACGCTGCGCGCCGCGCGCCTGCCAGCCAACCTCGTGCAGGCGCTGCGCGACGCCTTCGGCGCGCACACCTACCACCGCGTCGACCGGCCGGGCACCTTCCACACGCAGTGGCTGCCCCCGCGCGCCTGACCGCGGGGCGCGGAGCGAGCGCCCGCCCCACGCCCCCCCGGCCCCCCTACAGCGCGCTGCAGGCCAGTTGAGCCGCCGTGCCCCGGCAGGGGACGACAGGCCCCACCAGCCCCACCGCTGCGCTAGGCGGAGCGCTGGCCCATGCACTGCGCGACGGCCTGCTCCATCTCGGCCTGGGATACGTCGCGCACGTGCTCCGCGAACCAGAAGAGGTAGCCGTCGGGGTGCCGTACCTGGAGCAGCCGGTCGCCCCAGAACATCGTTTCGGGCGGTTGGGTAACCTGCACGCGCTCCTTGATCCGCTCGTAGAAGGCGTCCACGCTCTCGTCGCGCAGGTTGACGTACACGCTCAGGCCCGGCGCACCCGTCTGGCGGTCCATCGCCGGACCAAGCATCACGCAGGCGTCGCCGCGCACCAGGTCGGCGTGCACGATCGAGCCGTCCGGCGCGCGCACGACGCTGCCGGGCGTGAAGCCGAGGTGGCCGAACCAGGCTAGCGAGGCCTCGGGGTCGCTCACCGCCAGGGTCGGCACGACCGCCGGCACGGTCCACACGGATGGGGTCGGCTGTGCCATGGGGCTATCCTCCTCCGCTGCTGACTGCGAACCCAGGTAGAACAGTGCGCGGCCCGCGCCGGGCGCCCTGGGCGTTGGTTATCGCACAAATGTTCTACGCGCACAGTGTAGGCGACGGCGGGCTGGGACACAAGTGGGCGGACGTCACAGCGGCGTCACTGGTGGGCGGCGGCGCCGGTCGGCCATCATGCCAGCAGGCGCGGTGCACTGCGCGACCAAGGAGCGGAAGTGTCGGCACGAGAGGGGCTGCGGCGCTATCTCCCGCTGCTGTTTGTGGCCGCCATCCTGGCGGCGTTCTATTTCGCCGTCGGGCGGTTTCTCGACGGCGCGCGCACACTAGAGAGCCTGGAGCAGCTGGAGCGGGGCTGGGTCGCGGCCGCGGCGGGCTGCGCGCTGGCCATGTTCCTGTTCAAGGTGGCCCGCTGGCGCTGGTACCTCGGCTGCATCGGCCAGCCGCTGCCGTGGGGCGCGGCGCTGGTGCTGTACTGGGCCGGGCAGTGGTTCGCTGTGGCGCGCGGCGCCGACCTGTCGCGGATCGTGCTGGCGGTGCGCTACGGCATGCCGCTCGGGCTAGTGGTAGCGGTGGGCGCGGCGGCCTCGCTGACCGACTTCGCCGGGGTCGTGCTGGTAGGCGCGGCAGCCGCGGTGGGGCGGTGGGAGTTTCTCGCCCCGCTGGCAGTCGTGGGCGCCGGCACCGCGCTGCTGGTGTGGGCGCTCGGCGGCCGCGGGCCGCTGGGCCGCCTGGTCGAGCGCGAGCTGCCCGCGCGGTACGCCGAGGCGGTGCGGCGCGGGCGCGCGCTGCTGCGGGGCTGGCCGCTGGCGGTGGGGCTGGCGTTCGGCGCGGCCGACGCGCTGGCGGCGACCGCCGTGCTGTGGTGCAGCGCCCAGGCCCTCGGGCTGGAGGGCATCACGCTGCCGGTCGCGGCGCTGGTGTTCGCGCTAGCCCAGATCGCGGGCGTGCTATCGATGATGCCGCTCGGGCTCGGGGTGCTCGACGCCAGCGGCATCGTGCTGCTGATCACCCTCGGGGTCGATCCCAACCGCGCGGCGGCCACGCTGGTGGTCTATCGCCTGGTGACGCTGGGCCTGAACATGCTGCTCGGCGGGCTCGGGCTGCTGGCCCTGCGCTGGCTGCCGCGCGGGGCGGGCGCGCGCGAGCCGGGTCAGCCCGTCGAGGTCTGAGGCGCCGGGCCCTGCGGGGGCAGCAAGCGCTCGAGGTCGTACTGCGGCGGCGCCGCCTGCCCGCCGAGCGCGACGTGCAGCCAGGCGCCCTCGACGCCGGTGTTGACGAACCGCAGGCGCTGGTGGGCGGGGCAGTACAGCAAGTCCTTGGGGCCCAACACGATCTCGGCCTCGACCCCGTCGCGCTCCCACCAGAAGCTGACCCGGCCCTCCAGGACGGTGAACACCTCTTCGGCGGCATGCTGGTGGTAGGGTGCGCCGCCCCCCGGGGGCACGTAGACCAGGTAGACGCTGAAGTGCTCGGCCGGCAGGGCCCAGGGGTCCAGCTGGCCGTGACCGTTGGGGCCGACGTACTGGAAGATCGCGCGCTCGTTGCCCGGCAGCTTCACCGGCGTGAACGCCGACCAGTCGGGCTGCACGTCGACGAAGCGCACGCAGTGGCGCGCCACGTCGGCTCGCAGCGCCTCGCTCGCCGCCTGCTCCTCTGTCCGCATGGTGCCCTCCTCGCCCGCGGCTCCGCGCGACCGCGCTTGCCGGCAGGGTAGCGGCCCCCGTCGGCGCTGTCAACCACCTCGCGAGCGGCGCCCGCGCGCTTGCCGTGCGGCCGCAATGGTGGCATACCTTCCGACCAAGGGGCAGCCGTGTGAGCGAGAGGAGCAGGGAGATGGCCGCGTACCCGATCATCGATGCCGACTCGCACGTCGAGGAGTGCGAGGAGACTTGGGCCCATTTGGAGCCGCGCTACGCGGCGCGCCGGCCGGTGATCGTACAGGCCACGATGGGGCCGGGGGTATGCCACCAGGACGCCTTCTGGCTGATCGACGGGCGCCTGCACCCGCAGCCGTTCGGCCACGGCGCGACGATCCTCGGCACGCCGGTCACCTCGACGCTGGCGCGCAAGAAGCCGTTCACCATCGGCAGCCAGACCCTGCGCGACGTGCCGCAGCGGCTGGCCGAGATGGACGCCTTCGGTATTGCGGCCGCCGTGCTGTACCCCACGGCGCTACTGGTGCGGCTGACCGAGGACCCGCTGTTCGAGGCGGCGCTGATGCGCTCGTACAACACCTGGCTGGCCGAGCGCTGCGCGCAGGCGCCAGAGCGCCTGAAGTGGGCGGCGGCGCTCCCGTTCCGCGCGCCGCACGTGGCGGTCGAGGAGGTGCAGCGCGCTCGCCAGCTCGGCGCCTCGGCGGCCATGGTGCTGGGCACCGCGGGCGCCACGCTGCTGCACGACGAGCAGTTCGATCCCATCTACCGCGAGCTGGTGCGCCAGGACCTGCCGCTCGGCGTGCACGTCGGCTGGGGCCACCCGGGGCTGCAGGAGAGCGCCGACGGCATGTACGCTAGCTTCTGCGTGTCGTTCAGCCTGCCGGTGCTAGCTGGCTTCTTCAGCCTCGTCGGCGGGGGCGTGCTCGACCGGCACCCCGACTTGCGCGTGGCGTTCCTGGAGGCGGGCGGCGACTGGCTCCCCTGGATGGTGCAGCGCCTGGACCGCTACCGCGGCGTGACCCAGTTCCACCAGGTCGAGCCGGTGGCCAAGCACCCCATCCGCGAATACCTGCGCCACGGCAACGTGTACCTGACGGTCGAGGGCGACGAGTGGCTCCTGCCGCGGGTGCTCGAGGTGGTCGGCGAGGACCACGTGATGGCCTCGGCCGACATCCCTCACCCCGAGGGGCGCGAGAACTGCCTCGCCGAGGTGGCGACGCGCGAGGACCTGAGCCCGCGCGTAAAGGAGAAGATCCTCAGCGAGAACCCCGCGCGCTTCTACGGCATCGCGCGCGAGGCGCTGGCGCCGCACGCCCCGGCCCCGCCGGCGAGCGCCGCGACGCGGTAGCGCGGCCAGCCCGGGGCGCTCAGGCTGGCGCGGGCGACGCGCTCTGGGGCCAGACGTCGATCGTGTCGGGCAGCGTCTCACGGCCGGCCGCGGCCCGCAGACTGTTCGGCCAGCGCTCCAGCAGCGCCAGCCGCCGGTCCGCCCCCTCGTAGCGCCAGTACTCGACCGCCACGCCCTGCTCGCGCCCCGCGGCGGTCTCCACATCCACCGTGGCGCGCCCGCTCTCCACCGGCTGCAAGCCGACGCCCTCGATCTCCCAGGTGGGGGCGCCTGGCGCGGGCGGGGCGGCGACGGGGTCCAGCACCGCCCAGCGCAGGCCGCCCGGCGCGCCCCACAGCCAGCGCTCGCGGTCGCCGTCGCGCAGGATGAACACCTGCCAGGTGCGCCCCTCGGCGAAGTAGCTGAGCGCGGCGTGGACCAGGTAGTCGTCGAAGTCGACGGTCACGGCGTCGCCGACACGCAGCGCCGCCAGGGCCGCCGCCCCGCGCGACGGGGTGCGCGCGCGCAGCAGCTCCTCGGGCGCGACGGCCGGCCCGCGGCGGCCCCGTACGAGCAGCGCCTCGCGGCGGCGGAACTGCTGCTCCCAGCTGTCGGCCGCCGCCAGCAGCTCGGGCACCGCCTCGGCCTCGCCCCGCGCCGCGCGCCCCACGAGCGTCGCCAGCCGGTCGAGCTCCGCCTGGAGCGCGTCCTCGTAGCGGCGCAGCAACGGCACATCGGCATCGGCTAGCGGGCTCGCCTCGTACCAGGCCACCTCGTCGCGCCGCACGCCCTCCACCGCCCGCGCCAGCGCCTCGAGGCGGGCCGCCGCCCGCGCGGGCTCCGGCGCTGGGTGCTCGGCGAGCCGCGCGGCGAGGCGCCGCAGGTCGGCGGCCGCCTGCTGGCGGAACAGCGCGTCGCCCTCCAGCAGCGCCCGCCGGGCGGCGAACTGGGCGGCCGCCCGGCCCTCGGCCACCGCGCGCTGCCAGAGATAGTAGCCGGCGGCCAGCGGAGGCAAGGCGAGGATAGCGATCAACACGAGCCCCAGCACGGCGCCGCCGGGGTTGAGCCGGCCGCCGACGAGCTGGGTGAGCAGCCAGAGCAGCAACAGGGCGCCCAGCACGCCGCCGAGGCCCATCAGGCCCAGGCCCCAGGCGCGGCCCGCGTCCATCTGCTGCGCCTCGCGCGCGAGCTGCTTGCCGCCGTCCATCGCCGCCGCCTCCCGTGCCGCTACCGTGCGCCCACCGCCGAGCTGCCCCACCCCGCGGCCGCCGCGCCCGGCGGGCCCACCTCGCCGCGCCGCACGGCGGAGCGCCTGTCCCTTCCCGCGCGCCAGCGCCCCGGGCTACCGTCGCCCGGAACACTGGCTTATACTCTGCCCGTCTGCCACCGTGCGGCGCCAGGGCCACGCTTGGGGGCCGGACGCCAGCGCGCCACCGGAGGCCGGGCCGAAGCGGAGGAGCTGATGGACAACACGCGCTACTCCTACTCTGCCATCGTCGAGCGGCCGCTGCTGCGCTGGCCGAACCACGCGCGCGTGGCGGTCTGGGTGATCCTGAACGTCGAGCACTTCCACATCGATCGGCCCGGCACCGCCATCCGCCCGGCGAGCGTGAACCAGGTGCCGGACGTGTACAACATCGGCTGGCGCGACTACGGCCTGCGCGTGGGATTCTGGCGCCTGACGCAGATCCTCGACAAGTACGGCGTGCGCGCCACCGTGGCCCTCAACGCCGAGGTGTGCGACCACTACCCCACGGTGGTCGAGGCGGGTGTGCGGCGCGGCTGGGAGTTCATGGGCCACGGGCTGACCAACTCGAGGTCGCTCTACGGGATGGAGGAGGCGGAGGAGCGAGAGACGATCCAGCGCACGCTGGAGCGCATCGCCGCCGCCACCGGCCGCCGGCCGCGCGGCTGGCTCGGCCCCAGCCTGGCGGAGACGCTGCGCACGCCCGACCTGCTGGCCGAGGCGGGCGTGGAGTACGTCGCCGACTGGTGCGCCGACGACCAGCCGTTCCCGCTGCACGTACGCAGCGGCACCCTGTACAGCGTGCCGTATACCGTCGAGCTGAACGACATCCCGATGGTGTTGCAGCACCACTACTCGGGCGAGCAGATGTACGCGGCCATCCGCGACCAGTTCGACGTGCTGTACCAAGAGGGGGCGCAGCAGGGCCGCGTGATGGCTATCGCGCTGCACCCGTTCATCACCGGGGTGCCGTACCGCGCCAAGCACTTCGACCAGGCGCTCGCCTACGTGGTGGGCCACCGCCACGTCTGGCTGGCCACCGGCAGCGAGATCCTCGACGCCTACAAGGTGCAGGCGGCGGCGCGCTGAGTAGGTTGGCCGCCTCGCCCTAGGCCACGCTGGCGGCCGGCGGCTTCGACAGCTGCGGCGGCCGGGCGGCCAGCACCAGCAGCGCGCTGAGCACGTTGATCACGGCGAAGCCCAGGAGGGCCGGCGCGTAGCTGCCCGTGTAGTCGACGACCACGGCGGCCACGAGTGGCCCCAGCGCGTTGAACACCATCAGCAGCGGGCGGCCGACACCGCGCAGCGTGCCCAGAGTCGCGCGGCCGTAGTAGTCGGCCCAGATCAGGGCGTCGAGCGTGGCCCCGCCGGCCACGATCAGCCCATAGAGCACGGCGAACGCTAGCGCGCCCGGGGCAGTGGTGGTCTGCAGGAGCAGCACCGCCCCCAGCGCCCCCACCAGGTACACCAACGCTAGGCCGAAGCGCACGGGCACCCGCTCGCCGAGATAGCCCCACAGCACGCCGCCCACGGACCAGCACAGCGCGTAGACGCTCACCATCGCGGCAGTGGCCGCGGGGGGCACGCCGTTGTGCAGCAGCACGGGGACCTGATGGGTGGTGATGCCGGCCAGGGTGAAGGCGGCTAGCCCCGCGCTGAGTAGCAGCAGCCAGAAAGCCCGCGTGCGCATGGCGCCGGCCAGCCGCCAGACGGGCTCGGCCGCGCCGGCCGTGGCGCGCGCGGGCGCGATCGCCGTGGCGGCCGCCCCGTCGGGCAGCAGCCCGAGGTCTTCCGGGCGCCGGCGCACGAGCAGCGCGGCCAGGGGCGGTAGCGTGCCTAGCGCGATGGCGCCCAGCACGGCCCAGGCCGCGCGCCAGCTCACCATGTCCGCGAGGTATTGGATCAGCGGTACACTGAAGGCCACGCCCAGCGCGTTGCCCATCAGCGCCAACCCCGTGGCCCGGCCGCGGCGGCGCACGAACCACATGGCGACCGCCGTCGGGGTAACGACCTGGATCACTCCCTGGAACACCACCCGCCCCAGCCCATAGCCGAGGCAGAACTGCCAGGGCTCCTGGATCGCCGCGCAGGCGAACAGCGCCAGGGCGAGCCCGAGCCCGGCCAGCACCAGCACCACGCGCGCCCCGTGGCGGTCTACCAGCCGGCCGGCCCACGGCGCGACCAGCCCGGCCAGCGCGGTGCCAACCCCTTGGGCGGCGTTGAGCGTGGTCAGACTCCAGCCCAGGTCGCGGCTCATCGGCGTCAGGAACGCGCCGAACGGCGAGGTGGCGAAGAAGGCGCCGGTGGCCATGGCCACGGTGCCCACCCCCACGATGACCCAGCCGTAGTAGAACCGGACGATGGCGACCTCCGCCGGCATCCTGGCGCCCCGCCGGCGCGCCAGCTAGTATAGGCAGCGGGCGCTGCGGCGAGCAGGACCGCTGCCGAACGGGCGGCGAGCCGCGGGTTAGCAGGGGCAGCGCCAGTGACACACCCAATAATGAAACGCTCTGTCCCGTGCTGCGTTTAATCTGATAGGAGTGGTCGAGCCGCGCGCCTGGCGGGGCGCGCGGTGGCGACCGGCCACGAGGGGGTAGGGGGAAGCATGGAGCAACGGCTACCGCTGCAACCGGCGCCGGCACTTGCCGTATCGCGGGGGCTAGCGCAGTCGACGCTCGCCGGGCTCGCCATTGGGGCGTTGGTGCTGCTCGTGGTGTACCTGGGCCTAGGCGCCGTGTTCCTGCGGGCGCTGCCGGGCCCGGCGATCCAGGTGGCGGTACCGACAGAGCCAGAGGGCGTACCGCTCGACGCGCCGCTCGCGGTGACCACGACGGGCTGGGGCGTGCACGTCACGGACGTGCAGCTCGTGGAGGCCCAGCTCGACACTGACGGCCGCGTGGTGACCGAGCGCGAGGTGCCGGTGCGCTACGAGCCCACCAGCGAGGGCTGGCTGCCGGGCCAGACGCGCGGCCAAGTGGTCAGCGCCAGCGACGAGCCGCTGCTGCGCTACGACGCGCGCTACACCTTGCGCGTGCGCGGCGAGGCCCTGGCCCTTACCCTCGCAGGCCTGCGCAGTCGGCCGCTGCTGCACGAGGAGGCGTTCGCCACCCCCCGGCGGCCGGTGCCGCAGTTCGCGGAGCCGCCGGTAGTGCGCGTAGACGAGCCGTTCACCTTCCAGTGGAACGTGCCGGTAGCCAGCTTCGACTACGTGCTGTTCCCCGATGTGCCCAGCCATGCCTGGCTCAGCGACGATGGGCTGACGGCCTACATCGCGCTGGACGACTTCGTGCAGGGCACGCGCGTCGGGGTGGAGATCACCGACGCGCGCACCCCGGCCGGGGCGCCGCTGCGCGAGGCGCCGCCCGGCGCGTTCTACACGCCCGACCCGCTGCGCGTGGTGGGGTTCACCCCGGAGAACGGCGCCCGGAACATCGCGCGCGGCCTCGACCCGATCATCACCTTCAGCGAGCCGGTGGCGAACCCCGAGGACGCCGAGCGCGCGATCATCGTCGAGCCCGAGACCCCCGGCCATTTCCAGTGGCTGGCGCCCGACCGCGTGCAGTTCGTCACCGACGCCGGGTTCCCCGGCTCGACGGATGTGCGGCTCACGGTGCTCGGTGGGCCGGCGTACTTGCGCGGCGTGGGCGGCGGCTATGTCGACGAGGATGTGCTGCTAGGCTACCGCACGGAGCCGCGCAAGAGCATCGATGTCAATCTCACGCGCCAGACGGTCACTCTGCTGGAGGACGACGTGCCCGTGTACACCACGCTGGCCTCCACGGGCGTGCGCGGCGCGGAGACGCCGACCGGTCACTTCCGCATCCAGTACAAGCTGCCGAAGACGCGGATGCGCGGCACGAACCCCGACGGGCACACCTACGACATCCCCGACGTGCCGTGGGTGATGGCCCTGTTCGGCGACTACACGTTCCACGGCGCGCCGTGGCGCCAGGCCTGGGGTGTGCCGCTCAGCAACGGCTGCATCAGCATGCCCACCGCGAACGCCAAGTACGTCTACGACTGGACCCCGGTGGGCACGCCCGTGTACATCCACTACTGAGCCCCGGCTGGGAGGGGCCGCCGCCGTGTACGGCGGGCGCGCCCCTTGCCGCCAGCGGCTCGCCGCAGCGGCCCGCGTGTCAGGGCGTGTGGCGGTCGAGGAAAGCCAGGATCGCTGCAGCCGCTTGCTCGGGCTGCTCGCGCAAGGCGATGTGACCGCAGTCGGGGATCGTCACCAGCTCTGCCCCGGGGATCAGCTGGCGGTAGCGCTCCCCGTGGGCCGGCGGGATCAGCCGGTCGTTCGCGCCCCAGACGATCAGGGTCGGCACGCGGATGCGGCCCAGGCGCGCGGGCAGCTTGGGGTTGTGGAAGTAGGGATTCCAGGCCAGGCGCGCCACCGTCGCGCGCTGGCGGGCCTGGGCGGTCATCGCCTCGATCGTCTGCGGCGGCGGCGCCGGCGCGCGGCGGGGATCGGCCCAGGTCAGCCGCAGCACCTCCTCGGGCGGCAGCAGGAACAGGTCGGCCATGGGCGCCTCGGGCACGTGCAGCCCCGCGGCGCTGAGCAGCACGAGGCTGTACAGCCGGTGGTCGTGCGCCACCGCGAACTCCGCCGCCATCCAGCCACCGAGCGACTGCCCCAAGAGATGAACCTTCTCCAAGCTCAGCGTGTCGAGCAGGTCCAGGTAGTGGAACACGTAGTCGTCGATCGTGTCCCACTCCTCGCGCAGGTCCGAGGCGCCGAACCCCGGGTGAGTCGGCGCATACACCCGGTAGCGCTGCGCGAGCAGGGCCAGGCCCGGCGTCCAGCCGCCGCCCCCCGCGCCGTGCAGGAACAGCACCGGCGGCCCGTCGCCATCGACGAACAGCTGTACCCGGGTGCCACGAACCTCGAGAAACCGCTCTTCCATCGCGGGTGATCCTCCCCCAAGGACGCCTCAGGCTCGCGCCGGCCCACCCCACCCGGGCGGATCCGCCGTGCGGCGCGGGGGCCCCAGTGCCGCGTCCCAGCGCAGTATAGCCGGCCGACGCGGCCCGCGCAGGCTGGGGCTATGCTATCCTCTGACATGTGGAGCGATAGACCCATGGCCGATACGCCGATCGATTTCGGGCCGCTGCAGCGGCTGGACGCCCAGGCGTTGGGCGCCCCGGGGCAGCGCACGTTTCGCCTCGTGGCCGCCAACCGCCACGGTACCGCGTGGCTGTGGCTGGAGAAAGAGGAGCTGCAGGTGCTCGGCATGACCATCGAGCAGCTGTTGGGCGGCTTGCCGCTCGACCCCGCCTTACAGTCCAGCCCGCCCACCCCACCCACGGCGTCGGTCGACGAGCGGGAGCTGGACCGCCCCGCCATCGAGTTCAAGGTCGGGCGGCTGTCGATGGGTTACGACGAGACCGCCGATCTGTTCGTGCTGTTGGTCCACGAGATCGATGTCGATCCGGACGGCGCGCCCACCCTACGCTGCCTAGTCTCGCGGCGGCAGCTGCGCGCCCTGGCCCAGCAGATCAGCGCGGTGTGCGCGGCCGGCCGGCCCCGCTGCCCGCTGTGCGGGGTGGTGCTCAGTGGCCCGCGGCACGTTTGCCCCCGGCTGAACTGACGGTGACGCCCCAGCCGCCCGATGAGCCGATGACCTACGCCCGCGCGGGCGTGGATCCCGCGCAGACGGCGCAGGCGCTCGCCGGCCTGCTCACCTGGGTGAACCGCACGCCCGCGCTGCGGCCCGACAGCGTGCGCCTGCCCAACGGGTACTTCGCCAGCGTGCTGGCGCTGACCCCCACCCTGGGCCTCGCGATCTCCACCGACGGCGTGGGCAGCAAGCTGATCGTGGCCCAGCAGCTCGGCCGCTACGACACCGTCGGGATCGACTGCGTGGCCATGAACGTCAACGACGTTCTGTGTGTCGGCGCCGAGCCGCTGGCGCTGGTCGACTACCTCGCCGTGGAGCGCCCCGAGCCGGCGGTGCTGGAGGCGCTGGGCCGCGGGCTATACGAGGGCGCGCGCCAGGCACGGATCACCATCCCGGGCGGCGAGCTGGCCGTGCTACCCGAGCTGGTGCGAGCGCACGGCGGCGCGACCGGCTTCGATCTGGTGGGCACCGCCGTCGGGCTGGTGGCCCTCGACCAGGTGCTCGACGGCCGCGATCTGGCCGACGGCGATGTAGTGGTCGGGCTGGCCAGCAGCGGGATCCATAGCAACGGCCTCACGCTGGCGCGGCGCGTGCTGGTGGGCGACGATCCACGCCGGCTGGAGCAGGACGTCCCCGAGCTCGGCCGCACCCTGGGCGAGGAGCTCCTGGAGCCTACCCGCATCTACGTGACGCCGGTGCTGGCTATGCGCCAACAGGGGCTGCCGCTGCGCGCCCTGGCGCACATCACCGGCGATGGCCTGCTCAACCTCACGCGTGTCGCGGCCCCGGTGAGCTTCGTGCTGGACCATCTGCCCGAGGATATCCCCGCCATCTTTCGCCTGATCCAGGAGCGCGGGCGCGTGCCGCTCGCCGAGATGTACCGTACGTTCAACATGGGCGTCGGCTTCTGCGTGGTGGTGGCGCCCGAGGGCGTGAGCGGCGTGCTGGCGACGGCCGCCGCGCACGGCGTGCTGGCCTGGCCGATCGGCCACGTGCGCGCTGACGGCCGTCGCCGCGTCGAGCTACCCGTGGTGGGGCTGGTAGGCGAGCGCGGCGCCTTTCGCCCCCTCGACTGAGCTAGCGCGCTCAGGGCAGCAGCGACTGGTCCACGATGTCGCTGATATTCACGCGGCGCGCCTGCCAGCCCAGCTTCAAGTGCAGCTCCTGCAGCTGTTGCAGGCCGTCGAGGGTGAGGCGCCCGGTCGGCTCGCGGTAGTAGTCGTTGGTCGCCAGGTAGATCTCCGGGTTGGTCTGCACGAAGCCCTTGTCGATGAGCACGCGGCGCGCCTCATCGCGGTTGTCCAGGTACCAGCGGGTGGTCGCCACGAAGTCGCTCAGGAAAGCGCGCACCGCCTCGCGGTGCTGGGCGATGAACTCCGGACGCAGGAAGATATCGAGCAGCTCCTCCTCGAACGGCACGCCGGTCTTGGAGGTCCACACTTCGACCACGCCGCCGCGGCGCTTCTCGATGGTGACGAACGGCTCCGGGAACACGCCGACGTCGATGCGCCGGGCGCGCAGTGCCTCGCCCATGGCCGGGAACGGCACTACCACGAAGCTCACGTCGCGGTCCGGGTTCAGGCCCGCCGACTCCACCGCCGCGCGCGCCCAAAGGTCCGTCGCCGACTTGAAGTCCACGATGCCGATCGTCTTGCCGCGGACATCGGCCGGCCCCCGGATGCCCGACTCCTCCAGGGCCAGGTAGGTCGTGTTGAACGCGCCCTGGCGCTCGCGCGCCACACTGGCCACCAGCTTGAACGGCAGCCCCTGCTCGGCCGCGAACAGCCCCGTCGGCGCTGCTACGGTGCCGCCGTCGATCTGCCCCGCCTCGTAGGCGGCGATCCGGTCGGCGTTTCCGCGGAACGCCACGAAATTCAGCGTGTAGGCGCGCCCCTGGTTCGGGGTGAGGTCGGGCCGCGCGGTCATCAGCCACAGGTTCTCCTCGGCGGCGAACCCGTGGCCCAGGCGGATCTCGACCGGCGCCGCGCCGCCGGCCGGCTGGGCCGCCGCGGGAGCCTGCGGACTGCTCGCCGGGGCAGGCGCGGCGGTGGGGCTAGCGCTAGCCGGCTTGCTGGGCGCGGCCGCCGGCGCGGCACAGGCCAGCAGCGTGATAGCTAGCACGGTACCGCCGGCGAGGAGCCGGGGCACAAACCATCGCGACCGACACATGGGAGGCCTCCAGATCCGAAAACACGTTGGCGCCCCAAGCCCCGACCCGGGCGACGCCGCCCGTCGCGGGGCCGGTCTCGGCGCGGGGAACGGGTGCGAGCACGTACAGCCTCTAACAATACGACATTCGGCCACCGCTAGCCTAGGGTTGTGCACCGCGGCGCACGCGACCTCCGGGTAGTTTGACGCGGGCGGCGGCGGCTGGCTAGCGTAGGGCAATGACCGGCACCGACCTGCTGTCCAACCTGGTAGCCTCCCTTACTGCGGCCCTGATCGGCGGGTGGCTCGCCGTGCGTTTGGGACAGTCGGCGATCCTGGGCTACATCGTTGCAGGGATGGCCATCGGCCCCAGCACACCGGGCTTCGTGGGCGACCTGCGGGCGGTCGAGGTGCTGGCGGACATCGGGATCATCTTCCTGATGTTCGCCATCGGCGTGCAGTTCTCGCTCAGCGAGCTCGTCAGTTTCGGGCGAGTCGCCCTGGCGGGCGCGCTAACCCAGGTGGTGCTCACCCTCGGGGCAGGCTACTTGATCGGCACGGCCCTGGGCTGGGGCGGGCTGGAGGCGCTGTTCTTCGGGGCGGTGCTGTCCAACTCGTCGAGCACGGTGCTGGGCAAGGTGCTCGACGAGCGCGGCGAGGCGGACAGCGAGCACGGCCGGCTGGCCCTGGCCTGGTCGGCGGTGCAGGACCTGACCACCATCGTCCTGGTGGTCGTGCTGGGCACCCTGGCTACCAGCCGCGAGCAGCTCGGGCCACAGTTGGCGCTGGCCGCCGTTAAGGCGCTGCTGTTCCTCGCCGCGCTGGTCCCGCTAGGCGCACGGGCGCTGCCCTGGCTGTTCGAGCGCACAGCGCTGCTGCGTAGCCGCGAGGTGTTCGTGCTCCTGGTAGCCAGCGTCGCGCTGCTGACCGCCTACCTGGCCTCCTGGTTCGGGCTCTCGCTGGCCCTGGGGGCGTTTCTGGCAGGGCTGGTGGTGGGCGAGTCGGACCTCTCGCACCAGATTCTCGGCGAGGTCATGCCTGTCCGCGACCTGTTCGCCGCGCTGTTCTTCGTGTCGGTGGGCATGCTGGTGGACCCGGCGTTCGGGCTAGCCAACCTGGGGCTGGTCGTGTTGGTCGTGGCGCTGATCCTCGGCTTCAAGGGCGCGCTGTGCGCGCTGCTGGTCGGCGCCGCGCGCTACCCCGTGCGAGTCGCCGTGCTGGCCGGGGGCGCGCTGGCCCAGTGTGGCGAGTTCTCGTTTCTGCTCGCGCGGCTCGGCGCGGAGCTGCACGTCCTGTCCCCGGCCGTGTTCAGCCTCCTGCTCGCCGGGGCGGCGGTCAGCATCGTGCTCGCCCCGGGGCTTCATGCCGCGGCGCCGCAGGTAGCGGCGCGCCTGGAGCGCCGGCTCCCCCCCGGCCCGCTCGGCGTGCTCGCCCGCCCGGAGCGCCACCAGTTGCGCGGTCACGCGATCCTGTGCGGCCACGGCCGGGTGGGGCGCGTCATCGCGGCCACGCTGCGCCAGCGCGGGCTGCCGTTCGTGGTGGTCGAACAGGACCCCCGGCACGTCCGGCACCTGCGCGCGGTGGGCATCCCGGCGCTGCTGGGCAACGCCGCCAACCCGCTGCTGTTGGATCAGACCAACCTGGAGCAGGCGCGCGTGCTGATCGTGGCCCTGCCCGATCCCCTGGCCACGCGCCAGATCGTGGACCACGCGCGCCAGCGCAACCCCGACCTGGACATCGTCGCTCGCACGCACAGCACGGTCGAGGCCGCTTTCTTGCTCCAGCGCGGGGTGAGCGAGGTCGTGCACGGCGAGCTGGAGCTGGCGCTGGAGATGACCCGGCACACCCTGCGCCGCTTCGGCGTCGGCGCGCTGGAAGCGCTGGCGCTGGTACAGGGCCTGCGCGCGCGACTGGAGCACGGCGCCGCCGAAGAGGAGCTAGGCTGATGGTCCGCGCGCGCCATGGGCCGCCCGTGTCAGAGCCGCCCGGCCCCGGCGGTGCGCTGCTGGTGGTGTTGCAGGGCGAGCCGACCGACGAGCCGCTCGTGGAGCTGGCCTGCACCCTGGCGCGCGCGATTGGAGCCTCCTTGCGGGCGCTGTGGGTGATCGAGGTGCCGCGCAGCCGCCCGCTCGGCGAATGGGACGAGACCGCCGAGCGCCGCGCGCGCGCCGCGCTGGCAGCGGCCGCCGCGATCGCCCAGCGCCGTGGCTGCACGCTGCGCTCCACGGTGCTGCCAGCGCGCGACTTCGGCGCGGCGATCCTGGATGAGGCCAGCGAGTGGGCACCCCGGCTCGTGCTACTCGCGTTCCCGGCGGGCGGGCCGCGCCGCGCGGCTGTCGAGCGGGTGGTGGCCGCGGCCCCGCCCGCGGTCCTGCTCTGGCGACCGCCCCGCGCGGCCGAGTAGCCCAGGTCTGCTACAATCGCGCAGCGACACCGCGTGGTGGGCTCGTGGAGCTGCCCGTTCTCGTCTCCCCCTGGATCGCGCTGGCGCTCGGGTTGGCCCTGGCCTTCGGTGGCCGCGCGCTGGTGCTGCTCCAGATCCGCTTGTTCGGTGCCCTGCTCGGCGCGCTCGCCGCCCTGGCTGTAGCGACCAGCCTGGCCGGGCCCGGGCCGTCCGACGACCTACTGCGGCTGGCGGCGCTCGGCCTGGGCGCGCTGATCGGCTGGGGGCTCGCCGACGCGCTGCGGCGGGTAGCCGTGTTCGTGCTGGGCGCGGCGGTGGGCGCGGGCGCGTTGGGGCGGCTGCTCCCACCCGACGTGCTGGCCCCGCCGCTGGCCGGCCTGGTGGGCGCCGTGCTCGGCGGGCTGCTGCTCGTCACCCTGGAGAGCCCGCTGCTCAAGCTGGCCACCGCCGCCCTGGGCGGCCTGGTGGTGGCCGGCGCCGCGGCCGCCCTGCTGCCACCGCCCCCCGGCGCGCTCCCCTGGCTGTGCGGGCTGGCGGCCGCCGTGCTCGGCGCGGGCGCCCAGCTCGTCCGCGGCTGACTGGGCGCCCCACCGCTATCCTCGGCCAGAGGCTGGGGCGCGGGCTATCATGGCCAGTGGAGCAGGGACGGTATCATGCCCTATCGCTTTCGGCGGGCGACCGAGCGCGACCGCGCGGCCGTGTTCGCCTTCTGCCAGATGACCTGGGAGGGCGGCGACTACATCCCCCGTGTGTGGGACCGCTGGCTGGCCGACCCGCACGGTGCGCTAGTCGTGGGCGTGGGAGCCGACGACTACCCCGTGGCGTTGGGCAAGCTGTCGGTGCCGGCGCCTGGCGAGGGGTTCATCGAGGGCGTGCGTGTCGCGCCCGCCGTGCGCGGCCAAGGGTGGGGCCGCGCGATGTTCGCCCACCTGCGCGAGCGCGCCTACGCCCAAGGGCTACGCGTCGTGCGCTTCCTCACCGAGGCGACCAACACGCCGGTGCACCGCATCGCGGGCGCGCTCGGCTTCGCTCACGTGGCGAGCTATCTGCCGGTGCGCACCGCCAGCGAGGCCACGGCAGCCCACGCACGGGGGGTCTCGCCCGGGGAGGCGCTGCAGCTGTGGCCGCTGGTCGAGGCGACGGCCGGGGCGACCCCGCCAGTGCGATGGCACAGCTGGGAGGCGGCCACTGCCACCCCCGAATGGCTAGCGACCGCGGCGGCCGCCAGGCACGTACTGGCGAGCCCCGACGCCCAAGGGCTGGTGGTCGTGCTGCCCCCCGAGCGGGACAGTGACCCCGAAGCGGTGTTGCTGGCGGAGGCAGCACCTACAGGTGTCGCCGCGATCGCCTTGCTGGCGGGCACGCCGGCGAGCTACCCGCCGCTTCTCGCGGCGGCGCGGGCGCGGGCGGCACGGCAGCGGGCGGCCGGGGTGTTCGGCCTCCTACCCCCCGCGGCCGGCGCCGCCGCCCAGGCGGCCGGCTGGACCGCCTACACGCAGTGGCCGATGTGGCTGTACGCTCACCGCCAGGAATAGCGGGGGCGCTAGTCGGCGGGATCGGGCTGGCCCAGCGCGCGCGCCACGGCCGCCGCCAGGGCGCGGCGCGCGTAGACTCGCGCCACATGGCTGCGATACGGCACCGAGGCATGGAGGTCGCCTAGTACCTCGACCCCTTCTGTTACTCGCTCGGCCGCCTCGGCCAGCGCCGCCGGCTCGGGCCGCTGCCCCACCAGCGCCTCCTCCACCCCCCGCGCGCGGTACGCCACGGGGCCCACGCCCGTGACCCCTACGCGGCAGCGCGCGATGGCGCCCGCCTCGTCGAGCGTCACCAGCGCGGCCACGCCGACCAACGCGTAGTGCGACGCCGGCTGCTCGAATTTGCGGTAGGCGCTGCCGGTGCGCGGCGGCGGCACGGGGAAGCGCACCGCGGTGAGCACCTCGTCGGGCTCCAGCGCGCTCTGTAGCGTGTCCACGAACCACTCGTCGACCGGCACCACCCGCGGACCCCGCGGCCCCTGCACGTGGAACTCGCAGTCGAGCGCGTAGGCCACCGCCGGTGGGTCGCCCGCTGGGTCGGCGTGCGCCAGGCTGCCGCAGAGGGTGCCCCGGTTCCGGACCTGCACATCGGCCACCAGCCCCTCGGCCTCGACGAGCCCGCGCGCCGCCGCGGCCAAGGGCGCCGCGGTTTCGACCTCGGCATGGGTGGTCAGCGCGCCGATCGTGAAGTGGCCGTTCTCGCGACGGATGTAGCGCAGGCCAGGCACTCGCCCCAGGTCGATCAGCGCGGCCGGCTGGAGCAGCCGCAGTTTGAGCATCGGCAGCAGGCTATGGCCGCCGGCAAGCAGCTTGGCCTCGCCGTCATAGCGCTGCAGCAGGGCGATGGCCTCCTCGACGCTGGTAGGCGCGTGGTACTCGAACGCGGCCGGGATCATGGCTGCACCTCGATCGGCACTGGCTCGGGATGCTCGGCAGCCCAGGCAATGGCCTCGATGATCTTGATGTACCCCGTGCAGCGGCAGAGGTTGCCGTCGATGGCGCGCCGGATCTCCTCCTCCGTGGGATGAGGGTTGTGCGCTAACAGGGCCGCAGCGCTCATGATCATGCCCGGGGTGCAGTAGCCGCACTGGAGCCCGTGCTTGAGGCGGAAGCCCTCCTGAACGGGATGCAGGTGGGTAGCGCTGCCCAGGCCCTCGATGGTGGTCACCGCCTGCCCATCGGCCTGTACCGCGAGGATCGTGCAGGACTTCACGGCCTGCCCGTTGAGATGCACGGTGCAGGCGCCGCACTGCGTCGTGTCACAGCCGACGTGGGTGCCGGTGAGCCCCAGCGTGTCGCGCAGGAAGTACACCAGGAGCTGGCGCGGCTCGACCTCACGGGTCACCGTCTCGCCGTTGACCGTGAGGGTGATGCGCTGTGTCGTCGCCATACGAGCACCATCTCCTCTGGCCGCTCGGACCTCGGAACCACCAGGCGCGCGAGGCACGCCCGCCGAGGAGGGCCGCGAGTTGCAACGAGGCGCCGCACCGGGGCAGCGCCTCGTTGGCAGTATGGCACCGCTGCCCCCCTCGCGCAAGCACGGGCCGTGCCCCCCCTGTAATACCCGAACAGGCGTTCCAGCCGGCCGGGCATGCTATGCTCCCAGCAGTCGAACGCACGTTCCAAACATCTGAGCGAGGGAGTGGCATGAGCGCCTTCCATCGGTCCCGGCGTCCCGTCCCGGCTGCCTGGCAGCGGTTGCCCCACGGCCCACTGGTCGTCTCGCGCCGCCGTGCGCAAGCACGCCGCCCCCGCCACCAACGAGCGGCGTGGTGCTTCCCCGCGCTGGTCGCCACCTGCGGCTTACTAGCAGCGGTCCGCTGGCCCGGGGGGTGGTAATGCCACCAGCGTACCCGCTCCGCTGCAGCTACGGCACCAGGGGCCACCCCCGGCGCCGGCCCCACCCGCGGCGTGGCAGCGATCGCCGGGGGCCGGTGGCGAGCCCGCGCCCCGCCGCCCGCCGTGCGGAGCGCATCGTGGGCGCGCTGTGGCAGGGACTCGCGCTGACCTACGCCCTCGCCCTGCTACTGGCGGCAGCGTGTGGAGGCGGGACTGGGTGAAGGCCCTGGGCGCAGCTCGCGATTGGGCAACGCGCCCAGTCCAGGCGCCGGGCGATTCGGGCAAGGATGCCGATGCGCCCCGCTCGCTGGCGGCCGACAATGGGCTTGCTACCTACGGGGTGGCACGGCTCTTGCGCTATAACGGCGTCGTCTCGCCGCGGAGGCGGGGCTCGACGCACAGCACGTGCAGGGCCCGGCCAGTTGGCAGCCCAGCGGACGGGCGCGCCAGGGTTGTGATGGCTGCACGACGTGGGAGGCACACCCGATGAACCCGAACGACGTGGAGCGCGAGCGGTGGGGGGCGTTCTACCTCGCGCGCTTGCGGCACCTCTGCCAGGTGGCGGAGCGCGGGCCAACGTCCCCGGACGTGCCGGAGCCGCGCCGGCTGCTCCACAAAGCGATCTTCGTCACCTACTGCGCCTGTGTGCAATACGGGCGCAAAGAGGCTGCCGACCGCTTGCTCGCGTCGCGCGGAGCATCCCCGACCGGCATGGAGGCGAGTCCCGCCTGATCTGAGCGCCGCTTCCGGCAGGAGCGACCGCGCCTGGGTGGGGGCTCGGGTGCGGTCGCCCTGTATTCGGGCGGCGGTGCGCCATACGCCTTCCGCGCGGGCAATGGGTGAGGAGAACACAGGGTGGGGGCTGCTCGCGGGCGTCGCCCGCCGCCGGGCTGAAAACGGCGGGCGCCGAGCAGCCCCACCGCTGCCATGGTAGGCGCCCGTGAGCACGGATGCCACATTCGGACCGCACAGAAGCCGGGGGCGGGCACTAGGGCGAACTGCACAATCGCGGCGAGTGCGGGCGAGCGGCGCCGGTAGTCGGCGCGAGCAACTTGTGATAAGGTGGGGTAGCAGCCCTACACCGTGTCTGACCACGGTTCAGCGTGTCAGGCGCTGGGGCGCGATCTCGCTGAGCGTGGGCGCGGCCACCGCACCGGGCCGCGCGGGAGAACGGATGAACGAGCGCGACTGGATCTGGGCGGAGTGGCTGCTGGGCGTGTTCGGCACGGCCACGCTATTCGTCGGCCTAGCGATGATGGGCTCGGCCGCGCAGGGCGAGTTCATGGGCTGGCTCGGCTGGGCCACAGGCACGCTCGCCTTCGCCATCGTGCCCTGGGCAGTAGTAGCGCTGCGACCGCGGCAGCTCACCGGCGGCCTGATGGGCGTGGGGATCAGCATCGGCGCGCTGGCGTTGATCCTGATCCTGGCCTCGCTGTACGACGTCACCATCCCGCCGCTGGTAGTACCGGTGGCGCTGGTGCTCGGGTTCTTCAGCGGCGCGCTGGGCGAGCCGGCGCTAGGCGCCTCCTGGCGCTGAGCCAGCGGGGCTACGGGCGCGACCGCCGCGCCGTCTCCCCGCGCCGCTCGGCCAGCCAGCGCCAGAACGCCAGCCGCGCCGCCTGCTCGGGCGGGAAGCCCGCCTCGAGCGCCTGGACCTGTAGACGCACCCGCCGCCAGCGCTCCGCTAGGGTAGCCAGCGCAGCGCTGTGAGCGGCGAGCGCCACCTGCAACCGCTGACAGCGCGCCAATACGGCGTCGAGATCCGTGTCCATTCTCGTTCCAGTGGCTGGTGCCGCCCACTAGCAGCTGTTGCCTCTATGCTAGCGCACGAGCCCGGCAGGGGGCCTCAGCGCGCCTCGGTGATCGCCACGATGCTGGCGTAGGTGATCGCCAGCAAGCGCTCTAGCTCGTCGGGTGCGATGCTCAGCGGCGGCATCAGCACGATCACATCGCCCAGCGGGCGCAGGATCGCCCCCCGCGCCCGCGCCGCCTGACACACCCGCTGGCCCACGCGCGCCGCCAGGGGATACGGTTCGCGCGTGGCGCGGTCGGCGACCAGCTCGATGCCGACCATGAAGCCGCGTTGGCGCACATCGCCCACGTGGGCCAGGGCGCGGAAGGGCGCCAGGCCGGCGGCCAGCTGGGCGATCTTCGGCTGCAAGCGGCCCAGGGTGTCCTCTTGGGCGAACAGGTCGAGGTTGGCCAGCGCCGCCGCGCAGCACAGCTGGTTGCCCGTGTACGTGTGGCCGTGGAAGAAGGTCTTGAGTTCCGTGTAGTCGCCCAGGAAAGCATCGTAGATGGCCTGAGTCGTCAGCACGGCCGACAGCGGCAAGTAGCCCCCGGTGAGCCCCTTGCCCAGCACTAGCAGGTCGGGCGCCACGTCCTCGTGCTCGCAGGCGAACAGGCGCCCGGTACGGCCGAAGCCGGTGGCCACCTCGTCGGCGATCAGCAGCACGCCGTAGCGGTCGCACAGCTCGCGCACGCGGCGCAGGTAGCCGGACGGCTGGGTGACCATGCCGGCGGCGCCCTGCACCAGTGGCTCGACGATCACCGCTGCGATCTCGCCGGCGTGCGCGGCGAGCAGCTCGCCCAGCGCCTGGGCACAGGCGAGCTCGCACGCGGGGTAGGTCCGGCCCAACGGGCAGCGGTAGCAGTACGGCTGCGGCGCGTGCAGCACGGGAAACAACAGGGGCCGGAAGCGCGCGTGGAACAGATCGATGCCGCCGACGCTTACCGCGCCGAGCGTGTCGCCGTGGTAGGCGCCCTGCAGGCTCAGGAAGCGGGTGCGCTGGGGCTCGCCCCGGTGCTGCCAGTACTGGAACGCCATCTTGAGCGCGATCTCCACCGCGCTGGCGCCGTTCTCGGCGTAGAACACCTTGGTGAGGCCTGGCGGCGCGAGCGCCACCAGCCGGCGCGCCAGCTCGATCGAGGGCACATTGGCCAGCCCTAGCAGCGTGCTATGGGCGATGCGGTCGAGCTGGGCACGGACCGCGGCATCGAGCACGGGGTGACGATGGCCGTGGACCGTCACCCACAGCGAGGAAACGCCGTCCAGATAGCGGCGCCCCTCCGTATCGATCAAGTAGGAGCCCTCGCCGGCGGCGATGACCAGCGGCTCGTCGGCCAGCCAGTCGGCCATCTGGGTGAACGGGTGCCAGATGTAGGCCTTGTCGTCGGCGACGAGCCGCGCCGTCTCGGCCGCTAGCGGCGCGCCGGGCGGGGGCTCGGGAGCCACGGGCGGGTCGTGGCGCATGGCAAGCTCCCCGGCGGTACAGCCAGGCTGCCGGCCCGGAGTGGGCGCGGTGCATCGGGAAGTATACGCGCCACCCGGCGGCCGGCGCCCGCGGCGCCGGCGGGTGTGCGCGCGTTGACGGCGCCGTGGGCCGCGGCCTACTATCCGGTTGGCCACCGACTCGCAGCGCTAGGAACTGTCCTTGGCCTTCGCCCTTCCCCGCGTCGACACCACCAGCGCGCGCTACCCTTGGTACGTTCTGGGCAGCGTGTGCGTAGGCATGGTGATGACCACCTTCGACTTCGGGGCCCTCAACGCCGCCTATCCCACGCTGGCCGCGGCGTTCGACGTGCCGGCGGCGGTGATCGGCTGGGTAGGCATCAGCTACTCGCTCACGCTGGCCAGCCTGCTCGCCGTGTTCGGCCGGCTGGCGGACCTGGTGGGGCGCAAGCGGGTGTACCTACTGGGGCTCGTGGTGTACCTGGGCGGCGCGGTGGCCGCGAGTCTGGCGCCCCACCTGCTGTGGCTCGTCGGCTCGCGGGTGCTGTGTGGCGTAGGGGCTGCCATGCTGGTGGCCAACTCCCTGGCGATCATCGGCACGCACTTTCCGGCGCAGCGCCGCGGCCTGGCGATCGGCGCGGTGGAGACGGCGGTAGCGGTGGGGCTGGCGCTGGGGCCCGTGATCGGCGGCATGCTGGCCGAGCGGCTAGGCTGGCGCGCGCTGTTTCTGGGTAGCTGGCCGGCGGGGCTGCTGGGCCTGCTGGTAGGGTTCGTGGTGCTGCAGGAGCCGCCGCGGGCCGGCCCGCGAGTGCGGTTCGATCTCCCCGGCGCCGCACTGTTCGCCATGGGTGTGGCAGCGCTCCTGCTGGGCCTGACCCTGGGCGCTACCGCCGGCTGGCGCGCGCCGCAGGTGCTGGCCGCCTTCGCCGTGGCGGCCGTGCTGCTGCCAGCGTTCGTGGCCGTCGAGCGCCGTGTAGCCCAGCCAATGATTGCCCTGGCGCTGTTCCGCCACCCCGTGTTCGCGGCGGCCAACGCGGCCAAGGTGTGCTGCTACGCCGCCTTCATGAGCGCCATGTTCCTGGTGCCGTTCTACCTGGAGCGGGCGCTGGGGCTGCTGCCGAGCCAGGTGGGCGCCGCGCTGGCGCCCATCCCGCTGGCGCTGTCGGTCTCGGCGCTGGCGATGGGCGCGCTGTCCGACCGCGTAGGCCCGCGGCCGCTCTGTGTGGCCGGGCTACTGGGAGGGGCGGTGGGCACCGCCCTGCTGGCGCGGCTCCACCCCGCGGGCGGCTACCCGGCGGTGGGGATCAGCCTGCTGGTGCTGGTGTTCGGCCTCGGCACCTTCATCGCCCCCAACGACAGCGCTATTCTCGGCGCGGCGCCGCGCGACCAGCTGGGCGTGGCCAGCGGCATCCTGGCGCTGACGCGCAGCCTGGGGATGATCCTGGGGCTGGCCCTGGCGGGCACGGGGCTGAGCGCGCGGCAGGCGGCCCACCTGGCCAGCGGCGCGAGCGCCGATGCAGCCTTCCTGGCGGCCTTCCAGGACGTGTTCGCGGGCCTGGTCGCGCTGTGCCTGCTGGGCGCCGCGCTGAGCCTGGTGGGCGGCAGCCCGCGCGCGGCGGCGCACGCGCCGGCGTAGCGCGCTACACTGCAAGGCAAACCGCGCCGGAGGAGGGCTCCGATGCCAGGCGATCGCTACCCCCGCTTCCGCGCCGCGGCAGTGCAGGCCGCGCCGGTGTTTCTCGACCGCGACGCCACGATCGACAAGGCGGTGCACCTGATCGAAGACGCGGCGCGCCAGGGGGCCGAGCTGGTTGTGTTCCCCGAGGTCTGGGTGCCCGCGTACCCAGTGTGGACGTTGGTGTACGCGCCGATGGACAACCACGACTTCTTCCGCCGGCTGTTCGACCAGAGCGTGAAGGTCCCCAGCCCGGCCACCGAGCAGCTCGCGGCGGCCGCGCGGCGGGCCGGCGTGTATGTCAGTATCGGCATCAACGAGAAAAGCGACCTCAGCATGGGCGCCATCTGGAACAGCAACCTGCTGTTCGACCGCCAGGGGCGCCTGATCCACCACCACCGCAAGCTGGTGCCGACGTTCGCCGAGAAGCTGGCCTGGGCCAATGGGGACGGGACCGGCCTGCGAGTAGTGGACACCGAGCTGGGCCGGCTGGGCGTGTTGCTGTGCGGCGAGAACACCAACCCGCTCGCGCGCTACGCGCTGCTAGCACAGGGCGAGCAGGTGCATCTCTCCACCTGGCCGCCCCTGTTCCCCTTCAAGCGGCCCGGTGCCGCGCAGAACTACGACCTCCGGCAAGCCACGCTGATCCGCACCGCGGCGCACTCGGTGGAGGGCAAAGTGTTCACGATCGTGGCCGCTGGGGTGTGGGACGCCGCAGCAACGGATATCGTGGCCGGCGAGCGCGCCGACATCCGCGAGGTGCTGGAGCGCACGCCCCAGGCCGTGTCGATGATCCTGAACCCCAACGGCGAGCTCCTCGCGCAGCTCGCGCCGGGCGAGGAAGGCTTCGCCATGGCCGAGATCGACCTCGGCGAGAGCATCCTGTACAAGCAGATCCACGACATCGTGGGCTACTATAACCGCTTCGATATCTTCGAGCTGCGCCTGCACCGCGCGCCGCAGCGCCCCATCACTATCGTCGAGCCGCTCGCTGGCGCGGTGGGCGCGGCGCCAGCGCTGGACCACGACACGGCTCTCGGTTCCCCTGCGGAGAGCCCGCGCGGGGCGCCGGCGCCGTAGGGGCGCTACGCCCCCGGGATCGTCAGGATCCCTAGCGGCGGCGCGCCGCCCAGCAAGCCGATAGCCACCAGGGTATAGGCGCCCCCGGGCGCCAAGGCGAGCCCGGGAATGTCGGCCACCAGCTGCGGGGTGCCGGCCAACCGCGCCTCGATGGTGACCACGCCGGGTTGGACCTCGGCGTAGGGCGTCACGGTACCGAACTCGACGCCGGCGAACAGGGGCGGCAGGCCGGGGATGGCGATATCGACCGCCGGGGCGTTGGGCGAGGCGTGCACGAACCGCACCTGGGCAACCCCAGGCGCGCCGACCGGCGTGTCGTCCAGAACCAGTGGCTCCGCACCGGGCGGCGCAGAGAGGGCGAGCACCGTGTACACCCCGCCGGGCGCGAGCGGCACCGCGGCGTCGAACACCGTCAACTCGGGGGGGGCGCCCTCGGCCCGCGCGGCTAGCGCCCGAGCGCCGGGCAGCACCGGCACATAGGCGCTGACCTCCCCGAACGGCAGCTCGCCGAGCACGGCTACCCCGTCGATGAACACGGTGAGCGGGGCAACGCCCGGAGCGACGTGCGCCACGCGCACCTGCGCCATGGGCTGGGCGGCGTACCCTGCCTGCGGCCCCGGCAACCCCCAGCCGCTGCTCGCTAGCAACGCGAGGACGAGCGCCCAGCGGAGCCGTGTATCGATCACTGCTCTCCTCCCAGCTTGGTGCGACTGCACCTGGCCCACTGGTAGTAGCGCCAGGCCGCCACCAGTATGACAGACCGCGCGCCACGCACCAGGGGCTGCATCGCCCCCGCCGCGGCGTGGTGGAGCCGGCTGGCGGGGCACGCTATAATCGCCCGGCTCGCCGCGGCCGCGCGGCGGCGCCCCTGCCGGCGCGGGGGCGTCAACAAGGGGAGAGGAATGGCCGCACCCGGCAAGGCGCTCGCCTCCGCACGCTCCTGGGCGATCAGCAGCAGCGCGCTCCTGCGGCTGCTGCTGTTGTTGTTCTTCTGCTCCGGCATCAGCGGCCTGGTCTATCAAGTCCTCTGGCTGCGCGTGCTCAGCCTCACCTTCGGCGTCACGGTGTTCGCGGTGAGCACGGTGTTGGCGAGCTTCATGGCCGGGCTGGCGTTAGGCAGCTACGCCGCTGGCCGGATCGCCGACCGCCTGCGTAACCCGCTGCTGGCATACGGGCTCACCGAGATCGGCATCGGCGGGGCAGCCCTGCTGGTGCCGCCGCTGATCTTCGGCCTACAGGGCGTGTACAAGGCGCTGTACGACGCGCTGGGCGGGGCGCCGCTGCTGGTGGGCGCCGTGCGGGTCGTGCTGGCGTTCCTGATCATGCTCGTCCCCACCAGCCTGATGGGCGCCACGCTGCCGATCATCATCAAGTCGTCGCTGCTGCGGGCCGAGGGGCTGAGCCAGAACGTGAGCCTGCTGTACGCGGTGAATACCTTCGGCGCCATCGTGGGCACGGCTGCCGCGGGCTTCTACCTCGTCGGCACCTACGGGATCCAGGCCACTGCCACGCTGGCCGCCACGGTGAACCTTGCTGTCGGGCTGGCGGCGGTGGTGGCGGCGCGGCTGCTCAGGCCGACGCTGGCCGAGGCGCCGGGGGCCGACGCACGGGGGGCGCCATGGGCCGCCACGCCCTCCAGCGGCGCCCAGCGCCTGGTGTTCGCCGCCTTCGCCCTGTCGGGCTGCTGCTCGCTGGCGTACGAGGTGGTCTGGTCGCGCGTCCTGGCAATGTTCTTCAACTCCAGTGTGTACGCCTTCACGGTGATGCTGACCACCGTGCTGTTCGGCATCGCCGTGGGCAGCTGGGCGATCACGCCGCTGATGCGCCGGCGCTGGAACTGGGTGCTCGTGTTCGGGCTGCTGGAGCTGATGGTGGCGCTGGCGGCCGCGCTGTCGCTGCTCACCCTCGGCCAGATGTACCCACTCACCGGCGTGCTGCAAGAGGTGCGCGGGGTGCGCCGGCTGCTCAGCGACGACCTCAGCTTCATGGCAGTCGTCGCGTTCCTGGCCATCTTCCCGCCGATGTTCCTGCTGGGAATGACCTTCCCCGTGGCCGCGCGCATCTACGCGGCGAACGCCGCCGACGCCGGCCGGCGGATCGGCGCCATCTACTCGGCCAACACGTGCGGCGCGATCTTCGGCTCGTGGGCGGGGGGGTTCCTGCTGATCCCCCACCTCGGCGCGCAGAATAGCCTGGTGGCGCTGGCGCTGGTCAACACGGGCATCGGGCTGGCGCTGCTGGCGGCCGCCGGCTGGCCGGCGCCAGTGCGCCGGGGGGCGCTGGCCGCCGGGCCGCTGGTCGTGCTCGTGCTGCTGCTGCGGCTGGCGCCGAACCTGTACCCGGCGATCTTCGAGGGCCGCGAGCAGTGGCTGCGCACGCGGCCGTTCGTGCCCGAGGACGCCTTCTGCGCCGGCAAAACGATCTGGTACGAGGAGAGCCTCGAGAACACGGTCAGTGTGGCGCTGACGCCGGACAACGTACGCTGCCTGTTCACCAACAGCCGTGGGCAGACCAACAGCGACCCGGGGCTCGTAGCATATCACCGCACGATCGGGCATTTCGGCCTACTGCTGCACCCGCACCCACGCGACGTGCTAGTAGTCGGGCTGGGAGGCGGCGCCACGCCCGGCGCGGCCGCGCAGTGGGACAACGTGCACGTGGACATCGTGGAGCTATCGGACGGGGTGGTGCACGCCGCGCCGCTGTTCCGCGAGGAGAACTACGACGTGCTCCACCTGCCCAACGTGTCGCTGCGGGTCGACGATGGGCGCAACTATCTGTTGCTGACGCACAAGCGCTACGATGTAGTCACCGCCGATATCATCCGGCCCAACGACGCGGGCGCGGCCAACTTGTACTCGGTGGAGTACTTCCGGTTGGTGCGCGACGTGCTCAAGGACGACGGGCTGATGGTGCAGTGGCTGGCGCCGTTCTCCGATTACCAGTACAAGCTGCTGCTGCGCACGTTCTTGGCCGCGTTCCCCTATGTCACGCTGTGGTCGCACGGCGACCTGCTGGTGGGGTCGAAATCGCCGATCCGCGTCGACCCCGCGGTGCTGGCGGCCAAGTTCCGCCAGGAGCGCGCGGCCACCGCGCTGGAGCACGTGGGGCTGTTCGACGCGCAGCAGGTGCTCGACCTGTACAACGCCAGCAAGCCCGAGTTGGAACGGGTCGCCGGCGAGGGCCCGATCATCACCGATAACCACCCGTACATCGAGTACTTCCGCTCGCTGCCCAAGGACGGCCCCCCGGACGTGAGCATGTACAGCCACAACGTCGCCGAGGTCCTGAAGTAGGGAGGCGACGATCCCGCTCGCGCGCCTTACTCGACGGGCGCGCCGCCGGCCAGCTCGGCGCGCACCTGGCGGGCCGCGGCGACCAGCACGGCCAGCTTCTCCTGAGCGAGCCGGCGCGGCAGGGGGGCCATGCCGCAGTCGGTGCAGGGATACAGGCGCTCGGGCGGCACATGGGCCAGCGCCGCCCGCAGGCGCGTGGCCACGACCTCCACGGGCTCGGCCGGCGCGGGGCTCACATCGACACAGCCGTACAGCACGTCCTTCTCGCCGAGCAGGCGCAGGACCGCCGGGTCGAGGCGCGGCGCGGCGAACTCCAGCGACACCTGCTGCACCCGGCTGGCGCGCAGCAGCGGCAGCAGGCGCCGGTACTGCTCCCAGTCGCGGTTCTGCTGCTTCCAGGCTAGCACCGCCGGGGTCCCGTAGCCATAGCAGACGTGCACGGCCGTGGTAGCGGCTACACCGTCCAGGCAGCGATCGAGCGCTGCGATGCCCCAGGCCGCGACCTGGTCGAGGTACACGTTGAAGCAGGGCTCGTCGATTTGGATCACGTCGGCGCCAGCGATGGCCAGCGCTCGGGCCTCGGCATTGATCGCGTCGGCGACAGCGAAGGCGAAGGCGCGCTCGTCGTGATAGTAGGCGTCGTAGCTAGTGTCCACGATGGTCATCGGGCCAGGAATAGTCACTTTCAGACGACGCGTGGTGTGCGCACGGGCGAACTGCAGCGCCGCCAGGAGCACGGGCTGGCGCCATGCCACGGGCCGCGCCACGGTCGGGACCGGGGCGGTGTAGCGGCCCCCGCGCGTGTGCTTCTCCACGAGCCGCGTGTAGTCGAAGCCATCGAGGCCGCGGGTGAAGCCCTCGATGTAGTGGCGACGGCGCTGCTCACCGTCGGTCACGATGTCGAGGCCGAGATCTTCCTGCAGCTTGAGGGCCACGAGCACGGCGTCGTCCTGGCCCTCGGCGAGCAGAGCGCCCTCCAGCCGCCACTGCGGGCGCACGGCCTCGGGCGTCGCCAGCCAGGCGGGGCGGGGCAAGCTCCCCACGAGCGTGGTGGGCAGCAGTGGTGTGGTCACGGTGCTGTCTCCTGCGTCGGTGTGGCGGCGGGCGCGCGCACCGCAGCGCACGGCGGCGGCTCCACAGCGGGCGGCGGCGCCCAGTCGAAGCTGCCCCCGAGCAGCTGGATCTCGACGCCGCTCACGCGCCAGCCGTCGGGCTCGCGGACCAGGGTGTACTCATCCTCGACCTGCGGCGCGCGCCAGCCGCGCGGCTCGCCCGCGGCGGTGCAGACCCAGTCCTCCCACTGCTCGCGCGTGCGGGCCTGGGCGTGCGTCTCATCGAGCAGGCGCACGGCTAGCACCTCCAACCCGCGCAGCTCGGACACCAGCCGCAGCCCGCGAGCACGGTAGTCGAGGATCTCCTGGCTGAAGTAGGCGAGGGCGTCGCCGGTCCAGGCCGCAGCCAGCCGCGTGGGATCGCCCTCGCGCAGCGCGGCCGTCCACACGGCCGGCGCGTTGGCACGCTCGACCGCTGCGCGCACCGCAGCCTCGGCGGACGGCTGGGCCGGCAGGCGGAGCAGCAGGCCCAGCGCCAGCAGGCCGCGCCCCGCGTGGCCCAGCGCTAGGCGCCGCGCACGCTCGGGGTGGTCGTCGCTACTCGTCGTCGAACAGCTCCTCCAACGGGCGATCCGGCCCCACCGCCTGGCCCACGCGCACCCAACGCCCCTCGTAGGCGTTGAGCTGCCAGAGCGTCGCGCAGCGCGGGCACTGGTAGATATCATCCGCACTGGTAGGCAACAGTTCTTCACCACACTGTGCACAGCGCATGCAGCCCCCTTCCCCTCGGGTCCCGAGGCAGTTCCGTGGTTCGATGCGTGGATCGGTGCCTAGCGCGGCCCCCAGTAGGGATACGGCGTGTAGCCAGGTGCTGCGCCCCAAGGGGTGGGGTACGGCTGGATGATCTGGCCCCAGCCCAGGTTCCCGAGGTCGCCGCAGCCCCCGGGCCCGCATAGGGGGTTCGGGCTAGCCGCGAGATAGCGGAGGTAGGGGTCGACATACGGGATGTAGCTAGCGGGCAGGTAGCCGTAAGGCCCAGAGGCATACGGTGGGTAAGCGCTGGGAGCTACGGCGTAGGGATCGTAGGGGGCGGTGGTGGATAGCGGGATGGCCCCCACCAGGCGCGCGTAGGCGTAAGGATCCATCTGGCCGGAGGCGGGGTCGGCCTGGTAGGCGGGGATGAACGCCGTTCCGTAGTATGGATCGGGCTGGATGTTGAGGTCCACCGACGGGCCGGTGCAGTTGGAGGTCACGCGGCCGGTGGCGTTGCTGTAGGGCAGGCTACTGGGGTAGCCGGGGTTGCGCACCGTCGGCGCGGTGGACGCCGAGCAGAGCTGTTGGGCCTGCGCCGCGACGGGCGCCAGATGCAGCAGGCCGCCGACAAGCAGCAGCGGGAATAGCTTGCGCACGGTGGTCTCTCCTGGGCCGAGCCGGCTCGGCCAATGATCCCCTCTGCCCGGGCGCCGCACGCCCGTGGCGTGGCGCATTGTAGCAGAATCACTCCCGAGGGGCCCGCTCCTGGCCGGCCGCGGCCGCCTCCCAACCGCGCAGGGCGCGCAGCACCGCCGCCGCGAGCTGTTGCGCCAGCAGCACGCTGCCCGGTTGCCGGCGGGCCGCCCGCGTGTCGATGGCGATCCCGAGCACGACGGCGGTGGTACAGTCGGACTCCCCCAAGTCCGCGAGATCGGGCCGCGGGCCCCAGCAGCCCAAGCGCGGGTTCGGCTCGGCGTCTGGGCGCGGCTCGAGCGCGAACGCCTCCCGCACGGCCGCCTGGATCGCGCCACACAGCGCACCCCACAGCCGGTAGCAGTCGGCCGGGGAGAAGCTGGCGCCGAGATCGACCAGCGTGAGCGGGGTGTCGTCGTGGACCACGCGCAGGTGCACAACGGCGAAATGCTCGCCGTAGTCGGGGAACTGGCGGAGCGGGGAGATCTGCAGGGTATAGCGGCGCCCCGCCAGCTCGAAGGTGCCCTGCAGCGCCACGCGGGAGAAGTCGGGGAGTGGCGCCGTGTAGTCGGCCATCGCGCCTCCTGTCGGGTGCGCCCCTGGGCGGCGCGCACCTACCCGGAGTGTACCGGTCGCGCGGGTCTGGTACACTGCCCGGGGCCGTGCCAGGTGCGCCGCGCCCCGTGTCTGGCGCGGTCCCCGCGCCGCTCCGTATCCAGCCTGGCGCCGCGCGGCCCACCCGAAGCAGAGGGCGGAGGGGTCCCATGCAGAACGTGCTCCGCGTCAACCTGACCACCGGCGCTATCACCACCGAGCCGCTGCCCGAGCGCTACGCGCGCCTGGCCGGCCGCGCGCTGTCGTCGCGCCTAGTCGCCGACGAGGTGCCCGCCACCTGCGAGCCGCTTGGCCCGCGCAACAAGCTGGTGTTCACCTGCGGCTACTTCGCCGGTACCGCCCTGACCAGCGCCATGCGCACCTCGGTCGGCGGCAAGAGTCCGCTCACGGGCACCATCAAGGAGAGCAACGCGGGCGGCACAGTGTCCATGCGCCTGGCGCAGCACGGCTACCGCGCGCTGATCCTCGAGGGCGAGGCGCCCGAGGGCACGCTACAGCTGCTGCACATCACGAAGCAGGGCGCGCGGCTGCTGCCGGCCGACGAGTACCGCGGGCTGGGCAACATCGCGCTGGCCGAGCGGCTGCGGGCGCGGTTCGGCGAGCGGGTGGCCTTCGCCACGATCGGGCCGGCGGGCGAGTACCTGTACAACGCCTCGGCCATCGCGCACAGCGACGCGGACGGCCGCGCCAGCCGCATCAGCGCGCGCGGCGGGCTGGCCGCCGTGATGGGCCGCAAGGGGCTGAAGGCGATCGTGCTCGACGAGGTCAAGGGGTATGTGCCTAAGCCCGTGCGCGCCGACCTGTGGCGCCAGGGCCAGCGGACATACACCGAGATCGTCAACACGCACCCGGCCACGAAGATCTACCGCGAGGTGGGCACGTCGGCCATGGTACGGGTGATGCAGGGCCACGGCGGCTTGCCCACGCGCAACTACCGCGATGGCCGCTTCGAGCTGTTCGAGAACCTGTCAGCCGAGACGTTCGTGAAGCACATCACCGAGCGCGGCGGCAACCCGACCCACGCCTGCATGCCCGGCTGCATCATCCGCTGCTCGAACGTCTACCCCGACGAGCACGGCCAGGAGCTGGTATCCCCGGTGGAGTTCGAGACGATCGGCATGATGGGCTCCAACCTGGGCATCGGTGACCTGGACACGGTGGCGCGGCTCAACCGCGTGTGCAACGACCTGGGGCTGGACACCATCGAGATGGGCGTGACGCTCGGGGTAGCCATGGAGGCCGGCCTGCTGCCGTTCGGGGACGGCGAGGGCGCGCTGCGGCTGCTGGACGAGGTGGGCCGCGGCACGATCCTGGGGCGCCTGCTGGGCGCGGGGGCGCTGATCACCGGCAAGACGCTGGGCGTGCGGCGCATCCCGCACGTCAAGGGCCAGGGGCTGCCCGCCTACGAGCCGCGGGCGATGAAAGCGCTCGGGGTGACGTACTGCACCTCGCCGATGGGCGGCGACCACACCGCCGGCCACACCGTGCGCTTCACCAACGACCACCGCAACGCGGCCGAGGCGGTCGAGGTGTCGCGCCGCGCGCAGCTGCTGTTCACCCTGTTCGACTGCCTGGGCGTGTGCATCTTCGCCGTGCCGCAGATGCGCGAGCGGCTCGACGTGCTGGCGCAGGCGGTGAGCGGGCTGATGGGGTTCGAGATCGACCCGGCAGGCCTGGAGCAGCTTGCGCTGGACACGCTGCGCGTGGAGCGGACGTTCAACCGCGCGGCCGGGTTCACCCCCGTCCACGACCGGCTGCCCGAGTGGTTGGTGGACGAGGTGCTGCCCTCGACAGGCACCACGTTCGACGTGAACCCCGAGGAGATGGATCGCATCTTCGCCCACGCGGGGTTCTAGCGCCCGGCCGCTCGGTCAACTGCGGCAGCAGAGGAGCACCCGGTTCGACTCGCCCTGCGGCTGGCCCTGGGCCCCTACGGCTCGCACCAGGTACACGCCGTCGC
>DATGKN010000071.1:0-2251 GCA_035294645.1 Chloroflexota bacterium
CGGCGCGAGCACCGGCGACCCGCTGGGGGCGGACGAGCCGGTCGGCACCGAACCGGCCACGGCGGCCCCGCGCGCCGGCGCCTCGTGAGCCGCGGCGCCGCGACCGCCGCCACCTATCATGACTGAGCTGCCGCCGCTGCCCTACATCGAGCACCTGCGCGGGCCCGCGCCCGAGTTCGTGGAGCTGGTCGAGGCGGTGCGGGCGCGGGCCCTGTATACGCCGGGCGCGCTCGACGTCAAGACGAAGCTGCTGCTCGCCTTCGCCCTCGATGTCGCGCGGGGCCGCGAGGCCGGCGCCCGCCAACTGGCCCAGCGCGCGCGAGCCGCGGGCGCCACGGACGCCGAACTGGTGGAAGTGCTCCAGGTGCTGTACTCCGTCGGCGGCATGCAGCAGCTCTCGCTCGGCGTGCCCGCGCTCGACTCGCCGCCCGCCGGCAGCAGCGCCGGATGAGCTGCTCACCGGCCCGAGGGCGGTCCGCCGTCCACGACGGCGCCACGCGCAGGCCCAGCCCCATGCACCGAGGTAGTAGCCATGAAGATTGGTATCGTCGGAGGCGGCCCAGGCGGGCTGTACCTGGCCCTGCTGCTCAAGAAACACGATCCCTCGCACGAGGTGCGGCTGGTCGAGCAGAACCCGCCCGATGCGACTTACGGCTGGGGCATCGTGTTCTCCGGCCGCGCGCTGTCGTTCCTCGCCGAGGCCGACCCCGACTCGTTCGCCGACATCGATCGCTGCCTGGAGCGCTGGGACGACCAGGCCATCGTGCACCGCGACCAGAAGGTGGTGATCGACGGGTTCGGCTTCTCGGGCATGTCGCGGCTGGAGCTGCTGCGCATCTTGCAGGAGCACTGCCAGCGCCATGGGGTGCAGATGCGCTTCCAGCACCGCGTGACCGATCTGTCGCTGTTTCGCGACTGCGACCTGATCGTGGCCGCCGATGGCACCAACAGCGTGGTGCGCGACCTCTACGCGGCGCACTTCCAGCCCTCGGCGGAGGTGCTGACCAACAAGTACATCTGGTACGGGACGACCCAGGTGTTCGACATGCTCACCCTGACGTTCCGCACCAACGAGCACGGCGCGTTCGTCGCGCACCACTACCGCTACACCGACCGCCTGAGCACCTTCATCGTCGAGTGCGACGCCGAGACCTGGAGCACGGCGGGCTTCGCCTTCATGTCCGAGGACGAGAGCCGCGCGTACTGCGAGCGGCTGTTCGCCCCGGACCTGGAGGGCCATCCGCTGCTGACCAACCGCTCGCTCTGGATCAGCTACCGCGCGGTCACCAACCAGCGCTGGAGCTACCGCAACATCGTGCTGCTCGGCGATGCGCTGCGCACGGTACACTTCTCGATCGGGTCGGGCACGCGCATGGCGATGGAGGACGCCATCCACCTGTTCCAGGCGCTGCGCGACACGGGCGACGTGCCGGCGGCGCTGCGCCGCTACGAGGAGACGCGCCGGCCCGGGGTCGAGCGGTTCCTGGGCGTGGCGGCGCGCAGCTTCGTGTGGTACGAGCACTTCCGCGACAAGCTGCGCCTCGACCCGCTGCCCTTTGCGTACGACTACGTGATGCGGACGGGGCTGATCGAGCACACCAAGCTGCGCGAGCGCGCGCCCCGCTTCGCCGCCGCCTACGAGGCGTATATGGCCGCCCGGTAGCCACGTCAGAGGCTACAGTCCTCCATAGGCATATCCGACACGGAGGCGGACGCCCGGCGCTTCCAGCCCCGGTGCCCGACGCTGGGATGCCTGCCGATACTCTGCCGTGCAGCTACCTAGGACCAGCCGGGCGTCGTCGCTCGCACCTCCCGCCGCGCTAGCCGCTTCGCCGGCGCAGCGCCCCGCCGACGGCCAGGGCGAGCGCGCCCAGCGCCAGCAGCGCCGCGCTGTCCGCCTCCGGGATCACCGGCACCTCTGCCCCCACCGGCGGCAGCCCGGCCGGCGCGCCGGGGGGCGGCAACAGCGCCACCGGCGGCGGGAGCACCGGCGGCAGCAGCGGCGGCGGGGGCGGCAGCACCGGCGGCGCCAGCCCCCCCACGGCTGGCAGCGGCGTCGCTGTCGCGGTCGGCGTGGCGGCCAGCAGCCGCAGCCCTACCAGCCCGCCCAGCTGCGGGAACACCCCGGGCTCCGCCACCGCCCCCGAGCACCCCACGCTGCCAGTCGGCCCCACGGGCGGGCACACCACCCCGCGGACGCCCAGCAGCGCCCCCTGGGCGCTCACCACCGGCAGGCTGAGCACCCCCTGCG
>DATGKN010000072.1:0-4851 GCA_035294645.1 Chloroflexota bacterium
TCGTCGGCACCCGGATGACCCTCGAGCCGTACTCCTGACGCTGGAGCCCATGGGCATCCGTCGCCTACTCACGGGGTTAGCACCGCAGTCGGGCAAGACCATCGTGGGGGCACCGCGCGATCGGGGCTGACGAGGGGGTAGGGACACCCCTACTCGGCGGCGCGGAGCGCGCACACCAGCCAGAGCGCCGTGCGCCCCGCCAACAGTAGCACAAGGCCCGTGACGAGCAGGTCGAGCGGCTCCCGCCGCCGTATGAGAACCACCGCGGTCACCGCCACCGCTGACACCGCCAGCAGCAGGGCCATGCCCCAGTAGAACTGGGCTGCCTCGCAGTGCGGCCACGGCACCGGACAGCGGGCATCGGGGCGCCGCGCCTCCTGCTGAGCAGACGCCTCCCAGAACCGCGTCCGACAGCGCTCGCCCCAGCGCCCCAGCCCGTACGCCCCGGCGAGCAGCACCAGCGCGTAGCCGGCGGTGGCCAACAATGCCCAGTCCAGGCCGGGGACTACCGGCATCCTAGCGCCCCTGCGGACTCGCCGGCGTGATCTCCGTGAACAGCGGATGCTCGGGCTCCTCGTAGGTCACCCGCGCCACGCGGTGCCGCACGCCCAGCCAGCAGAGATACAGGAGCGGCAGCACGCCGCCGACGATGAACAGGGCATCACCCGGCAGGCGTAGCCATTCGAGCACCGCGTTCATCTCGCTAGTCAGAAATTTCAGGCTGCGGGCCTCGAAGTACCCATGGCCGACCGCCTCATACAGCTGGACGATGCCCAGCGGGAACAGCGTCGCGAAGCACATCCACGCGAGGCCGAGGTTGAGCGACCAGAAGCTGACCATCGCCAGGCGGTCGGACCAGCGCTCGGCCGGAATGAGATAGCGCAGGCAGAACAGCGCCAGCGCGACCGCCAGCATGCCGTACACCCCCATCATCGCCGCATGGCCATGGTTGGCGGTCAGCGCGGTGCCGATCTCGTAGTACGATACGATCGGCAGGTTGATGAGAAATCCGAAGATCCCAGCGCCCAGGAAGTTCCAGAACCCCACCGCCACGAGGAACATCACGGCCCAGCGATGGGGGAACGGGGTGCGCGACTTCGCCTCTTGCACCGCCCCGAGCTGGAGGAAGTTCCAGGCCTCGACCGTGAGGAACGTGAGCGGGATGACTTCGGCCGCCGAGAAGAAGGCGCCCAGCGCCATATGTTCGACCGGCGTGCCGGAGAAATAGAGATGATGCATCGTGCCGATCACGCCGCCAGCCGAGTAGAGCACGATGTCGAGATAGATGATAGTGAGCGCGACGCGCTCGGCAACGACACCCAGCAGCACGAAGATATACGCGACCATGATCGTGGTAAACAGTTCGAGGAAATCCTCGACCCAGAGATGCACTACCCAAAAGCGCCAGTAATCGGTGACCGTGAAGTTTTCTTCGGGCCGTGCTAGCAGCCCCACCGCATAGAAGGCGGGGATCGCCAGCGCCGTGAAGAAGAACAGCCAGGGCATGTTGCCCCAGTGCTCGCGGTGCAGTCTGACGCGCATGCCTCGGTACAGGAGGCCGACCCAGGCGAACAGACCCGCGGTGAGCAAGACTTGCCAGAAACGGCCCAGATCGAGATACTCGAAGCCCTGGTTGCCAAACCACGCCCACCACGCGTGGCGCCACCCGTGGATGCTGGCGAACTCGCCAGCCAGGCTACCCACCACGACAACGACCAGCGCGCCCAACAGCACGTACGCCAACCAGCTCTGCCGGCGCGGCTCGCGCCCGGCGATCATCGGGGTCAGGAAGATCCCGGCCGCCAGATACGACGTAGCGACCCAGAAGATGGCGAGCTGGACGTGCCAGGTGCGCGTCAGGTTGTAGGGAAGCACGCGCGCCAGGTCGAGGCCAAAGAAGCTGGCTAGATCGGCCCGGTAGTGCTGCGAGGCGCCCCCGACCAGGGTCTGGACGAGGAACAGCGCAGCCATCACCAGGAAGAAGTACGCGGTGGCCCGCTGCGCCGGCGTCAGCGCGACGTCCCCAGGTGCGATGAAGGAGAGCGTCTGCTGGTCGCGGCCGTGCCAGCCCAGGAAATTCCAGCGCCCGAACGCGGCGAATAGCAGCCCGATGCCGCCTAGCAGGGCGATCAGCGACAGCACGCTCCAGACGACTGCGTCGGCCGTCGGCTGGTTGCCGACCAGCGGCTCGGGCGGCCAGTTGTTGGTGTAGGAGTACGACTGGGCCGGCCGCCGCGCCGCGGCCACCCACGCCGACCAGCTGAAGAAGGCGGTGAGCTGCCGCAGCTCTTGGGGATCGGTGATCGCCGCCGGCCGCAGGCCGTAGCGCGTGCTGGGCTCGGAGAAGAACGCCTGATAGTAGCGCTCCAGCTCCGCCAGCGCCGCCGCCTGCGCCGCGCTATACACCAGCGTGCGAGTGCTGGGATCGTAGCGATTCGTCTTGAAATCCTCGACGGTGCGCCCCAGTGCCTGATCGGTCGCGCCGCCGTAGTACTCGCGCGCGGCGAGCGCGGATAGCCGCAGCGCCTCCGCCGTGAAATCGGGGCCGAGATAGGCGCCGTGGCCGAAGATGGAGCCGTACTCCATCAGGCCGTTGCGCAGGAACACCTGCTGACCGGCCAGGATATCCTGGCCGGTGAACAAGACGTGGCCTGCGGGATCCACCACCCGCTCTGGGATCGGCGGCGCATCGGTGCGGGCGCGATACCCGAGCCAACCCAGGACGGTGAAGCCGAACAGCATGACCAGCAGCCCCGCCTGGACCCACCCTTTGGCCACGATCAACGCGCGCCTAGCGTAGTGTTCCACCATCCTCGTCGGCCCATCCACGAGCGAGTCGCGGTCGCTGTCCGCGCTGACTCAGCAGGGTATACGGGCAGCGCCCCGTGGGCACAACCATGCCGGACGGGCGCCCCGCGCGACTTTGCGCTGGCGCAAGGTAGCGCGACCGGTGAACAGCAAAAAAAGCCGCCCACCCGTAATGGGTGAGCGGCGAGCGGAGGGGGAGGGATTCGAACCCTCGGCCCAGGTTACCCCAGGCTCCCGCTTAGCAGGCGGGTGCACTAGACCACTATGCGACCCCTCCACAGACGCCCAGTCGATGGTCCCTTGCGGCGGCGGAGGGGGAGGGATTCGAACCCCCGGGGCATACGCCCTGCGGTTTTCAAGACCGCCGCATTAAACCGCTCTGCCACCCCTCCAGGCCGGGGGCGCCCCCGACGCATTATACGGTCTCGCCCAGGGCCACGGCCACAAGCCCCGTCACTGCGGCGGCAGGTGCCACGCCTGGCCCGCCAGGTCCTCGGGCGACAGGGTCAGGTGGACCTGTTTGCCCACCACCTGGCGCACCGCCTCGATCGGGATGTAGAGGTCGTTCGGCGCGTCGAGCCCGCCGCGCACATGGACGTAGTGCAGCCCCTTGTGCTCCAAGACACGGACCACCGTCCCCACGTACTGCCCCAGGTCCGCCCGCCGTTGCTGATCGAGATGGTGCGCGTAGACCGCGTAGCCGGGCTGGATGCTCGCCACGTCCATGCGCGCTGCCGCCCCTCCACTGTCAGAATCCGCGCCAGGGATGCGCCCGCAGTATACTGCAAGGCGCCCGCCCGGCGCCGACCATCGCTACAGCCGCGCTGGGTCCGTGGCCCTGCTCGTCGCCGTGCGGTGGCACACTTCGTGCAGGGCGGGTGCCCAGGGGAGGGGGACCACGGATGGCGATCGACGAGGAAGTCGCTCCACACGAACACCAGCGTCGCACCGGCCCGGCTCGGAGGCTGGTGCCTGCCCAGAGCCGATGTGCCCCGCCACACGAGTCGCAGGCGCTCCAGGCGTTCGAGCGCGCCGCGCGCCGGCTCAGCCGCGCCACCAGCGCCGCCGCGGCACTCGAGCGGCTCGCCGTGGAGAGCGCACGCCTCGGGCGGGCCGAGCGCGCTGAGGTCTGGCTGCGCCAGGACGCGGAGCGCCTCTACTGCCGCGTCACCTGGCCGCCGGCTCCCCCGCCAGGAGCCGTACGTGGCCTGGACAGCTGGCCCCACGCGACCGAGGCGATCACCCAGTGCCGCGCTGTATGGGCCGGGGAACAGCGCGCTGGCACGCCAACCGGGGAGTACGGGACGTGGCTCGTGCCGCTGGTCGCCGCCGACCGCTGGCTCGGGTTGCTGTGCATCACCCGCGCGGCCAGCACTCCTGCACTGGGGCCCCTGCTGCTCGCGTTGGCGGCGCAGGTAGCCACGTTAGTCCAAGCGCGGCGCGACGCCCGCGCGCTCGCCCACCGCTACGGGCTGCTGGTAAACGTTGCCGCACACGACCTGCGCAACGTCACGACCTCGCTCAAGGGCTATGCCCACCTGATCGAGCGGCACCTCGCCCAGCAGCCCGACGAGCGACCGCGCCGCTGGGCCGCGGTGGTACACCAGCAGGTAAACACGCTGGTCGACCTACTGGCGGGGCTGGTGGAAGTCGGGCGGGTGACCAGCGGCCGCCGCGCGCTGGAGCTGGAGCGGCTGGACCTCCGCGTGGTGGTCCAGCAGGCCGTCGCCGAGCTGGACGGCGCCGCCCCGCGCCTCCAACTTCCCGGCGCACCGACCGATGGGGAATGGGACGCCGCGCGCCTCAGCCGGGCGTTGACCGCGGCGCTGCACAGCGCGCTGCGTGGGACCACGGACCACGCCATCCTGCGCCTGGAAGCGACACCCGAGGGGCCCGTGCTGGAGCTGGTCCCGGGGACCAGCGACGAGGCGCCCGCCGAGGCCACAGCCTGGAGCGACACGGCCGATCTGGAACTGCACGTGGCGCGCGCGCTAGTGGAGGCGCACGGCGGGCGGATGGCGTGCTGGCCGACAGGCTCGGGCG
>DATGKN010000073.1:0-34510 GCA_035294645.1 Chloroflexota bacterium
GGCGCTCACCGCGCGCACGCCATCCAGAAACTCCTCGTCGTCGAGCGCGTAGCCCTGCTGGCGCACCGCGCGCAGCTCCGCGCGGTACGCGGCGGGCTCGGTGATCGAGCGGGCCGTGTAGCGCGGCAGCGAGCCCGCGCCGAGCAGCGCGTCGAGCCGCGCTGGCGCCAGGGTGGCCAGCAGGACTTTGGCCGGCGCGCCGGCCAGCAGCGGCAGCCGGCGGCCGACCGGCGCCGAGATCTTCAGCGCGCCCGCCGGCTCGTCCTGGGCCACGATGAGCTGCCGCGCGCCGTCGAGCACCGTGACCAGCGCCGTCTCGCCGGTCTGTTCGACCAGCCGCCGCAGGAACGGCCGCGCGACGGCGGCCAGCGACTCGCCCGAGCGCACGGCCACCGCGAAGCGCGCCAGGCCGGCGCCGAGCCGGAAGCGCGCGGTCGCGGCGTCGCGCTCGACCAGCCCGTGATACTCCAGGGTGAGCAGGATGTCGCGCACGGTCGCCTTGTGCAGGCCCAGCTCGCGCGCCAGCTCGCTGATACCGCGCGGGCCGCCGGCGCGCCGCAGGCTGTCGAGCAGCCGGACAGCGCGATCGACCGCCGGCACGCGCCGCACGGTGCCGCCTGTAGCTGCCTGGCGCTCGTCGCTGGCCATCCGTGCTCCCTACGTCCGTGCGCTATAGCATACGCCGTTTGCTCCAGCGAACGCAATGCGTGCGTGGCCCGCGTGCTGCGAGACCGGGTTGCGAGCCGCTAGCCCGCGCCGCGCCGCGTGCTACGCTGTAGTCAAGAGCCTGTCCTGGGGAGAGCGCGATGGTCCCGCCCGAACCGCCCATCGAGCGCCTCGACCTCGCCGCCGCGCGCCGCCAGTGGGCTCGCCTGCTCGCGCGGGTGCGCCAGCGCCAGGCCCGCGTGCTGCTCGAACACAACGGTGTTCCCCTGGCCGCTCTCGTCCATCCCGATGACCTAGCGCGGCTCGCCCAGCTCGACGCAGAGCGAGCGGTCGATTTCCAAGCTCTGGATGCCGCGCGGGCCGCGTTCGCCGATGTCCCGGACGCCGAACTAGAGCGCGAGGTGGCGAAAGCGATCGCCGCGGTGCGCGCCCAGCGCCGCCAGGCCGTCCCGCTTACCGGCGCATAGCGCGTGGTCGCCGCAGTCCTGGACACCAATATCTTGGCCTCTGTCTTGGCCTCGGGCTTCGTCCGCTCCAACCCACAGGCGGCCCCCGTGCGCGTTTTGGACGCCTGGCGCGCGGGCGCCTACACGTTGGTGGTGTCCGAGCCGATCCTAGCAGAGCTGGTCGCCACCCTGCGGCGGCCCTATTTTCGCCGTCGGCTGTCGAGCGCCCAGCTAGCAGCCATTCGCGGCCTCCTGCGGCGCCAGGCCGTCGTCACCCCGCTGACCGTCGCCGTGCGAGGAGTTGCCACGCACCTCGAGGACGACCTGATCCTGGCCACCGCGCTGTCGGCCGCGCCGCCTACCTGGTCACCGGCGACGCCCAGCTCCAGCGCCTGGGCGCCTACCAGGGCGTGACCATCCTCAGCCCCCGCGCCTTCCTCGAACGCCTCGCCGCCGCCCCCGGCCGCTAGCGGGGCATGACGCATGACCGCAGGGGTGCTTCGCCGTCCTGCGGGGTGGGCCCGACGTGTACGTTGGCAGGGGAACGGGGTGGAGAAACCCTACCCCTGCGGCAAGAACACGGCGGCACGGCCGCGTAGAATGGGAGTGCGGGCGCGGGCCACGCCGGGGCGGCTGGTGAAGGAGCGCCAGACGCCACTTTGTTTGGTGAGCGGACGCAACCACGCATGGTGGCTCTCCCAGCCGCAAACGGCGGTGAGCCGCCGCTCGTCGCTAGGAGGAAACGGGGCGTGCTGCGAGTAGGGCTAGTTGGCCTGCCGGGGGCGGGCAAGAGCACGGTGTTCGACGCGCTGGTGCGCAGCGCCGGCGCGCACGCCACGGCGGGGCGCGGCTTCGCGGGGCTCACCCCGCGCGTGGCGACTGTCAAGGTGCCCGACCCGCGCCTCGACACGCTGGCCAGCATGTACCAGCCGCGCAAGGTGGTGCCCGCCGAGGTGGAGTACCACGATGTCCCACGGCAGGCAGCCGAGGCACCGCCTGGCACCCGGCAGGCGCCCGCCTACCTGGCGCAGCTGCGCCAGATGGATATGCTGCTGCACGTCGTGGCCGGCTTCGGCGCGGCTGACCCGTCCGCTCTACCGGAGGTGATGGCGGCGCGCCTGCAGGAGGGCGCCACCGAGCTGGCGCTGGCCGACCTGCTGGTCGTCGAGGGCCGGCTGGAGCGGCTGGCGCCCGAGCTCCGCAAGCTGGCGGCCGCCGAGCGCGCCCCGCGCGAGCGGGAGCAGGCCGTCCTGGAGCGCGTGCGCGCGGTGCTGGACGCGGGCGGCGTGGTGCGCGACTTGGAGCTCGACCCGGAGGAGCAGCGGTTGCTGCGCGGCTTCGGCCTGCTCACCGCCAAGCCGACCCTGCTGGTGGCGAATCTCGACGAGGCCGGCTGGCCGCACCGCGCGGCGATCGAGCGCGCGCTGTGCGAGGCGCATGCCCACCGCGCGACGAGCGCCGTCGCGCTCATGGCCCAGTGGGAGGCCGAGCTGGCCGAGCTCCCCCCGGCCGAGGCCGCCGCCTTCCGCGAGTCGCTCGACCTGCACGAGTCGGCCGCCACGCGCGTGCTCGCCGAGGCCTACGCGGTCTCGGGGCTCCTGTCGTTCTTCACCGTGGGGGAGGACGAGGTGCGCGCCTGGCCCGTGCCGCGCGGCACGCTGGCCCCCGAGGCCGCGGGGACGATCCACAGCGACTTCCAGCGGGCGTTCATCCGGGCCGAGGTGATCAGCTACCCGGACCTGGTCCGCGCGGGCAGCTGGGCCGCGGCGCGCACGGCCGGCCTGCTGCGGCAGGTGGGCAAGGACTACGCCGTACAGGACGGCGACGTGATCCATGTTCTGGCGGGGCGCTGACCGGTCCCCGCCACGCGCGGGAAGGAAGGCTTGCGATGCACAGCACCCAGCCAGGGGCCGAGCCGCCCAGCGCAGCACAGGTGGTGCTCCTGGGCACCGGCGCCGCCCTGCCCAGCGCCGAGCGCGACAACACGGCGGTCGTGGTGGTCGGCCCCGAGACGGTATTGCTGATCGATTGCCCCGGCGCGGCCTACGCGAAGCTGCTGCGGGCCGGCATCGACCCCCAGCGCGTGACACACCTGCTGTTGACGCACGTGCACACCGACCACTGCGGCGGCCTGGCCGGCTGGCTGCAGAGCCTATGGCTCGGCGGACGCCAGGCGCCGCTGCCGATCCTCGGGCTGCCCGACGTGCAGGCGCTGGTCGACGGCGTGCTGGCCACCTTCCGCCCCTTCGGCGACCGCAGCCCCTTCGCGCTGCCGCGCCAGGTGTTGCCGGACGCGACGCGCCCCACGCCCGTGCTGGAAACGCCCGACTGCCGCGTGGCGATCGCGCCGGGTGACCACTCGGTGCCCAGCGTGGCCGTGCGCGTCGAGACGCCGCGCGGCGCCGTGGTGTACTCCAGCGACACGCGGCCGTGCGCGGCGGTCCGCGCGCTGGCCGAGGGCGCCACGCTGCTGCTGCACGAGGCCACGTTCCTCGACGACGCCACCGAGCTGGCGGCGCGCCACGCCCACTCGACTGCCGCCCAGGCGGCCGCCGTCGCGCGCGCGGCCGGGGTGCGGCGGCTGGGCCTCGTCCACTTCACGCCCCGCGCGCCGGGCGACCTGGAGCGGCTGCGCGCGGAGGCGGCCGCCGCATTCGCCGGCGCGGTGGTGGTGCCAGCCGACCTGGAGCGCTTCCCCGTATAGCCGCGGCCGCTAGGGCGTGGCGGGGGTCGGGGTAGCAGTCGGCACGACGACCCGGACAGCGGTCGGCGTGGGCGTGCGGAGCGGCCCCGCGGTCGGCGTGCCAGGCCCTGCGGTCGGGGTGGCCGAGGCCTCGGGCGTGGGCAGCGGCGGCAGCGTGGGCAACGGGACCAGCGTCGGCAGGGGTTCGGGGGTGGGCGGCTCGGTCGGGTTCAGGGGCGGGTTCAGCGGCGGCGCGGGCGTGGAGAAGATCGGCAGCGGCGAGAGCGGCGTCGGGATCGGGATCGGCGTGGGCGGCGGCAGAGCGGTGCTGACCACGAACGTGGGCGGCAGCGTGGCCAGCGGCGAGAGCGGCACCGTCGGCGCCGGCAGATTGGTCGGCAGGGCGGTCGGCAGCGCGGTGGGGATCTGGACGGCCGGCAGCGTGGGGGGCAGCGCCGGCACCGCGGGCGTGACCGGGTTAGTGGGAATGGCCAGCACCGTGGCGCTAAGCGTGCTGACGCCCTGCGGCTGCCCCCCCGCGGCCGGCGGGGCGAACGGGGTGGGCTGGAAGTCGCCCGCTTGCCCGCCGGCGCCGCCCGCCCCGGCGAGTGGCGTGCCGGTGCCTGGGCTCGTCACCACCGTTGGGGGCCGACCGCTGGGGCCCTGGTAAGTAGGGATGGGCAGGGTCCCCAGTATCGGCGTGGCGGTAGCCAGCGTGGGAGAGACGCGCGCGGTGGCCGCCGGCGAGGTAGCGACAGCGGGCGGGAGAAACGGCGGGCGTGGTTGTTGCGGCCCGCACGCGCCGAACACTAGCAAGCCGATCCCGAGTGCCGCACACAGCCGGGCGGCTAGCACCATCCCCTCCCAGCACGCGGGCGCGTGCCCGCGCCCGGCAAGTTGAGCTACGACTCAATGCTTCCGGATCAATGGTGCCAGGTCGGGCGCCGCGCCGCAACAGCGGCCGGTGCCGTCAGGCCGCCTGTTTTTCGTTAGCGCTCGGCCGGGGTTCGTGCTTTAATGGCTGCACCGAACGGACGTGCCACGGTCGACCGCGCAGCGGTAGGCCGCCAGGGGTTGCGCGAGGGGGAGGGAGAGAGCAGTGACGGACCTGCAGCGTTATCTCGTGGAGGAAATGGTCGAGGAGTACCGCGCGGGGCGCCTCAGCCGCCGCGAGCTGCTGCGCCGGGTGGCCCTGATTACCGGCAGCGCCACCGTGGGCGCGGCACTGCTGGCGGGGCTCGGGCCCGTGCCGCCAGCCGCCGCCAGCGTCGCGCGGCAGGGCGCGCCCACCGGGGTGACCGTGAGCCCGGACGACCCGGACCTCGAGGCTGGGATGATCGACTACCCCGGGGATGGGGTACGGCTGATCGGCTATCTGGCGCGCCCACGCGCCGAGGGCGTGCGGCCGGCGGTGTTGCAGATCCATGAGAACCGCGGGCTGACCGAGCACCACCGCGACGTGTCGCGGCGCCTGGCGAAGCAGGGCTATGTGTCGCTGGCGGTAGACCTGCTCTCGCGGCAGGGAGGCACGGCCCGCTTCACGGATAGCGCGGAGGCGACCGGGGCGCTCGGCCAGGCGGCGCCCGAGCAGCTGGTCGCCGACCTGCGGGCCGCGGTCGCGTATCTGCAATCGCTGCCCTACGTGCGATCCACCAGCGTGGGGGTGATGGGCTTCTGCTGGGGCGGCGGCATGACCTGGCGGCTGGTCACCGCCGAGCCGGCGCTCGTGGCCGCGGTGCCGTTCTACGGCCCCAATCCCCCGTTGGATGCCGTGCCGAACATCCGGGCCGCTATCTTGGCCATCTACGCGGGCAACGACGACCGCATCAACGCGGGCATCCCCGAGCTGCGAGCCGCGCTCAACGCGGCCGGGGTCACCTATGAGATCGTCATCTTCCCGAATACCGAGCATGCTTTCTTCAACGACACCGGCCCCCGCTACGCGCCCGAGGCGGCTGCGGAAGCGTGGGCAAGGACGCTGGCATGGTTCGAGCGTTACCTCGCGCCCGGCGCCTGATCCTAGCCCTGGCACTGCTGACGCCGGCTGGCTGTGCTGGCCCGCCGCCTCCCGCGGCGGTGACGCCGCTGCTGGAGCGGCCCGAGCCGGTGGTCGCGCCGCCGAGCGAGGCGCCGGCGACCTGGGTGCTGGCGGGTGCCGACCCGTTGGAGGGCGAGGAGCCCGTGGCGGGCACCGCCGCGGCGGCCGCGGATAGCTCCCTCTCCCCGGCGGCCGCCCCGGTGGCCGAGCTACCCCACTGGCTGCGGCCGGTGCGGACCCCTGAGCCGCCGCGCGTCATCGGCACGGGGCGCGCCTGGCCCAAGCGGGTGGGGCTCCAGGTGGGGCACTGGGGCAGCGAGCTGCTCCCCGACGAGCTGGCGCGGCTGCGCGACGCGGGCGGCGGCGCCACGGGCGGCGGCTACAGCGAGGTGCAGGTAGTCTACGCGCTGGCGCAGCGCACCGCCGCGCTACTCCAGGCGTCTGGGGTGGAGGTCGAGATACTGCCGGCGACCGTGCCGCAAGATTATCTGGCCGACGCTTTCGTGGCCCTCCATGCCGACGGCGACGCGCGCGGCCGGCTGCGCGGCTTCAAGATTGCGCGCAGCGCCCTCAGCTACATCCCAGAGGTGGATGACGCGCTGGTCACCGCCCTATACGCCGAGTATGGCCGCTACACCGGCCTGCCGCGCGACGACGACCACATCACCCCCCGCATGCGCTACTACTACGCGTTCAACAATCGCCGTTACTATCATGCCATCGCCCCGGGCACGCCGGCGGCGATCATCGAGACCGGCTTCATCACCAGCGCGGAGGATCGCGCAGTGCTGGTCGGCCAGCCCGAGCGCGCCGCGGCCGGCCTGGCAGCCGGCATCCTGCGCTTCTTAGGGCTGGTGACCGATCCGCCCGGCTAGCCACGCGGTGCGCCGCCGGGCGAGAATGGGGCGAGGCCCCACCGTTGCAGGAGAGGACGCATGGACGACCGCAGCGCGCCGCGGCGGCCGCCCCCAGGGGACAGAGGGAGCACGGAGGCCCCGAGCCCTTCCAGCCCCGCCCCGGGCTACGGACCGCTCGGCGAGGGAACGCCCGTGGTGCGCCCCCAGGCGACCCGCCCGCCCCTGTATGCTCGTCAGCCGCCCGTTTGGCGGCGCACTGCGGCGGTAGTGGTGGGGCTCTTGTGCCTGGTGGTGGCGGCCTACTGGCTCGACTGGCCTCAGGCGCTGGCCCTCTGGGTGCTGTTCAGCGCCTTCGTACTGCTGTGGCCCGCCTACCCGCCGCTGACTAGCGGCGAAGAGCGGGCGCGCGCTTGGCCGTTCGATCAGTGAGCCGCCGCTCAGTCGTACTGGGGTTGCAGTAGGTCGGCCGCGATCCAGCCCTCGATATCGCCGTAGGCGACGTGGCGCCAGATAAGCCCGTCGCCGCTGCGCGTCTCGTCCAGGTTGGTGACCACCTGGCCGTCCTCGAGCTGTAAGACGATCTGCGCCGCGGTGCTGGGGGCCGCGCGCACGTTGACGCCCGCGCCGCCGCTGGTGATGCGCCAGTAGGGCGGATCGGGCGTCGGGGCCGGGGGGGCGGCCGGGGTGGGCCCCAGGACTGGGGAGGCCGCGGGGAGCGCGCCGGGGGCCGCGGTCGCGACGGCCAACGGTGCGGGGGTGGCTGTCGCGACCGCCAGCGGCCGTGGGGCCGGCTCCGGTGTGAGCCAACGCACCACGAGCACGACCAGCAAGCCCAGGCCCACCAGCAGGAGCCTGTCGCGTTGCCCGGGAGTACTGCTGACGCCCAGCTGGCGAACGCGTTTCATAGTCGTTTCTCGCACACGCTGTCTTGCAGCCATCCTATACCAGAAACCGGGCGCTGGAGCCGCAAGCATCGCCGACCTTGGCCGCGGCGGGGCAAAACGCGGGAGCCCTGCTCCCGCGACCATCAGACCACCGCTGTGACAGGGTACCGGCTCAGCGGTGGTCGCCGCTCCCTGCAGGGGGCAGGCCAGGCGAGGGCTCGCGGCCGGGGGGGAGAGGCGGCTGCTCGGCCCCCCCGACCGGCGGAGGGGGCGTGCTGGCGGATGGGCCGGGGGGCAGGCTGGACTGCTCCGGCGCCTTGCCGAGCTGGCGCTTCAGCTCCGCCAGCTGGCGGTCGAGTTCGTCCGCCTGCTCGAGCTGGGCGAAGCGCTCGTCGAGCGTGTCGCGGTCGAGCGACGACAGCGCCTTGGCGCGGGCCTCCTCGGCCCGCACTTTCTCTTCGATGCGCTCGAAAGCGCCGGTCACCCCGCTGGTGTCTACCCGCGCGATCGTCTCGCTGATCTGGCGCTCGGCCTTGGCGCGGCGGCTACGGGCGATGAGCAGGTCGCGCTTGGTGCGCGCCTCGTTGAGCTTGGACTCCAGCTTCTCCAGGGCGTCCTTGAGCTGCTCGACCTGGCGGGCCTGCTCCTCGTACTGCTCGCGGAAGCCGGCAGCGGTCTGGGCGTAGGTGTTGCGCCGGGCCAGCGCCTCGCGCGCTAGGTCATCCTCGCCCTTCTGGACGGCTAGCTCGGCCTTGCGCTGCCACTCGGCGGCGTTGCGCTCGGCCTCCTGCCACCGCTCCTTCAGGCGCTGCTCATCGGCGATCGCCGCGGCCACCTGGGTGCGCACGCCGATGAGCTGGTTCTCCATGTCCTGGATGAGCTGTTTGACCATCTTCTCGGGGTCTTCGGCCCGGTCGATCAGGTCGTTGATGTTGGCCCGAATGAGGGTGGCTACCCGGTCGAGAATCCCCATGTCGCCGCTCTCCTTTTCCCCTCGATGCCCTGCCCGCTCCTGTGCCAGGCGATCGATTATTCTGTAGCTTAGCGGATGTGCGGCTCACACGCGAGACACCGCAGTCATCGCGCCTGGGCAGCCAGGGCATCCCCGTCGGCGCCCGCGCGGCGGTGGCCAGCGCGCCACCCTGGGGGTGTCCCTCGCGACCGCCGGCGCTCGTCATCAACGGAAGAACGGCTGGCTGCACGCTCTGCAGCAGCACGGCTCCCGGCCTTCGCACACCACCGGCCCCTGCTGCCCCCATCGTGTCGGCGGCTACACCGCCCCTGCCGCCGCCAGAGCCCCAGGTAATCCCCGAGCAGCGACACGTCACCGGCCCCTGCTGCCCCCACACCGCCAGCACTCGGCCGCTGGCGCCCAGGCTGCTGCGCACCCGCTACGGGACAATGGCGGGGTGCCAGATAGCGAGCCAGTCGCCCGGGTAGCGCCCCCGCGTCGCAGCCGCCAGCGGCATCACCATGGTCAGCGGGCCCGCGCATCGGATAACGGTGACCGCGTCGGCAGCGCGCGGCCCGCGTGGGCCACAGGCCTTGTCCTCGGCTGGATGCTGCCGTAACGTTAGGCCACGATTGCTCCGCGGGGGAGTACCCATCGGGAGAAGGAGGCACCGGAGATGCGTGGTCCGCACTGGCATGTGCTCGGTGTCCTGTCGTTGGGTGTGTGGCTGACGGCCTGTGCGCCCGCACCGGCGGGCACGCCTACTAGCCCCGCGGCGCCAGCCGCGAGCGCAGCGGGGGCGGGCACTCCGACGGCCGCGGTGCCCGTGCGCGTGGGATTTGCCAATGTAACCGCCGTGCACGCGCCCCTGTGGACGGCCCTGGAGGGCGGGGCCTTCGCCCGCCAGGGGCTGGCCGTCGAGCTGGTGAACCTAGGCCCATCGCAGGCGACCCAAGCGGCCCTGCTGGCGGGCGAGGCGCCGGTCGCCTCGGTAAGCGGGAGCTCGACGCTGAACGTGCTGCTCGCCGGCGGCGATCTAGTCATCATCGGCGCGGTGTTCGACACCATGCCCTACCAGCTGGTGGCCAACCGCGACATCGCCACGCTGGCCGAGCTGCAAGGCAAGACGATCGGGGTGAACCGTTTCGGCGGGGCGGCCGACTTCGTCCTGCGCTACTTGCTGCGCCAACAGGGGATCGATCCCGACACGCAGGTGTCGATCCTGCAGGTCGGGGCCCAGCGCGAGCGGCTCGCGGCGCTGCGCGGCGGAGGCCTCCACGCCACGCTGGTCGACCCCCCGTTCCAGACGATCGCGGAGCGCGAGGGCTTGCGGATCCTGGTGGACACCGCCGAGCTGAACATCCCCTACCCACAAGATGTGGTGGTGGTGAGCCGGGAGTGGTTGCGCACTAGCCGCGACCTGGCGCGTCGCGTTCTCGCCGGGATCCTAGAGGGCGGTCGCCAGTTCCATGAAGACCGCGAGCTGGGCGAGCGGGCGCTGCGGCGCTGGCTCCAGCTCGATGACGCCCGCCTGGTCCGCGAGACGTACGATTACTTCCAGCGCTACATTCCGGCCGAGCCGCTGCCGCGCCCGGAGGGGCTCCAGCTGGTGATCGACGAGGTCGGCACGACCCACCCGGAGGCGCACAGCATGCGGCCCCAGGACCTGGTAGATCCCTCGCTGATCGCGGAGCTGGCGCGCCCCTGAGCGCCGCGCGCTCACGGCGGCGGATCGAACGCCTCGTTCAGCGCGGTGGCGCCGAAGCCCTCGACCGTCGCGCCGCCCGGCAGGTACACGCGCGCGCCGACCACCGCTGCTCCTAGCCCGTGGCGTGGGTTCGGCATGGGCGCCAGCGCCGTCCAGGTCTGGGTAGCGGGATCGTAGGCCTCGACGTTGTCGAACACGCCCTGCGGGTGGGCGCGGTTGCCCTCGCCGCCGAACACGTACACGCGCCCGCCCACCGACGCCCCGGCGATACCCGAGCGCCCGGTCGGCAGCGGCGGCCGCTCGGCCCATCGCCGGGCGATGGGATCGTACTCCTCGACCACGGCCAGAGTGAAGTCGCGCCCGTTGCGCCCGCCGGCGGCTAGCAGGTGGCCGTCCAGCACGGCCACGGCCAGATGGTCGCGGGGGTAGCGCATCGGGGGCAGCTCCTCCCAGGTGTCGGTGGCCGGGTCGTACGCTGCCAGCTCGGCCACCGAGCGGCCCCGGTCGCCGCCCACCGCGTAGAGCCGGTCGCCCAGGGCCACCGCCCCGAGGGCTCCCCGCGCGGTGGGCAGCGGCGCGCGGCGCTGCCAGCGATCCGTGGCGGGGTCGTACTCCCACAGCGATTCTACCGCCCCCTGCGCGCTGTACCCGCCCACCACGTATACCTTGCCCCCGAGCGCGGCAGCCGCGGGGTGGTGTAACGGCTCGGGCAGGGCCGCCAGCGGCACCCAACGATCGGTAGCGATCTCGTAGGCGTCGAACGCCGCGCTGATACTCCCATCGGCGCGGAACCCACCCGCCACGTACACCCGCCCAGCCCACGCCGCTACGCCCACCTCTTGGCGCGGCTCCGGCATGGGCGCCAGCATGACCCAGCTGCCCTGCCCACTCGCGACGGCAGCGCCGGCTGCCGACGGCGCCACCCGCCCCGCCGCACACCCGGCCAGAAGGAGCGTGGCCAGCAGGCCCGCCCCCCACCCCATGGACCCACGTCCTGCCGTCCATGCCCTCATCGGTGCGGTCCCTCCTCGCCTGCGGCGCCTCCGCGCTCACGCCGTGCACGCGGCGCCGGCGCCTCCGCGGAGCAGCTCCAGGGCCTGCAAATAGTCATCAACAATCAGATCGGCGCGCTCGGCATAGCCCTCGGCGGCTAGCAGCGCGGCCAGGGGCCGGCCCAGCCAGCGCAGGTGCCACGGCTCGGCCGCGTAGCCCGTGCGCGGCTCGGCGGCCGGGGTGTACGGCGCGACGAAGCCATATTCCCAGGCATGGCCCGCCAACCACTGGCCGGCCCGCGTATCGGCCAGCTGCTGGCTCAGGCGCCAGTCCACCTCGGGCGCGGTCACATCCACCGTGGTGCCGAGCTGGTGCTGCGAGTGGCCCGGCCGGGCGCGGAAGCGGTTGGCGCGCTCGGCCGCCTCCTCGGGCGATGCCCCGCGCGCCAGCAGCTGGCGCACTCCCGCCTCGAACACCGCGCGCTGGGTCTCGTAGCTGCGGAAGCCGGAGTACAGGGCGAGCGTCACCCCCTCCGCGCGCGCGGCGGCGAACAGCGCGGTGAGGTCGGGCACGATCAGTCGGCGCACCCGCTGCGCGCCCTGCGGCGCCGGCCCCCCCCCGGTGGTCGCTACCAGGTCGTCGGGTGCGTATCCGGCGGGCAGCGCGCGCTCCCGCGTCACAGGAAACAGGACCCACTCGGCCTCGGCCTCGTCGAGGCCCGCCGTACCCTCAGGGCCCAGCTGGGCGGCCAGCCGCGCCGCCAGGGCTTCGATCGCCGCCAGGTCGCACATCGCGCGCACCCCCCTTCGCCGCCCGAGCCCCGCGGCAGCACTTCCCAACAACGCTCCTAGCCAGATCAGCGCTCGCCGCCGTGAACAGGGCCGCATCCCATCCTCCCAGGCGCCCGGGCACAAGGCGGGCGCCCACCGAGTCTTGGCGAGCTTGTGATACCACGCGCCTAACGGGCGGCGCCCAGGCACCTCTAGACTTTTGCTTAGGTAGCAAGCCACCCGCTCAAAGCCTCGGCCGCCGGCCCTTACAGAGTCGTCACACCTGCGCCCGCGGACCGCCCCGGCCAGGCCCAGCGGTACGGAGGCTGCTCGGAAGGTAGCGCAGCAGGACCGGTGGCCGCCCACACCGCCCCAGCCGGAGGCTCTGGACGGACGCCCCGGGGCGGGTGTGGGCAGCGAGTGAGGAGCAGCAGCCATGCGCCTGGCCTGGACCGCGATCGTCCCGCGGAGCCTGGTAGACGACCTGGACGAGCACGCGCTAGCGCCGAGCGAGCGGTATGTGCTGGTGATCGCGCCGCACGTCGACCCCGCCTTACGCATCGTGCGCTGTTATCACGCTGGGGCGAGCCCGGCCCGGGTCGCAGCCCGCCCCCCCTCGGCCGATCACGTCCCGGCAGCCTGAGCACCCAGGGCGACCGAGGCCGGAGTCGCCGCGGCCCTGAGCACGAGCTCGCCCAGCGGTTCGACCGCCAGCTGCACCCGATCCCCCGGCGCCAGGCGGCGAGCGGGCCAGAAGCCGCCCAGGACTAGCACGTCGCCCGGCTCCCATTCCACCCATGCGCCGAGCCCTGTGAGGAGTCTCGCGATCGTTTCGGGCGCCAGCCGGCGCGCGCCGCCGGCTACCGGGCGCTCGCTAGCGGCCCGCTCGTCCCGCGGCGGGCGCCCCCCACCCAGCCGCGGCGTTCGGTTGTGCCAGGCGCGCAGCGTCAGCGCCTCCGGCCCCGCGAGCTGGTCGTGGGTGATCAGACACGGCCCCAGCGCCAGGAACCCTGGGCACGAGCCGCGCAGCGAGCGCTCCTCCCAGCCGCGGACCTGGAGCGCGATCGCGCCGCTGTAGCCGAACACCGGCGACACCGTGGCGTGCGCCCCTACCGCGCAGTCGAGCACCAGGGCCACGCCGACGCCGTACTCCACCGGCCGCGCGGGCAGCGTCACCACCGCCGCCGGCCCGGTGAGCGCCGAGGGGGCCACGAGATAGGCCCGGGCGACCCCCGAGCCAGCAGCCCCTCGTGGCGGCGCCGGCACACAGACGATCTTGCCGGGCCGGGCCACGGGCGCCTTCAGCGTGCAAGTGGCCAGTGGCCGGCCCCGCTCCCGCCGCAGCAGCGACTCCAGGGCGGGCGCCAGCATCTCCCACTCGCGGATCAGGTCGGGGAGCACGACGCCCGGGCTCTGGAAGCCGCGCTCGCGCAACACCCCGGTGGCGTCGACGACCTCGTCGCCGCGCAGTAGCCCTAGCTGATCGTCGTCGAAGATCACCAGCCGCATCGCTGCCTCACCGGCCGGCGGCTACGGCCCGTCGGCCACTAGGCTCAGCGGGTCCGTGACCGCGCAGGCCAGCGCATAGTCGCCCTCGTGGCTGAGCGACAGATGGATCGCGCGCAGGCCGCGCCGCCGGGCCAACGCGGCGGTGGCCCCGTGCAACCGTACGACCGGCTCGCCCCGCGGCCCCGCGACGATCTCCACGTCCTGCCACCGCATGCCGCGCGCCAACCCGGTCCCGAGCGCCTTGAGCACCGCCTCCTTGGCGGCGAAGCGCCCGGCGAAGCGCGGCGCCGACACGCGGTGCGCGCGGCAGTACGCCACCTCCGCCGCGGTATACACCCGATCGACGAAGGCGGGGTGCCGTTCGAGAACCGCCGCCAGGCGGGGCACATAGACGAGATCGGCGCCGATCCCCACGCGACGCCCCCGCTGCACTCGGTACTACGGGCGCATGATAGCAGCCCGCGCGCCGTGGCATACGGCACGGCGCCGCCGCGCCCCGCGCGCGTTGACACGCGGCGGGGGATCGGCTAAGCTTCACATGTCGCAAACTATCGGTGCGCGCCTAAGTGATACCGTTGAGTGCCCTGGTGCGCGATGCGCCGTACCCGCCGGATGACGAGCGCGACCTGCTGGTACGGCGCGTGCTCGATCTGCAAGCCGAGCTATACCGCTACTTGCGGCCCGCGCGGGAGTGGCTCGAGCTGGACCTCACGATGCCCCAGATGAAGGTGCTGTTGCTGCTGTACTCCGATTTCGCGGCCACAATGGGGCAGCTGGCGAGCCGGCTCGGCGTGACACTATCGACCATGACGGGAATCGTGGACCGGCTGGTGGAGCGTGAGCTGGTCGCGCGCCACGAGAGCCCACACGATCGCCGCCAGGTGGTCTGCCAGCTCACGGCCGCGGGGCAGGAGCTGGCCGAGCGGCTGCAGCAGGCGGGGCGCAGCCAGTTGGCCATGCTCCTACGCACCCTGCGGCCCGCCGAGCTGGCCACGGTGGCTACGAGTCTGGAGCTGCTCGTGGCCGCGGCGCGGGGCGAGCAGGAGGGCGGCGATGCGTCTACGCACGCGGGGCGCACGATCGGGCAGCCTGGGAGAGGCGAGGAGAGGCGATGAGTCCGCGGAGGTTCTACCGGTGGGGGGCCGCCCTGTTGATCATCCCCCTGTTGAGCGCCTGCGCTAGCAGCGGGCCGGCGCCGACTGCCCAGGGGAAGCCGGCGGGCCAGCAACCGATCGGCGTCCCGGTGAGCGTGCGGCCCGTCGAGCAGGGCAACGTGGTGGCCACCTTCACCTATTCGGGCAGCATCCAGTCGCGCGCCAGCGTGAATGTGCTGCCGCGCGCCACCGGGCGCATCGAGCAGCTGTACGTCGATATCGGCAGCCGCGTGCGGGCGGGCGACGTCATCGCCGTGCTGGACCGCACGCAGCTCGAAGCGCAGGTCAAGCAGGCGGAGGGAGCGCTGCAGAACGCCCAGGCGCGCCTAGACCTCCTGCTGGCCGGCGCGCGCCCGGAGGATGTGGAGGCGGCCCGCGCGGCCCTGCAGGCCGCCGAGGCGCGGTTGGCGCAGATGCTCCAGGGCGGCCGCGATGAGGATATTGCCGCCGCCCAGGCCAACCTCACGGCGGCCCAGGCGCGCCTAAACGATCTCTTGGCAGGGCCCACCGAGGCGGAGATCGCGGCCGCGCGGACCGCGGTGGAGACGGCCAAGGCGAACCTCCAGGCGAGCCAGCAGCGGCTGGAGCAGTTGCTCGCGGGCGGCTCGCCCGAGCAACAGCGCCAGGCCGACGCGGCGGTCGAGCAGGCACTAGCGCGGCGCGACGCCCTGCGCAACCCACCGGCCGACCAGGTGGCCGCGGCCCGCAGCGCGCTCGAGCAGGCCGAGGCTACCCGGGCGGCCGCCCAGGTGCGGCTCGACCAGCTCTTGGCGGGCGGCTCGATCGCCGACCAGGTGGCCGCCCAGGCCGCCGTGGACAGCGCCCGCTCGTCGCTGCAGGCGGCCGAGGAGCGCTTGGCCGCGCTGCTGTCGGGTGGCACCCCGGCGGATCGCCAGGCCGCCCAGGCCGCCTACGACCAGGCGCTGTCCCAGTACCGCGGCGCCCGCGAGCGCTACCTCGCCCTGCAGCAGCAGGCCAACGCCAGCGACCCGGCCAACTCGGGCCAGCAGCTGACCGACCTGCGGCAGCAGGTCGCCCAAGCCCAGCAGAACGTGCAGATCAAGTGTGGCGCCGCGGCGAGCGCAACGAGCACCGTCCCGGTCCCCGCGGCGGTGAGCCCGGACTGTGTCGCTGCCCAGGCCGCGCTGGATCGCGCCACGCAACAGCTCCAGAACGCGCAGGCCTCTTCGAACCGCCTCACCCCGCGCGTGTCGCCCGCGGACGTGGCCGCCGCGCGGGCGGCGGTGGAGCAGGCCGACGCCCAGCTCAAGGCCGCGCAGGCGCGGATCGATCAGCTCAACAACCCGACGCCCGACCAAGTCCAGGCGGCGCGTACCGCCGTGGACACCGCGCGCGCCAACCTCGACGCGGCGCTGGCGCGCCAGGAGCTGCTCCGCAACCCGGCGCCCGACACGGTCGCCTCCGCCCGCAGCGCGGTCGACCAGGCCGAGGCGGCGGTGCGCTCGGCCCAGGCGCGGCTACAGCTGCTGCTCGCGGGCGGCTCGCCCGAGGACATCCGCGCCGCCGACGCGGCGGTCGAGCAGGCGCTGGCGCAGCGCGACGCCCTGCGTAACCCCTCGGCCGCCGATATCGCCAACGCCCGGGCGGCCGTGGACTCGGCTGCCGCTAACCTGGCCAGCGCCGAGAGCCGTCTGGCCGACGTGCTGGCAGGGCCGAAGGCCGCCGATCTCCAGGCCGCGCTCTCCGCGGTAGATCAAGCGCAGCAGACGCTCGTCCTGCGGCGCTACCCCAACACGCCGCAGGAGATCCAGCAGCAGCAAGAAGCGGTCAACCAGGCCCGTGCCAACCTGGCCCTGCGCGCGCAGCCCAACCGCCCCGAGGACATCGAGCAGGCGCGCGCCACGGTCGAGCAGGCGCGTGGGGCGCTCGACCTGGCGCGCGCGCAGCTCGCCGAGGCGTACGTCTACGCGCCGTTCGACGGGTCCGTGTCGGCCAAGCTGCTCTCCGAGGGCGCGCTAGCCAGCCCGTCCACGCCCATCGTCACTCTGGTGACGGACGACGTCGAGGTGGTGGTGAACATCGAGGAGGCGCGCATCGGCCAGGTGCACGAGGGCAGCCCCGCGGTGCTGACCGTGTCGGCCTACCCGGGCGAGGAGTTCCAGGCGGTGGTCGCCGTGGTCTCCCCCACGGCGGACCCGCGCAGCCGTACTTTCCAGGCCAAGGTCGTGCCGCGGAACCCAGAGGGCAAGCTCAAGGAAGGGATGTTCGCCCAGGTGCGTATCACGGGCGACGCACGCCAGAACGTGGTGGTGATTCCCAACAACGCCATCGTGCAGCGCGCCGGCCGCAGCGTGGCGTTCGTGGCGGCCGACGGACGGGCGCAGCTGCGCGAACTCCAGCTTGGGGTGACCGACGGGCGGCAGACGGAAGTGATCAGCGGCCTACAGCCAGGCGACCAGTTGATCGTGGCGGGCCAGGAGACGCTCAACGACGGCGATCCGATTCGCATCACGAGCGGCGCGCCCGCCAGTTAGCACCGGGGGCAGCCACGCGCCACCATCTCCATGAGTCTTTAGCATTTCTCTGCTATAAGGCGTCCGTGGGCGCTTGACAGCCGCGGTGGCGGCGGGCCTGCCGCCACCGCGGCGCGTCTCAGAGGCTGGAGGCAAAGGAGCACAGGGATGGGGTTGACGCGGCTGGCGGTCCGGCGGCCCTTGGCCACAATCATGGTCTTCCTGGCCTTCATCCTGCTCGGCCAGCAAGCCTACACACGGCTGCGGGTAGACCGGTATCCGGCGATCACCTTCCCCGTGGTCTCCGTCTCTATCGGGTGGCCGGGCGCCTCGCCCGAGGACATCGAGCAGAGCATCATCGTCCCCGCGGAAGACGCGATCTCGGGCGTGAGCGGGGTGCAAACGATCGATGCCGTCGCGCAAGAGGGAAACGCGCGTATCATTGTCTACTTCTTCGAAGGGACCGATGTCAACCAGGCGCTGATCGATGTCCAACGGGTTCTAGCCGGGATCGGGCGCGTGCTCCCGACCGATGCGACCCAGCCGACGGTCGCCAAGTTCGATCCGCAAGCGCTCCCAATCATGAACATCATCGTATCGGGCGGCTTGGCGCCGGGCGATCTCTACGATCTCGCGTACAATGTACTCGAAAAGCGGCTCCAATCCGTTCCAGGTGTGGCCAATGTGTCGCTTTCCGGCGGCCTCGTCCGGGAAGTGCAAGTACTAGTCGACTACGCTAAGCTCCAGGCCTATGGACTCTCCTTTGATCAGATCAGCAACGCGATCCAGCGCGAAAACGTCAACTCGCCCGGCGGCAAGGTCGACGTCGATACCCAGACCTTCTCGGTGCGCGCGGTAGGCTTGGCCCAATCGCCAGCGGACATGGGCAACTATGTGGTCGCCAACACCCCTAATGGGCCGATCTACCTGCGCGACGTGGCCACCATCCAGATCGGCTACAAGCGCCCTACCATGCTCCAGCGGTTCACCGACCGCCAGCACGGCCAGTTCGACGCGATCCAGCTCAGCGTGACCAAGCAGACCGATGCGAATACGCTGGATACCGCCAACGCCGTGCGCGCCGCTGTCGAGCAGATGCGTCGCTCGTTGCCAAGCGGGGTCGATATCCAGATTACGAACGACACCTCGCGCTTCGTGCGCCGCTCCGTCGACGCGGTGCAGAAGGACCTCATTCTCGCTATCCTAATCGTAGGCGCGGTGTTGTTCCTGTTCCTCCACACCTTCCGCAGCACGATCATCGTGTTGATCTCGATCCCCACCTGCTTGGTTACCACATTCTTGCTGATGTACACGTTCGGGTTCACGATCAACACGATCACCTTGATGGCCATGGCACTAGCCATCGGCATCCTGGTGGACGACTCGATCGTGGTGCTGGAGAACATTGCGCGGCACTTGAGTCTCGGCGAGAACCCGATGGAAGCCGCGCTCAACGGCCGCAGCGAGATCGGCATGGCCGCCATTGCCATCACGCTCACGGACGTGATCGTGTTCGTGCCGATCTCGTTCATGTCGGGTAATATCGGCAAGCTATTCCGCGAGTTCGGCCTCACTATCGCCTCGATCACGCTACTGTCGCTGCTCGTGTCGTTCACGCTAGTGCCAGTGCTCGCCTCGCGCTGGCTGCGGGCGCACGATGAGGAGGCGCTCCGCCGCGGCTTCGCGGGTGCCTGGGAGCGTGGATTCGACCGGCTCGCCACGGTCTACCGACGGCTGCTGCATTGGGCGCTCCACCATCGGCCGCTCGTGGTGGCTACCGCCGCGGCCGTGTTGTTCGTCAGCTTCCTGCCGTTGCAGTACAACCTGATCGGCCAGGAATACGCCCCCTTGGAGGACGATGGCCAGTTCACCATCAATACGGAGATGCCGCCGGGCACCTCGCTGCAGGGCAACTCGGCGGCACTGGCCAAGCTGGAAGAGGGGCTGCTGCAGATCCCCGAGGTCGACTACTTCACCACCACCGTGGGCCAATCGGGCTCGCGCTTTGGCGGCACCGACCGTAACGGACAGATCACCGTGCAGCTCGTGGAGCGCAGCAAGCGCCAGCGCTCGGTATTCGAGGTGATGCAGGATGTGCGGCGCCTGGCGCGCAACATCCCCGGCTTGACCGTGCGTGCGAACGTGCAGCAGACGCTGATCGGCGCGGGCGGCTCGGTGCCCATCAACATCCGGCTGCTGGGCGACAACATCGTCACGCTGCGCGAGCTGGCGGCGCAGGTCGAGCAGATCGTGCGCAGTGTGCCCGGCACGACAGACGTGCGGAACGACGCGGCGGTGGCGGAGCCGGAGATCCAGGCGATCGTCGACCGTAAGCGGCTGGCCGATCTGAACGTCAGCGCGGCCCAGGTGGCCAACGCGCTGCGCACCGCGATCGGGGGCAACACGCTGGCCACCACGCAGCTCCGCGTCCAGGGCCAGAACGGGATCGACATCACGGTGCTCGCCAATGCGGACCTGCGCAACGACTTGACCAGCCTGGCCAACATCCCCATCGCGGTCGGGAGCAGTGGATCGGGCGCGAGCGGGCCGCCTAGCCCCACGACGACCGTCCGGCTCGGCCAAGTCGCCGAGCTGCGGGTGGTAGACGGCCAGACTGAGATCGACCGCAGCGACCGTCAGCGGCGCGTCTCGGTCCAGGCGAACCTGGTGAACCGCTCGGTGGGCGACGCCGCGCGCGATATTCAAGCGGCCCTGGCCCGGGTTCCCTTCCCGAGCGGCTACCGGTGGGTGTTCTTCGGGCAGGTAGACGCCTTGAACCAAGCCCGCGTCGCGCTGCTTTCCGCGTTGGTCATCTCGGTAGTGCTGGTGTACATGCTGCTGGTGGCGCTGTACGAGTCGCTGATGCACCCGCTGGCCATCATGTTCTCGCTGCCCGTCGCGCTGGTCGGCGCCTTCGCGGGCCTGCTCGTCACGGGCAACACCTTCAACCTGTTCTCGATGATCGGCATCATCATGCTGATGGGCCTGGTGGCCAAGAACGCCATCCTGCTGGTCGACTTCACCAACACCCTGCGCGCGCGCGGCCGCACGCGCCTGGAGGCGTTGTTGGAAGCCGGGCCGATCCGCCTCCGTCCGATCATTATGACCACCTGCACGGTCGTGTTCGCCATGTTGCCGCTGGCGTTGAAGTTCGAGGAGGGCAGCGAGTCGCGCGCGCCGCTAGCCGTGGTGCTCATCGGCGGCAGCCTGACCTCCACGCTGCTCACGCTCGTGCTGGTGCCGGTGATGTACACCTACCTGGACGACCTCGGCCGGCTGCCGGCGCTGGCCTGGGCGCGCATCCCGCGCTGGCGCCGCCGGGCGGCCCCGGTGATGGCGGGCGGCGCGGGCCCCCATAGCTCCGCCCACCCCACCACCGAGTAGTTGCGCCCCGCACCTGACGCGTGGGAGGCTGACGCTGTCAGCCTCCCACGGCTTTATCCAGGCTCGGGCTTACCGGCGGCGTCCGGCGCGGCGCCCCCTCACGCTTTTGTGTCGCTGGGCTCCAGGGTCACAATCGCCTCGGGCCGCTTGATGCGCAGCACCACCGACTCCAACACTCGGAAGATGTGGTTCAGGTTCTCGCTGGCCACATAGGCGACGGTCATGTCTTGGGCGACCACCAGGTCGGTGTTGCTGGCGCCCGTCGCGATCACCAGCGCCATCCCGTCGGGGATCGCGGCCGAGCGGTACACGCCACTACTCGCTAGCTTCTGTACCTGCTCGATCTCCAACACGCCGGTGTTCTCGTACACGCGGTTCATCGCCGCGTACAGGCGTGGGCTCGCTACCACGGCGTAGGGGCCGTAGAAGCCCCGGTCGGTGAGGTACTGGGTCGCCGTGACGACATCCTGGAACGCGCGGCCCATCTGCTCCCAGTTCCCGATGGTCAGCACGCCGCGGCCCGGTACGTTGAGCAGGCCCGGATAGCCGAGAGCGGCGTTGCCTCGAAAGATCAGGTCGTCTTCGGTGCGCGCCACCACCGTGGCGGCAGCGACCGCCGGGCCGGTGTCTAGCGGGACGTTGCTCGAACGCGCGGCCTCCAGGTCGCGCCAGTGCAGGCGGAAGTCCTTGTACAGCAACGGCACCGGCAGGTAACGGCGCTCGCTGCTGCGCACGATACCGACCTCGTCCTCGCCCAGCAGATCCATCCCCCCGGTGTTGGGATCGCGGAAGATGTCGTCGGGCACCACCTGGACGCCCGGCCCGAGCGGCCCGAGGACGGGAACGATGCGGCGGCCTACCAGCGCACGGCGCCCTGTCTCCTCCACCGCGCTGTCGATGCGGTTCCACTGCTCTTCGGTCAAGGGCGCCTGATCGCGCTGCAGGAAATCGACCATCGCTACGCACTCCCTGAGGAAAAAAATCACCAACGGGACTGTACCGTGGCGCGAGGACGTGGGCCACAGAGCCCCGCAGCTACGCCGTGGGCGCCCGCGGACTGGCGCGATAGGCGGCGTCGAGCAGCTCCACGACATGGCGCACCGGTAGCGGCCGCCCGGCCTCGGCCAGTCCCGCCTGGAGCTGGAGCATGCAGCCCGGGTTGGCCGAGGCTACCATGTCGGCGCCCGTGGCCAGGATGTGGGCGATCTTGCGCCGCCGCAGAGCGCCCGATAGCTCCGGATGCGTGAGGTTGTAGATGCCCGCGCTGCCGCAGCACAGGTCGGCTTCGGCCATCTCTACTAGCCGCAAGCCGGGGATCGCGCGCAGCAACGCTCGCGGCTGCGTCTTGACGCGCTGGGCGTGCGTCAGGTGACACGGCTCCTGATAAGTCACCGTCAGGTCCAACCGGCCGGCGGGCGGCGTCCAGCCCCGCTCCACCAGGAACTCGGTGATGTCGCGCACGCGGCTGGCCACGGTGTGCGCCTGGGCGGCCGGGCCGAGCAAGTAGTCGTACTCCTTCAGTGCCGCCCCGCAGCCGGCGGCGTTGACAATGATCGCCTCGACCGCTTGCTCGGCGAACGCCGCCACGTTGCGCCGCATCAGCGCGCGGCCCGCGTCGAGGAGGCCCGCATGGACGTGCAGCGCGCCGCAACACCCCTGCCCAGCGGGCAGCACGACCCGGTAGCCGTTGGCCAGGAGTACCCGGATCGTGGCGCGGTCCACGTCGGCGTAGGCGGTGCTCATCACGCAGCCAGCGAACAACGCGACCCGACCGCGCTCGGCCCCCGCGGGCCGCCACTCCTGGCCGCGCGGGATGAGGAAGCGGCGCGCGATCGGCGGCAGCATACGCTCGCGCTCCGCGAGGCCTAGCCGGCGCAGCAGCCCCGTGCGGCGGACGACCTGCTGGAGCCCCAGGTGCTGGTACAGGCCTAGCAGGTGGGCGACGGCGCGGAAGCGCAGGGGCGAGGCGAACAGGCCCGTGAACACGGCCCAGCGCAGCAGGCGCTGGGGCAGCGGCCGCGGCACCGCCCGCTCGATCTGGGCGCGCGCCGCCTCGACCAGCTTGCCGTACTGCACTCCCGACGGACACACCGCCTCACAGGCGCGGCAGTCGAGGCACTGGTACATCTGCTCGCGGAACAGCGGGGCGTCGAGCGTGACGCGTCCCTCGGCCACCGCGCGGATCAGGTGGATACGGCCGCGTGGGGACGACGGCTCGCGATACAGCTCGCGGTAGGTCGGGCAGTTGGGCAGACACAACCCACAGTGCACGCAGTTGTCCAGCACGGCCGCAGGCGGCACATCGGGTGGCGCGAACGTGCGCCCCTGGGGGTGGACGGTCGCCTGCACCTGCACGACGGTATCGGCCTGCATGGTTGGCCCCTAGATGCCGCCCACGAAGCGGCCAGGATTCAGGATGCCGCGTGGGTCGAACTGGTGCTTGATGGCGCGCATGACGCCGATCCCGCTCGGCTCGCGGCCCCAAACAGGAACCTGCGCCTTGGCCGCGGCGGGGCAGCTCAGTACGACGGCCTGCCCGAACCGCTCGAGCAAGGGGGCCTGCACCGCGGCCAGGGCGCGCCCAAAGCTCTCGGCAGCCGCGACGGCGGGCTGTTCCAGGCGGGCGTACACGATTCCCGTGCCGGCGTCGGCGGCCCGGCGTAGGTGCAGGCCCGCAGCCGTGGCCGACTCCTCGACCGCCGTCAGCACCGCGCCGATCTCGCTGGGCGGCACAACGACCTTCAGCAGGGCACGGTTGCGCGGCTCATCGTCCGGCGCCTGGAACGCGGTCACGGCATGCCATAGCGCCGCGGCGGCCGCGCCCTCTCGCTCCTGCACCACGCTGCCCCGCCAGGCCGGTGTCCGCGCGCGCACCTCGCGGGCCTGCCGCGCCGTGGCCGCCGGGGCGCCCTCGAAGCCAACCAGCAGCAGCCAGCCGCGTGCGCCGGCCACCAGGTCCGCCGCCAGCACGGGGTCGAGCACCACCAGCGCCACGGGCTGGAGCACGGAATCGAGCAGCGCCGCGACGGCCTCCAGCGCCGCCTCGGCGTGGTCGAAGGCGAGAGCGAGCGCGACCTCCTGCGCCGGCCGAGGCGTGATCTTGAAGTTTAGCTCGACCAGGACGCCCAGCGTGCCCAGCGAGCCCAGGAACAGCTTCATCATATCGTAGCCCGACACATTCTTGACCACGCGGCCGCCGCCGTGCGCCAATGTGCCATCAGTCAGCGCGGCGCAGACGCCGATCAACAGGTCGCGGGCGGTGCCATGCCGCAGGCGGCGGGGCCCCGCCAGGTTGGCCGCTACTATCCCACCCAGGGTAGCCGCCTCGGGCCGCGCGCAGTCGAGCGGCAACCGCTGGCCATGCTCGGCCAATAGCCGGTCCAGCGTGGCGAAGGATATCCCCGCCTCCACCGAGAGGGTGAGGTCCGCCGGCTCGTAGGCCAATACGCGGTTCAGCCCCCGCACGTCGAGTGCCAGGTCGTAGGCTCGGGGCGGGTAGCCCAGCGCCTGTGCCGTGCCGCCGCCCCACGGCACCACGGCGGCGCCGAGCTCGTTAGCGAGGGCCAGGATTTCGGTCACCTGCTGGGCCGTGCTGGGGCAGGCCGCCAGGGGTGGCACGCGGGCGGCGACCCGGTACCCTAGGGTCTGCTCCCCCGCGCGCACCGCCTCGGGCCCTAGCAAGGCGACCAGCTGCGCACGCAGCTCGGCGACGGCGTCCGGCGCCAGCCCACTCGCTGCTATCGGCGGTTGCGTGGTCATGCGCGCCGGCCCTCAGTGCCCGTACTCGGCGAGCAGGGCGGCCTTGCGGCTGCCCGCCTGGATCTCGCGCAGCTCGCCGCACGATACACGGCTGGGGAAGATCTTGTCGGGGTTGAACAGGTCGCGCGGGTTGAAGCTGCGCTTGAGCTTCGCCATCGCCGCCAGGTCTTCGGCCGTGAAGATGAGCGGCATCTGGTCGCGCTTCTCCAGCCCGATGCCGTGCTCGCCCGACAGCGTGCCCCCGACCTCGACGCACACCTGCATGATGTCCACCCCGGCGCGCAGCACGCGTTCGACCACGCCCGGTACGCGGCGGTCGAACAGCACGATCGGGTGCAGATTGCCGTCGCCGGCGTGGAACACGTTGGCGATGGTCAGATCGTACTCGCGACCGATCTCCTCGACCCGGGCCAGCGTGTAGGGCAGCTTGGTGCGCGGCACGACGGTGTCGTGCAGATAGTAGTTGGGCGCCAGGCGGCCCATCGCCCCGAACGCCATCTTGCGCGCGTTCCATAACGCCGCGCGCTCCTCGGCCGAGGTGGCCACGCGCACGGAGCGCGCGCCCTGCGCAGTGCAGATGCGACGGATCTCGGCGGCTAGATCGTCGAGCCCATCGTCCAGGCCATCCAGCTCGACCAACAGCACGGCGCCGACGTCGGGGGGGAACCCCACCTGGTACGCTGCCTCGACAGCCCGGCAGGTGGTGCCGTCCATCATCTCCAAGGCGGCGGGGACGATACCGGCGGCGATGATCGCCGACACCGCGCTGCTGGCTTCTACCACCGTGCCGAACTGGGCGAGCAGGACGCGTACCGCCTCTGGCAGGTGGGTGAGCCGCACCCAGGCCTTGGTCACCAGCCCTAGCGTTCCCTCCGAGCCCACCAGCACGCCGGTCAGGTCGTAGCCGGGGCTATCGGGGCCGTCGGTCCAGATCAACTCGCCGTTGGGCAGCACGACTTCCAGGGCAAGCACATGGTTGGTGGTGACGCCGTAGGATAGGCAGTGCGGCCCCCCCGAGTTCTCGGCGATATTGCCCCCGATGGTGCACGCCTTTTGGCTGGAGGGGTCGGGCGCGTAGAAGTAGCCACGCGGCTGGGTGGCCACCGAGAGGTCGAGATTGATCACCCCCGGCTCGACCAGCGCGCGGCGGTTGCGGTAGTCCAGCTCGAGGATGCGGTTCATACGCGTGAGCGCGATCTGGATGCCGCCGCGCGTGGGGATCGCCCCCCCCGACAGGCCCGTGCCCGCGCCGCGCGGCACGACAGGCACCCCCTCCTCGGCCGCCAGCTGCACCACGGCCACCACCTGCTCCACGCGGGTGGGCAGCACTACTGCGGTAGGCGGGTGCATGTCGATCGAGCCGTCGTACTCGTATAGGGCCAACTCGTCGCGGTCGTGGACCACCCCATCCGGACCGACGAGCTGGATGAGGCGACGGATCAAGCGCTCGCGCTCCATGGGTCGCCTCCGCATGCCTGGCAACAGGCAGGTTGCCGCGCCAACGTGGTCCGATCCTTACTGGGCAGTATAGCGCGGCGCGCGGGGGATAGAGGTCGCGCCCGCCACAATGCGTAGGGCACGGGGCATACCCGTGTGGTCATGCACGACCGCGAGGTCGGCCCCTGGCAGCGCGGTGGTCGCCGCCGCGCGCGCCACCTCGGTCTGGTCGGCACCCAGCTCGAGCACCGCCAGGCCCCCCGGGGCCAAGCGCGTGGGCAACTGGCCGAGCAGGCGGCCGACGAGCGCCAGGCCGTCGGGGCCACCGTCCAGCGCCAGGCGCGGCTCGTAGGCCGCGACCTCGGGGGCCAACTCGTCGAGCAGCGCGCTGGGGATGTAAGGCAGATTGGCCACCACGACCGCCAGCGGGCCGCGCACGCCCGCCAGCAGGTCCGCGCAGAGGCATGCGACGCGGGCCTCGACCCCGTGACGGCGCGCGTTGGCCCGCGCCACCGCCAGTGCCGCGAGCGAGCGGTCGGTGGCGAGCACGCGCGCCGCGGGCCACTCGGCGGCCAGGGTCACCGCCAGCGCGCCGCTGCCCGTGCCCACATCGGCCAGCCAGCCGACCGCGGGCCGGGGTCCTCGCAGGTACTCCAGCGCCACCTCGACGAGTAGCTCGGTCTCGGGGCGGGGCACCAGCACAGCGGGCGTCACGGAGAAAGGGCGCCCATAAAACTCGCGCTCGCCCAGGACGTACGCTAGGGGCTCGCGCGCCTGCAGGCGCGCGAGCATGGCCTGGTAGCGAGCCGTCTCGACGACGCTCAGGCGCCGCTCCGGATGGGCCAGCACGGTCGCCTTCTCCACCCCTAGCGCGACAGCGAGGCTCACCAGGGCCACCAGCCGCGGCTGGTCGACCCCTGCTGCCCGCAATACGGCCTGTGCTTGGGCCAGCGCCACGCCCACGGCTGTCCCGGCGGTTAGCGCTGGGCCGTGCAGCTCGCCAGTGGCCTTATCCGCCATGGGCGCTACTCCCGTCCGCGCCGCCCCGGCAGGGTGCGCCGGCGCCGCGTCAGCGCACCGCCACCTCGCCGCGGTCGGCCACCGTCAGCGCGTCGATCAAGGGGTCCAGCTCGCCTTCCAACACGCGATCGAGGCTATGGAGCGTGAGGTTGATGCGGTGGTCGGTCACGCGATTCTGCGGGAAGTTGTAGGTGCGAATCTTCTCGGCGCGCTCGCCGCTGCCCACCTGCGCCCGCCGCGCCTCGGCCTGCTCGGCATGGGCGCGCTGCTGCTCCAGGTCGTACAGGCGGGCGCGCAGGACGCTCAGCGCGCGCTGCTTGTTCTTCAGCTGCGACTTCTCGTCTTGGCACGTGACCACTAGCCCCGTGGGCAGGTGGGTGATACGCACCGCCGAGTCGGTGGTGTTCACGCTCTGGCCGCCGTGGCCGCTGGAGCGGAACACGTCGATGCGCAAGTCTTCCTCGTTGAGCTGCACCTCGACCTCGTCCACCTTGGGCAGCACGGCCACGGTGGCGGTTGAGGTGTGGATCCGTCCGCTGGCCTCGGTGACCGGCACGCGCTGCACGCGATGCACGCCGCGCTCGTACTTCAGGCGGCTGTAGGCCCCGCGGCCATCCACCTCGAACACCACCTCGCGGTAGCCACCAAGGTCGGTCTCGTTGCTGTTGAGCACTTCGACCTTCCAGCGGCGGGCCTCGGCATAGCGCAGGTACATGCGGAACAGATCGGCGGCGAACAGCGCCGCTTCCTCCCCGCCGGTGCCGGCGCGGATCTCCACGATCACATCGCGGCTGTCGTTGGGGTCGCGCGGCCGCAGCGCCTCCAGGGCCTGCTCGACTAGCCACGCCTGGCGCTGCTCCAGCGCCTCGGCCTCTTCCCGTGCCAGGGCCCGCAGCTCCTCGTCGGTCCCGTCCGCCAGCAGCTCGCGGGCAGCCGCCAGGTCGCGCTCGACCCGCTGGAGCTCGTGCCACAGCTGCACGACGGGCTCCAACTCGGCCTGCTCGCGGCTGAGCCGGCGGATCTGCCCCGGGTCCGCGAGCACCTCGGGCCGTGTGAGCTGCTCGGTGAGCGCCGCGTAGCGCGCCGCCAGCTCCGCCAGCCGCTGGCGCATCGCCTCTTGAGTGATCACCGCTCATCCTCCCGCTGCCAGCCGCTCGACCGCCGCCTCGGGCGCCAGAGCCAGCTCCTCGCCACCGGCCATAGGCTTGAGCTGGACCACGCCGCGCGCCAGCTCGTCGTCGCCGATCAGCACCGCCCAGGCCACGCCGAGCGCGTTCGCCTGCCGCAGCTGGGCGCGCATGCTGCGGCCGCCCACGCCGACCAGCGTCGGCACACCACGCTGGCGCAGCCGGTCCGCCAGGCGCACCGCCGCCCGCCGGGCCGCATCGCCGAGGTAGGCCACGTACACGCGCGGCGCGGGTAGCGCTGGCGGCACGATCCCCTGCGCCTTGAGGGTCAGAATCACCCGCTCGATCCCCGTGGCAAAGCCGACAGCCGGGGTGGGCCGCCCGCCGAGCTGCTCGGCCAGCCCATCGTAGCGCCCCCCGCCCCCCAGAGCCGTCTGCGCGCCCGCCGCGGCCGGCCACACCTCGAACACGGTCTTGGTGTAGTAGTCGAGGCCGCGCACGAGCCGCGGGTTCAGCTCCACGGGAATATCTGCATCGGTCAGGTAGGTGCGCAGCGCGGCGAAGTGCTCGGCACACTCGGCGCAGAGATAGTCGAGCAGCCGCGGCGCGCCCGCGATCGCTGTCTGGCACGGCGGGTTCTTGCAGTCCAACAGCCGCAGCGGGTTGGTCTGGTAGCGTCGCTGGCAGTCGCCGCACACCGTGGCTAGCAGCGGCCGATAGTACTCGCGCAGCCGTTCCAGATACGCGGGGCGGCACTGCGCGTCGCCGATGCTGTTGAGTTGGAGGGTGAGCCCGCGCAGCCCCAGCGCCTGGTACACCCGCCACAGCAGCGTGATCAGCTCGGCATCGACCAACGGGTCGAGTTCCCCGAGCGCCTCGCAGTCCCACTGGTGGAACTCGCGGTAGCGCCCGCGCTGCGGCCGGTCATAGCGGAAGCAGGTCACGAAGCTGAACAGCCGCACGGGCTGTGGGCGACTAGCCAGCCCGTGCTCGATGTACGCGCGGACAATCGAGGCGGTGCCCTCGGGGCGCAGGGTCAGCTCGCCGCCGCCCTTGTCCTGGAACGTGTACATCTCCTTCTCGACGATGTCCGTGCTGCCGCCCACGCCGCGCAGGAACAGGCCCGTGTCCTCGAACGTCGGCGTGCGAATCTCGCCGTAGCCGTAGCGGGCGGCCCAGTCGCGCGCCGTCTGCTCGACGAAGGTCCAGTACGGCGCCTCTTCGGGCAGAATATCTTGGGTGCCGCGCGGCGCCTGAAACACGGGCCAACCTCCTCATCCACCGCGGGGGCGCGGGCGGACAGCAAACACAAGCGCGCCCTGGCGGGCGCGCCCTGCTAAAAATTATAGCAGGCCGGCGCTCGCGCCGACCGCCCGCGTCCAGGAGGTGTACCCGGTGCGCCTGCGCGTGCGCGCCCATCCCCGTGCGGCGCGCGAGCGGGTCGTGCTGCTGCCCGACGGCGGCCTGGCCGTGTGGGTGCAGGCGCCCGCGCACGCCGGGCAGGCCAACGCCGCCATCGAGCGCGCCGTGGCGCGCGCCCTGGGGCTTCGCCCCGGCCAGGTCGCGCTCGTCCACGGAGCCCGCAGCCGCGATAAATGGCTCGAGGTGCCGCTCGACGCTGCTGCCCTCCAGCGCCGGCTCGACCTACTGGTACCGCCGGGTAGCGGACAGGAAGAGGCCGCTCCCTCCTCGTAGAGCGAGCGGCCTCTAGTCTGGTCGAGCCACCGCGTGGGGCTACCGAGCGCGCGGCCCTCCTACCGGCTGTCGCAGCATACCAGCGGGCTGCCCAGCGAGGGCAGCGCCACGCCGTAGGCACTGGGCACCGGCACCGGGAACGCCGGGTACGGCACCGGATAGGCCGCTGGCACGGGCACGTTCACCGGCACGGCCACCGGGTTGGCCACGGGCACCGGCGCTGGCACGCTCACGGGTACGGGATCGGGCACCGGCACGGGTTGCGCCACCGGCGCCGCCACGGGGACGCTGACCGGCACCGGGACCGGATTGGCCACCGGCTGCGGAATGTTCACCGGCACGGCCACCGGGTTGGCCACCGGCTGCGGCACCGGCACGTCGACCGGCACGCTGACGTAGCGCGGCACCTGCACCGGGACCTCCACGTCCACGGGCCGCGCCACGTACCGCGGCACATCGACCGGCACCTCGACCGGCCGCGCTACCCGGATCGGCACATCGACGTACTCTGGCCGCGCCACGGGCACCTGCACCGGCACATCGACCGCTACCGGGACCGGCTGCGCCACCGGCACGGGCACTGGGTTGGCCACCGGCTGCGGCACGTCGACCCGCACCGGGACCGGATTGGCCACCGGCTGCGGCACCGGCACCGGAGCGGCAACGGGCTCCGGCACGGGCACGGGCACGGGCTGCGAGACCGGCACCGGCTGTGGAACACTGACCGGCACCGGGTTGGCGACCGGCGCCGGCACATTTACCGGCACCGGGACTGGATTGGCCACCGGCTGCGGGATGTTCACCGGCACGGCGATCGGATTGGCGACCGGCTGCGGCACCGGTACGCTCACCGGGTACGGCTGCGCGACCGGCACAGGCAGCCCGGCCACCCCGAAGCAGGGATAGCCAATCCCATAGCTGCCGAACCAACCGGGCCCACACGAGTCCGCCCGCGCCACAGGCGCTAGCGGCGTGGCCAGGCTGATCCCGACTCCCGCGAGTAGCGCGAGAGCGACAGGGACACGCGGCATAGTAGTTCCCCCCTCCCAAAAAGTACGAAACAGGTGGCCAAGCGGACGGCGACGCCCCTTCACCTCCCAACACGCGGCAGCGACCAGCACGCTCGACCGCCGGCACGATCGAGCCGAGTCTCTAGGGCCGAGTCTCTAGGAAAGGTACCAAACTTCACACGGAGATGCTAGAGGACGCCACGCAGCAGCTCGAACACGGCCCGCTCCGCGACTTGCAGCAGCAGAATCGCCACCAGGGGTGTTATGTCGATCATACCGATCGTGGGGATCACGCGGCGCAGCGGCGCCAAGATCGGCTCGGTGACATCGTACAGGATGCGCACCAGGGGGTGACTGGGCCCCAGGTTGAACCACGACAGCAGCGCGCGAGCCACGATGGCGAACGTCAGCGCCTGGAACAGGAGGCTGATAAACGTGAACCAGAACATCCCGGTACCCACCACGCTCACCCCACCCCCTCGCGTCACACCACGGCGCCGTAGGCCGAGGGGGTCACGGGCGCGGGCCGAAGATCGCCCGCCCGATGCGCACGATCGTCGCGCCCTCCTCGATCGCCCACTCGAAGTCGTCCGTCATGCCCATCGACAGGTGCCGCCAGGCGACCGCGGGGTAGCGGCGCGCCAGCTCGTCGCGCAGGGCGCGCAGGCGCCGGAAGGTGGCGCGCGTCTCCGCCTCCTCCAACCCCGGTGCGGGCACGGTCATCAGCCCGCTCAGCTCGAGGGCAGGTAAGCCTAGTACTTGCTCGACCGTCGCGTACACGGCCTCGGGCCGCAGCCCCGTGCGCTCGGGCGCGCCCGTGTAGTCGACCTCGAGAAGCACCTCTAGCCGCCGCCCCGGGGGCACGTGGCGCGCCAGCGCTACGGCCAAGCGTGGGCTATCGAGTGTCTGGATTATATCGAATAGGCCGACCGCCGTCTTCGCCTTGTTCGTCTGCAGGTGACCGATCAGGTGCCAGCGCACCCCCGGGGCGCGCAGCGCGGGTACCGCCAGCTTGGCCCGGGCCTCCTGGACGTAGTTCTCGCCGAAGTCGCGCAATCCCGCCTCGATGGCAGCCTGGATCCGCGCCGGCTCGACCGTCTTGGTCGCCCCCACGAGTGTGATGCGCTGCGGGTCCCGGCCGGCGCGCGCGGCGGCCGCGGCGATCCGCTCGCGCACGCGCGCCAGCTGGTCCGCGATCGTGGTGGTCAGGCTCATACGGCCACTCCCGCGATCACGCCGAATCGCCCGGCCGGGGTACCGAGGGCGCGGTGCGAATAGAACAGCTCGGCATGGCACGCCGTACACACGCCGGCAGCCTGGATGCGCGCGGGGGCGACCCCCGCGGCCACCAGCTGCTGCCGGTTGGCGGCGAGCAGGTCGAGATGGGGCCGGCCCCGCGCGCCGGCCCGGCTGATGGTGGCAGGGTCCAGGCCGGTGGCTGCCACCGCGGCGACGACCGCCGGGGCGACCTCGTAGCAGCACAGCCCAATCGCCGGGCCGAGTGCCACCCACAAGTCAGGCGGCCGGCTGCCGGCTACTTGCTCCAGCGCCGCGACCGCGGTGGCTGCCACCTTGCGCGCGGTGCCGCGCCAGCCGGCGTGAGCCAGCGCGACCCAGCGGCGCCGCGGATCCCACAGGAGCAACGGTGTGCAATCGGCGAACTTCATGAGCAGCAATGTGCCGGGCTCGCCGCATAGCAAGATGTCGGCGGGCGGCGCCTCGGCCTCCGCGGCGGGCGTGGTAGCGCGAGCGACCACGCGCCAGTCGGCCCCATGGACCTGGCGCGCCGCCCGCACGTGGGCCGGTTCGCCGCCCAGCGCGCGGGCCAATCGCGCGCGGTTCTCGATCACGCACGCCCGGGCGTCGCCCACCGCGAAGCTCACATTCAGCGAGGCGAACGGCGGTGGGCTCACCCCCCCGTGGCGGGTGAACACGCCATGGGGTAGCCCCGCAGCCACCAACGCGGGGAACTGGAAGAAAGGGACCGCGGCGCGGTCGCTCGCGACCAAGCCGCCCAGCCGGCTAGGGACGCCGCTCACGGAAGTGCTTGCGGATGAAGCTCGGCACCTCCAAGTCGTCGTCGACCAGCGGGCTGTGGGCCGGGTAGTGCTCCTGCAGCTCGCGCTCCCGCTCCACCTCCTGGACACGGCGCGACTTCAGGTGCTCGCGCAGGGTACTGTGCTGGCGGGGGCCCTGGCGCCCGTCGAAGCCGGTGGCGATGACCGTGAGCTTCACCTCGTCCTGCATGCGCGGGTCGACCACCGCGCCGAAGATGATATTCGCCTCGGGGTCGGCGGCCTGGCGGATGATCTCCGCCGCCTCGTTGATCTCGTTCAGGGTCAGGTCGGGGCCGCCGGTGATGTTGAGCAGCACGCCGCGCGCGCCCTCCATGGAGATGTCGAGCAACGGGCTGGAGATCGCCGCCCGGGCAGCGTCGGCGGCACGGTTGTCGCCCGTGCCGCGGCCGATGGCCATCAGCGCCGAGCCCGCCTCGGACATGATGGTCTTCACATCCGCGAAGTCGAGGTTGATCAGGCCGGGCTCGGTGATCAGCTCCGAGATGCCCTGGATGCCCTGCCGCAGCACATCGTCCACGATCATGAAGGCGGTCTCCAGCGAGGTCCGCTTCTCGACCACCTGCAGCAGGCGCTCGTTGGGGATAGTGATCAGGGTGTTGACCTTGTCCTTCAAGCGCGCCAGGCCCTGCTCGGCAATCTGGCGACGGCGGGCGCCCTCGAAGTTGAACGGCTTGGTCACCACTGCCACGGTCAGCGCACCGCAGCTCTGGGCGATCTCAGCCACCACGGGGGAGGCGCCGGTGCCGGTCCCCCCGCCCATGCCGGCGGCGATGAACACCATATCGGCCTGGCTGCACAGGTGGAACAGCTCCTCGGCACTCTCCTCGGCGGCGCGCTCCCCGATCGAGGGATTGCCGCCCGCGCCGAGGCCCCGGGTCAGCTTCTCGCCGATGGCGATGCGGATCGGCGCCTCCGAGCGTTGCAGCGCTTGCTGGTCCGTGTTCAGCGCGGCGAACTCGACACCACGCACGCCAGCCTGGATCATGCGATTGACGGCGTTGCTGCCGCCACCACCGACCCCGATCACCAGGATGCGCGCGCTCCCCTGCGGCCGCTCGAAGTCTGCGTTCACGACCCGCACTCCTTACGTCCTAACCGCCGCCCCCGCGCCCTCCTGCTGGCCGCCACCAGCCGCCGTCGCGAGAGGGCCTACCCTCGCTCTTACCCGTTGGCTCCGGCCCGCGCCGCGCTCACGGCAGCAACCCGCGCAGCCAGTCGCCGATGGCGCTGAGGGCGCTCCCGACTGCCCGTCGCTGCGGGCCGGCGCGTGGATCGTCGGCCTGCACGCTGCCCCAGCGGAGCAGGCCGACCGCCGTAGCGAAGGCGGGGGAGCCGAGCGCGTCGGTGAGCCCCGTGATGCCCTGCGGCGCGCCGAGACGCACCGTGCCCTGGAAGACGCTGGCGGCCAGCTCGCGAATGCCACGCAGCTGCGCGCTGCCGCCGGTGAGCACCACGCCCGCGGGGGGCGTCAGCTCTACCCCGGCGCGCCGCAGCTCGCTGCGCGCGAGTTCGAACGTCTCGGCTAGGCGCGCCTCCAGGATCTCGGCGATCACTCGTGGGGGCACGGGGCGATCGCGGCCGTCGCGTGGCGCGTGGCCATTGAGGTCCTGGTCCTCCTCGATCAGGCTGGCCAGGGCGCAACCGTGCCGCAGCTTGATGTCCTCGGCCTGCTGGAACGGCACGCGCAGCCCGATAGCGATGTCGTTGGTCAGATGGTAGCCGCCCACCGGCAAGACCAGGGAGTGGCTGATGCTGCCGTCCACGAAGTACGCCACGCTGGTCGTGCCGCCGCCCACGTCGACCAGCAGCACACCGAGGTCCTTCTCGGCCTCGGTGAGCACGGCCTCGCCCGCCGCCAGCCCCTGC
>DATGKN010000074.1:0-56075 GCA_035294645.1 Chloroflexota bacterium
GGAGCTATTCGAGGATCTTGGTGACGACCCCGGCGCCGACGGTGCGGCCGCCCTCGCGGATGGCGAACCGCAGCCCCTCCTCCAGCGCCACCTCCGAGATCAGCTCGATCTCCATCTGCACGTTGTCCCCCGGCATCACCATCTCCACCCCGGCCGGCAGCCGAATCGCCCCGGTGACATCGGTGGTCCGAATGTAAAACTGCGGCCGATACCCGTTGAAAAACGGCGTGTGCCGCCCCCCCTCCTCCTTCGACAGCACGTACACTTCCGCCTGGAACCGCCGATGCGGCCGAATCGACCCGGGCTTCGCCAGCACCTGCCCCCGCTCCACCTCGTCGCGGTCGATCCCCCGCAGCAGGCACCCGACGTTGTCCCCCGCCTCCCCCTGGTCCAGCAGCTTGCGGAACATCTCCACCCCGGTCACTACCGTCCGCCGCGTCTCCCCAAACCCGATGATCTCCACCTCGTCGCCGACCTTGACCACCCCGCGCTCGATCCGCCCGGTCACCACCGTCCCGCGCCCCTTGATGCCGAACACGTCCTCGATCGGCATCAAAAACGGCTTGTCGATCGCCCGCTGCGGCGTCGGGATGTACTCGTCCACCGCCCGCAGCAGCTCCCAGATGCACTGGTACTCCGGCGCGTTCGGATCCTGGCTCGGGCTGGACAGCGCCCGCACCGCCGACCCGCGGATCACCGGCACCTCGTCGCCCGGGAACCCGTACCGCGACAGCAGCTCCCGCACCTCCATCTCCACCAGCTCCAGCAGCTCCTCGTCCTCCATGAGGTCCACCTTGTTCAGGAACACCACCATGGCCGGCACCTCGACCTGCCGCGCCAGGAGGATGTGCTCGCGGGTCTGCGGCATCGGCCCGTCCGGGGCGCTGACCACCAGGATCGCCCCGTCCATCTGCGCCGCCCCGGTGATCATGTTCTTGATGTAGTCGGCGTGGCCCGGGCAGTCCACGTGCGCGTAGTGCCGCTTGTCCGTCTCGTACTCCACGTGCGCGATGGCGATCGTGATCCCCCGCGCCCGCTCCTCCGGGGCGTTGTCGATCGACTCGAACGAGCGGTACTCCGCCTCCCCCTTCAGCGCCAGCACCTTCGTGATCGCCGCCGTGAGCGTCGTCTTCCCGTGGTCCACGTGCCCGATCGTCCCCACGTTCACGTGCGGCTTCGTCCGCTCAAACTTCTTCTTGGCCATGGTGACTCACTCTCTCCCTCTGCCCTGCGCGGCCGGCGGCCGGCGGCTTCTAGTTCCGACTCTTGGCCAGCACCTCGCCCGCGGTCTGCTGCGGGACAGGCGCGTAGTGCGAGAACTCCATCGTGTAGGTGGCTCGGCCCTGCGTCAGCGAGCGCAGGTCGGTCGCGTAGCCGAACATCTCGCTCAGCGGCACCGTGGCGCGCACCACTTGCGCGTTACCCCGCAGGTCCATACCCTCGATGTGCGCGCGGCGGCCGCTGAGGTCGCCCATGACATCCCCGAGAAACTCCTCCGGTGTGGTCACCTCGACGCGCATGATCGGTTCCAGCAGCTCGGCGCCGGCCTTGCTCAACGCGCTCTTGAGGCCCATCGAGGCGGCGATCTTGAACGCCATCTCGGAGGAGTCCACCTCGTGGTACGAGCCGCCGGTGAGCGTGACGCGGATATCGACGACCGGGTACCCGGCGAGCACGCCGGTCTCCATCGCCTCGCGCACGCCGGCCTCCACCGCCGGGATGTACTCGCGCGGTACCTCGCCGCCGACCACCCGGTCGACGAACTCGAAGCCGGCCCCCCGGGGCAGCGGCTCGACCTCCAGGAACACGTGACCGTACTGGCCGCGGCCGCCCGTCTGGCGCACGAAGCGGCCCTCGGCGCGCGCCGGCCGCGTGATCGTCTCGCGGTAGGCGACCTGGGGCCGGCCCACGTGGGCATCGACGCGGTACTCGCGCATCATGCGGTCGACGATCACTTCGAGGTGCAGCTCGCCCATGCCCCAGATGAGTGTCTGGCCCGTCTCGGGGTCCGAGCGTACTCGGAAAGTGGGGTCCTCCTCGCTCAGCCGCGCCAGGGCCACGGCGAGCTTGTCCTGGTCGGCCTTGCTCTTCGGCTCGATGGCCACCGAGATCACCGGCTCGGGGAACTTGATCGACTCGAGCACCACTGGGTGGTTCGGATCGCACAGCGTGTCGCCCGTGACCGTGTTCTTCAGGCCGATGACCGCGCCGATATCGCCCGCCTCGATGCGCTCGATCTCCTCGCGCTTGTTAGCGTGCATCTGCATCAGCCGGCCGACGCGCTCGCGCTCGTTCTTGGTCGAGTTGAGCACGTAGGTGCTCTTGTCCAGCACGCCCGAGTACACGCGCACATAGGCCAGCTTGCCGACGTGGGGGTCGGCGACGATCTTGAACGCCAGCGCGGCGAGCGGCTCGGCTGGGGAGGCCAGGCGCACCACCGGCTCGCCGGTGCGCGGGTCCACCCCGGCCACCGGCGGGATGTCGAGCGGCGAGGGCAGATAGTCGACCACCGCGTCGAGCAGCGGTTGCACGCCCTTGTTCTTCAGCGCGCTGCCGCAGAGCACCGGCACGAGCTGGCCGGCGATGCAGGCGCGGCGGAGCGCCGCGCGCAGTTCCTCCGCGCTGATCGGCTCCTCGGCGAAGTACTTCTCCATCAGCGCGTCGTCGGTCTCGGCCACCAGCTCGATCAACCGCTGGCGATGCTCCTCGGCCTCGGCCTCCAGCTCGGCCGGGATAGGCACGATCTGCGGGTCGCGGCCCAGCTCGTCGGTGAACAGGTACGCCTGCTGTGTCAGCAGGTCGACCATCCCTTGGAAACTGGCCTCGATCCCGATGGGCAGCTGGATCGGCACCGGCTTGGCGCCGAGCCGCTCGCGGATCATGTCGACGGTCCGCCAGAAGTTCGCGCCCACGCGGTCGAGCTTGTTCACGAAGCAGATGCGCGGCACGCGATACTTGTCGGCCTGACGCCAGACCGTCTCCGACTGCGGCTCGACCCCGGCCACGCCGTCGAAGACGACGATTCCCCCGTCGAGAACGCGCAGCGACCGCTCCACCTCGACCGTGAAGTCGACGTGGCCGGGGGTGTCGATGATATTGATCTTGTGGTCCCGCCAGGTGGCCGTCGTCGCGGCGGCGGTGATAGTGATCCCCCGCTCGCGCTCCTGCTCCATCCAGTCCATGACGGCGGTGCCCTCATGGACCTCGCCGAGCTTGTAGGTCTTCCCGGTGTAGAACAGGATACGCTCGGTGGTCGTCGTCTTGCCCGCATCGATGTGGGCAATGATGCCGATGTTGCGCGTTCTCGCCAGATCCGTCGCCATGTCGTCTTTATCCATTACCTCATATCCGGCCTCTGCCGCCCGAGGGCGCCGCGCAGAGCCGAGGGCTCGCAGCCGGTTACCAGCGGTAGTGGGCGAACGCCTTGTTCGCCTCGGCCATGCGGTGCACGTCGTCGCGCCGCTTCACGGTGGCCCCCTGGCCCTGAGCGGCGTCACGCAGCTCCGCGGCTAGCTTTTCGGGGAACGACTTGCCAGTGCGGGCGCGCGCGCTCTGGATGAGCCAGCGCATGGCCAGCGACGTGCGCCGATCGCCCTTGATCTCCACCGGCACCTGGTAGGTGGCGCCGCCGACGCGGCGCGGCTTCACCTCCAGCACCGGGGTGACGTTGCGGAGCGCCTGCTCGAACACGTCGAGCGGGTTGCGCCGCGTCTGCTCTTGGACCAGGTCCAGGGCACGGTACACCAGCCGCTCGGCCAGGCTCTTCTTGCCGTCGTACATCACCTTGTTGATAAAGCGCTGCAGCATCCGGCTGCCGTAGCGTGGGTCGGGCGGCACCTCCCGCCGCACCACGCGCGCTCGTCTGGGCATCTGCTCGACCTCCTGCCGCTCGCGTCGCGTCTGAGGGGGTGGGCGCCGGACACACAGTTAGGCCAGGTAGCCGGCGCACTACCTGGCCCGTTCGGCTCCGCCGCGCGAGGCGTGTGGCGCGTTTACCCTTTCGGCGCCTTCGCACCGTACTTCGAGCGCCCCTGGCGCCGCTTGGCGACCCCGGCCGCATCCAGCGCGCCGCGCACGATATGGTACCGCACTCCGGGCAGGTCTTTCACACGCCCGCCGCGCACCAGCACGACCGAGTGCTCCTGCAGGTTGTGCCCCTCGCCCGGGATATACGCGGTGACCTCCATCATGTTGCTCAGGCGCACGCGCGCGATCTTGCGCAGGGCCGAGTTGGGCTTCTTGGGCGTCATGGTACGTACCTGCAGGCACACCCCACGCTTGAACGGCGAGCCGCGCCCCCGCGTCTGCTTGCGCTCCAACGCGTTGTAGCTGAAGCGCAGCGCGGGCGCGGAGGTCTTCTTCCGCACGCGCTGGCGTCCCTTCCGAACGAGCTGACTGATCGTCGGCAATCCTACACACCCCTTCGTGCCGGCTGTGTTCCCTCGCAGAGGAGTGGGCGGCCACGGCTGTGACCGCCCACCGCCCGCGCGCGTCTCGTTCCTGCTGGCAGGGGATACCAGCAGAGAATTTTAGCTCTCCGACGGCGACGTGTCAACCGTGCCGCCATCCTCCTCCAGGAACGGGTTGGGCAGCGAGTCCGGTAGGTCGGGCAGGCCCAGCCCCCCGAAGCCCAAGTCGCCCTCGCCGCGCGGCAGCTCGCTCAGCGGCTCGCCCGCTTCGAACAGCCGGCGCGCCTCCGCCTGGGCCTCGGCCAACCGCAGCCGCTCCTCGCGCGCCCGCAGCCGCGCCTCCAGCCCTGTCCCGGCTGGGATCAGCTTGCCGATGATCACGTTCTCCTTGAGCCCCATCAGGTGGTCCACCTTGCCACTGAGCGCGGCCTCGGTGAGCACCTTGGTGGTCTCCTGGAACGACGCCGCGGCCAGGAAGCTGTCGGTATTCAGCGAGGCCTTGGTCACCCCCAGCAACACCGGCTTCGCCGTCGCCGGCTCGCCGCCCTCCGCCAGCACGCGCCGGTTCTTCTCCTCGTACTCGAAGCGGTCCACCAGCTCGCCCGGCAGCAGGTCGGTGTCGCCGGCGATGTCCACCCGCAGGCGACGCAACATCTGCCGCACGATGATCTCGATGTGCTTGTCGTTGATGTTCACGCCCTGCGAGCGGTACACCTCCTGGACCTCGTCCACGAGGTAGCGCTGCACGGCCTCGCGGCCCTGGATGCTCAAGATCTCCTGCGGGTCCTTGGCGCCCTCGGTGAGCTGCTCGCCGGCGGTGACGCGCACCTCGGGGATCAGCCCGGCCTGCTTCTGGCGCAGCGCCTCCTCCAGGCTGGCGCGGATGCGCGCCGCGGGCGGCACCTGGTACTCGCGCTGGTCGCGCTCCTCGGCGACTACCGCCACCAGCCCCTCGCGCACCTCCACCTGGCCGGCCAGCGCGGCCACGATGGCGCGCCCATCGACCACCGCCAGGTCCTGGCCCTGCTGGACCCACTCGCCGTCGTGCACCTTCAGCTCGGCGCCGGGCGGGAGCTCATGCTCGTCGCGGTACGTCTCCTGGGAGGTGACGCGTAGCACGCGCGAGCCGTCGTCGTGGCGGATCACCTCCACCACGCCGTCGATCTCGCTCAGCACCGCCTTGCCCTTGGGCACGCGGGCCTCGAACAGCTCCTCCACGCGCGGCAGACCGCTGGTGATGTCCTGGCCAGCCACGCCGCCGGTGTGGAACGTACGCATGGTGAGCTGGGTGCCCGGCTCGCCGATCGACTGCGCGGCCACGATGCCCACCGCGTCGCCGATGCGCGCCATGCGTCGTGTGCCCAGGTGCCAGCCGTAGCAGCGCTGGCACACCCCGTGGCGCGACTCGCAGGCCAGCGGCGAGCGCAGGTACACGGCGCCCACGCCGGACTGCGCGATCAGGTCGCGGCGCGTCTCGTCGATCTCGTCGTTGCGGTCCAGCAGCACCTCGCCCGTCTCGGGGTGGATCACCGGCTGGGCCAGCACGCGCCCGACCAGCTGCTCCAGGCGCAAGTTGCGCTTCTCGCGGTCGTTCAGGTCGTGGATCAGGATTCCCTGCTCGGTGCCGCAGTCCTCCTCGTAGATGATGATGTTCTGCGCCACGTCGATCAGTCGCCGCGTCAGGTAGCCCGAGTCGGCCGTGCGGATGGCCGTGTCAGCCAGGCCCTTGCGCGCGCCGTGCGTGGACAGGAAGTACTCGAGGACCGACAGCCCGCTGCGGAACGACGAGCGGATCGGTAGCTCGATGATGCGGCCCGCGGGGTCGGCCATCAGGCCGCGCATACCTGCCATCTGCGAGATCTGCTGCAAGTTCCCCTTGGCGCCGGAGCGCGCCATGATGCTCACCGAGCCGAACGGGTCGAGCGCCTTGTCCACCAGCCGCGTGATCTGGTCCTTGGTCTCCGTCCAGACCTTGACCACGTCGGCGTAGCGCTCCTCATCGGTGATCAGCCCGCGCTGGTAGTCGCGCTCGATGCGCGCCACCTCGGCGTCCGCCTGCCGCAGCAACTCGTCCTTCTCGGGCGGGATCTTGATGTCCTCGATAGCGATGGTGATCCCCGAGCGCGTGGCGTAGTGGAAGCCGAGCTGCTTGATGGCGTCGAGCACCTCAGCAGTGACCTGGTTGCCGTAGCGGCGGATCAGCCGCCCCACCAGCCGCTTCAGCTCCGCCTTGTCGAACAGCTGGTTCAGGCTCTCGGCGTCCTCCGGGTCGCTCGTGAACGGCAGCTCCTCGGCCCCGGCCTCGCGCAGCACGCGGTTGATGGCGTCGGCGAAGATCAACCGCCCGACACTGGTGCTGACTAGCCCCCCGTGGCCGTTGTGCTGGCCGTTCGCCCCCTCGCCGGCGCTTGCTGGCTCGGGCAACCGCACCTTGATCGACGCTTGCAGGTGCACCTGTCCCAGCTCGTGCGCCAGCAACGCCTCGGTCGGGTCGGCGAACACGCGGCCCTCGCCGCGCATGCCCGCCCGGATCGTTGTCAGGTAGTAGCAGCCGAGCACCATGTCCAGCGTCGGCGCGGTGATCGGCTCGCCGTTCGACGGCTGCAGCAGGTTGTTGGTCGACAGCATCAGCTCGTACGCTTCCCGCTTGGCCATCGCCGACAGCGGCACGTGCACGGCCATCTGGTCGCCGTCGAAGTCGGCGTTGAACGCGGCGCACACCAGCGGGTGGATCTGGATGGCGCTGCCGTCGATCAGCACCGGCTCGAACGCCTGGATGCCCAGCCGGTGCAGCGTCGGTGCGCGGTTGAGCAGCACCGGATGCTCTTGGATCACCTCCTCGAGCACGTCCCAGACCTCGTCGCGCACGCGCTCGACGAACCGTTTGGCGCTCTTGATGTTGTGGGCCAGCTGGCGCTCGACCAGCTTGCGCATGACGAACGGCTTGAACAGCTCGAGGGCCATGCGCTTGGGCAGGCCGCACTGGTGCAGCTTGAGTTCCGGCCCCACCACGATCACCGAGCGGCCCGAGTAGTCGACGCGCTTGCCGAGCAGGTTCTGGCGGAAGCGGCCCTGCTTGCCCTTGAGCATGTCGCTGAGCGACTTCAGCTTGTGGTTGCTAGAGCCGCTCACGGCGCGCCCGCGGCGGCCGTTGTCGATCAGCGAGTCGACCGCCTCCTGCAGCATGCGCTTCTCGTTGCGCACGATGATCTCCGGCGCGCCCAGCTCCTGCAGCCGCTTGAGCCGGTTGTTGCGGTTGATCACGCGGCGGTACAGGTCGTTGAGGTCGGAGGTGGCGAAGCGCCCGCCGTCGAGCTGCACCATCGGCCGCAGGTCGGGCGGCAGCACCGGCAACACGGTGAGGATCATCCACTCCGGGCGGTTGCCCGACTTGCGGAACGCCTCGACGATGCGCAGTCGCTTGGTAGCCTTCTTGCGTCGCTGGCCCGAGTGCTCCTGCGTCTCGCGCCGCAGCTCCATGGCCAGCTCGTCGAGGTTCAGGTTCTTGAGCAGCTCGCGGATGGCCTCCGCGCCCATGCCCGCCTTGAAGATCCGCCCGCAGCTCTCCAGGTAGTCGCGGTACTCAGTCTCCGTCAGGGCCATCAGGCGCTTGAGGCTGTCGATCTTCGCCTTGCGCTGGTCGGCCTGCGCGCGCCACTGGTCAGCCTGGCTGGCTAGCCGTGTCTCGAGCTGCGCGCGCTCGTGGGCGATGGTCTCCCGCTGGGCCTCTTGCCAGGCCTCTAGCCGCTCGCGGTCGAGCTGCTCCTCTCGCGCGGCGTCGGCGCGCAGCTGCTCGCGGTACTCGCGCAGCCGCTCGTCCAGCTCGCGCAGGTGGTCGGGCCGCACCGCCGCGTCCTGCTCGACGATCGTCCAGTCCAGCGCCTCCAGGCGCAGGGTCTCCTGGGCCACGCCGCCCGCGGCGATCCACTCCTCGAGCAGCAGCCGTATCTCCTCGGCTTCCGCCTGGACCGCCGCCAGCCGCGCGTCCAGCTCCTCGCGGCGGCGCGCGGCGTCGGCCTCGACCTGGGCGCGCTTCTCCTCCAGCTCGGTCTGCAGGGCATCTTCGAGGGCCGAGATGCGGTCCTGGATGGCGCGCTCCTCGCGCTCGATGCGCTCCTCGACATCGGCGTCGACCTGCGCCTTGGCCCGCGCGCGCGCCTCCTCGTTCACCTCGGTGACGATGTACTTGGCGAAGTACAGCACCTGCTCGAGGGTGCGCGGAGTGATGTCCAGCAGCAGGCCGATGCGGCTAGGCGTGCCCTTCACAAACCAGATGTGGCTCACCGGCGAGGCCAGCTCGATATGGCCCATGCGCTCGCGGCGCACCTTGGCGCGAGTCACCTCCACGCCGCACTTGTCGCAGATGATGCCCTTGTAGCGCACCCGCTTGTACTTGCCGCAGGCGCACTCCCAGTCCTTGGTAGGGCCGAAGATGCGCTCGCAGAACAGCCCGTCGCGCTCGGGCTTGAGCGTGCGGTAGTTGATCGTCTCGGGCTTGGTCACCTCGCCGCGCGACCACGAGCGGATCTGCTCTGGCGAGGCCAGGGTAATGCGCACGGCATTGAAGTGATTGACTTCCAGCATCGATCTCTAACCCTCGTGTTGTAGCCACCGCGCGGGGCGGGCGGCGCCGAGCCGCAAGAGCCCCCGCGCCGCCGCACCCGCTGCTATTCGTCGAACCCGTCGCCGCGCTCGAAGCCCGAGAGGTTGATGTTCATGGCGCGCAGCGTGTCTTGAGTGGACACATCCTCGACGAACGGGATGCCCTCCTCCTCCTCGTTGAGCACCTCGACCGCCAGGCCGAGACTCTGGAGTTCCTTGACCAGTACCTTGAACGACTCGGGCACACCGGGCTGGAAGATGTCCTCGCCCTTGACGATCGCCTCGTAAGTCTTCACGCGGCCGACCACATCGTCGGACTTCACGGTGAGGATCTCCTGGAGCGTGTGCGCAGCGCCGTACGCCTCCAGGGCCCACACCTCCATCTCGCCGAAGCGCTGGCCGCCGAACTGCGCCTTGCCGCCCAGCGGCTGCTGGGTGATCAGCGAGTACGGCCCCGTCGAGCGGGCATGGATCTTATCCTCCACCAGGTGGACCAGCTTCAGCATGTAGATCTGGCCCACGGTCACCGGCTGGTCGAACGGCTCGCCGGTGCGCCCGTCGTACAGCGTGATCTTGCCGTCGGTGGGCAGCCCGGCCTCCTCCAGCCGCGCGCGGATGTCGTCCTCCGTCGCCCCGTCGAACACCGGCGAGGAGAAGCGCACGCCCAGCGCCTCGGCGGCCCAGCCGAGATGCGTCTCCAGGATCTGGCCCACGTTCATACGCGAGGGCACGCCGATGGGGTTCAAGATGATCTCCACCGGCCGCCCATCGGGCAGGTACGGCATGTCCTCCACCGGCAGGATGCGGGCGATCACGCCCTTGTTGCCGTGGCGGCCCGCCATCTTGTCGCCCTCGGAGATCTTGCGCTTCTGCGCGATGCTCACCCGCACCAGCTTGTTGACCCCGGCGGGCAGCTCGGTATGCGCGTCGCGCTCGAACACCCGCACGTCGACCACCTTGCCGCGCTCGCCGTGCGGCACGCGCAGGCTGGTGTCCTTCACCTCGCGGGCCTTCTCGCCGAAGATGGCGCGCAGCAGCCGCTCCTCGGCGGTCAGCTCGGTCTCGCCCTTAGGGGTGATCTTGCCTACGAGAATGTCGCCCGGCTTCACCTCCGCCCCGATGCGGATGATGCCGTTCTCGTCGAGGTTACGCAGCGTGTCCTCGCCCACGTTCGGGATGTCGCGGGTGATCTCCTCCGGGCCGAGCTTGGTGTCGCGCGCTTCCACCTCGTGCTTCTCGATGTGGATCGAGGTGAACTTGTCGTCGCGCACTACCGACTCGCTGAGAATGATGGCGTCCTCGAAGTTGTAGCCTTCCCAGGACATGAACGCGACCAGCACGTTCTGGCCCAGCGCCAGCTCGCCCTGGTCGGTCGAGGAGCTGTCGGCCAGCGGCTGCCCCTGGCGCACGCGCTGGCCCTTGATCACGATCGGCCGCTGGTTCAGGCAGGTGGCCTGGTTGGTGCGCACGAACTTGCGCAGGGTGTACGTGTGGTGGTTGCCCGCCTCATCGCGCACCACGATGCGCCGCCCGTCGACGCTCTCCACCACGCCGTCCACCTCGCTGAGGATCACGTGGCCGGAGTCGCGGGCCGTCTGGATCTCCATGCCGGTGCCTACCAGCGGCACCTCCGGGCGCACCAGCGGCACCGCCTGGCGCTGCATGTTGGCGCCCATCAGCGCGCGGTTGGCGTCGTCGTGCTCCAGGAACGGGATCAGCGCGGTGGCTACCGACACCGTCTGCTTGGGCGACACGTCGAGGTAGTCCACCCGCTCCGGCGGCTCGACCGAGAACTTCTCGCCGTGGCGCACCGGCACGCGCTCGGCCTTGAACGTGCCGTCCTCGTTCAGCTCCACGTTCGCCTGCGCGATCGTGTATAGGTCCTCCTCGTCGGCGGTGAGATGGTCGACCTGGTTGGTCACCACCGGCTTGATGCGCAGCGCGCGGTGCGTATCGGCCAGGGCGGCCAGCCGCCGGGCCAGCGCGGCGTCCACGCGCGTGCCGGCCTCGGCCACCACCTCGCCGGTGGCTGGGTCCACGATCCGGTCGCGCAGGATCTTGCCGACCGGCGCCTCGCCGTCGTTGGGCACCTCGTGCAGCACGCGCCGGTACGGCGTCTCGATGAAGCCGTACTCGTTGATGCGGCCGTAGGTGGCCAGCGAGCCGATCAGGCCGATGTTGGGGCCCTCGGGCGTCTCGATGGGGCAGATGCGCCCGTAGTGGCTGTGGTGGACGTCGCGCACCTCGAAGCCCGCCCGGTCGCGGCTCAGCCCGCCCGGCCCCAGGGCCGACAGCCGCCGCTTGTGCGTCAGTTCCGCCAGCGGGTTGGTCTGGTCCATGAACTGCGATAGCTGGCTGCCGCCGAAGAACTCACGCATCGCCGCCACGACGGGGCGGATGTTCACCAGCGACGACGGCGTGGCGTCTTTCGGGTCGGTGATCGACATGCGCTCCTTGACCACCCGCTCCATACGCAGCAGGCCGACGCGGAACTGGTTCTGGATCAGCTCGCCCACCGCCCGCACGCGGCGGTTGCCGAGGTGGTCGATGTCGTCCGCCTTGCCGAAGCCGTTGTTCAGGCGGATCATCTCGCGCACGATCTCGATCAGATCCTCGGCGGTGAGGATGCGCTCGCTGATCGGCACCTGCAGGCGCAGCCGCTTGTTGAGCTTGTAGCGGCCCACGCGGCCCAGGTCGTAGCGCCGGAAGTTGAAGAACAGCGAGTTGAGCAGGGTGCGGGCGTTCTCCGCGTTCGGCGGGTCGCCCGGCCGCAGCCGCCGGTAGAACTCCAGCAGCGCCTCGTCGGCGTTGTGCGTCGGGTCGCGCTCGATCGTGGCCTGCACGTAGCGGTGCTGCGGATCGGTGTCCACGTCGGCGAACAGCGCCAGCAGCTCGTCGTTCGTGGCCCGGCCCAGCCGTGAGCCCGGCGAGACCGCCGCCACCGCGCGCAGCAGCGTGGTGATCGGGATCTTGCGCTTGCGATCCACCTTGGTGAACAGCACGTCGCGGTTGCTGGTCTCGAACTCCAGCCAGGCGCCGCGGCTGGGGATCAGCTTGCCCGTGGCGAGCCGGCGACCGCTAGTCGGATCGGTCGGCAGCTCGAAGTAGACGCCCGGGGAGCGCACGAGCTGGCTGACCACCACCCGCTCGGCGCCGTTGATCACGAACGTGCCGGTGGGGGTCATCATGGGGAAGTCCCCCATGAAGATCTCCTGCTCCTTGATCTCGCCGGCCGCCTCGCCCGACTTGATCGTCAGGCGCATGCGCACGCGCAACGGCGCCGCATAGGTAGCGTCGCGGTCGCGACACTCCTCCTCGGAGAGCTTCGGCTCGCCGAACGTGTACCCGGGCTCGCCGTTCGGCCCAGGCACCGCCAGCTCCAGCTCCATGTTCTTGCCGGTGAAGTCATTGATCGGCGAAATCTCGGCAAACAGCTCCTTCAGCCCCTCCTCCAAGAACCAGCGGAACGACTCCCGCTGGACCGTGATGAGGTTGGGAATCGGCTGCACCTCGGGGAAGCGCGCAAAATCGTAGCGCTCCCGCTGCGGGCCGATGGCACGCGAGATTGCCGGGGCGAGAGCCATCCGTTGTACCTCCGCTTAAACCGCCACTGCCGTGAGGAACACACTGCTACTGCGGGGAGTGACCACGCGCGCGAGACGCACCACAAGCCCCTGCCACCGCCCGGCGAGTGCCCGGGCGATGCGGGGGCCACTGCGCGTGGTGTGCCGCGCCGGGTGATGCAGCAATGTTGCGGGGCAGACACTGCCCCCTATACTAGTCTGAAGTGCTACGCTCTATTCTAGGCCATCGCCGGCCCGGTTACAAGGGGGGGCTGGCACCCGGCTCAGCGCTGCCGCCATGGCCGCGATCACCCGCTCGGGGCGCTGGCTCAGCATGCACCGGTGCTCTGGCAGCAGGCAGGCCGCGTTGCGGAAGCGGTTCTCCTCGCACAGGCCGCACGGCTCCGGCGGCAGCAGCACTGTCACCCGTGGCGCGCGCGGTGCCCACAGGCGGTGGGGGCTCGCCCCGAAGATGGCGATGGTCGGGGTGCCCACCGCCGCCGCCAGGTGCATGATCCCGTTGTCGATCGTCACGCACAGCTGCGCCCGCCGCAGCGCGCCGGCCACCTGCGGCAGCGTCAGCCGCCCCCGCAGGTCGATCAGCGGCGTCTCGGCCAGCAGCGCGCTCTCCAGGCTCACCGAATGGTAGTAGCGGGCCTGCTCGGCCGGCGCGCTGCCCAGCAGCCCTACCGCCAGCCCCCGCCCCGCGCACCAGGCGAGCACCTCGCGCCAGTACGCCGCGGGCCACAGCTTCGCGCTGCGGTTGGCGCCGGTGGCGATCAGCACCGGCGGGGTGGCGAACGGCGGCGGCTCCTCGGGCACCTCGGGGCGCCAATAGTCGGTCTCCACGCGGGCCAGCCGGCAGAGGATCTCGCCGATGTACTGGCTTTGGAGCACGTCGCCGTAGCGCTCGAGTAGGTCGGCGGCGTTCCACACCTCCCCGTGCAGCGCGTCGACGCGCGTCGGGGGGTAGGGCAAGTCGCCGCGCAGGTCCGCGGTGTAGGCGGGGCCGACCACGTAGCGGGGCTGGAGCAGGTGCAGCGCCAGCCGGGCCGCCGGGTGCGCCTCGCAGTTGATCGCCAAGTCATAGGGGCCCGCCGCGCGCACCCGCGCTGCCACGTAAGCGGGCAGCGCCGCGAGCCCATCGGGCCGCCCGAACAGCGAGTAGCGGCTATCGATCAGCGGCGAGGCGGCCTCGAGCTCTGCCGTGCGCTCGCCGCTGAGATAGTCGATCGTACAGCCGGGGTACTTCTGCCGCAGCCCGCGCAGCAGCGGCGTGCTGACCACGAAGTCGCCGATCGAATCGTAGAACACGACCGCCAGGTGCGGTCGGGGACGTAGGGGCTGGTCGGTGAAGCGCTCCATGCCGGCCCTGCTCACCTCCGGGGGGCGCGGCGCCCCGCACCCGCGCACTACAGCATAGCGCGCCGCGCCGGTGCAAGAAGCGCGCCGGGCGCGCGGTCCGCCGGGCGCGCGTTTTTTGCTATACTGGTCGCCAGCCAGGGGCACGGCCACGTGCAGGGCGGGAGAAGGACCAGATGTTTCGCCGGCCAGACGACCCCGAGGGCGCGCGCCTGTTCAAAGGCCCCCGCGACCGCGAGGAGACCGTGGAGAGCACGGCCCACCCGCCCGAATCCTCCGACCTGCCGCCCACCGTGGCGTCCATGTCCCCCGCGCCGGCACCGCGGCCCAGCGAGCCCACGCGGCCACTCGGCGGCGCGTTCCCCGGCGCTCGCGGTGAGGTCGAGACGGTCGTGGGCCGCGAGTCGTCGTTCGACGGCAAGCTGCGCTCCGAGCACAGCATCCGCGTGCAGGGCGAGGCTCGCGGCGAGATCGAGTCGAAGCAGGCCGTGTATATCGAGGAGGGGGCGCGGGTCAACGCCAAGATCGTCGCCGCCGAGATCACCATCGCCGGTCAGGTCGAGGGGCAGCTGTTCTCGGTCGGCCGCGTGGAGATCCGGCCCTCCGGGCAAGTGTGCGGCGAGATCAATGCTGCCGCCCTGGTCATGCAAGAGGGGGCGTTCTTCGACGGCCAGCTCAAGATGAAGAACCGCGGCCGGCCCGAGGAGGCCGCACCGCCGGAGCGCGAGCACGGGCCGAGCCCCCCCTCCCGCCGCTTGCCCGGCCTCGGCTCCAGCGGCCCTTCGCTGCGGGGCAGTCTCGGCAGCGATTAGGCCCCCCGCGCTTGACAGCCGCGGGGTCCCCCGCGAGAATCGGAACGAGGTGGCGGCCGACCCGCCGGGGGCGGCCGGCGACGAGCGGAGGTGCGCCCACATGGTGGTAGGCGAGGCCTGGGAGCTGGCGATCATGTTCGCCGTGGTCCTGGGCGTGCTGGCCCTGATGTACCTACTCCAGCGGTGGTTCGGGCTCACGTAAGCAGGCGCCCCTATGCCCATCTACGATTACCGCTGCGGCGGCTGCCGTCGCCGGATCAGCCTGTGGTTCCGCACCTATGCGGCGGCAGAGCAGGCGCGCTGCCCCCACTGCGGCTCGGCCGAGCTCGCGCGCCTGGTCACGCGCTTCGCCGTGGCGCGCTCCGAGGAGCGCCGGCTCGAAGACCTCGCCAGCCCCGAGGCGCTGAGCGCGCTGGACAGCGACGATCCGCGGGCGGTCGCCCGCTGGGCGCGGGAGATGGGCCGTGAACTCGGCGATGAGTTGGGCGACGACTACGACGAGATGATCGATCGCATGGAGGCGGGTGAGTTGCCCGACGACGCGGAGGCCGCGCCGGACGACGCCGAGGAGGCCTCTCCCCCCCTGGACTGAAGCCGCAGGGGCGTCGGCCACTATGGCCGACGCCCCTGCAGGCCGGTCCCCCTCCTGCCCTACTCGGTGTAGGCCTTCAGCGTGCGGGCGCGGGTAGGGTGGCGTAGCTTGCGCAGCGCCTTGGTCTCGATCTGGCGGATGCGCTCGCGCGTCACCCCCAGCTCCTCGCCGATCTCGGCCAGGGTGTGGTACTTGCCATCGTCCAGCCCGTAGCGCAGCTCCAGCACGCGCTGCTCCCGGCGGCCCAGCGAGGCCAGCACGCTAGCCACATGGTCGCGCAGCAGCGCGCGCGCCGCCGCCTCTTCGAGGTCTACCGCGGCCTCATCCTCGATGAAGTCGCCCAGCAGCGCGTCCTGCTCGTCGCCCACGGGCGTCTCCAGCGAGATCGGCTGTGGCAGGATCTTGAGCACCTCGCGCACCTTCTCGGGGGTCAGGTCCAGCGCCTGGGCCAGCTCCTGGGCCGTCGGCTCGCGGCCGTATTCCTGCTGCAGCCGGCTCAGCGTACGCACCAGGCGGTTGATCGTCTCCACCATGTGGACGGGGATGCGGATAGTACGCGCGTGGTCGGCGATAGCGCGGGTCACGGCCTGGCGGATCCACCAGGTGGCGTAGGTACTGAACTTGAAGCCGCGGCGGTAGTCGAACTTCTCCACCGCGCGCAGCAGCCCCAGGTTGCCCTCCTGGATCAGGTCGGGCAGGGGAATACCGCGGTTCATGTAGCGGCGCGCCACGCTGACCACGAGGCGCAGGTTGGCCTCGATGAGCTGGCGGCGGGCCTCCTCGCCGGCGCGCACGGCGGCCTCCAGCTCGGCGCGCGTGGCGGCCTCGACCTCGCCGGCGCGCAACCGCGCTGCCGCCGCGTTGCCGCGTTCGATCGCCTGCGCCAGCGCGACCTCTTGCGCCGCGCTCAGCAGCGGAACGCGCCCGATCTCTTGGAGATACAGCGGCAGCGCTTCGCCAGCCAGCTCCGTCTCGCGCAGCGGCGCGGCTAGGTCCTCGCCCCGTCCCTCGATCGCGCCGGCTCCCTCGGAGCTTGCATTCGACGCGGCAGCCATAAGCATGTGTTCCCATCACCTCTTGCGCTGGCGTGCCCGGTGCCAGCGCCAGGATCTCCGTCTCGGATGCGGCACCTCGCGCGCGGGCGCCAGGCCCCGCGAGGCATCGCCCCGCATCGCGCTGGCAGGATAGCACAGGCTTTTGGCCGCCACGCCGCCCTATTGCGGGATTGCAACCCGGCCGCGGCTCAGCCCAGCGCGTGGTCGTCGAGGCGATGGAACACCAGGCCGGTGGGCAGCTTCGGGTGGAAGTAGGTCGATTTCTGGGGCATCCGCTCGCCCGCCTCGGCTACCGCTACCATCTGGGCGGGGGTCAGGGGATTGAGCAGCACGGCGAAGGCGGCCGCTCCCTGATCCACGCGTGCCAGCGCCTCGGCCGCGTCGCGGGTATAGCTCAGGCGCTCCGCTGCCTGGGGACCGAGCAGCGGTTGCAACAGCAGGCCGTCGGCCTGGGCCACATCCAGGGCTCGCCAGGCGGGGTGCCGCTCGGCAGGCAGCCAGCGCGCCGCCTCGGGCCGCGGGGTGGCTAGCCACAGCCGTCCCGGCACATAGACGCCTAGCACCGCCGCTCCTGGCCGCGCTGCGGCCTGGTGCCGCAGCGCGGCCACCGCCTCGGCCGCGCGGCCGGCGTCGAGCGCCAGCGCGGTGCAGTCGAACCGTTCGGCGAGCAAGCGTTCCAGAGTTGCGACTTCGATCCCGACTGGCGCGCAGCGGTGCGTGGGCAGCAGCAGCAGCCCGGGATCATCGAGTGCCACCAGGTAGGCTAGCACGTAGTCGGCCCCCACAGGCACGCGCTCGCCGCGGGCGCGCAGCTCGTCGCGGTAGCGCAGCGCCGTCTCGTAGCGGTGGTGCCCGTCGGCGACGTACAGCCGGGCCGCGGTCAGCGCGGCGCTCCAGTCCGCGGGCGCCGACACCGCCCATAGGCGCAGCCGCTCGTGCGTGCTGAGCTCCACACGGGCCACGGGCGGATGCGCGGCGGCCGCCTCCCACAAGCTCGCTTGCGCCGCCGGCAGGGGCGGGTGCAGGAGAAACACGGGGCTGAGGTTGGCTCGGCAGGCACGCAGCAGGGCCAGGCGATCGGCCTTGGGCCCGGCCAGCGTCCGCTCGTGGGGCAGGATCTCGCCCGCCTCCCACGGCACCAGCCGCACTAGCGCCAGCACGCCGCGCCGGCGCCATCGCGCCCCTGCCCACACGAACTCCTCCTCCACAGGATACAGGCAGGGGGTTGCCTCGCGGCGCAGCACGCCGCGGGCTTCCCAGTCGGCAAGCCGGGCGGCCGCCCGCGCGTAGCGCGCGTCGCCCGGGCCGTCGGCGGGCAGCTCGAGATGGATCGCGTTGTAGGGGCTGCGCGCCCGCAGCGCGGCGGCCAGCCCCGCGTCGATCACGTCGTACGGTGGACAGAGCACCTCCGCCAGCGCGCCCACGCGCGCCACATCGTAGCGCAGCCCTCGCAAGGGCCGAACGTCGGCCACTCCTCACTCCTCATCGCTAACGGGTCGCCGGCGGATCCCCGCCGCCAGCCGCTCTAGAGGGCGCGTCGAGCGCGGCCAGACGTACCTCGGTGAAGCAGGCGTGGGTCGCGCGCCCCACCCATAGGCCTAGCCCGTCGTCCTGCCAGGGCGCGTCCTCCCCCTCCAGCACCGCTTCGCCATCGAGCGCCACCTGCACCTGCCCATCGCGCCGGTCCACGGCCAACACATGCCACTGCCCCACCGGAATCGGCACGTCGCGCCCGGCCAGGAGCGTGGGCTGCCCCGCCTCGTAGCGGACGAGGCGCAGCCCGTTCGTGCGCGTGTTCAGCCGCGCTAGGTAGTAGTGACGCGCATCTCGCCAGCGGAATACTAATCCGGCGCTCTCCTCGCCCCCTGGTGCGGTCCACACTCCCACTCGCACCGGGCTCGTTGCGCCCGCGGGCCAGGCGAGCCGGAGGAGCGCCGGGCCGCCCGCCGCGCGGCAGACACTGGCACCTGGGGGCGCGGCCCCATCGGCTGTTAGCCAACCCGAACCAGTAGGGTGCGGCACGAGCACGTCCCCGACCACCCGGACCGCGGCCGTCGTGACCTCGGTGGGCCCAGCGCGGTCGGCGGCCGCGGCAGCAGCCAGCAGGCTCGCGACGGCCACCAGCGCCAGCCCGCTCGCGACGATCAGGAGCCCTCGGGCAGGTACAACGCGACCAGCGCGCCCAAGCACAGCCCTGCACCAAACGGGACGAACGTGTGACGGCTCGCGCGGCGAGTCGCCAGCAGCGCCAGTGCGACTGCCCCCATCAGGACGCTGCCCAGCACCAGCGCGGCGAGCGCCCGCTGGGGACCCACCATCGCCCCGATCAGGGTGGCGATGGTGATGTCGCCGCTACCCATCGGCTCGACGCCGCGATATACCAGCCGGCCCGCCCAGTAGACGATCGAGAAGACCGCGAACCCCAGCAACGCCCCAGCAAGCCCCGCCCACGGGCTGCCATGAACCACCCCCGATAGCAGCACGGCGAGCAGCACGGCCGGGTAGCAGACCACCGCGTACACCCAGCGGTGCTGCAGATCGATGGCCAGCACCAGCAGCAGCACCGCCGCGTATAGGGAATAGGCGACCAGCAACGGCCCCCCGCCGTACCGCCAGGCGAGGGTGCCGAACACCAGCGCGGCCGGCCCTTCTAGCGAGCGCAGCGGGCTCATGGGCCGCCAGCCGCAGGTGGAGCAGCACCCGCCCAAGGGCAGCGTAGTGAGCGCCCCGAGCGGCAACCGCCGCGTGCAGACCGCGCAACGCGGCCAGGTGCCCAGCCGGTGTACGCGCGGCAGTTCGAGGGCCACGGCGTTGAGCGCGATCCCCAGCGCCCAGCCGACCGCTGCCCAGGCTAGCTCCATGCCCCACTCGCGCCGTCGCGCGGCCCCCTTGGACCGGCTCAGCGGCCGAAGAACTTGATCGGCACCCCTTGTGGCTTCTTGGCCGTCTCGCTCGCCTGGTGGGCCAGCACGCTGATACGCGCGGCGACGTTGCCCGCAACCTGGCGGAACGCTTGCGCCTGCGGCGACTCCGGCGCGGCTACCACGATCGGGCGCCCCGCGTCCCCGCCCTGCCGCACCACCGGATCGAGCGGGATCTCGCCGAGGAACGGCAGCCCCGTGCGCTCGGCCAGCCGCTTGCCGCCGCCCGTGCCGAAGATATCGGTGCGCGCGCCACAGCACGGGCAGACGAAGTACGCCATGTTCTCGACGATGCCGAGGATTGGCACCTCCAGCCGGCGGAACATGGAGATGCCCTTGACCACGTCCTGCAGCGCCACGTCCTGGGGCGTGGTCACGATTACCACGCCCGACAGCGGCACGATCTGGCTGAGGCTGAGCGGCGCGTCGCCCGTGCCGGGCGGCAGGTCGACCACCAGGTAGTCCAGCTCGCCCCACTTCACGTCGCGCACGAACTGCTGGATAGCGCTGTGCACCATCGGCCCGCGCCAGATCACCGCCTGGTCGTCGGGCCCCAAGAAGAAGCCGATGGAGATCAGCTTGACGCCGTAGGCCTCGACGGGCAGGATCTTGCCGTTCTCGCCCAGTACCTCCGGCCGCTCGCGCAGCCCCATCATCAGCGGCACGTTCGGGCCGTGAATATCGGCGTCGAGCAGCCCCACGCGCGCGCCGGTGGCGGCCAGCGCCAGTGCTAGGTTCACACTGGTAGTCGACTTGCCGACCCCGCCCTTCACACTAGCCACGGCTACGACATTGCGCACCCCGGGCAGCACCGGCTCGTTGCCCAGCGGACGGCCGCGGGCGGCCATCGTGTTCGCCTTCATCTCTACCCGAACACTGCGTACGCCCGGCAAGGCGCTCACCACGCGCTCGGCTGCGGCTTTCATCTGGTCCTTCACGGGGCAAGCGGGCGTGGTCAGCACGAGGGAGAAGGTGACCTCGCCGTCGTCGATGCGCAGGTCCTGCACGAATCCGAGCGACACGATGTCGCGGCGCAGGTCGGGATCCTGGATGGTGCTGAGCACGCGCAGCACGTCGTCGCGCGTCACCGTGGCTGCCATGATGTTCCCCGCTGGCCAAGGAGTGGGCCGCCGTCCGCATGCCCAAGGAATGATACCACAGGGCCCGCGGCTCCCCGCTGACGCCTGCTACGAGGTGACGGGCAGGAAAAAGAATACGGCGCCCACCATCGCGTACAGCGCCAGCAGCTGTACGCCCTCCAGCCAAGTCGTCTCGCCATCGACGCTCACGAACGCGAACAGGAACGCGGCGGCGGCCACGGCGATGATCTCCAGCGGGTGGAACACCAAGGTGAGCCAGTGGCCGCTTCCCCAGCCCAGTAGCACCAGCAGCGGCGCGACCAGTAGGGCGATCTGCGTACTCGACCCGGCAGCGATCGCCAGGGCGGTGTCCATCTTGTTCCGGGCGGCGAGCGCGAGGGCACCGAAGTGCTCCGCGCTGTTGCCCACCAGCGGCACGATGATCAGCCCCACGAAGAACTCCGACCAGCCCAGCGTAGCGGTCACCGCTTCTACCGTCTGCACCAGCAGCTCGGCGAGCACCACGGTGCCCACCGTGGCCGCGAGCAGGACGAGCAGCGCGGGGGTGCGGGCCCAGGGAACCTGGGAGGTGGCAGAGCCCGGCGCGACCGCCGCGCCGGGCAGCGGTTCGCCCTCTCGCAGGATGTAGGTGAGGTAGGCCGCGTACACCAGTAACAGCACGACGGCCACCGCCACGCTGACCGCCTCGATGCGCACCGCGTTGGGCGCCACGCTTGCGAACACCGCGGGTAGCAGCAGCGACACCAGGGCCATGGCCATCATCGTGGCGTTGCGGCCGGCCTCACGGGCATCGAACTGCTGGATGCCGTGGCGCCAGCCCCCCACCAGCAGGCTGGTCCCGAGCACCAGCAGCAGGTTGCCGATGATCGCGCCTGTGATCGAGGCCTTGACCAGTGCGGTGAGACCTTCACGCAGCGCCAGCCCGGCGATGATCAACTCGGCAGCGTTGCCAAACGTCGCGTTCAGCAGCCCGCCGAGTCGTGGGCCGACATGGTACGCCAGGTCCTCGGTAGCGCGCCCGATCAGGGCAGCCAGGGGGATCAGGCCGAGCGCGGCTAGGACGAACACCAGGAAGGCCGCCCCCCCGAGCAGGCGCGCGGCGAGCGCCAGCCCCCCGGCTACCAGCAGCGGCCACATCCAGCGCGGCATCTCGCCTCTCTGTCTCATCCGGCAGCGGTCGGCCGAGGGCACCCTCTGGACGCGCCGATTTGCCGTATAGTGGTGTACATGATCGCGTCCTGGGGCCGCGAGCCGCAGCCTGAGGGGGCCTTCGGACCAGCGGGCTCGCGCCCGTCGCGGGGAGGAGGGCTGCATGAGCGCCACCGTCCTGCTGCCGCCCGAGACGTTCGTGGCCGAGATGCGTGCCCAGGTCGAGGCGTACTGCCGCAGCCTGGACGACCGGCTGCCCGCGTACAGCTACATCCCGCTGACCACCGACGAGCAGCGGCTGCTCGTCTTGCAGAGCCGCCTATACAACGAGATTCGCGCTGCCGACGTATACGGCGGCTGGCTGCGGACCACGCCCGAGTTCGCGGTCAAGCGCCTGGCGGCGCACAACGCCGCCGAGGAGCTGGGCCACGCGCAGCTGCTCATCCGCCAGCTCGAGGCGCGCGGCGTCGACCCCTTCGCCTACACCCCGCCGCCCGCGCAGGTCGCGCTGTTCAACACGCTAGAGGGCCTCGACTCGACCGTCGAGCGCCTGGCCGCCTTCCCGCTCGCCGGCGAGGTGTTGGCCAGCTACCTCATTCGCAAGGCGCTCGCCTCGCCCGCCGTGCCCGAGTGGATCAAGGAACCGTACCGGCGCATCGGCGCGGAGGAGGAGGGCCACGGCGACTACCCACTGGAGCTGCTGGTGCGCTACGCCACCACGCCGGAGGCCCAGGCGCGCGTGCGCCGCGGGGTGGCCCTGGGCATCCGCCTACGCGACCAGTACTTCCGCGAGCTGGACGAGATGGTGTTCGCGGGGCAGCGATGGTAGCGCGCCGCGCGCCAGCGACCAGTGCCCCGCCCCCGCCCGCTGCCGCCGAGTCGCTCGCCGAGCGCCAGGCGCGCGCACGGGCCATCAACGAGGCCCTGACCGCCTACTACGGCGAGCCAGTGCCCACGCCCGTGGAGGAGCGGCGCGACCCGCTCAGCGAGCTGATCCTGGTCGTGCTGTCGCAGCACACCTCGGACGCCAACTCCGACCGCGCCTTCGCGAGCCTCCGCGCGCGTTTTCCCGACTGGGAGGCGGTGCGCACCGCCCCGGTGGAGGAGGTGGCGGCGGCGATCCGCTCGGGCGGGCTGGCCACGCTCAAGGCCGTGCGCATCCAGCGCATCCTGAACCAGATCCGGGAGCGCACGGGCCGCTTGGACCTGGAGTTCCTGCGCCAGCTACCGCTGAGCGAGGCGCGCGCGTTCCTGCGCGCGCTCGACGGCGTGGGGCCGAAGAGCGCGGCCTGCGTGCTGCTGTTCAGCCTGGGGCTACCCGCCATGCCCGTGGACACGCATGTCCACCGCGTCGCCCGCCGGCTCGGGCTGATCGCCCCGCGCCTGTCCGCCGAGGCGGCGCACGACGAGCTGGAGCGGCTCGTGCCGGCCGAGGAGATCTACCGCTTCCACGTCAATCTGATCCGCCACGGCCGCCAGATCTGCAAGGCCCAGCGGCCCCGCTGCCCTAGCTGTCCTATCCAACACCTCTGTCCCTACCCGCGCACCGTCGCCGCCACCAGCGCGCCAGCGGCGGCCGCGGCGGCTCCGTAGGGCCTCAGGGACGGCCCCCATGGGGGCATGCACGGCGTTGTGCCCCTATGGGGCTGGCGCTACAATGCGCGCAAGGCGCGGTGCATAGGGCCAAAGGAGGCAGCTATGGCAGTGTCGGTACCGCAGCAGCACGACTACCTCTACCAGCCGTCGGTGCCCTGGGTGCGGGATCTGGTCGACGACGTCATCAACCCGTGGCGCGAGAAAGCGTTGAACCACCCGTTCATCCAGGCGGTCAGTGCCGGGCAGGTGTCCCGCGAGGCGCTGGCGCGCACGCACAGCGAGGTGTTGTGGGTGGTGACGGCTTTCCCGGAGATCATCGCCGCGCTCGCCTCGCGCTGCCCGAAGTACGACCACGAGATGAAGACCAAGCTGCTGCTCAACGCCTACGAGGAGCACTCGCACCCACGGCTGCTGGCGAACTTCATCAACGCCATCGGCGGCGACGGCGACCGCATCCTGTACGACAACGAATGGACCTACGAGCCGAGCGACTGGGCTTGGCACACCAAGGCCTGGATGGACACCTGCGCCTACCACCTGCCGTGGAACGAGGCGCTGGCCGGCACCGCGGTGGGCATCGAGGCGATCGTGCCCACCATCTTCTACCCGATCATGCAAGCGCTGCGGACGCACTACGGCATGACCGACGAGCAGCTCGCCTGGCATGAGATCCACGCCGGCGAAGTCGAGCAGGAACACGGCAACGAGGGCCTGCGCCTGCTGGAGAAGTACGTCGACTCGAAGGACACGGCGCTGGTCAACCGCTGCCGCCGTGCCGTGGACCGCACGATGAAGTCGCAGGCCCAAGAGTTCCTCGACATGGCCTGGGCGTTCGCCACCGGCAAGAGTTGAGCACCCCGTACCAACCGCTCGATCCCGCAGGGTCCGCCGCGCCGGCGGACCTTGCGGCTTTCTGCGCCCAGCCGCGCCCGCCGTGGCCGCCGGGGTGGCAGGTGCACTACGCGGCGGTTACCGATTCGACGCAGGACCTGGCGCGCGCGGCCGCCGAGCTGGGGGCGCCCCACGGTAGCGTCTGGGTCGCCGATTGGCAGCGCGCCGGCCGCGGCCGCCAGGGGCGCGCCTGGCTCGCGCCCCCGGGCACGAGCCTGCTGTTCAGCGTGCTGGTGCGCGACTGTCGCCTACCGCCGTTCGCCCAACTCGCGGCCGCCAGTCTCGCGGTCTGTACCACGCTGGAAGCCCTGGGCCTGGCGCCGCGCATCAAGTGGCCCAACGACGTGCTGCTGCGCGACCGCAAGGTGGCAGGCGTGCTTGCCGAGCGCGTCATGGTGGCGGCGCCGTACACCGTGCTCGGCATCGGCCTGAACGTGGCCTACGGCGTGGCGCGGGCGGCGCTCCCGCCCACTGCCACCGCGCTCGACTGGGAGCTAGCCGCCGCGGGCCTGGCTCCGCCGCCTCCGCGCGGGCCGCTGCTCGCCGCGCTGCTGGCCCGGCTGGCCGCGCTGCTGGCCCAGCCCGCCCTGGCCTGGGAGACCGCGCTGTATCCCGCGTGGCTTGCTCGCCTGTGGCGTCACCGCCAGCGCGTGCGCCTGGCCCTGAACGACACAACGTTCGAGGGCCAGGTCGAAGGCGCGACCGCCGACGGCGCGCTGCTCTTGCGCGACGCTCGCGGCGCGCTGCGGCGGATCACCACCGGCGACCTGCTGCTGTGAGCCGGCCCCAAGCGCCAGAGAGGCGCCGGGGGACCCCGCGCCCGGGGACTTGCTTCCGGCGCGCCCTGGAGGGCGCTTAGCCGCCGGCGTCCTCCTCGGGCAGTGGCGCCTGCTCGACGCTCGCCGGCCATCCCTCGGCGCCCACCAAGGGGACGAAGCGCACCGGGCCCAGTTCGCGCGTGTGGGTCGTGGGCCCCACGCGCGTGACCAGCAGCAGCTCCTGCGCGGTGCGTGGGCCGACCGGGATGACCAGCCGCCCGCCATCGGCGAGCTGGGCCAGTAGAGCGGGCGGCACCTCAGGCCCGGCGGCGGTGACGATGATCGCGTCGTAGGGCGCCCGCGGCGGCCAGCCCAGCGTGCCGTCGCCGACGTGCACCTCCACGTTGTGGCAGCCCAGCTCGGCCAGCACCTGCCGCGCGCGCGCCGCCAGCTCGGGCAGCCGCTCGATGGTGACCACCTCGTGCGCCAGCCGGCTGAGCAGCGCCGCCTGGTAGCCCGAGCCGGTGCCTACCTCCAGCACGCGCTCATCGCCGCGCAGGCCGAGTGCCTGCGTCATGACCCCGACCACCAACGGCTGCGAGATCGTCTGGCCAGCACCAATGGGTAGCGCCGCGTTGCGGTAGGCGTGCTCGCGCAGCTCCCGGGGGACGAATCGCTCGCGCGGCACCTGGCGGATGGCGTCCAGCACGCGCGGGTCGCGCACCCCCTCGCGCTCCAATTCGGCCACGAGCTGCTCGCAGGCGGCGGTGAGGCTGTTGTCGGCGCGCACCGGGGCTCCTCCTGCTCGATTGCACGCGCCCCATCTGGCCGCTCCTCGTCCGAGGACGCCGCCGCAGCCGGCGTCGCGCTGCTAGTGCATCACCAGCCCGCCATCGACCACCAGCGTCTGTGCGGTCATCATATCGCTGTCGTCGGAAGCGAGGAAGACGACCACCCCGGCTAAATCCTCGGGCCGCAGGTTGCGTTTGATCAGCTGTAGGTTGCGGAACCGCTCGAAGAACTCCGGTGGATAGGTAGCCAGCGCGCCCTCGCTCATCACTAGCCCGGGCGCGATACAGTTGACATTGATCCCCTCGCCGCTCACCTCGGCGGCTAGCGCGCGGGTCAGGCCGATCACTCCGGCTTTCGCCGTCACGTAGTTCAAGCGCAGGGGGCGTGCCAGCATGGTGGTCGTAGAGGAGATGTTGATGATCTTGCCTTTGCCCTGGCGTTTCATCGCTGGCACGACCGCGCGGCACGCGTAGTACACGCCGCGCACATTGACCTCCATGCAGCGGTCCCACTCCTCCTCGGGGAACTCGTCCCAGGGCCGCTGGGGCAGGGCGATGAACAGCGCCGCGTTGTTCACCAAGATGTCGATACGGCCATACCGGGCCAGCGTGCGCTCGGCCATCTGCTGGCAGCTCGCCAGGCTGGCTACATCGGTCGGCACGCTGATACAGTCGTGGCCCGCCGCGCGCAGCTCGGCGGCCGTGCGCTCGCCCAGCGCGCCGTCGAGCTCGGCGATGACGCACTTGGCGCCCTCCTGCAGCAACCGCTCGACGTATACGCGGCCGATACCCTGCCCTGCGCCCGTGACGATCGCCACGCGATCTTGCAGTCGCCCCATCGCGCACCCCCGCCGAGTGAAGGATGCGGCCGGTATAGCGAGCTCTCGCCGTGGCGCGCAACTCGTGCTAAATCCGGTGCTATAATGGCGCCCACCAGCACGGATCGCAGCCGTTCCAATGGCACACCGCCTGGGGGAAGGAGAGGCTATGCGAGACGGACGCGCCGCTGGCACCCAAGCAAGCACCCGTCGTGGGCCCAGCCGCCTGGTCTGGGCTGCTCTGGGCCTGGGCAGCGCGTTGTGGCTCGGCACCTTAGCCGCGCAGGCCGCGCCGAGCCAGCAGGACGTGCCCCGCCCAGGCGTACCGCCCCGAGCGGGTGGCGCGTACTGGTTCAATCGCTACTGCGCGGCCTGCCACGGCCCGCAGGGCGAGGGCACGCTCATCGGGCCGCGGCTCGCTGGCCGCCCGGACGGGCCGCTGAGCTACGAAACCATCCTGTATCGCGTGCGGCAACCGCTGTTACTCATGCCCGACTTTCCGCCCGAGCTGGTTCCCGACGAGCGCGTGCGCGAGATCGCCGACTACCTCGCCTCGCTGCACTCTGCGCCGTGAGCGAGTGGACCCGCTGCGCCTGGATCCGGGAAAGGAGGTTGCCCATGGGAGTTCTCGCTGGCCCGCGACTGGCCCGCCGTGGCCGTCTGGTCGCGCTGCTTGCCGCCCTGCTCGCTGGCGCGCTGGGGCTGGCCGTCCTGGCGCCCGGGGCCGCCAGCCAGGGGCAGGCGTATGTCCCGCGCCCGACCACCGCCGAGCTGGCCGACCCGAGCACCTACAGCATGCGCGAGTTCCCGCTCCCGCTCAGCGACACTAGCCCCTCGCCCACCGGGCGCGCTCACAGCATCACTGTAGCCCCCGATGGGCGCGTCTGGTACTCGGGCCTGAATCAGAACAACCTGGGGATGTTCGATCCGGCCACCGAGACCTTCCGCCTGTGGGACACGCCCACGCCGCGCTCGCGGCCGCATGGCATCCAGGCGGCGCGCGACGGGATGATCTGGGTCACCCTCACCGGCCTGCCGCAGAATAAGGTGGCCAAGTTCGACCCCACCACCGAGACGTTCACCGAGTACCCGATGCCACGGCCAAACTCCTACCCCCATACGATCTGGATCGCTCGCAACGGCGATGTCTATTTCTCCTTCGAGTATGGCGATGGCGTGGGCCGCATCGAGCCCGCCACCGGCCGGCTCACCGAGTGGGCGATCCCCACGCACCGCTCGCGCCCCTATGGGATCCAGGAGGGCCCCGACGGGGCCTTCTGGCTCGTCGAGTTCACGGGCAACAAGGTCGCCCGGCTCGACCCGCGCACGGGGGAGGTGCGCGAGTGGCCGCATCCCCGTGCCAGCGACGACCCGGGCACGCGCCGGCTGGCGGTGGACCGCGATGGGGTCGTGTGGTTCGTGGAGCACGAGTGGGGCTCGATCGGCCGGTTCGACCCGCGCACCGAGAGCTGGCAGAGCTGGTGGATGCCCGAGCTCAACGGGAGCCGCGACAACCCCTACGCCCTGAACTTCGATTCCAAGGGGCGGCTCTGGGTGAACAACTTCGGCGGCAACTACGTCGCGCGCTTCGACCCGCAGACCGAACACTGGGTCGTGTACCCATACCTCAGCCCCAACACTACCTGCCGCCTGATGGCCTTCGACGCCAACGACGTGCTGTGGTGCGCCAGCTCGGCTACCCCGGTGCTGGTGCGCCTCGAGGCGCGCTAGTCGTCCGCCGGCCGCCCCCGTGCCAGCGGTGCTAGCCGCGCGGCGGGTCGGCGGCCGGCATGGCCAGCTCGCCCCGTTCCAGCGGCCCGCTGGCTCGTCGCGGCGGGCGGCGGCGGTGGAGCAGGCCAGCGAGGCCGTGCGGCGCGAAGATCACCAGCAGGGCGAAGATTAGCCCCACGGGCAGCAGGTAGTGCTTGCCGTAGGGCTGGGGCAGCCCGCTGAAGGCGTCGCGCAGGAACACCACCAGCGCCGCGCCCAACACCGGCCCCCACAGCGTGCCCATGCCGCCCAGCAGCACCATCACGATCACCAGCCCCGACAGCTCCCAGTACAGCAGGTCGGGCGAGATGAACCGCTGGTAGGGCACCATCAGGCTGCCGGCCAGCCCGCCGATGAGCCCCGACAGCACGAACGCCACTTGCTTGTAGCGCGCGACCGGATAGCCCAGCGTCGCGGCGCGCAGCTCGTTCTCGCGGATCGCCACCAGCACCTGCCCGAACGGCGCGGCCATCGCCCGCCGCATCGCGAGGAACGTCAGCGCCACCACCGCCAGCACGAAGTAGTACAGCGTGGCGCGGTCGCGCAAGTTCAGCGCCAGCACGTCGGGAATCCCCCACAGCATCGGCACCGACAGCGCGCGGCCGTCGTAGCCGCCGGTGAGGTCCGTGAGGGTGATCACCAGCTGGTAGAAGATCTGCGAGAAGGCGAAGGTGAGCAGCGCGAAGTACACCGAGCGCAGCCGCAGCGAGAAGAAGCCGATCACGGCGGCGGCGCCCGTGGCGCCGAGGGCCCCGAGCAGCATCGCCGGCAGTAGCGGCAGCCCCAGTCGCACCATGGTCAGCCCGGTGATGTACGCGCCCAGGCCGAAGAACGCCGCATGGCCGAACGACACCATGCCGGTGTAGCCCATGATGATGTCGTAGCCGAGGGCGAACAAGCCGAAGATCAGCATCTCGGTGGCTAGCGGCAGGTAGAACGAGGGCAGGAACGCGTCGACCAGCGCCGGCAGCGCCACCAGCAGCAGCCCGAGCAGCCCGAGCAGCGCGTGCGGCGCCCACCCCGGCAGGGCGCGCCGCTCATCGGCTCCACCCATCTAGGCCTCTCTCCCCGCGCCCTCGACGAACAGCCCGCTCGGCTTGATCAGCAGCACCAGGATCATCGCTGCGTAGATCAACAGCATCGAGAAGCTGGGCGCGATGCGGATCCCGAACGCGTAGATCTCGCCTACCAGCAGGCTGGCCACCGCCGCGCCGCGGAAGCTGCCCAGCCCGCCGATGATCACCACGATGAACGCCTGGAGCAGCAGGTCCACGCCCATCTGCGGCGACAGCCCGGTGAGCGGCGCCACCAGCACCCCGGCCAGCCCTGCCAGCCCCGAGCCCAGCGCGAAGCCCAGCGTGTAGATCGTTTGGATGTTCGTGCCTAGCACGCTGACCATCTCGGGGTTCTGCGTGCCCGCGCGCAGCAGCAGCCCGAAGTTGGTACGGGTCAACAGCAGCCATACCCCGAGCGCCACTGCCCCGCTGACGCCGATCACGAACAGCCGGTACAGCGGAAAGATGATGCCTACGTGCAGCGAGCCCTCCAGGGCCGCTGGCACGGGCAGGCCCAGGAAGTCGTCGCCCCAGATGAGGCGGAGGATCTCGGTGAGTACGAACGTCAGCCCGAAGGTGAGCAGGAAGTAGTACAGCGGGTCGCGGCCGAACAGGCGCCGTAGCGCGACGATCTCCAGCGCGGCGCCCACCCCGGCGACGCTCACGAACGCGGCCAGCAGCGCCGCCCAGAAGTTGCCCCCCGTGAGCCCGAACACGACCAGGCCCAGGTAAGCGCCGAGCGCGTACAGCGTGCCGTGGGTGAAGTTCAGGATGTTCATCAGCCCCCAGATGATCGACAGCCCCGCCGCGACCAGGAACAGCGTCGTGCCGAAGGTGAGCCCTTGCAGCGCCTGCACGGCGATCGCTTCCATCCCGTCCCCTCCCCTCCCCTTAGGGGCGGTTGGCCCGCGTGCTACAGTCGGGCCGAGACACCCAGGAACCGTGTGCGCAGCTCCTCATCGGCCTGGAGCGCCTCCGCGCTGAACTTGCCGATGATGCGTCCCTTGTCCATCACGTAGTGGCTGTCGGCCACCTGCAACGCCGCGCGCACGTTCTGCTCCACCAGCAGCACGGTCGTGCCGTCGGCGCGGATGTCGCGGATGGCCTGCAGCAGCGTGCGCACCACCAGCGGCGCGAGCCCCTCGCACGGCTCGTCCAGCAGCAGCAGCTCGGGGCCCGCCATCAGCGCGCGGGCGATGGTGAGCTGCTGCTGCTCGCCGCCCGACAGCGAGCCGCCCTTCTGGTGCAGCCGCTCGCGCAGCACCGGGAAGTAGGCGAACACGCGCGCGGCATTGTGCCGCGCGCGCTGCGGGTCGCTGGGGTGCGCGGCGCCTACCTGGAGGTTCTCGCGCACCGTGAGCGCCGGGAAGATGCCGCGGTGCTCGGGCACGAGCTGGATGCCCAGCCGCGCGATGCGATGGGGCGGCAGGCCGACGAGCGACTGGCCCTTGTACAGGATCTGGCCGGTGCGGGCGGGCACCAGCCCCATGATCGTGCGCAGAGTGGTCGTCTTGCCCACACCGTTGCGGCCCAGCAGGGAGACGATTTGGCCCTGCTCGACGGCCAGCGAGATGCCCTGCAGCACATGGCTCTCGCCGTAGTAGGCGTGCACGTCGGCCAGCACCAGCACTAGATCACGCCTCCCAGGTACGCCTCCTGCACGCGCGGGTCGCGCTGAATCTCCTCGGGCGTGCCCTCGGCCAGCTTCGCGCCGTGCGCTAGCACGAGGATGGAGGTGGCGAGGCTCATCACCACGTCCATATCGTGCTCCACGAGAATCACCGTCCGCCCGGCCGCTAGCCGCGGGATCAGCTCGATCATCCGGCGGGTCTCCTGCGGCGACATGCCCGCGGTCGGCTCGTCGAGCAGCAGTAGGCGGGGGGCCGAGGCTAGTGCCATGGCCAGATCGACCAGCCGGCGGTCGCCGTGCGACAGCGTGCCGGCCGGCCAGTCGCGGTAGGCGGCGAGGCCCAGTTCATCGAGCACCGCCAGCGTGCGCTCGGTGACGGCGGCGAGCCGGTCGGTCGGCCGCAGCAGGCTCCAGGCGTGGCCGGAGTGCGCCAGCACCGCGGCGCGCACGTTCTCGAACACCGTTAGGTGGGGGAACACGCTGGTGATCTGAAACGAGCGCGCCACCCCGCGCCGGGCGATGGCGTGCACGGGCAGCCGCGTGATGTCCTCGCCGTCGAGCAGGATGCGGCCGGCGGTCGGCGGTAGCAGGCCGCTGATCAGGTTGAACAGCGTGGTCTTGCCGGCCCCGTTCGGCCCGATGATCGCCTTGCGCTCGCCCGCGTGGACGCACAGATCGATGCGGTCGACCGCCACCAGCCGCCCGAAAGTGCGCGTGACACCACGCAGCTCCAACTGGCAGGGACCGGCGCCATTCATGCCCACGTGCGCCTACACTCCGCCTCCTGCGGATCCGACTGCTGGGGGAGCCGGTCCAGCACGACGTGCTTCATGCCGCGCACCTGGGTCACGTAGAAGTCGAGCGTCGCCTGGTGACTAGGCCCGAACTTGATGACGCCCGCGGGCCCCATGAACTCGACCTTCTCCATCGCCGCGGCAATATCGTCGCTCCGCAGCGAGCGCGCCTGCTCGATGCCGAGCAGCACCGCTTTCGCGGCCGTGTAGCCGTGCACCGAGTAGATAGGCACCCGTTGGACCTCGGGGAACAACGTTTGCAGCCGCTGCGCCCACTGGGTGTACTCGGGCGTCTCCAAGCTCTCCGAGAAGTTCAGATACTCGTAGATGCCCTCGGTGGCCTCGGGGCCCTGGGCCTCGATGAGGTCGTTACTGGTCAAGTAGCCCGAGTAGGCGAGGGTCACCCGGTCCTTAACGCCGAACTGGTAGAACGCCTTGACCACATCGATGGCGTTCTTGCCCGCGAAGAACCCCGTTACGACCTCGGGCCGCGCGTCGAGGATCGGCCCCATGAAGGGCGCGAAGTCGGTGGTGGTCAAAGGGGCTTTGGCATAGGCGATCACCTCGCCGCCCTCTTTCTGGAAGCCCTCCACGATCGCGTCGGCGATCTCGGTGCCGGCCGCGTAGTCGGCGGTGAGCACATAGACTTTCTTGCCCAGGTGCCGCGCGATCCAACCGCCGAACCCGTAGCCCTGCATGTAGTTGGTGGGCGTGGTGCGGAAGATGTAGCGGCTGCAGCGGGCCCCGGTAATATCGCGGTTCGCCGCCTGCGCCGTGCTCATGATGACCTTCGCCTGATCGACGGGATCGCGCAGGGCCGGGAGGACGCCGCTGGAGATCGGACCGAGCAGGAAGTGGACTTGGTCGCGCTCGATCAGCTTCTGGACGGCCCGCAGGCCGGTGGTCGGGTCGGCCTTCTCGTCCTCGATGAGCACCTCGAAGCGCCAGCCCTTGTCCTCGAACTCTTTGAGGGCCAGCCGCATGCCGTTGATGCTGGACGTGCCCGTCGAGGCATAGATGCCGGATTGCGGGACGATGATCCCGACTTTGATCGTGCGGTCGGGGACCCAACCGGCACCGGCGGGCGCTTGGCTACCACTGGGGCTTGGCGCGCCGCTGCTGCCCGCGCCGCCGCGCGCGCAGCCGGCCAGCGCCGCCGCCCCGAGCGTACCGAGCGCGAGCTGCCCGAAGGTGCGCCGCGTGATGCGCCGTGTGGCCCGTCTCATGGTCTCCCCCCTTAGCGAACCCTGGCCCGTGGTGGCTGCTGCGCTACTGTCCTGTAACGCGGGATCCAAGCGGTCCACCGCCGCCCCGGCAGGGCGCGCCCGCCGTTCACGGCGGCAGGTATAGCGGTCCTGGACCACTAGCGCTGGTAGAAGCGCCGCACGCCCACCCCGCTCAGGATATTCGCCTTGTCCTGCTCGCTCAGGTCGGTGCGCTCCCGCAGCTCGGCGATCTCGTGCTTCGCCCGCGCCGCGTTCGTCTCGTGCGGGAAGTCGCTAGCGAACAGCAGGCACTCGCTCGTTCCCAGCCGCTCGATAGCGTGGCGCAGGCCCTCCTCGCCCCCCTCGCAGCTAAAGAACAAGTTGCCCGTCTTGATGTAGTCGCTGGGCGGCCGCCGCACCCACCCGCTGTACTCGCGGCGCTCGCGTCCCGACCAAGCGTGATAGGCCCGGTCGAGCCGGTCCATCATGAACGGCACCCAGCTCGTGCCCGCCTCTAGGTACGCCACCCGCAGCCGTGGGAATCGCTCGAACACCCCCTCCAGCACCATGCTCGTCAACTGGAGCATCTGGGCGAACGGGTGCTCCAGCGCCTGCACGGCGGCAAAACCGTGGAACGCCTCCAGTCCCAGGTTCATCGACACCGCGCCATGGATGGCCACCGCGCAGTTCAGCCGCTCCGCCTCCTCGTAGACCGGCCAGAACGCCGGATCGCCCAGCAGCTTCCGCACGCCCAGATCGGCGTTGTTGCCCGTGAGCACGACCCCCACCAGGCGCAAGTCCTCGATGGCGCGACGGAGCTCCTTGCTCGCCTCCGCCACGTCTTGCAGCGGCACCAGCGCCACCGCGCGCAGCCGCGGGTCGACGCGGCAGAACCGGTCGTAGACCCAGTTGTTGTAGGCGCGGGCCAGGGCCACGGCCCAGTCGGGATCCTGGATGCAGCCGAAGGCGAGCCCCGCGGTGGGGTACAGCACGGTGCTCTCGATGCCCACCTCGTCCAGGAAGTCGACCCAGGTGCGGGCGTCGATGGTGTATTCCTTGTGGATCCCCGTGCGGGCGAGGATCGCGCCGCGGTGCCAGCCATCCAGGGTGGGGAAGAAGGGGTAGCCGAGCAGCGCGGCGTTGCCGCGGTAGGGGGGCTCCAGGTACTCGAAGAGTTCGGCGTCGCGCTCGATGAGATGCCCGTCGCCATCGACGACACGCGAGCCGACGGCCACAGGTTGTGCAGCGACCATGGTGCGCCTCCCTCTCGCGGCCGGTGTCGGAGGCGGCCGCGATGGCTTGGGGGCCGCGCGTCGGTGGAGGGCCGGCGCGGCCGGCGCGCGGTCATCCTGCGGTGCTTGGCGCGAATGGTACGCCCGCGTGGGGAGAGTGTCAAGCGCAGCGGGCCGCCACGATCAGTAGTCCGTGACCGCTGGCTCGCGCTGCTGCCGTGAACGGCGGGCCCGCCCGTGAGGGCGGCGGTGAACCGCGCAGATCACGGAGCGCTAGCCGGGCAGCGGCAGCGGCGCGTCGAGCACCACATCCACCAGGTATGGGCCGTCGTGGGCCAGCGCCTCGCGCAGCGCCGGGGCCAGCTCGGCCGGCTGCTCCACCCGCCGCGCCGGCACCCCCATCGCCTCGGCCAGCCGGTCGAAGCGCAGCGGCGGGTCGGTGAGGTCCATGCCGATGAACTGGCGCCCGCGGGCCGCTGGGCCCAGGTACTCCAGCAGGTTCAGCTTCAGGATCCGGTAGCTGGCGTTGTTGAGCATGACGAAGGTGGCCGGGATGCGATGGTGCGCGGCGGTCCACAGAGCGGTGATGCTGTACATGGCCGCGCCGTCCGAACACACGCCGACCACCTTGCGGTCGGGCCGTGCCAGCTGGGCGCCCAGCGTGCCGGGCAGCCCTGGGCCGATCCCGCCGCCGCGGCCATTGAGTATCTGCTCGGGGCGCGTGGGCTGGAGCGCGGCCCAGAGGTGCACCTGGTTAGTGATCGCCTCGGCGAACACCAGGGCCCCCTCGGGCAGCGCCGCCTTCAGCTCGTGCATCAGCCGCGGCGCGGTGATCGGCACCTGGTCCCACCCCGCGCGGGCGCGCGCCCAGTAGCGCTCGCGGGCCGCCGCGGTCTGGGCCGCCGTGGCCGCGGCGCGCGCGGCCGCGGCCTGCCGCTGGGCCGGGGTCTGCCGCGCGCGCACCAACTCCGCGAGCTCCTCGAGCGCCGCCTTGGGGTCGGCCAGCAGGGCCACGTCGGCCGGGTAGTTCTTGTTCAACTCCCAGGCGACCAGGTCGATCTGGATCAGCCGCGCGCCGGCCGGCAGCACGGGCTCGGGCTGGGGAAAGATGATCTGGAACAGCGGCGCGCCCACGCACAGCAGCGCGTCGCAGTCGGCCAGCATCTCGCGCAGCGGTCGCGGCGTGCCCGTGAATGGCACCATGCCCAGGTACAGCGGGTGCGTGTACGGCACATTGAACTCGGAGGCGTAGTTCTCGAAGATCGGCGCGCCGAGCAGCTCGGCGAGCGCCACCAGCTCCGCATGCGCTCCGCTCAGCGCCACGCGATCGCCCGCCAGGATCAGCGGGCGGCGCGCGGCCACCAGCAGCTCGGCCGCCTCGGCCAGCGCCGCCGGGTCGGGGCGCACGCGCCAGGCGGTGTAGCGCGTGGGCTGGACCGTCACCTCGGCCTCGGTGTCGAGCACGTCCATCGGCAGGGCGAGGAACACCGGCCCCTGCGGCGGCTCGGCGGCGATCTTGAAGGCGCGGCGTACCGCTTGCGGCACGTCGTGTGCGTGCTCCACCTGGTAGGCCCACTTGCACAGCGGGCGCGCCATCTCCACCAGCGGGCCGCTGAGGTGGGGCTCCTGGAACAGCGCGCGGCTCTCCGACTGGCCGGCGTAGATCACCAGCGGCGACTGGCCGACCCGGGCATTGTGGATCATGCCCAGGCCGTTGCCCAGCCCGGGAGCGATGTGCAGCTCGACGAACGCCGGCCGGCGGGTGAGCCGCGCGTAGGTGTCCGCCATACTGACCGCCACGCCCTCATGCAGGGCGAGCACGAATGTCACCTGCGGGTACTCCTGCAGGATGTCCATGAACCCCTGCTCGGTCGTGCCCGGGTTGCCGAACACGTGACGCACGCCGTCGGCGACCAGCTGCTCCAGCAGCGCGCGCTTGCCAGTCATTCGGGGCATGGTCCGCTCCTCCATGGACCTCCGCGCCGCCACGGGCGCGCTTATCCGAAGCGTACCGGGCAGGCTCACCGCCTGCCCGCGCCGGCCGCTAGCGGCGGCTAGCGCAGTACTGTGGTGGCTGTCAGCGGCTTGGGCGCCGCGTGGTAGCGCGCGTACCAGTCCGGGCCGCCAGCGCCCTGGCAAGCGGCCCAGAGGGCGTCCAGGGTAAGCGGCGCGATGTCGCCCGCGGCGATCGCCTGGATGCGTGCCTCAGGCAGCACACCGCTGAACTGGGCGTTGCGCATGCGCAGGCGCAGCAGCGACAGCTCGGCAATGATCTCGCGTGCCCGCGCCACATCGGCGTCGGTGCGCACCCGCCGGTACAGGTCGTCGCGGCCCTCGCTGGCCCCGTGTTCCAGCTCGTCATGCAGGATGCTCCGGGCGGCGTCGGCCAGCAGGGTCTCGTAGTCGGCGCCGCGGACCTGGAGCAGGCCGTAGAACAGCGCGCCGCCCCCGCCGCGGGTGAACAGCGCCGCGGCCAGCTCCAGCGGCGTGCCGTGCGCGCGCAGCTCGGCCCAGCGGGCGTGCTCAGCCCGCGACAGGGCGTACCAGTCGGCGGTCTTGATCTCGGCGCGCAACGGCTGCCAGCGGACCGGCTCGCCCGTGAGGCCCTCGTAGAGGTAGGCGAGCATGGCGTAGTGGCCGACCTCCTGGTAATCCTCGGTGAGGCGGTGGACCAGCTCCTCACGCGGCAGCGCCTGCTCCACCTCCTGCACCAAGCGGGTGAGCAGGCCGCTAGCGATCTCCTCCAGGTTGCGGGCCTCGCGCGCCACCTGGAAGCGCAGCCAGTAGCGATGCTGTGCTAGTGGACGTGGCGCGGCGAAGAACGCGGTGGCCACCTCGGCCTCCCCCGCCCGGAAGCGCGCCACCAGCGCCTCTAGCTCGGCAATGCCCGGGTGTGCCGCTAGGCTCATGTCGTGCCTCCTGGCTAGCCGTGTGGGACCGCGCGGCGGCGATCGCCTCTGGTATAGCAGAGGGCGGGCGATAGCGTCGGCCGCGGTGGCTGGGGTACAACTGGCGGCAGGCGCGCGGCCGCTCGCAAGGGCGCGCTATTCCTTTTGGGGAGGTGGCACACAATGGCGTGGCAGGCAACCGACCAGGTAGCCGCAGGTACCCCGCGGCGGGGCTGGAGCCGCCGGCGCTTGCTCGGCGCGGCCGGCGGGGCGCTCGGGGCGGCGATGCTGCTAGGGGGTGTGAGCGTGCCTCAGGTGGGCGGGTTGGCGGGCGGCCGGCGCGCGTGGGCCCAAACGCGCCTGCGCATCGGCTACTTGCCGCTGATCTCCGTGGGGCCGCTGTTCGTCGCCTACGACCGGGGCTATCTCCGTGACGCCGGGCTCGACGTGGAGCTGGTGCGGTTCGCCTCGGGCGCCGAGATGGTGCCCGCGCTGGGCACCGGCGAGCTGAGCGCCGGCTACGGCGTGGTCAGCCCGGGGCTGTACAACGCCTGGGCGCGCGGTGTGCGCACGACGATCGTGGCCGACGGCTCGCGCATGATGCCGGGCTACGGCTACGTGATGGCCGTGGTGCGGACGGATCTCGTGGGCCAGATCCGCACGCCCGCGGACCTGCGCGGTCGGCGGGTGGGGATGTCCGTGGTAGGCAGCGCGGTCGACTATGTGATGCGCCACGTGCTGGCCCAGGGCGGCCTGACCGAGGGCGACGTGGAGGCCGTGCGCCTGTCGTCGGCCGACGTGAACGCGGGGCTAGCGGGCGGCAGCATCGACGCCGCGGGCGTGGCCGAGCCGTTCGGCGCCCTCACGGAGCAGAACAACATCGCTCGCAAGTGGCTGTTGGGCGATCAGGTCGTGCCCGGCATGCAGGTGGCGGGTCTGTTGGCCTCCGAGCAGGCGCTGCGCGACCGGCCCCAGCTGGTGGCGCTGGTGACCGCCTGGCTCCGCGCGGTGCGCGACTTCCTGCCGGGCCAGAACAGCGATCCCGAGATCCTGGAGATCTTGCAGCGCTGGACCGGCGTGGCGCCCGACGTGCTGCGCGCCTGCACGCCCACCTACCTCGATCCCAACGGTACCGTCGATGTGGCCAATTTGCAGGCGCAGCTCGCGTTCTGGCAGCAGCAGGGCATCGTCACGGCCGCCCCGAACGTCGCCGAGCGCGTGGACCTGAGCTTCGTGGACGCCGCGGTGCAGACGCTCGGCCGGGCCTAGCGTGGGCGCCCCCCGAGCGGGGCCTCGCGCGCCAGGTGGAGGCGGGGCAGCGCGCCTGGCCTGGGCGGGGTCGGGGCGTGTCTGCGGGGTGATACACTGGAGCGCCATGTACGCGCTGTACCTCGTTGCCGTCTGGCTGCACCTGCTGGCGCTCGCCGTTTGGCTCGGGGGCATGGTGTTCCTCGCCCTCGTGCTGGTGCCCGCCACCCGCCGGCCGGAACAGCGCGCCACGGCGCCCGCGCTGTTCCACCAGGTTGCCACGCGCTTCCGCTGGGTCGGCTGGGCCTGCCTGGGGATCTTTCTCGTCACGGGGCTGATCGCCCTGGGCTACCGCGGCTACGGGCTGGCCGACGCCTTCAACGGTCGGCTGTGGCAGGGCGCCTTCGGCCATACCCTGGCGTTGAAGTTGACCCTTGTCGCGGTGATCCTGGCGATCAGCGCGGCGCATGACTTCTGGCTCGGCCCGCGCGCCGTGGCCCAGTGGCAGCGCGACCCCCACGGAGCCGCGGCGCAGCGGCTCCGGCGCCAGGCGAGCTGGATCGGGCGCATCACCCTGCTGCTGGCGCTGGTGGTGGCCGCGCTGGGCGTCATGCTGGTGCGCGGCGGGCTGGTGCGCTAGCGCCGCCTCCTGGACCGCTGGCATCGGCGCCGCTCTCGCCCCGGCCGCAGGTGGGATTCCTCTCCCCAGAGCCGCGCGAGTCGCCCGGCTGGCGCGAGGGGCGCGGGCAGGCTACAGTTGAGGACGGCCCGAATCCGTGGCGAACGGACAGAGCATGAAAACCGCACTGATCACCGGCATCACCGGCCAGGACGGCACGTACCTGGCCGAGTACCTGCTAGGGCTCGGTTACCGCGTCTACGGCGTCATCCGCGGCCAGAACAATCCCAAGCGCGAGTGGATCGAGACGCTGCTGCCGGACGTCGAGCTGATCGAGGCCGACCTGCTCGACCAGGGCTCGCTGATCAGCGCCGTCAGCCGTGTGGCGCCCGATGAGGTCTACAACCTGGCGGCGATCAGCTTCGTGCCCGTGTCGTGGAACCAGGCCGAGCTGACCGGCGAGATCACCGGCCTCGGCGTGCTGCGCGTGCTGGAGGCGATCCGCATCGTGGAGGGCGTGACGGCCAGCAGCAGCACGCCGCGCGGGCGCATCCGCTTCTACCAGGCGTCGAGCAGCGAGATGTTCGGCAAGGTGCGCGAGACGCCGCAGAACGAGCGCACGCCGTTCCACCCCCGCAGCCCCTACGGCGTGGCCAAGGTGTACGGCCACTACATCACCGTGAACTACCGCGAGAGCTATGGGATGCACGCCTCCTCGGGCATCCTGTTCAACCACGAGTCGCCGCGGCGCGGGCTGGAGTTCGTGACCCGCAAGATCACCAACGGCGTGGCGCGCATCAAGCTGGGCAAGCAGCGCGAGCTGGCGCTGGGCAACCTGGACGCGCGCCGCGACTGGGGCTTCGCCGGCGACTACGTGAAGGCGATGCACCTGATGCTCCAGCAGGACGAGCCCGACGACTACGTGGTCGGCACCGGGGTGGCGCACAGCGTGCGCGAGTTCGTCGAGGCGGCGTTCAGCCACGTCGGGCTCGATTGGCGTGAGTACGTGCGCATCGATCCGCGCTTCGTGCGCCCGGCCGAGGTGGAGACGCTGACGGCCGACCCGCGCAAGGCGCGCGAGAAGCTCGGCTGGCAGCCCACCACCTCGTTCGAGGAGCTGGTGCGCATGATGGTCGACGCCGACCTGGAGTTCGAGGCCTCGCGCCGCTCCAGCCCGTAAGGCGCGGCGGCGGCCGGTTCTAGCGGGGAGACGTACGGTGAGTGCGATCCGCTGGCGCGATATCGTGATCACTATCGCCACGGTCGTCACGGTCGCCTTGGCGTGGGAGGTGATCGTGCGGCTGTTCAACGTGCCGCTGTTCCTGGTGCCCCCGCCCTCGCGCATCTTCGACGAGATGGCCCAGCGGCCCGAGCTATACGCCACTCATACCTGGGTGACGCTGGTCGAGACCCTGCTCGGCTTCCTGTTGGCCACGGTGTTCGGGATCGCGATAGGGATCCTGATCGTCTACTCGCGGCTGCTGCAGGGCATCCTGTACCCGGTCGTCGTAGTGCTCCAGATCGTGCCCAAGATCGCCGTGGCCCCGCTGCTGCTGATCTGGCTCGGCTACGGGCTACAGTCGAAGTTGATGGTCGCGCTGCTGGTCGCCTTCTTCCCCATCGTGGTCACCACTGTGAGCGGGTTGCGCGCGGTCGAGTCGGACCTGCTCGACCTGGTGCGCGTGCTCAAGGGCGGGCGCTGGCAGGAGTTCGCCAAGGTGCGCTTCCCCTACGCCCTGCCGTTCATCTTCAGCGGCCTGAAGGTCGCCATCACGCTGGCCGTCATCGGGGCGATCATCGGCGAGTTCGTGGGCTCCAACTCGGGGCTCGGCTACCTGGTGATCGCCGCTAACGCCGAGCTACGCACGCCGATGAGCTTCGCGGCGCTGCTGCTACTATCGGTCCTCGGCCTCGGGCTGTTCGGGCTGATCGTCGCCATCGAGCGACTGGTGATCCCCTGGGGCGTCACCGAGGAGGAGCCGCTCCCCGTGACGGGCGCGTAGCGGCGGGTGGACGGCGTGTGCAATAGCGCCCCGCGCCGCACGCGGGGGGGCCGGGTCAGCCGCCGCAGCCTGCTGGGCGGCGCCCTGGCGCTGGGCGCGCTGGCGCTGCCGCCCGTGCGCCGGGCAGCGGCGGCCTGGGAGGCCCCGCCGCCCCCGCGCACAGTGCTGCGGACCCGCGTGGTGCAGCGACTGCCCGACGACTTCGGCCCCGGCGAGGCGCACGGCGTGCGGCTGCTGGGTCGCGCCGAGGGGGGCGGGCTCGCGGCGCTAGGCTCCGACGCGCGCTACCGGTCGGCGTCGCTGCCGCTGCCGTTCGCCGCCACCCACATCGGGCTGCGCTGGGCCGACTCGGGGGCGGCGCCCCCAACCCTGGCGGTGCGCACCAGCCCGGACGGCCGCGCGTGGTCGCCCTGGCTGCCTTGCCCCCCGGGCTGCATCGTGCCCGCGGGCGAGGGACGCTGCACGCCCCTGGTGCGCGTGCCGCCGGGGCGGTTCGTCCAGTATCGGCTGACGTTTCCCCCGGCGGGAGCGGCGCCGCTGCGTTGGATCGCGGTCCACGCGCTCAACCCGTTCGACGGGCCGCAGCAAGAGCCCACCGCGGCCCCCGTGCCGCCGCTGTCCTTGCCGTTCCCGTTCCGCTCGCGCGAGCAGTGGGGCTGCGACGAGACGCTGCGGTTCGACGCGGGCGGCGTGGAGAGCTGGCCGCGTGTGTACGTGCCCGTGAAGGCCCTGGTGGTCCACCACACGGCGACGACCAACGCTTACGATGACGCGGCGGCCGAGGTGCGCGCGATCTACGCCTATCACGCGCGCGAGCTGGACTGGGGCGACATCGGCTACCACGCGCTGATCGGCCGCGACGGCGTGGTGTACGAGGGGCGGCGCGGGCGCGGGCCGGCGCTCGGGGTGCCGCGCGAGGCGCTGTCGCCGGGCGTGGTCGGCGGGCACGCCTATTTCCACAACTTCGGCACCGACGGCTACGCGCTGCTCGGCACGTTCAGCGAGGCGCCGCTGCCGGGCCCGATGCGCGAGCGGCTGGTCGACTTGCTGGCGTACAAGGCGCGCTGGTGGGGGATCGACCCGCAGGGCCGCTCGGACTTCCTGCGCAGCGACGCCATCTGGCACCGCGCCGTGGACCACCTCAGCGGGCACCGCGACCTGGTGGCCACGGAGTGTCCCGGCGAGCAGGTGTACCGCCTGCTGCCCGAGCTGCGGGCCGCCGTGGCCGAGCGCCTGGGCGGGGCCGCCGCGCGGCAGACGGGGCGCGCCGTGTTCCTCCTGGCGCCGCCGGCCGCCGACACGACGCGGCGGCAGCAGCTCGCCAGCTGGGGCGGCCTGGGGCTTGCCGCGCCAGGCTGGCGGTTCAGCTACTACCTGGAGCGCTGGCAGCGCGCGGGCGCCTACGGGCTGACGCCCACCGACGCCGCCCAGCCCGTGTGGAGCCCCTATACCGCGCGGACCGCCGCGCTGCTCGCCGACCTGCCCGACGGCCACTACACGCTGCACCTGCGGGCACGCGACCCGCTGGGGCGCGAGGGCGTGTACGAGACGACGGTCACTTTCCGCGTCAGCGACGAGCTGCTGGTCGACAACGAGGACAGCGGCCAGACGGTGCGGCGCGGCGCCTGGGAGCGGCGCTTCGACGGCCGCGGAGTATTGGGCGAGAACTGGGAGGTGGCCCCGCCCGGCCACGGCGAGCGCGCGTTCGCGTGGTGCCCGCTGGTGGCGGAGGCTGGCGAGTACGAGGTCTGGGTGCGCTGGCCAGCGGTCGAGGGGCTGGCCAGCGACGCCCCGTTCGCCGTCTTCCACGCCGACGGCGCGTACCGCGAGCGCCGCGACCAGCGCGTCGAGGGCGGCGACTGGGTACGCCTGGGCGGCGAGCGGCGGTTTCGGCTGGCGCCGGGCCGACGGCCCGTGGTGCAGCTGGACAACGCCGCAGACGGGCCAGTGGCGGCCGATGCGGTGAAGCTGGTGCTGCACCGCCGACCGGCGCCATAGACTGGTGGGACGTCCACCGCGGGAGGAGCCTCGACGAGCCATGCTGCGCGACTCGGCGCTGCTCGCGGCGGCCCGTGCCGCGCTGGCCACGGCGCCCGCTGGCCTGCTGTGCGACGTGGATGGCACGCTGAGCCCCATCGCCCCGCGGCCTGAGCTGGCGCGCGTCTCGCCGGGCGTGCGGCGAGCGCTGCGGGCGCTGCACGCCCGGCTGGCCGTGGTAGCTATCCTCAGCGGCCGCCGGCCGGCCGCTGCGCGCCGGCTGGTGGGCGTGCCCGGCCTGGTGTACGTCGGCAACCACGGCCTGGAGGCGCACGTGGGCCGCCGCCGCTGGACGCATCCGGCCGCCGCGGCCGCGCGTCGCCCCCTGGCCGCGCTGCTGGCTGCCCTGGCTGCCGACCCGCCCGCTGCCGCGGTGCACGTGGAGGCGAAGACCTATAGCGTGGCGCTGCACTACCGGGGCGCCGCCGATCCGGCCGCCGCGCGGCGGGCGATCCTCGCCTGGCTGGCTGCGCGGCCGGCCGCTCGCGCACTGCGGGTCGTGGAGGGGCGCATGGTGGTCGAGCTGCGCCCGCCCGCGGAGGTCACCAAGGGCACGGCCGCCGCCTGCCTGCTGCGCCGCTGGGGACTCCGCGGGGCGGTGTTCCTGGGCGACGACCGCACCGACGCCGACGCCATGCGGGCGCTGCGCGCCGCACGGGCCCGCGACGTGCACACGCTGAACATCGCGGTAGCCAGCAGCGAGATGCCGCCCGAGCTGCTCGCCGAGGCCGACGGGCTGGTAGACGGGGTGGCGGCGGTGGAGGCGCTGCTTGCAGCGCTGGCTACGGCCGGCTAGGGGCCCGGCGAGCGTGGCTTCCAGCGGCCCGCGCCGCTTTGCTACAATGAGTATGTACACCCGGCAAAGTACGGCCGAGTTGGCCAGGGGGGCCGGGCGGGCGGCCGCCAGCGGGCCGCTGATCGAGATGAGCGAACCTGCCGAACCTGCTAGTCCCCATGTAGGCGCTGTGGTGCTGGCCGCCGGCCAGGGCACCCGTATGCGCTCCCGGCTCCCCAAGGTGCTGCATCCCTTGGCCGGGGTGCCCATGGCGGGGCATGTGCTGGCGGCCGCGCGGGGCGCCGGGGCCGCCGAGGTCGTGCTGGTCGTCGGCCACGGCGCGGCCGAGGTACAGCAAGCCCTAGGGGCCCAGGCGCGCTACGCGCTCCAGGCCGAGCAGCGCGGCACGGCCCACGCCGTGCTCCAGGCGCTGCCGCAGCTCTCCCCCGCTATTCGCCGCGTGCTCGTGCTGTACGGCGATACGCCGCTGCTGCGGGCGGCCACGCTGCGCGAGCTGGTGCGAGCCCCCGCGCCGCTGGCGCTGCTCACGGCGCAGGTGGTTGCCCCCCAGGGCTACGGGCGCGTGGTGCGCGACGCCGCGGGCCGCGTCCGCGCGGTGGTCGAGGAAGCGGACGCCACGGCCGAGCAGCGCGCGCTGTGCGAGATCAACGTCGGCGCCTACGCGTTCGACCTCGACTGGTTGCGTGCCGAGCTGCCAGGGCTCGCGCCGGCGCCCAGCGGCGAGTACTACCTGACCGCCCTGGTCGCGCGCGCGGCGGAACGCGGCGTGCCGATCGCCGCCGTGCCGCTGGCCGATCCGCGCGAGGGGCTGGGCGTCAACGACCGCGTGCAGCTCGCCCAGGCCGAGCGCGTGCTCCAGGAGCGTCTGCGCGAGCGGCTGCTGCGCGCCGGGGTCACTCTGCTCGACCCCGACAGCGTGTTCCTGGACGCCACGGTCGAGGTCGGCCCCGATACGACGATCCTGCCGCACACGTTCCTGCGCGGCCGCACGCGGATCGGTGCCGAGTGCCTGATCGGGCCCAGCACGCAGATCGAGGATAGTGTGGTGGGCGACCGCTGCCGCGTGCAGTGGTCGCTGGTCGAGGGAGCCACACTCGCCGGCGAGGTGGTGGTCGGGCCCTTCGCCCACGTCCGGCCGGGCTCGCGGCTGGCACGCGGGGTGATGATCGGCAACTACGCCGAGGTGAAGAACAGCGTGCTGCACGAGAACGTGCAGCAGCACCATTTCAGCTACATCGGCGACGCCGAGGTGGGCCGCGATACGAATGTCGGCGCGGGCACCATCACCTGCAACTACGACGGCGTGCGCAAGCACCGCACGACCATCGGCGAGCGGGTATTCCTGGGCAGCGACACGCTGCTGGTGGCGCCCGTGACGCTCGGGGACGACAGCGCCACGGGCTCGGGCGCGGTGGTCACGCGCGACGTGGCGCCGCGGACGCTGGTGGTGGGGGTGCCCGCGCGCGTGCTGCGGCCGACGCGCGGGGCCGACGGGACGGAGGAGCAGCGCTAGGCCATGGGCGACGGGGCCCTGAAGATCTTCGCGGGCAACTCCAACCGGCCGCTGGCCGAGGCGATCGCCCGCCGGCTCGGCCTGGGGCTCGGTGCGGCGATCGTGGACACCTTCCGCAACGGCGAGGTGCGCGTCAAGATCGAGGAGAACGTCCGCGGCGCCGACGTATTCGTGGTGCAGTCGCTGTGCGCGCCGGTGCACCACCACATCTGGGAGCTGCTGCTGATGCTCGACGCGCTCAAGCGGGCGTCGGCGCGGCGCATCACCGCGGTGGTGCCGTATTACGCCTACGCGCGCCAGGAGCGCAAAACGGCCGGCCGCGAGCCGATCTCGGCGCGCGTGCTCGCGGACGTCATCACCGCCGCCGGGGCGGACCGCTTGCTGACGATGGACCTGCACGCGCCGGCCATCGAGGGCTTCTTCGGGATTCCGGTCGATCACCTGCGCGCCGCCAAGCTGCTGGCCGGGCGGTTCCGCGAGTTCGGTATCCAGGACGGCGTGGTCGTGTCGCCCGATACGGGCGGGGTGGCGCGCGCCAACGAGTTCCGCCAGCGGCTAGGGCTGCCGCTAGCCATCATCGCCAAGCAACGCCCGCGGCCGGACCAGGCCGAGGTGGTCGAGATGGTCGGCGACGTGCGCGGGCGCGCGGCGATCGTGTTCGACGACATGATCTCGACCGGGGGCACGATGGTCGAGGCGGCGCGCGTGCTGCGCGAGCGTGGGGCCACGGCCGTGTATGCCTGCGCGACGCACGGCCTGTTCGTGGGCGAGGCCGTGGAGGTGCTGCGCTGCGCCCCGGTCGAGCGCTGGGTGGTGACCGACACGGTGCCGCTGCCGCGGGCGTGCGCGCTGCCCAACCTCGAGGTGGTGAGCGTGGCCGAGCTGCTCGCCGAGTCGATCTACCGCATCCACGAGAACCTCTCGGTGAGCGGCCTGTTCGATTGAGGCCGGCGCGCCCGGTTAACAAAGGAGCAAACGTCGGTTGGACGTGCCAACACTCGTAGCGGCCCTGGGGCTCGCGGCCGGCCTGGTGGGCGCGGCGCTGGCCACGGCCGGGCTCGCCGCGCTGGCCGCCGCCAGCCGCGGGCGCCTGCGCAAGCTGGCGGAGGAGGGGGTGCCGGCGGCGCGCCGGCTGGTGCCGCTCGCCGAGCAGCCGGCGCCGACCGCCGCCGCGCTGGCGGCGAGCGACGCCCTCTTGGCCGCGCTCGCGCTGCTGTGCGCCCTGGCCGTGGCCCAGGCGATGCCTACGGCCCTGGCCGCCACCATGCTGCTCGCTGGGGCCATCGTTCTGCTGCTGCTGGCCCATGCCGTAGCCTGGGCCGCCGCGGTCGAGCGCCCCGAGGCGACGAGCCTCGCCCTGGTCGGGCCGATCCGCGTGGCCACGGTCGTCGCGCGCCCCCTGGTGGGCCGGCCGGCCGCCTGGCTCGCCAGCCGCTTCCGCCGGCCGGCGCCCGCTGCCGACGCCGCGCGTGAGCGCAGCCGGCTGGTGGAGGTGGTCGAGGACAACGGCGGCGCGCTGGAGAAGGGCGAGGAGCGCATGATCCACGGCATCGTCGAGCTGGGCAACCGCACGGTGCGCGAGGTGATGGTCCCGCGCATCGATATGGTCGCTGTGCCAGCCACTGCTACCGTGGGCGAGGTGCTCCAGCGGATCCGCAGCAGCGGCCACTCGCGCATCCCCGTGTACGGCGGCAGCATCGACGATATCGTGGGCATCGTGTACGCGAAGGACCTACTGCACGAGATGCCCAGTATGGATCTCCAAGCGCCGGTCGGGCCGCTGGTGCGCGCGCCGCTGTTCGTGCCCGAGACCAAGCGCGTCGATGAGCTGCTGCACGAGATGCAGGAGGCCAAGGTCCACATGGCCATCGTCGTGGACGAGTACGGTGGCACCGCTGGCTTGATCACCATCGAGGACCTGCTCGAGGAGATCGTCGGCGAGATCCGCGACGAGTACGACGTGGCCGAGGAGAGCTGGATCGAGCCGATAGGCGCGCACGAGGCGGTGTTCGACGGCCGCGTGAGCATCCACGATGTCAACGCTGCCCTCGGGCTGGCCTTGGACGACGCCGAGTACGACACGCTGGGTGGGCTGGTGTATGCTCGATTAGGGAAAGTACCGGCGCCCGGCGACTCGGTCGCAGTAGACAACGCCCGGGTGACGGTGCTCTCGACGCTCGGGCGCCGCGTGCGCAAGGTGCGCGTGGCGGTAGTCGAGGCGCCGCACAACGGCGTCGCCGACTAGGTGCGCTCGGCGGAGCGCGGGATGCCGCTCGCCCCGTGGCTGCTCGTCCTCGTCGGGCCGCCCGCCAGCGGCAAGTCGACGCTGGCGCGCGCGCTGGCCGCCCGCTGCGCCGCCGTCGTGGTACAGTCGGACGCGGTGCGCAAGGCGCTGGTGGCGCAGCCCACCTATTCGCGCGCCGAGCACCGGCGCGTGTTCGGCGCCGTCCACCGCCGGACCTATCAGGCGCTCGCGACGGGGCACAACGTCGTGGTCGACGCGACCAATCTGGAAGAGCGCCACCGGCGGGTGCTGTACCGCATCGCGGCCGCCTGCGGCGCGCGCCTGCGCATCGTCTGGCTGGTGGTACCCGTGGCGGTCGCGCGCGCCCGCCTGCACCGGCGGGCGACAGCGCGGGACCCGTGCGACCTATCGGACGCTGATTGGCGCGTGTACCAGGCACTCGCTCCGCGCCACGAGCCGATCGGCCCGCCGCACTGGCTGCTCAACGGCGCCCTACGCCCAGCCCTACTCGTCGCCTTCGTCGGCGAGCGGGTGCTCGCCGAGCGCTGGCCCGAAGACTTCGCTGCCGAGGGGCTTGCCGATGTCCAAGCGCGCCCTGGAACAGGTGCTGATGCGAGCCATTAGCGACGCCGACTTCCGCAAGCAGCTGCGGGCCGACCCCCAAAGCACGTTGAGTCGCTACGACTTGACCGACGCCGAGCGCGCGGCGCTTCTCGGAGGCAAGGCCGAGGCGCTGCTCGACTTCGGCATCGACAAGCGCATCGTGCAGATGCTGCCTCCGAGCATCATCCTCGACGACGCGCGGGCAGGCTGACCGCGGCCGCTTAGGCCGCCAAGGGCAAGCGCCGCAGCACCGCGCGCGCCAGCTCGTAGACCAGGGCCTGCAGCGCCGGCGGCGCCTGGGTGAGCTGTGCCTGCCGCGTGGCCTCGGCGTCGGCCGCCAGGCGCAGCCACTCGGGCAGCTCGCGCGGCGCGCACCACAGGAATGGTGGGGTGGGCCGCTCCCAGGCGCGTCCGAACCGCCGCGCCCAGTCGGGGTAGTACCGCGCGGCGAGATCGACCACCTCGTCGCGCGCGGGATCGATGGCCACCCGGCCCGCGCCGACGGGCTGGCTCGGCGCAACGAACCAGGCGTGGAACTCGCGTCGCGCCAGCCCGCCGGCGCGGGCGTCCATCCCTACCCACCGTTGCTCGGGGGGATCGGTGGGATGCAGCCACAGCGAGCCCGCCTGCACGAAGTAGCGCGGGCGCCCGACCAGCGTGTTGGCCACCACGCAGCCCACGACAGCGTAGTACCAGCATAGGCCCTCCAAGCGCAGCGCGGTGTGGTCGGCCAGCACCGCGTGGACCGCCTCGGCCAGCGCCCGCCGCTGGCCCGGCGTGACGGTCGCGCTGGCGGGTAGGGCCACCGTCCGTCGCGCGCGTTTCTGTTGCGCTCGCCGGCCCATTGCCATCTCCGTCCCGCAGGGTGTAGCGCCAGGGGCATGGTAGCCCGCCACTGCGCGCCCGGCGGCCGCCTGTGGCGCACTTGCAACCGCCGCGGCCGTTGTTGACACGGCGCCTTGGGGCTTGCTACCTTTCGCACCGCCACCATCCCAGCCCGCGCCGGCGGGGCGGCACCGGACGGCGAGACGCGTATGAGCGAAGCGAACGGCGGCGAGGGCCCCGCCCCCGACCTAGCCACACTGCTGCGCGAGATCGAGCTGGTCCACGCCGAGGTCCATGCCCTGGCCGATCGGCTGGACGATCTCGAGGCGGCCTGGGCGCGGTTGCCCGCGTGGGTGCGCTGGGTGGCGCGGATTCCGCCACCGCCGGCCCGGGGTGGCTGAGCCGCGAACGGTGGGGGGCTGACGCGATGGTCCGAACCCTGGTCGCCTTGCTCGTCGGGGGACTGCTTGTCGCGGGCCTGGCCACAGGCCCCGGCGCACGGGTCGTCGCGCAGAGTGAGGACGCGCCCGAGGCGGGAGCCGCTCGGGGCCCCGAGACCACGCTGCCGCCCACCGCGATCCCTAGCCGGCCTGGGGTGGCCGACGATCCCACCGCGCCCACGCCCGAGCCGCTACCGACCGTGCCGGCTGCCGCGGCCCCGCCGAGCACTACGCTGGTCGTGATCGATCGCCCCGCCGAGGGGGCCACCATGCCCCAGCGCTTCACGGCCACGGGCTGGGCCGCCGATCTCGACGGGCCGGGCACCGGGGTGGATCAGGTCCACGTGTACCTCGGCGGCGAGGCGGGCCGGGGCTACTTCCTCGGCGCGGCCCATTACGGGGAGGAGCGCCCCGACGTGGGCCGCCAGCTCGGCCACATTCGCTACAGCCTGGCTGGGTGGTCCCTCACCGTCGAGGTGCCGCCGGGCGAGCAGACCCTGTACGTCTACGCGCACCGCCGCGGCACCGAGACCTGGTCGGCGCCGACCACCGTCACCTTCACAGTGGTGCCCGCGAACGAGATGCCGACCGCCGTGCGCGGGCTGCCCGCCCCGGGCGGATGCTCCCGCGCGCCCGATGGCTCGTGCTTGCCCCAGGTGAGCGGCGTCGCCCCCACCTGTCCCGTGGTCGGTCCCGATGGCCAGTGCATCGCAGGCGCGCGGCCACCCGCGCCGGGGCTGGTTGGCCAGCCGGCGGGCGGACCGGGACCGTGTCTGCAGCGCGATGCCGCCGGCCGCTGCCTGGTGCCCGCCACGGCGACTGCCGAGCCGGCTCCTGTACTGCGCCTGGAGCTCGACATCGGCACCGCCCAGCTCCGCTGGACACCGATCCAGGGCGCCACCACCTACGAGGTGCTGCGCTGCAACACGGGCGGTGGTGGCACCTGCACCAGCGTCGCGATGGTCGTCGGCAGCACATACCAGGTGCCCCGCTCGGGAGGGAGTTGGTACGTGGTCCAGGCACGCGCCGCCAACGGCGACATCATCGCCACCTCGAACAGCGTCGGGCCCTTCTGAGCGCTCGCCGTCGGGTTGCTGCATGGCTCGGGGCGCCCTAGAATGGGGCAAACGCATCATCGGGGCAGCGCACGGCCAGGTAGAAAGCGAGGGCAGTAGCGATGGGGGCGGCATTCTCCCCGGTGCTCCTGATGTTTCCCCAGTTGGGGCCGATGGAGCTGGTGGTCATCCTCGTCATCGCGCTCATGATCTTTGGCGCGGGCAAGCTGCCCGAGGTGGGCAGCGCGCTGGGACGCAGCATCAAGGAGTTCAAGAAAGCGACGGCCGATGAGCCACCCGCGATCCCACCCAGCGACAGCGCGCCCGCCCCCTCGACGACCATCCCGGCCCCCCCCGCCGCCGCGGCCGGCCAGATCTATTGCGCGAAGTGCGGCGCGCAAGCGACTACGGACAGCCGCTTCTGCGCCAAGTGCGGCAGCGCGCTGCCGACCGCTGTCGCTTGAGCGTCCTCGCGCCCCAGCGCGTTTCCAGGGCGGTGGCCCTGCACTGGCGTCCGCTCTCCCCCAAAGGGCGGCGGAGACTGGCGCGGGCAAAACCACGCTGGTAGCCGAATGGCCTCGCGGGATCGGTACCGCGGTACCTATCCGCGTGCGGGGCTCCCACCCCATAATGCGTTGGGGGTGATGTAGGGAGGCAGGGGGTAGCAGGATGCTAGTGCTGGGGCGGCGCGTCGGGGAAACGATCTGCATCGCCGACGGGATCGAGATCGTGGTCGTGGCCATCGATGGCGGGCAGGTGCGCATCGGGGTGCGAGCGCCGCGCGAGGTGCCCGTGCTGCGCGGCGAGCTGCGGCGCGAGGTGGCGGCGGAGAACCAGCGTGCCGTGGCCCATCGCTCGCCAGCTGTCGCGGCCGAAACCGCGGCGTCGGGCCGGCGCGCCGCGCGCGCGGGCTAGCCCTACAGTCCGAGGACCACCAGCGTGTAGTTATCTGGGTCGAGATACGTGCGCGCCACGCGCTGGATATCCTCCGGCGTCACCGCGTCGATGCGGGCGAGGTACTCGTCGAGCGGCTGGTAATAGCCCAGCGCCACGCCGGCGGCGAGGTCGCGCGCCTGGTCCACGGCGCGCTCCAGGCCCCGCCGCGTGCTGCCGCGTACATACGCTTGCGCCTCGGCGACCTCCGCGGCAGCGAGCGGCGCGTCGCGCAGGCGGCGCACCTCGGCCAGCATGGCGGTCACGGCCTCGTCGACGCGCGCGGGTTCGCTCGCCGCCGCGATCAACCAGGTGCCCACGTCGGTCAACTCCCAGTAGCCCGTGTCGAGGCGCGAGACGAGCCCCAGCCGATCGCGCAGCTCGGCGGCCAGCCGCTGGCCCCCCGCCCCTAGGGCGGCGTCGAGCACCGTGAGCGCGTAGCGGTCGGAGCTATTGAGCCCAGCTGTCGGCCAGCCGAGCACGATCTGCGCCTGCCGCGCGCCCACGGCCAGCCGCTGCTCGCGGTGCAGGGGCGGTGGCGGTGCTACCTGTTGGAAGGTCGGCGCCGGGCCGTCGGGCATGGCGGCGAACGCGGCGGCGATCTGCGCCTCGACCTCGTCGTGCCGCAGATCCCCCACGGCGGCCACCACCAGGTTCGAGGCGCGGAAGAACCGGTCGCGGAAGCTGAGCAGCACCTCGCGGCTCACGCTGCGCACCGTGGCGCGGTCGCCCGCGGGTAGCTGGCGCGCCGGGTGGTCGGCGAACACCGTCTTGGCGTACGTCTCGATCGCGTAGGCGAGCGGATCGTTCAGGATACGGTTGAGTTCCTCGATCACCACGCGACGCTCCTTCTCCAGCGCGGCCGGCTCGAACAGCGAGTTGACGAGGATGTCGCTGAGCACGTCGACGGCCACTGGGAAGTCGGCGTTCGGCAGCGTGGCGAAGAAGTCGATGCCCTCCCAGCCCGTGGTGGCGTTGAGCCAACCGCCCCGCTCGGTGATCGGGGCATCGATATCGGCACTGGTGGGGCGGCGCGGCGTGCCCTGGAAGAACATATGCTCCATGAAGTGGGCAGACCCGACCGTGGTGGGATCCTCGTCGCGCGAGCCGCCGCGCACGTAGATCGCCAGGGCCGCTACCTCGCTGCCGGGGCGCTCGCGGGTCACCACGGTGATCCCGTTAGGCAAGCGCGTGCGGTACACCCCTTCCTCCTCCGTAGTCTGAGCACGGCTAGACGGCGCCACTAGGAGCGCGGCCAGTAGCACGAGGCCCAGGGCACAGCGGCCGAGGGACCAGGGGGCGCGGCGAGCAGCTCGGCGAGTAGCGCGCATGATGGTGCCCCTTTTCCGACGAAGTGTAGCAATCAGGTGGCCCGGCGCGGCTCACTGGGGCTGCAACACGACGGTCAGTAGGCGCTCGGGCGCCAGGTAGCGTTGGGCAGCGGCCTGCACATCGGCGGGGCGTACGGCCTGCAACTGGGCCCGGAACTGCTCGCGCGACGGCGCCACGCCGTACAGCGTCTCCCGCCGCACGAGATCGTTGGCTCGCGCCCTGACGGTCTCCAGATCGACGATCTGCCCGTCGACGAAGTAAGAGATGGCGCGGGCGACCTCTTCCTCCGAGGGCGGCGCGTCGCGCAGCTTCTGCAGCTCGGCCTGCAGCAGGCGGGCTACCTCGTCGGCGTTCGGCGGCTCCGTCCCGGCCGAGGCGAGCAGCACGCTCACATCGGCCATCTGGAGCAGCGACGCGCCGACCGCGTAGGCCAACCCGCGGCGGTCGCGGATCTCCGTGTACAGCCGCTGGCCCCCGCCACCCAGAATGCCCGACAACACCACCAGCGCGGCGCGGTCGGCGGCCTGCACGCCCGGCCCGCGCGCGACCACGGCGATGTTGGCCTGCTCGCTACCCGCCGGGCGCTCGATCCGAGTAGCGGCGGGCGCCGGCGGGAGCGGACCGGGGGCCTGGCGGGGGCCGGGCGGCAGGTCGGCCAGGGCTGCCGCGATCTTCGGCACGACCTCCGCGCGCCGTACATCGCCGGCTACCGCCACGATCACGTTGCCCGTCACGAAGTGCGCGTCGCGGTAGCGCAGCAGTTGTTCGTGGCTCAGGGCGCGCACGCCCTCGCGGCTGCCCGACGGGAGATGGCGCAGGGCCGGATCCCCGAGGGCCGTGGCGATGGCCACGTCACCGAGGTACTGGGCTGGCATGTCCTCGCGCTCCGCGATGTTGGCGAGGAGGCGCTCGCGCGCCGCCTCCATGCGCTCGGGGGCGAAGCGCGAGTGGAGCAGCACATCCGCGAGCACGTCGAGGGCGATGTCGAAGTCCTCGCTAGCAACTTCCGCTGCTAGGCGCACGGGCTCCCACCCGCTGGCGATGGTCAGGTCGCCGCCGCGCGCGGTGATGCTGCGGAACACATCGCGCCGGGTGGGGCGGGTCGGCGTGCCCTCCTTGAGCAACTCCTCCAAGAACGCTGCCGCCCCGGCGGTATCCGCGGTCTCGTAGCGTGCCCCGGCCAGCACGGCAACATCGAGCGCGACCAGCCCGGTGCCCGGCCGCTCCTCGACCAATACGACCAGGCCACCCGGCAGCACGTCGCGCGAGAACTCGGCGGGCTCACCGGGGGAGGCCGGCTGGGCGGAATAGGCGGGCATGGCGAGTGGCGGTAGGGCGACCAGCAGGCTCAACATGAATGCCCACCGCCAGAGCCCGGGGGGATAGTACGGGCCGCGACGCGCATGGGGGGGCTCGCTCTCGGGCATGGTACTTGGCTCCTCGCGGCCGGCTCGGGCCTATCGGTGCAGCCGCTCGGCCCAGTTGTAGGGCACCCGCGGCCGGCGACGCAATGTGGCACCGTGCTGGTGGCGCGGGCCGGTGGGCTACTGCCGCACGGTGATCGGGGGCTTTTCGGTCGTGCCACTGCCGCTGGGCGGGGCCGGCCCACCGCTGGGGCGTGGGCCGGCGGGGGCGGGGCCGGCGCTGGCGCCACCGCGCGGTGGGCTGGCCGTGGGCCTGGGGTTGCTATTGGCCGCCGGGACGGGAGTCGGCGGCGGGCGCAAGGCCACGGTGGCCTGGGCGTGACAGTCCTGTGCCTCGGGCCCCTCGGGCCACAGCGCCAGCGCAGCGCCGCATTGCTGCTGGGCCTCGGCATATTGCCCCGCGGCCAGCAGCGCCGTGCCGCTCGCCGTGCGCGCCTGGTACAGCAGGGCGGCCACGCCGCCGTCCGGCCGTACGGCGAGGTAGTCGGGCCGCGCCGCCTGGACCGCTTCGAGCCGGGCGACCGCTGTGGCCCAGTCGCCCGCGGCCAGCGCTGCGGCGCCCTCCTGGAAGGTCCGCGCCAGCTGCTGCTCCTGGGTAGCCTCGGGGTCGTCGGGCCGCGCCGCCAGCGCCCGCTCGAACTGTGCCAGCGCCCCCTCCAGCTCGCCTTGCGCCAGCTGCTCGCGGCCCAGTCCCGTGTAGGCGCGGGCCAACGCATCGGCTAGCCCGGGGTAGGTGCGGTCGCGCGTGCCCACCGCCTCGCACGCCGCGGCCGCGGCGGCCCAGGAGCCGCTGGCGACCGCCTGCTCGCACGCGGGAAACAGGTCGGCGGCGGTCAGGGCGGGGGTAGCCACGGGGGGCGGTGCACTGGCGGGCTGTGGGGTCCCCTCCGCCTCCGCGCGCGAGGGCTCGGGGGGGGCCGGTCGCATCCATACCACGCCGAGCGCGATGCTCGCCAGCAGGAGGCCCGCGCTCGCGGCTAGCGGCGCCATGCGGCGGTGCCGCCCGCGGGGAGCCGCCGCGGGCGCTGGCGGTTCGAGCGTATTGAGGGGGGCTGCGGGCGGGTGGAGCTGGGCGGGGGGGGCGGCCGGCCGGGAGGCAGGCAGGTTGGCCGTGCGCGCGAGCGCTGGCTCGGTCGGCGCCGGCCCCGATACCGCGTGGAGTTGTGCGCGCAGGCTCGCGGCGTCCTTATAGTCGGGCGCCAGGGCGAGCAACGTGTCGAGCGTGCGCGCCGCGGGGGCCCAGCGCGCGGCGGCCAGGTCGCTGCGCGCTGCCGCGTACAGCGCGGCGGCCTGCCGGGCGAGACGCGTGCGCTCCAAGCCCTCGCGGGCCGCAGCGAGCTCGGGCGCGACGGCGAGCGCGGCCTGGTAGGTCCGCTCGGCCTCGGCGAACCGCTCGGCCCGCAAGGCTGTGTCGGCCGCGCGCAGCAGCACGGCCGCGCGCTCGCTCGCCTCCTGCGTTCGCGCGCGATGGAGCGCTGCCTGGGCCTGCTGGAGCAGGTACTGTGCCTGCGGATGGGCCGGGTCGAGTTCGAGCAGCCGGCCGCACAGGCTGATCACCCGCTGGTAGGCGCCTTCGGCGAGGGCCCGACAGGCGCTGGCGTACAGGCGCTGCGGGTCCTCGCTCACCAGCGTGGCCAAGTGGCCGCCCTGCCCCTGCTGCACGCGCAGCGCGGCCTGGAGGGCCTCGGCCATGGCGGCCGCGCTCGGATAGCGATCGTGGGGCTGCTTGGCCAGCGCGCGCGCAATGACCGTATCCCAGACTGGCGCGAGGCCGGGCCGCATGGCATGTAGCGGCGGCGGCGGCTCGGACACCTGCTGGAGTAGTAGCGCTACAGGGCTCTCGGTATCGAACGGCAGGCGCCCGGCCAGCATCTGGTACAAGATAATGCCAACGGCGTATAGGTCGACACGATGGTCGATGGGGCGGCCCTCGCACTGCTCCGGGGCCATGTAAGCGGGAGTGCCCACGATGGTGCCCGTGCGCGTCGCGCGCACGGTGGGCTCGACCA
>DATGKN010000075.1:0-32640 GCA_035294645.1 Chloroflexota bacterium
ATGCCCAAGGTGCTGGGGATCGATCTGGGGACGACGAACTCGGTGGTGGCGGTGATGGAAGCCGGCGAGCCGGTGGTGCTGGAGAACGCGGAGGGGAGTCGGCTGACGCCGTCGATGGTGGCCATCAACCCGAAGACGGGGGAGCGGATGGTGGGGCAGGTGGCCAAGCGGCAGGCGGTGACCAACCCCGAGAACACGATCTACTCGATCAAGCGGTTCATGGGGCGCAAGATCGACGACCCGGAGGTGCAGCGCACGCGGCAGCTGGTGCCCTACAAGGTCACCGCCGCGGCCAACGGGGACGTGCGGGTGGTGATGGGGGGCCGGGAGTACTCGCCGCCGGAGATCAGCGCGATGATCCTGCAGAAGCTGAAGCAGGACGCGGAGGCGAAGCTGGGGGAGCGGGTGAGCCAGGCGGTGATCACGGTGCCGGCGTACTTCAACGACGCGCAGCGGCAGGCGACGAAGGACGCCGGGACGATCGCCGGGCTGGAGGTGCTGCGGATCATCAACGAGCCGACGGCGGCGGCGCTGGCGTACGGGCTGGACAAGCGGCGGGACGAGATCATCGCGGTGTACGACCTGGGGGGGGGAACGTTCGACATCTCGATTCTGCGGCTGGGCGAGGGCGTGTTCGAGGTGGTGGCGACCAACGGGGACACGCACCTGGGGGGGGATGATTTCGACCAGCGGATCATCGAGTGGATCTGCGAGGAGTTTCGGCGGGAGCAGGGGATCGACCTGCGGCAGGATCGGATGGCGCTGCAGCGGCTGAAGGAGGCGGCGGAGCGGGCGAAGATCGAGCTGTCCTCCATGCTGCAGACGGAGATCAACCTGCCGTTCATCACGGCGGACGCGAGTGGGCCGAAGCACCTGAGCCTGACGCTGACGCGGGCGAAGCTGGAGCAGCTGGTGGGGGATCTGATTGCGCGGACGGTGGGGCCGTGCCAGCAGGCGCTGCAGGACGCCGGGCTGACGGCGCAGCAGGTGGACCAGGTGGTGCTGGTGGGGGGCCAGACGCGGATGCCGGCGGTGGTGGAGCAGGTGCGGCGGCTGTTTGGGAAGGAGCCGCACAAGGGGGTGAACCCGGACGAGGTGGTGGCGATCGGGGCGGCGATCCAGGCGGGGGTGCTGCGCGGGGAGGTGAAGGACGTCCTGCTGCTGGACGTGACGCCGCTGACGCTGGGGGTGGAGACGCTGGGGGGCGTGATGACGCCGCTGATCCCCCGCAACACCACCATCCCGACCAGCAAGAGCCAGGTCTTCTCCACGGCGTCGGACAACCAGACGCAGGTGGAGATCCACGTGCTGCAGGGGGAGCGGCCGATGGCGGCGGAGAACAAGTCGCTGGGGCGGTTCATCCTGGACGGGATCCTGCCGGCGCCGCGGGGGGTGCCGCAGATCGAGGTGACGTTCGACATCGACGCGAACGGGATTCTGAACGTGTCGGCGAAGGACAAGGGGACGGGCAAAGAGCAGCGGATCGTGATCCAGCCGTCGAGCGGGCTGACGAAGGAGGAGATCGAGCGGATGGTGCGGGAGGCGGAGGCGCACGCGGCGGAGGATCGGCGGCGGCGGGAGGAGGTGGAGCTGCGGAACCAGGCGGACACGCTGGTGTACCAGGCGGAGAAGGTGCTGCGGGAGCACGGGGAGCGGGTAGCGGCGGAGCTGCGGGGCGAGGTGGAGAGTCGGGTTGCGGCGGTGCGGTCGGCGCTGCAGAGCGGCGCGGGGGTGGAGGTGCTGCGGCGGGCGATGGAGGAGCTGAACCAGAGCCTGAGTCGGCTGGGGCAGGCGGTGTACTCGGGGGCTGGGACGGCGGGCGGCGCCGGCGGCCAGGGGCCCAGTGGCGGCAGCGGTCCGTCGGGCGGCCAGCAGCCGCCGCCCGGTACGATCGAGGGCGAGTTCCGCGAGGTGTGAGCCGCCGGCCGGTCCGCTGCGGGCAGGGATACAGCGCTAGAATGATGGATGAACCCGCGCGCGGGGTGGCCAGCGCCCCCCGCGCCGGCGGTGGAGAGAGGAGAGCAGAGGAGTGGCGACGCGACGGGACTACTACGAGGTGCTGGGCGTTCCGCGCAACGCCACGGAGGAGCAGATCCGCCGGGCCTACCGGCAGCAGGCGCTGAAGTATCACCCGGATCGCAATCCCGACCCCGAGGCCGCGGAGCGCTTCAAGGAGGTCACCGAGGCGTACGAGGTGCTGCGCGACAGCGAGAAGCGGGCGATGTACGACCGCTTCGGGCACGCGGGCGCCCAGGCGCCGTTTGGCGCGGGGGGCTTTGGGGGCTTCGGCGGGTTCGGCTTCGAGGATATCTTCGAGACGTTCTTCGGGGTGGGCACGACCACGCGCGCGCGCCGCACGCGCGCCCGCCGGGGCGAAGACCTGCGCGTCGACGTGACGCTGACCTTCGAGGAGGCGGTGTTCGGCTGCGAGAAGGAGATCGAGGTCACGCGCCACGAGCTGTGCGCCACCTGCCAGGGCACGGGCCTAGAGCCCGGCACCGAGCCCGAGCCCTGTCCGCGCTGCGGCGGCACCGGGGAGCTGCGCCGCGCCACCCAGACGGTGTTCGGCCAGTTCGTGAACGTCACCCTCTGCGATCGCTGCCAGGGCGAGGGGCGGGTAGTCACGACGCCCTGCCAGACGTGCCACGGCCGCGGGCGCGTGCGCACCACCCGCCGCCTGTCGGTGACTATCCCTGCCGGGGTGGACGACGGCACGCAGATCCGCCTGGCCGGCGAGGGCGAGCCCGGCAGCGGGGGCGGCACCCCGGGCAACTTGTATCTGACGCTACATGTGCAGCCGCACCGCTACTTCCGCCGCCAGGGCAACGACCTGCTGCTGGACCTGCCGATCAATATCGCCCAGGCGGCCTTGGGCGCCGAGATCGAGGTGCCCACGCTCGACGAGCCCGCGCGGCTGCGCATCCCCGCCGGGGTGCAGAGCGGCCACACCGTGCGCGTGCGCGGCAAGGGCGTGCCCTACCTACGCGCGTCTGGCCGCGGCGACTTGCTGGTGCGCCTGCTGGTGCAGACGCCGACCGACCTGACCGACGAGCAGCGCCGCCTGCTGGAGCAGCTCGCGCGCACCTTCGGCACCGAGGTGAGGCCGCGCGAGAACAAGGGCTTCGTAGACAAGGTGAAGGACGCCTTCGGGCTGTAGGACGATGCGCTGGCTCGAGCTGTCCACGCAGGCCGAGGCCGAGGCCGTCGAGGCGATCGCCGAGCTGTTCCAGCGCTACGGCCAGGGCGTAGCTATCGAGGAGCCGGTCGTCGCCCTGCCCGACGAGACTCATTACGTCGACTACACCCGTCCCGTCACGATCATCACCTACCTGCCGCTCGATGCCAGCGCGCCGGCGCGCCGCGAGCAGCTGGAGCAAGGGCTGCACTGGCTGGGCCGGCTGCGGCCCATCGCGCCGCTCCAGGTACGCGAGATCGCCGAGGCCGACTGGGCGAACGCCTGGAAGCGCCACTTCCACGTGCGCCACGTCGGCCGCCGGCTGGTGATCGTGCCCTCCTGGCGGTCGTACACGCCCAAGCCCGACGAGGTGGTCCTCCAGCTCGACCCGGGCATGGCGTTCGGCACCGGGGTGCATCCCACCACGCGGCTGTGCCTGCGGCTGCTGGAGCACTGGCTGCCGCCAGCGGGCGCGGTGCTCGACCTGGGCACGGGCTCGGGGATCCTGGCCCTCGCCGCCGCCAAGCTGGGCGCCGCGCGCGTGCTGGCCTGCGACATCGACGCCACCGCGGTGCGCGTGGCCAGCGAGAACGTGGCGCGCAACGCCGTGGCGGACCGGGTAACCGTGGCCCTGGGCAGTATCGAGCGCGTGCCGGCCTACGAGCGGTTCGGGCTGGCGTTGGCCAACATCAACCTGCGGGTGCTGCGCGAGGTGCTGCCCGCGCTGGCCGCGCGCCTCGCGCCGGGTGGCGCCGCGATCCTGTCGGGCGTGCTGCGCGAGCACGAGCCGGCGCTGCGCGAGGCGGTGGCGGCCGCCGGCCTCGCCTGGCGCCAGCGCCGCCGCGAGCGCGACTGGCTGGCCGCCGTGGTCGTCCGGCCGTGAGCGGGCTGATCACCCTCACCACCGATTTCGGCCTCCAGGACCACTACGTGGGCGTGATGAAGGGGGTGATCGCCGGCATCGCGCCCCAGGCGCGGGTGATCGACCTCTGCCATGCCGTGCCGCCGCAGGACATCGCGCGCGGGGCGTACATCCTGGCCGCCAGCTGCCGCTACTTCCCGCCCGGCACGATCCATGTGGCGGTGGTCGACCCGGGGGTGGGCAGCGAGCGGCGCGCCCTGGCCGTCGAGGCCGGCGGCTGGCGGTGGGTGGCGCCCGACAACGGGCTGCTGGGCTGGGTGTTCGAGGCGCTGGCCGAGCTGGGCCTGGCCGTGGGCGCGCCCGAGGGGCCGGCGTGGCGGCTGGGCGGCGCCGCGCGGGCGGTGGTCCTGGAAGCGCGCGAGTACCAGCTCCCCGAGCGCAGCCACACGTTCCACGGCCGCGACGTGTTCGCACCGGTGGCGGCGCACCTGGCCGCCGGCGTGCCGCTGGAGCGGCTCGGCCCACCGACAGCCACGCTATTGCGGCTGCCGCGCCGCCTGCCCGAGCGCACGCCGGCCGGCTGGCGCGGCGAGGTGCTGCACGTGGACCGCTTCGGCAACTTGGTCACCAACTTGCGCGCGGCGCACTGCTTCGGCGGGGCTTGCCGCGTGCGGGTGGCCGGCCGCGAGATAGTGGGGCTCAGCCCCAGCTACGCGGCGATGGCCGAGCTGGGGGCGATCATCGGCAGCGACGGGTACCTGGAGATCGCGGTGCCCAACGGCAGCGCGGCGGCGCGGCTGGGCGCCGGGCCGGGCGCGCCGGTGGACGTGGAGCGGCTGGCGCGGCCGGCTGGGAGTTGACAGTAAGGGCGGCGGTCAGTAGAGTAATACTGGCCCCATATCTACTTCGCCCGGGGCCGAGGTACCGGCGTCGAGACCGCAGGAAGGGAGAAGAGCATCAGTACCCGAGACCTCCGCGTGAACGAGCGCATCCGCGTGCGCGAAGTCCGACTGATCGACGAGAACGGCGAGCAGCTCGGCATCCTGCCCACCAGCGAGGCGCTCCGCGTGGCCCGCGAGCGAGGGCTCGATCTCGTCGAGGTCGCCCCGATGGCTACCCCCCCGGTCTGCCGGCTGATGGACTACGGCCGCTACAAGTACGAGCAGACCAAGAAAGAGCGCGACGCCCGCAAGCATGCTGCCCGGGTGGAACTGAAAGAAGTCCGCCTGCGGCCGAAGACGGACGAACACGATCTGGAGTTCAAGACGCGCGCTGTCCAGCGCTTCCTCAAGGAAGGGGACAAAGTCAAGGTCACGCTGATGTTCCGCGGCCGCGAGATGGCGCATCCCCAGATCGGCCGCCAGCTGCTCGAGCAGATCGCCGAGGCGGTGCGTGAGTTCGGCCAGGTCGAGCGCATGCCCCTGCTGGAGGGGCGGACCATGACCATGATCCTGGCGCCGCTGAAGGCGCGCCCGCCGGCCGCCGCGGCCGCCGCGGCGCCAGCGTCGGCTGCGCCTTCGTCCTAGCCGCGGCCGCGCCACCGCCCGCACGCGGGGCACCGGGAGCGGGGCGTTCTGGCCACCACCCTTTACAATGGAAGCCAGGGAGGTGGTCGTGAACCCAGCTCTGACCGCGCTGGCCCAGCGCTTCCGCGCGGCCGGCTATGACTGTTACCTGGTCGGCGGCGCCGTGCGCGACGCCCTGCTGGGGCGCGAGACGACCGACGTCGACCTGGCCACCAACGCCGAGCCGTCCACGGTCAAGGCCCTGCTCCAGGCCAGCGGCGCCGACGCTATCTGGACAGTTGGCGAGCGCTTCGGCACCATCGGCGCCAAGCTGGCCGGCTTGCAGGTCGAGATTACGACGTATCGTGCCGAGGAGTACACCCCCGGCTCGCGCAAGCCCAAGGTCCGCTTCGGCCTCACGCTCGAAGGCGACCTCGCGCGCCGCGACTTCACCATCAACGCCATGGCCCAAGACCTGTGCACCGGCGCGCTGGTCGACCCGTTCGGCGGCCAGGCCGACCTGCGTGCGCGCCTCATCCGCGCCGTGGGCGACCCCGACGAGCGGTTCGCCGAGGACCCCCTGCGGTTGCTGCGCGCCGTGCGCTTCGTAGCCCAGCTCGGCTTCCGGCTCGACCCCGGCACGGCCGCGGCCATCGAGCGGCGCGCGGCGGCCTTGCGCACCGTGAGCGCCGAGCGCATCGCCCAGGAGATGCACAAGCTGCTGGTCGCCCCGCACGCCGGCCGCGCGCTGCGCCTGCTGTGCGACCTGGGCCTGATGCGCTACATCATCCCCGAGCTGCTCGAGATGCGCGGCATGCGCCAGGACCTGTACCGCTACAAGGATGTGTTCGAGCACACGCTGCACGTGGTGGACAACGCCGAGCCCGAGCTGCCGCTGCGCTGGGCCGCGCTGCTGCACGATATCGCCAAGCCGCGCACGATCAGCCACGTCAACGGCCAGACGCACTTCTTCGGCCACGAGGTGGTCGGCGAGGCCATGAGCCGCCGTATTCTCACGCGCCTGCGCTGCGACCACGAGTTGATCGAGCGCGTGGCCAAGCTGGTGGCCCTGCACCAGCGCATCAACAGCTACGAGGGCGACTGGACCGATGGCGCGGTGCGCCGCTTCATGCGCGAGGCCGGTGACGCGCTCGACGACCTGTTCAAGCTGTCGCGCGCCGACCTGACCACCCGCCGCGAGGACAAGCGCCGCGCCGCCCTGCGCCGGCTGGAGGAGCTGCGCGCCCGCTGCGAGGCCATCCGCGCCGCCGAGGACGTGGCCAAGCTCCGCAGCCCGCTGGATGGCCACGACCTGATGGCCCTGTTCGGCCGCGGGCCCGGCCCTTGGATCAAGCCGATCAAGGAGCACCTGCTAGAGCTGGTGCTCGAGGGCCGGCTGGCCCAGGACGACCGCGAGACGGCCACCCGCATCGCGCGGGAGCTGATGGCCCAGCTGGAGGCCCAGCCCGCGCAGACGACGGGATGACCCCGTCCACCACGCGGCCGCGCGGCCTGCTGCTCGACCTCGGCCACACCCTGGTGCGCTGGGAGGTCGAGGAGGCCGTGCTGCGCGCGACGTACCGCGAGGCCCACGACCTGCTGCTCGTGGCCGAAGGGGCCCCACCGCCGCCCGAGGACGCCGTGTGGCGGCTGGTGCAGCACGTGCTGGCCCAGATCCACACCGCGGCGGAGCGCGGCGTCCTCGAGGAGCAGGATCACTACCAGCTCTGGATGGCCGCCTTGGCCGCCGAGGGCTACGCGCTGCCCGCCGAGCGCGTGCGCCTGCTCGTCGAGCGCGAGCACCGCGCGTTCGTGCGCCACCTGCGCGTCGCACCCGCCACGCTGGATGCCCTGGCCGCCCTGCGCCGCGGCGGCTATCGGCTCGCGCTGGTCTCCAACGTGACGGTGCCCGGTCCGCTCATGCGCGCCACGGTCGCCGAGCTAGGCCTCGCCCCGTACTTCGACGCGCTGGTGTTCTCTTCCGACCTGGGCGTGCGCAAGCCCCACCCGGTCATCTACCAGCACGCCTTGGCCGCGCTGGAGCTCGCCCCGGCCGAGGCGGTGTTCGTGGGCGACCGCGTGCGCGAGGATATCCAAGGCCCGCAGGCGCTCGGCCTGCGGGCGGTGCTGTGCCGCGAGCACCGGCAGGAGCCGCTGGGGGCCGTGCGGCCCGACGGGATCGTCGAGCGCTTCGCCGACTTGCCCGCGCTGCTCGCCCGCTGGTGAGGGCTCAGGGGGGGCGCACCGCCAGCACGGGGCCCGTGGGACGGAAGTCGAGGTTGAGCGGCACCGGCCCCTGGCCGTAGCCTGGCGCGGACTCGTCCCAGCCGCCCATGTGCCAGGCCAGCAGCGCAGCGTTGGCCATGCCGAACAGGTTGCTGCTGACCGTCCAGGGCAGGTCGGGCTCGTCCTTGTACGCCTCGGCGACCTCCTCCAGCTGGTCGGCCAGCGAGCGCACGAACTCCAGTCGCCAGAAGAGCTGCCGCATGCGCGCCTCGAGCACCCAGGGGTTGATGAACGGATCGAAGCAGTCGTAGAGAAACGCGGCTAGCTTGCGTTGCAGCACCCGCACCAGCACGCGGCGGCGCAGGGTATAGGGCGGGTCGGGCCGCAGGTCGGCCGGGGTGAGGTGCAGCCGCTGGTCCAGTTCGACCAGCTCCTCCAGGCTCAGCCGCTCCAGTAGGGGAGCGATCCGCGCCCAGGCCGCCTCCTCGTCGGAGGCAGCGGCCAGCTCACGCAAGATCGCCAGTACTGGTCCCAGCGGTCGTCCGCTCCTCGGTGATCTCGTCCTCGGCCAGCTCGGGCCGGGTGTGCGCGTTCGGGTGGGCGCGGCGCTCGAGCAGGTAGCCGAAGCTGCGCACGTTAGTAATATACGGGCGCTCGCCCTCGGCCGGCACGAGCTTGCGGCGCAAGTGGCGGATGTGCACCTTGACGATCTGCTGTGCCTCGCGCTCGGTGCACGGATAGCCCTGCGCCTCTTGGAGGAGCTGGCGCGCCGAGACCACGCGCCCCAGGTTGCGGGCCAGGCAGCTCAGGATGCGGAACTCGGTGGGCGTCAGCGCCACCGGCTCGCCGCGCAGCCGCACCTCGCACGTCTCGCGGTTCACCTCCAGCTGGCGCACGCGCACGATGCTGTCGGAGGCCCCCTGTTCCAGGGTCTGGCGGCGGCGCAGGGCGGCCAGCGCGGCCACCAGCAGCTCGGGATCGACCGGCTTGAACAGGAACGCGTCGGCCCCACTGCCGAGCGCGCGTAGCAAGCGCGGCTTGTCCTGGGGGGCGCCGAGCACCAGCATCGGGGCGTGGGTCAGCGCGCGCAGCCGCTGGCACAGCTGGGCGGCGTCCTCGCGCGGGTCGAGGCTCCCGCTCGCCACGGCCAGATCGACGAGCAGCACCTGCGGTGCCTCGCGGGGGAGCAGCTGCAGGGCCTCCTGGAGGTCGCGTGCCCAGACGACCGCCAGGTCGCGCCGTGCCAGGCCCATCACGATCGTAGCGGGATCTGCCAAGCGCTCCGGCGTGACCAACAGCGCAGTCGCATCCGGCATAGCTGCTCTCGCTCGCCTCCTCGTCTCCGCTGACGCGCCGCCGCCCGCGCCGGGGGCCGCGCGCTCAGCCCGCGGCATCGCGCCATCGGCTCAGCCAGGCGCTGGCGAAGTGTGTAAATCCCCCCTCTAGAATACTATGTCGGAGCTGCGCCATGAAGCGCAGCAGGAACCGCAGGTTGTGGACCGTGGCCAGCCGCGGGCCCAACATCTCCCCCGCCAGGAACAGGTGGCGCAGGTAGGCGCGCGAGAAGTGCGTGCAGGTGTAGCAGTCGCAGTCCGCCTGCACCGGCGCGGTGTCCGCGCGGTACTCCGCCCGCTCGATGTGCAGCCGCCCGGTGGGGACGTACAGCACGCCGTGGCGCGCGTGCCGCGTGGGCGCCACGCAGTCGAACAGGTCGATCCCCCGCCGCACCCCCTCGATGAGGTCCTCTGGCTCGCCGATGCCCAGCAGGTGCCGTGGCCAGTCCGGCGGCAGCAGCGGCACGGTCCACTCGAGCACACGGTGCATGTCGGCCTTCGACTGGCCGAGCGAGCCGCCGATGGCCACGCCGTCGAACGGCAGGCTAGCGATGGTGCGCGCGCTGTGTTCGCGCAGGTCGCGGTACTCGCCGCCTTGCACGATGCCGAACAGCGCCTGGGGCGTGGACCGGCGGGCCGCCAGGCAGCGCCGCGCCCAGCGATGGGTGCGCTCCAGCGCCTGGCGGGTGTACTCGTAGCCCGCCAGCGGCGAGGTGCACTCGTCGAAGGCCAGGATGATGTCCGCGCCGAGCTGCTCCTGGATGGCGATCGAGTGCTCGGGGGTCAGCCGGTGCAGCGAGCCGTCGAGATGGGAGGTGAACTCGACGCCGTCGTCGTCGATGCGCACTAGCCGGGCCTGCGCCGCGCGCGCCGCCCGCACCCGCTCGGCCCGCGGGGGCGGCTCCTCGGCCGGGAAGATCTTGGCGATCTTGCCCACGCCCTGCTCGCGCCCGAAGCCGAGGCTGAACACCTGGAAGCCCCCGCTGTCGGTGAGCAGCGGCCGCGGCCAGGCCATGAAGCGATGCAGCCCCCCGAGCCGCTCGACCAGCGCGGCGCCCGGGCGCAGGTAGAGATGGTAGGTGTTGGCGAGCACGATCTGCGCGCCGACCGCCACGAGCTCGTCGGGGGTCAGGCCCTTCACGCTGGCCAGTGTGCCGACCGGAATGAAGGCCGGGGTCTCGACGGTGCCGTGGGGCAACGTCAGTACCCCCGCGCGGGCGGCGCAGTCGGGCGCGTGCTGCACGACGCGGAACGTCGCTACTCCCATGGGCTCCTCACGATAGTGCACACCACGTGCAGCCAGGCACCATGTTGGCGCGCGGCACGCGGGCAAGGCGAACATCTGCGAGCACGATGCGGCAGCCCGTGACCGAATCGCTACAATAGAGCAGCGACCAGCGGTATCCGCGCGACTCGGGCCGCTGTGGATCGCTATTGCAGCGACCCGCTGCTGCAATCCATTGCAAGACGACCTCACTGGTGGGTGCGCGCATGCTGCGGCTGTACAACACGCTGACGCGGCGGATCGAGCCGTTCGTTCCCCTTGAACCAGGGCATGTGCGGATGTATTCCTGCGGCCCGACCGTCTATCGGTACATCCACATCGGCAATCTGCGCACGTTCGCGATGGCCGACTGGCTGCGGCGCACGCTGGAGTATTTCGGCTACCGCGTGTTCCACGTCAAGAACATCACCGACGTCGGGCACATGCGCGTCGAGCGGCTCGACCAGGGCGAGGACAAGCTGCTCGCCCAGGCGCGCGCCGAGGGCAAGGCGTCCGCCGAGCTCGCCCAGTTCTACACCGAGGCGTTCCTGCGCGACGAGCGCGCCTTCCGCATCCTGCCGGCCCACGTGTTCCCGCGCGCCACCGAGCACGTGCCCGAGATGCTCGCGATCATCCAGGCGCTGGTGGCCCAGGGCGTGGCGTACGTCGTGGGGGGCAACGTCTACTTCGAGGTGGCCAAGTTCCCCGACTACGGCGCCCTGTCGGGCAACGCGCTGGAGGGGCTGCTCGCCGGGGTGCGCGACGAGACCGCGCCGGACAAGCGCCACCCGGAGGACTTCGCGCTGTGGAAGCTGGCCGAGCCGGGCCGCGAGCTGGCCTGGGACAGCCCCTGGGGCCGCGGGTTTCCCGGCTGGCACATCGAGTGCACGGCCATGGCCATCAAGTACCTCGGCCCGCGGCTGGACATCCATACCGGCGGGGTGGACAACATCTTCCCGCACCACGAGGACGAGCGCGCGCAGAGCGAGGCGTACACCGGCCAGCGGTTCGTCAACTACTGGGTGCACGCCCAGCACCTGCTCGCCGACGGCCTCAAGATGGCCAAGTCGGCCGGCAACACCTACACGCTGAGCGACATCGAGGCGCGCGGCTTCGCGCCGCTGGACCTGCGCTTCCTGTTCGCCCAGGCGCACTACCGCAGCCGCCTCAACTTCACGTTCCGCGCGCTGCGGGCGGCGCAGACCGGGCGCCGGCGCCTGCGGGCCGCCCTCGCCGCGCTGGCGCCCGCGGGCGGGGCGGACGCCGTGGCGGACAGCCCCGCGGCGGCGGCGTGGCGCGAGCGCTTCCGGGCCGCGCTGGCCGATGACCTCCACCTGCCGCGGGCGCTGGCGCTGGTGTGGGACTTGGCGCGCCGCCCGCCGCCCGGCCTGACGCCGCAGGAGCGCTACGCGCTGGCGCGCGAGGCGGACGGCGTGCTGGCGCTGGGGCTCACCGAGGCGGAGCCCGCCCCCGAGCCCCTGGCGGTGCCCGCCGCGGTCACGGCGCTGGTCGCCGAGCGCGCGGCGGCGCGGCGGACGGGCGACTACGCGCGGGCCGATGCGCTGCGGCAGGCGCTCCACACCGCCGGCTACCAGGTGCGCGACACGCGCCAGGGGACGGTGGTGGTGCCGCGCCCGGCCGACGAGGGGTTGTGGGTGATCACCGCGGCCGACGAGGTGCCCGATGCCAGCGCGCTGCCCGACCTGCACCAGTTCAGCATCAGCCTGCTGGCGCACAACAGCCGCGCCGACCTGGAGCGCTGCCTGCGCAGCCTCGCGGCCCACAGCGCCGACGCCGACCTGGAGCTCGTGATCGTCGACCGCGGTTCGACCGACGACACGCTGCCGTACTTGCGCGAGCTGGCGCGCGCCGGGCAGCTGGCGCGGCCCGGCGGCGGGGCGCCGCTGCCGGTGCGCGTGCTGTTCGCCGACCACGACCTGGGGTTCGCGGCGGCGCGGCGGGCCAGCCTGCGCGCGGCGCGCGGCCACATCGTGGTCTGGCTGGACACGGCGATCGAGCTAGCGGGCCCCATCTGGGCCGAACTGGCCGCCGCGCTGGCCGACCCCGAGGTGGGCCTGGTGGGGCCGTACGGCCTGGTCACCACCGACCTGCGCGAGTTCTACCCGGCCGACGGGCCGGACGTGGACGCCGTGGAGGGGTACCTGCTGGCGTTCCGGCGGGCGCTGGCGGCCGAGCTCGAGCCGCTCGACGACCGCTACCGCTTCTACCGCATGGCCGACGTGGCCTGGAGCTTCGCCGGCAAGGCGGCGGGCTACCGCGTGGTAGCCCTGCCCACCCTGCGCGCGCGGCTGGTGCAGCACCCGCACCGCGAGTGGGAGGCGCTGTTGCCCGAGGAGCGGGCCACGCGCAGCAAGCGCAACTACGACCTGTTCCGTGCGCGCTGGCACCACGGCCAGAGCCTCCTGACGGCCAACTTCCAGCCGGGCGCGCGCTGGTTCGGCCACGACCACCCGCAGCACCAGCACCCCGAGCTGGCCGGGCCGGACGGGGTGGTGCATAGCCACGAGCACCAGCACTGGCCGGACCATGCCCACGTGCACCCGCACGCGCATGCGGCGGCCGGCCAGCGCGCTTGACAGCGCACGTTAGAGATGCGTAAGATTTGGATACTGGCGGAGACCCTTTACGGGCCGCGCCGGTGTGACGGGTTTACCTGCGATCCTGGGTAGGTTTCGATTTTCGCGGTCTGGAGCGCCTGCCGACGGGGTTGCCGCCAGCGGGGGCGCTAGTGACCAGAGCCGAGCCTGACCAAACGGGCCGCGGGCGCGTGACGCGGCCCCCCAGTAGACGGACCTGCTGAGCGCTTCCACGGCGTCAGGTGGGCGCGCTGGGGCGCGCTCCCGTGCCGGCCCCAGCAGGCGCGTGAGTCGGCCAGGCGAAGAGTGGTCCAGGCGACCATCGCTGCGGTCTCGGCTCGCGGTCTGCTCCACGGAGGTCGCCGTGGACCCCGTGTGGTGCCTGATCCTACTGTTTCTCCTCGGGCTGTGGCGTATCCGCGCCACCGTCCAGCCACGCCAGGCTCCTCACCTTGTCCCCCTCCGCTCCCAGCCCGTGTGTTGGCGCACGCGGGCGCGGGAGCCGCAGCGTCGAGCCTACCCATGTGCTGACCGCCTGACCCGGGCCCATGGGGAGGTGAAACGCTCTTGGAGCTGGTGATCTCTGTACTGATCGCCCTGATGCTGGGGGCCGCCGCCGGGGGGGGCGTGGCATACGTCTGGCGGCAGCGCACGGCGGCCACCGCGGCGCTGCTCGCCCGCGCCAACGCCGAGCGGCTCGAAGCCGAGGCCGCCGCGCGCCGGAATGAGATCCTCGCCGAGGCCAACGCCGAGGCGCTGCGGCTGCGCAGCGCGGTGGAGGCCGAGGCGCGCGAGCGGCGCCGCGAGCTGCAGCACGCCGAGCGCCGTCTCCAGCAGAAGGAAGAGAACCTCGACCGCAAGCTCGACCAGCTCGAGCGCCGCGAGCGCCAGCTCGCCCAGCGCGAGCGCGAGGTCGAGCAGCGCCACTGCGAGATCGACGCCGCTGTCCAGCGGCAGCTACAGGAGTTGGAGCGCATCGCCGGGCTGACTCGCGAGGAGGCCCGCGCCGAGCTGATGGCCCGCGTGGAGCAGGAGGCGCGCGTCGAAGCCGGCCGCCTGGCGCGGGAGATCATCGCTGCGGCGCGCGAGGACGCCGAGACCGAGGCGCGCCGCATCATCACCCTGGCCATCCAGCGATTGGCCGCCGAGCAGTGCGCCGAGAGCACCGTCTCGGTGGTGCCCATCCCGAGCGAGGAGATGAAGGGGCGGATCATCGGCCGCGAGGGCCGCAACATCCGTGCCCTCGAGCACGCCACCGGGGTGGACCTGATCATCGACGACACGCCCGACGCGGTGACGCTGTCGGGGTTCGACCCGGTGCGCCGCGAGATCGCGCGCATCGCCCTGACCAAGCTGGTCATGGACGGACGCATCCATCCGGCGCGCATCGAGGAGATGGTCGCCAAGGCCAAGCAGGAGGTGGAGCAGCAGATCAAGCAGGCCGGCGAGGCGGCGGCTCTCGAGGCGGGCGTGCACGGCCTGCATCCCGAGTTGATCAAGATGCTCGGGCGCATGAAGTTCCGCACCAGCTACGGGCAAAACCAGCTCCGCCACTCGGTGGAGGCAGCCCTGATCGCCGGGCTGTTGGCCCAGGAGCTGGGAGCGGACGCCAACACCGCACGGCGCGCCGCCCTGCTGCACGATATCGGCAAGACGGTGACCCACGAGGTCGACGCGCCGCACCATGTGATCGCCGCCGACCTGGCCCGCCGTTTCGGCGAGAGCCCCAAAGTGGCTCAGGCGATCATCGACCACCACGACGCCGATCCCGACCATCAGTCCATCGAGTCGCTGCTGGTCCAGATCGCCGACGCTATCTCCGGCGCGCGCCCCGGGGCGCGCCGCGAGACCGTGGAGCACTATGTGCGCCGCCTCGAGGCGCTGGAGAACGTGGCCAACTCGTTCGAGGGCGTCGAACGGTCCTTCGCCATCCAGGCGGGGCGCGAGGTGCGCATCATCGTGCGGCCGGAGCAGGTCGACGATCTGAGCGCGATGCGCCTGGCGCGCGATGTGGTCAAGAAGATCGAGGAGACCCTCCAGTACCCGGGCCAAGTGAAGGTGACCGTCCTGCGCGAGACGCGGGCGGTCGAGTACGCGCGGTAGGCGCGGCACGTCAGCGGGGCCGGGGCGCGGTACGCTCGCGTCCCGGCCCCCCGCGTGTCTGGGGCGGGCGCGAGCTATTCCCCTCGTGGGGTATACTAGCGGGCGGCCCAAGACCAGAGGAGACACTACGGCATGACCAACCGCAATGGGACCCGGCCCCGCGCCAGCGTGGTCGACCTGCACACGCACACCACCGTCTCGGATGGCCGGCTGCGGCCCGAGGAGCTGGTGCGCCACGCCCACGCGGGCGGGGTGCGCTGCCTGGCGGTGACGGACCACGATACTACCGACGGCCTGGCGGCGGCGCGGGCCGAGGCCGCCCGCTTGGGGATCGAGCTGATCCCCGGCATCGAGCTGAGCACCGAGCTGCACGGCCAGAGCGTCCACATCCTGGGCTATTTCCTGCGCTACGAGGAGCCCGCGTTCCAGGCGTGGCTGCTACCGATGCGCGACGACCGCCTCAGCCGTGCCCAGCGCATGGTCGCGCGGCTGGCCGAGCTGGGCTACCCCGTCGCCTGGGAGCGCGTGCTGGCTATCGCGGGCGACGGCTCGGTGGGCCGGCCGCACATCGCCCAGGCGCTGCTGGAGGCCGGCCACGTCGGCTCGATCACGGAGGCGTTCGACCGCTTCCTCGCTGATGGCGGCCCAGCTTATGTCGAGCGCATGAAGCTCAGCCCGCAGGAGGCCATCGCGCAGATCCACCGCTACGGCGGGGTCGCCGCGGTGGCGCACCCCTGCGACTTCGCCGACGTGGAGCGCGTGGTCGCCGAGCTGGCGGCCGCGGGCCTGGATGGGATCGAGACCTACTACCAGGGCTACGAGCCGGCGCGCATCGAGTTCCTGCTGGCGTTGGCGCGCCACTACCATCTGATCCCCACCGGCGGCAGCGATTACCATGGCTTCCCCATGGGCGACGCGCCGACGGTGACCAACGACCCAGGGACCGTGTACGTGCCGCCGGAGGCGGTCGAGCGGCTGCGCGACCGCGCCGCGCGCTACCGCGTGCGCGTCTGAGCGCCGGCGGGCTCAGCGGCGGCCGAACTCGCGCTCCAGCTGGCCGTGGGTGAGCAGCACCGCGGTCGGGCGCCCGTGCGCGCAGGTGTGGCCCAGCTCGGCCTCGTCGAGCTGCTCCAGCAGCGCGCGCATCTCCTCTAGGGTGAGCAGCTGGCCGGCCTTCACAGCCGTCTTGCAGGCTAGCAGCAGGCAGACCGCTTCGCGCCAGTCGGTGGCCGGGGCGTCGTGGGCCAGCGCCTCGCACGTCTCCTGGAGCACGCGCGCGATGGTCGCGGGCCGCAGCGCGGCGGGAATGGCGCGCAGCAGCAGCGCCCGCGGGCCGAACGCCTCGACCACGAACCCCAGCGCGGCCAGGTCGGCCAGGTGCCCGCGCAGCGCGGCGGCCTGCGCCGCGGTCAGCTCCACCACCTGCGGCTCCAGCAGGTACTGCACCTGCTCGCCGCCGGGCCGCGTGCGGCGCAGCTGCTCTAGCAGCACCCGCTCGTGCGCGGCGTGCTGGTCGATGAGGTACAGCCCCGCCGCGCCCTCGGCGGTGATGTAAGTGAGCGCCACCTGCCCCAGCACGCGCAGGCCGCCAAGGCGCGGCCGGGCGGCGGGCTGGGGGGCATCCGCGGGGGCCGGCTCCCACAGGGGGGCCGGCGCGGCCGCGGTGGGGCCGGCCGGGGCGGGCGGCGCCGGCTCGGGCGGGGACGCCAGCGCGCTGACCACGGGGATCGCCCGGCTGGTGCCGACCGCTGCCTGCACGGCGCGGTGGACCGCGGCGCACACCGCGCGCTCGCGCAGGAAGCGCACCTCCTGCTTGGCGGGGTGCACGTTGACGTCGACCTCCGCTGGCGGCACGGCGACCCACAGCAAGGCGAGCGGGTGCCGCCCCACCGGCAGCAGCGTGTGGTACGCCTCCTCTAGCGCGTACAGCAGGGCGCGGGTGCTCACCACGCGGCCGTTGACCACCAGCGTGATCGCCCCGCGCGTGGCACGGTGCAGGCCCGGGGGGCTCACATAGCCGCGCACCTGTACCCCGCCGTCGGGGGTGGCGGCGGGGGGCAGCTCCAGCAGGGCGGCGGCCACGTCGGCGCCGTACACTGCCGCCAGCGCGGCACGGGCGTCGCCGCTGCCAGGGGTGGTCAGCGCGGTCCGCCCGTCGAGCGCCAGCGCAAACGCCACGTCGGGGCGTGCCAGCGCGAGCTGGGTGGTGACCTGCGCGACGTGGCCGGCCTCGGTGGCGCGCGCCTTGAGGAACTTGCGACGCGCCGGCTGCGCCCCGAACAGGTCCTCGACCGTGACGGTCGTGCCGGGCGCGCGCGCCGCGGGCCGCTGCTCGACGATCTCCCCGTAGCGCACGCGTAGCAGCGTGGCTGCCGACGCGTCGTGGGCGCGCGTGAGGAAGCTCACCTCGGCCACGCTGGCGATGCTGGGCAGCGCCTCGCCGCGGAAGCCGAGCGTGGTCAGCCGCCCCAAGTCCTCGAGGTCGACCAACTTGCTCGTCGCATGGCGCGCGAACGCCAGCGGCACCTCGGCGGCCGGCACGCCGCAGCCATCGTCGGCCACGCGCAGAAGCGTCACGCCGCCGTCGACCACCTCGACCGCCACGCGGCGCGCGCCGGCGTCGAGCGCGTTCTCCAGCAGCTCCTTGGCCACCGAGGCGGGCCGCTCGACCACCTCGCCGGCGGCGATGCGCGCGGCGACGAGCGGGGGCAAGACACGGATCGGCATGCGGCTCCCATCGGCCGGTCTGCTGGTCGCATTGTAGCACGCCTGTTCGCCTCGGCGAGCCGCTGTGGCGCACCTGCAACAGCGCCGGGCGGCGGTCGCCCGTGGCACGGCGCGCGGCTATGATAGGGGGGTGAGCGAGCAGCCGCGCTGGCGGCGCGCCGAAGGAGGCAGCAGCATGGCAGCGCCCAAGGTGTTTATCTTCGCGCCCGCGGACCCCACGGAGGAGACACACCGCCGGCTGGAGATGGCGGGGTGCCAGCTGGTGCTGGGCAAGGCGGGCTGGCACACGCCCAAGGGCGACAACGAGGACGAGATGGCGGCCATGGCGCGCGACGCCGTGGCACTGATGGGCACCTCGATCCGCAGCTCGCCGATCACCCGCCGCATCATGGCCAGCTCGGACCAGCTGCGCATCGTGGCCAAGTACACCATCGGCGTGGACGACGTGGATGTCGACGCCGCTACCGAGCTGGGGATCCTGGTCACCCACGGCCCGACCGAGTCGAACTGGGGCGGGGTGGCCGAGGGCACGATGGCCATGATGCTCGCCCTGCTCAAGCGCGTGCGCGAGCGCGACGAGCACATGAAGCGCGGCGGCTGGCGGCTCGACGAGCTGCAGGGTGTCTATCTCGGCGCGCGGCAGGACGGCTACCCCGGCATCACCATCGGCATCGTGGGGCTGGGCCGCATCGGCGCGCGGCTGGCTCTGCTGCTCCAGCCGTGGCGCGTGCGCCTGCTCGCCCACGACCCGTACGTGCCGCGCGACCGCTTCGCCCTGGTGGGCGCGCGGGCCGTGGACCTCGATACCCTGTTGCGCGAGTCGGACGTGGTGACGCTGCACGTGACGCTCACCCGCGAGACGTACCACCTCATCGGCGCGGCCGAGCTGGCGAAGATGAAGCCCACGGCGGTGCTGATCAACACCTCGCGGGGCAAGGTGGTCGACGAGGCGGCGCTGGCCGAGGCGCTGGAGCGCGGCGTGATCCAGGCGGCGGCGCTCGACGTGTTCGAGGATGAGCCGCTGGCCCAGGACAGCCCGCTGCTGCGGCTGGGCCACAAGGTGCTGCTGTCGCCGCACATGGTGAGCAGCAATTTGGCCAGCGGGCTGGGGCCAGGGATCGAGTGGGCCACCGAGTCGGTGCTGCGGGCGCTGCGCGGCGAGGTGCCGGACAACGTCTTCAACAAGGAAGTGATCCCGCGCTGGGTGGAGCGGTTCGGCGGCCGCTCGGTGCTGCCGGCGCCTTGAGCGCGCGGGGCGATCTTAGCGCAGCTCCTACGTCGGTATGCCGTGGCCCTAACGGGGCGGCGCGTATAGTGCTGGTCAGAACGCCGCCCCGGCGGCCAGGTGGGCGGGCGTGGCGTGCGGCCGCGCGGCCGCGGGCCGCCGGGCGGGCGAAGGAGAGGGCGCGATGCTCCGCTACCACCTGACCACCCAGCGCCACGAGTGGACCGCGGCCGACGAGCGCGCGCTGCAGCGCCACCTGCAGCGCCTGGAGCCGCAGCTGCGGCACTTCCGGCCCGACCTCGTGCATCTGGATATCCGCATCGTGCACCAGCCGCGCGCCGACGAGTTCGTGGGCAGCTTCCGGCTGAGCCTGCCGGGCACCGTGCTGGTGGCGCGGCGCAACCGGGCGCCCACCGTGGCCGCCCTGCTGCACCAGGCGTTCGCCGACCTCGAGGAGCGCCTGGCCCGCTACAAGGCCCGCCTGCGGCGGGAGTACGCCCACGAGCGCAAGCGGGCGGCACTGGAGCCGGAGCAGGCGCGCTTCCTGGAGCGCGAGCTGCTCGACCGGCGCGAGCTGCTCGACCGCGCGCTGGCCGGCGACCGCGCGGCGTTCGACGCCCTGGTGGAGGAGGAGCTGCCGGGGCTGCGGCGGCGCGTCGAGCGCCTGCTGGCCGCCGCCGGGCGCGAGGCGACCGAGGCGGCGGTGGAGCACGTGGTGGCGGACGTGCTGGCCAAGGCGATGGCCGAGCTGGCGCACAAGCCGGCGCGCTGGACGCTGGGCGGCTGGCTGGGCTGGCTGGCGCAGCGGGTGGTGCAGCGCGAGACGAGCGGGCTCACCGCCGCGCAGCCCGCCGGCTGACGGCGCGCCGGCCCGGTCCGCGCACCCCAGCCGGCGACCGCGCGGGTGTCCCCCTCGCACGATACATGATAAACTGGATCATGTTTATCGCGTGTGGCGAGGGGAGCAGCATGCCCGACGACTTCGCGCCCGCGGCGTCCAGCGCCGCTGAGCCGGCCGTCTGGTCGAAAGTCGAGCGCATCAAGCGCCAGAGCGACTACCTGCGCGGCACCATCGCCGCCGCGCTGGCCAGCCCCAGCGACCACTTCTCGGCCGATGACTACCAGGTGCTCAAGTTCCACGGCGTCTACCAGCAGGAGGACCGCGATCGCCGCGCCGCGGCCCGCCAGCAGGGCGGCGGCAAGACCTGGATCATGATGGTCCGCGCCAAGATCCCGGGGGGCCGGCTCAGCGCCGCGCAGTACCTGACGTTCGACGACCTGGCCACCCGTTATGCCAACCAGACCCTGCGCCTGACCACGCGCCAGTGCATCCAGCTGCACCACGTCAGCAAGCGCGACCTGCGCCCCACCATCCGCGCGCTCAACGCCGCGCTGGTGACCACCCTGGGCGCCTGCGGCGACGTGGAGCGCAACCTGATGGCCTGCCCGGCGCCGGACACCACCGGGGCGGCCAGCGAGGTGCAGCGCTACGCGCGCCTGCTCAGCGACGCCACGCTGCCGCGCACGCGCGCGTACCACGAGATCTGGCTCAACGGCGAGCAGGTGGTCTCCTCGCGCGAGCCCGACGAGGAGCCGCTGTACGGCCCGGGCTACCTGCCGCGCAAGTTCAAGTCGGGCCTGGCCATCGAGGGCGACAACTGCATCGACGTCTACTCCCAGGACATCGGCATGGTGGCCCACCTCGACGGTGGCCGCCTGGCGGGCTTCACCCTGCTGGTGGGCGGCGGGCTGGGCCGGTCGCATACCAGGCCCGAGACCCACCCGGCGGTGGCCCAGCCCCTCGGCTTCGTGGAGCCCGACGCGCTGCTGCCCACGGTGCTGGCCATCATCGGCCTCCAGCGCGACCACGGCGAGCGGCGCGACCGCCACTTCGCGCGTCTGAAGTACCTCGTCGAGCGGTGGGGGGGGCCGCGGTTCCGCGCCGCGCTGGAGGCGCGCCTGGGCCGGCCCCTGGCCCTGCCGCGCCCGCTGCGCTGGGCCCACACGGGCGACCATCTGGGCTGGCACCCGCAGGCCGACGGGCGCTGGTACCTGGGCGTGTGGGTGGAGAACGGGCGCATCCAGGACACCCCCGCGCTGCGGGCCAAGACGGCGTTCCGCGCGCTGGTCGAGCGCTTCCGCCCCACCATCTACCTCACCCCGCAGCAGAACGTGCTGTTCGCCGACCTGCGCGGGGAGGATCGGCCGGCCGTCGAGACCCTGCTGCGGGCGCACGGCGTGCCGCTGGTGGAGGAGGTCCCGCTGGCGCTGCGTCACTCCATGGCCTGCCCGGCGATTCCCACTTGTGGGCTGGCGCTGGCCGAGTCGGAGCGCGCGCTGCCGGCCGTGGTGCGGCAGATCCATGCCGACCTGGTGGCGCTCGGCCTCGACGCCGCGCGGCTCAGCATCCGCATGACCGGCTGTCCCAACGGCTGCGCGCGCCCGTACCTGGGCGACATCGGCTTCGTGGGGCGCACGCCGGGCCGGTACCAGATCTACGTGGGCGGCGACTTCGCGGGGACCCGGCTCAGCCAGCTGCTCGCCGACCTGGTGCCGGTGGAGGAGCTGGCGCCGCGGCTGCGCCCCCTGTTCGCGCGGTACGCCGTCGAGCGCCGCCCGGATGAGGGCTTCGGCGACTGGTGCACGCGGGTGGGCATCGAGCGGCTGCGGGCCGTGGCGTTCCCCGAGCGGGCGACTGCGCCGAGCGCCTGAGGCTGGCGGCCGCCACCTGGCGAGGACGGGCTCGCCTGGAACATCTCGGGCCGCCGCGCGTTTAACGGCTGATCCGGCCGCCCCGCGCCCGCCGCGAGGAGCCCGCCATGCCCGCCCGCGCCGCCGCCGTGGCCCTGCTCGTGGCCCTCGCCCTCGGCCCCCTGCTGCCGCGGCCCAGCCCGGCGCCGGCCGCGCCGCTGCGGGGGGCGTGGGTGGGGACCGCCGCAGGCGCGGGTTCCGGCGCGCCAGCGCACGCGACGAGGCCTGCGATGCTTGCGGCCCCCATGGCCAGCGCGCGCCAACGGGCCCGGCGCATGTGCTCTCGTCCAGCCCGAGTTGACCGAGAGTAGAGCACATCCGCACCGGCCCAGCAAGCGCGGCGGCCTGCCACGTTCAGCCCGGACCGTGCGGTGCGCAGGCGATCCCGTCGCGCAACGGCTCCCAGTAGTGCTCGGCGAACAGGTGCGCGACCAGCTCGCCGCGGCTGCGGACGCCGACCTTGTCGAGGATCAGCTTCACGTAGTCGCGGACCGTGTGCGGAGACAGGCAGAGCCGCTCCGCGATCTGCGGGGTGTTGAGCCCGCGCGCGATCAGCTGAGTGATCTGTTGCTCGCGGGGGCCGAGCCCGTACGCCTCGACCAGCAGCGGGGCGATGTCGGAGGCCGTGGCCGGCTCGATAACCACCGCGGTCCGGACGGGGCCAGGGGCCACCCCGTGCAGGGAAAACCCGTGGACGACGCCCCAGCGGCCCGACCGGGTCCGGACCCGAACGCGCCCGCTTCCCTCCTCGATGCCGGCGGCGATGGCGTGGGCGCGCGCGACGACGGCGCGTATCGCCGCGGGCATCGCCTCGTCCAACGCGTCCCCGTTACAGAGCACGGTCGGGGTCAGCTCGTTCAGCCACGCCTCGGCCTGGCTATTGAACGACTCTAGCCGCATGTGGTCGTCGAATACGAGCAACCCCGGCGCCCCGGTCGCCTCGTCGCCAGGGCCGGCAGGCAGCAGGGTCGCACGCCGGAAGGCCTCGGCGATGGGGGCGGACAAGTCGGCGAGCAGCTTCTCTTCCCCGGCGGTGAACGGCGGCTCCTCCGCCGTGCGCCATAGCGAGACGAAGCCCCAGACGGTGGGCCCACAGCGAAAGACCCCCCGCAGCTCGTCGCCGTAACCCAGCTCGCTCCGCAGCTCCCGGTACCGCACGCTACGCCCAGGTTGCTCCCCGGTCGCCCGGAGCAGCGATGCCGCGGGCTGTTTGGCTCGGGCCAGATCGCGGAACAGATTGAAGTCCTGGACCAGGAACTCGCGCTCCCACCAGCGCGCGCACTGGCGCCCCAGGTTTTCGACCCGAGCGGGCGCGACGGCGAGCATGGTGAGCGGGTCACTAGCCGCCCAGAACGACGCCGTGAACGGCACGAGGCGCCGTAGCTCGCAGGACAGCTCGTGGAGGAATGCCGCGTCGGCGACGCGCCGATGCGCAAGGTCCAGGAGGCGGGCGCGCGTGGCGCGAGCGGCGGGCGTCGCGAGTGGGGCATCGAGCATCACGGCGGCCTCCCTCGCACCACGCTGCAGCGATGCCGGCCTGCGGCCAGAAGTGCTCGTAGTATACACCGGCATCCACCGGGTGCTATCCCCCTCATTTGGGGGGGAAGCGGCCCGGCAAGTCCCCGAACTCGCGGGGTTTCGAGCAGCCTCGCATCCCCGGTACCCTGGCCCCAGTGGCCCACGCCCTGGGTGCGCGCCGCACATCGGATAGCTATCGCGGAGGAAAGCGTCCATGAACCGTCAGGAGATGGATCGACTCATCGCCGCCCATCTGGCCGCCGAGCAGGCGGGCGATCCTGCTGGATGCGTCGCCGTCTACACAGACGATATCGAGCACGATATCGCGGGGGCGCCCCATGGCCCACTACACGGCCGGACGGCCGCACAGGGGTTCTACGCCCAGCTCGTCCGCGATATCGCGACCGAGGAGATGGTCCCAGTCCGCAGCTATTACGGCGAGGACTTCTGTGTGATCGAGCACGAGTGGCGGGGCACCGTGCCCGGCACCTTGTTCGGCGTGCCGGGGCACGGGCGCCGCATCGCGTTCCGTATGCTGCACGTCTGGGAGTTCCGCGACGGGTGTATCAGCCGGGAGAACGTGTGGCTCGACCAGCACGCCATCGCGAGCCAGCTCGCCGGCGCCGCGGCACCGAGAGCCGAGCACCACTAGCTCGGGAGGGGCGCCCCACCGACACGAGCTACTGCGGCGGGCGCCTGAGGCAGTCGGCCGTTGGGGGGAGCTCGCCGGTCGCGGCGCCGGCGCTCCCCAGCGGCACGCAGGGCTCACGACTCGCGGGCGCGCTCCTGCAGGTCGAGCAGCTTGGCCAGCGCCTCCAGCGGCGACAGCGCCAGCACATCCAGCCGCCGCAGCTCGGCGAGCACCGGGTGCAAGGTGCCCTCGGGCGCGCGGCCGTTGGCAGTGGGCGCCGGCTCGGGCGCCGCGCCGAGCGGGCCGCGCTGCTCCAGCTCGCGCACCAGCTCGGCGGCGCGCCGCGTGACAGCCGGGGGCAGCCCCGCCAGCCGCGCCACGTGCACGCCGTAGCTGCGGTCGGCCCCGCCCGGCTCGACGCGGTGCTCGAACACCACCCGCTCGCCCTCCTCCAGCACCGCCATGCGGTACGCCTTCACGCGCGGGCGCGTGCGCTCCAGCTCCGCCAGCTCGTGGTAGTGCGTGGCGAACAGCGTGCGCGCGCCGAGCCGTGGGTGGTCGTGCAGGTACTCGACCACCGCGCGGGCGATGGCCATGCCGTCGAAGGTGCTGGTGCCGCGGCCCACCTCGTCGAGGATCACCAGGCTCTGGCGCGTGGCGGCGCGCAGGATGGCCGCCGTCTCCACCATCTCCACCATGAACGTGCTGTGGCCGCTGGCGATGTCGTCCTGGGCGCCCACGCGGGTGAAGATGCGGTCGACCAGTCCCAGCCGGGCCCGCGCCGCGGGCACGAAGCTGCCGATCTGGGCCATCAGCACGATCAGCGCCACCTGCCGCAGGTAGGTCGACTTGCCAGCCATGTTCGGGCCGGTGAGGATCACGATCTGGCAGTCGTGGTGGTCGAGCCGCGTGTCGTTGGGCACGAAGCTGCCGGCCGGCAGGCGGCGCTCGACCACCGGGTGCCGGCCCTGCTCGATCTCCAGCGGCCCCTCGGCCAGCAGCTCCGGCCGCACGTAGCCGTAGCGGGCGGCGGCCTCGGCCAGCGCCGCCAGCACATCGAGCCGCGCCAGCGCCGTGGCCGTGCGGCGCAGGGCCGGCGCCGCGGCGGCCAGCGTGTCGAGCAGGCCCTGGTACAGCTGGCGCTCCAGCTCTAGCGCCTCCTCCTGGGCGCTCTGCAGGCGCGCCTCCAGCGTCTTCAGCTCGGGCGTGACGTACCGCTCGGCGTTGGCCAGCGTCTGCTTGCGCTGGTAGCCCAGCTTGTCGAGCAGCTCGGCCACCGTGGCGGCGCCGCACTGCGCGCGCTGGAAGTGGTCGGTGGGGCTGTTGGCGACGGCGTGGGACACCTCCAGGTAGTAGCCGAAGACCCGGTTGTAGCCGATCTTCAAGCTGCGCACGCCCGTGCGCTCGCGCTCGCGCCGCTCCAGCTGGGCGAGCACCTGCTTGGTGTCGCCGCTGAGGGCGCGGCACTCGTCCAGGGCGGCGCTCACCCCCGCGCGGATGGTGCCCTCGCCGAACACCGCCGGGGGGTCGTCGGCCAGCGTGCGCGCGATCGCCGCGCTCGCGGCGGCGCAGGGGTCGAGCTGCTCGGCCGCGGGGTGCAGGGGCGCCAGCGCCGGGTCGGCCAGCAGGGCGCGCACGGCGGGCACCACCTCCAGCCCGCGCCGCAGGGCCAGGCACTCGCGCGGGCCGAGCAGGCGCTGCGCGGCGCGGCCGGCCAGCCGCTCCAGGTCGCCGGCCTGGCCCAGCAGGGCGCGCAGCTCGGCGCGGCGCAGCGGGGCGTCCACCAGCGCGGCCACTGCCGCTTGCCGCCGCTGGAGCCGCGCGAGGTCCCGTAGCGGCTGGCTGATCCAGGCGCGCAGCAGCCGCGCGCCCATCGGCGTGCGCGTGTGGTCGAGCACGCCGAGCAGCGAGTCGGCGCGGGCCCCGCTGCGGGCGCCCTCCAGCAGCTCCAGGTTGCGGCGGGTGGCGGCGTCGAGCACCATCGCGCCGCTGGCGGCGTACACCTGCACGCGGTCGAGCAGCGCCAGCGCGGCGGCCTGCGTGTCGCGCAGGTAGGCGAGCAGCGCGCCCAGCGCCGGCACCGCCGGGTGCGGCCCGTCGCCGCGCGCGCCCGCGGCGGGGTCGCCGAGGCCCAGCGCCGCGAGGCTCGGGGCGGCGAAGTGCTCCAGCACCGCGCGGCGCGCCCGCTCCGGGTGGAACCGCTCGGGCGGGCAGGGCGTCAGGCGGCAGCGCTCGGGAACCACCGCCCGCAGCGCCGCGTCGTCGGCGTCCTGCGCCAGCAGCAGCTCGGCCGGCGCCAGCCGGGCCAGCTCGGCGGCCAGCGCGTCGAGCACGTCGTCGCCGGCCAGGGCGGTGGCGGCCAGCTCGCCGGTGCTGATGTCGGCGTAGGCCAGCCCGACGGCGCCCGTGGGCGCGCGCCAGAGGCTGGCCAGGTAGTTGTTGGCCTCGGCCGCCAGCAGGCTCGGCTCGACCAGCGTGCCGGGGGTGACCACGCGCACCACCTCGCGGCGCACCAGGCCGCGCTCGGGCACGGGGCCGACCTGGTCGCAGATGGCCACGCGGTGGCCCTGGGCGAGCAGGCGGGCGATGTAGCTCTCGGCGGCGTGGGCGGGGATGCCCGCCATGGGCACGCGCGCGCCGCGGCCGAGGTCGCGCTGGGTGAGCGTCAGGTCGAGGGCAGCGGCGACCAGGCGCGCGTCGTCGTCGAACGTCTCGAAGAAGTCGCCGAGCCGGAACAGCAGCACGCAGTCCGGGTAGCGGCGCTTGAACTCCAGGTACTGGCGGCGCACGGGCGAGGCGCCGCGCGGGTCGTCGTCCAGGAACGAGAGCTGCTCGCGCACGCGGCTGGACATGCCGGCCTCCCCTCTGCGGTTTGGGGATACCACACCGGCGGGCAGCGTGGGCAGGCGCGTGGCGCGGTCGTGAGCGGCCGGCGGCTCAGCGCGGCAGGTGGGTGGCGCGGCCGTCGACCGCGTCGGGCAGCGGCGGGCGCCCGCCGGGCGGGTAGTGCACCGGCTGCACGCGGCCGATGCCCGAGTAGACGAAGCCGAGCGCGGTGAGCGCCGCCGGATCGTAGAGGTTGCGGCCATCCACCAGGAACGGGTAGGCCATCACGTCGCGCAGGCGCGCCAGGTCGAGCTGTTTGAACTCGTTCCACTCGGTGACCAGCACCACGGCGTGGCAGCCGGTGGCGGCGTCGTAGGCGTCGCGGCCGTAGTAGAGGTCGGGCAGCAGCTCGCGGGCGCGGGCCATGGCGGCCGGATCGTAGGCGCGCACGTGGGCGCCCTCGTGGCGCAGCAGGTGGATGATCTCCAGCGCCGGCGCCTCGCGCAGGTCGTCGGTGTTCGGCTTGAACGCCAGGCCGAGGATGCCGATGGTGCGGTCCTCCAGCCGGCCCAGCTCGCGGCGCAGCTTCTGGAGCACGCGGCGACGCTGGTCGCGGTTGATCTCCATCACCGTGCGCAGCAGCTGCGGGTGCGTGCCGTGGATGCTGGCCATGTGCTCCAAGGCCTTCACGTCCTTGGGGAAGCACGAGCCGCCGTAGCCGATGCCGGCGTCGAGGAACGCGGCGCCGATGCGCCGGTCGTAGCCCATGCCCTGGGCGACCTGCCGCACGTCGGCGCCCAGCCGCTCGCAGATGGCGGCGATCTCGTTGATGAACGAGATCTTGGCGGCCAGGAAGGCGTTGGAGGCGTACTTGATCATCTCCGCCGTGCGGATGTCGGTGATCATGATCGGGCACTTGAGCGGCGCGTACAGGGCGGCCACCCGCTCGGCGGCGGCGCGGTCGTTGGCGCCGAGCACCACGCGGTCGGGGTTGAGGAAGTCGGCGACCGCCGAGCCCTCGCGGAGGAACTCGGGGTTGGAGACCACGGCGAAGGCGACCCCGGGCGGCAGGCGCCGCTCCAGGATGCCGCTGACCCAGTCGCCGGTCCCGATGGGCATGGTGCTCTTGTTGACGATGATGGCGGGGGCGGTGAGGTGCTCGGCGATGCTGTGGGCGGCGGCCTGCACCTGGCGCAGGTCGGCCTCGCCGTCGTGGCCGGAGGGGGTGTTGACGGCGATGAAGACGAACTCGGCGCCGGCGAGCCCGCTGCGGTAGTCGGTGGTGAAGCGGAGGCGGCCGGCGGCCAGGTTGCGCTGGACCAGCTCCTCGAGCTGCGGCTCGTAGATGGGCAGGGTGCCGCGGGCGAGCAGCTCGACCTTGCGGGCGTCGATATCGATGCAGGTGACGTGGTTGCCGAGGTCGGCGAAGCACGCGCCGGTGACGAGGCCGACGTAGCCGGTGCCGACCACGCTGATCCGAGCCAACCTACTGCCTCCTCCTCCGAGAAGCGGGGCGCGGCACGCCCGAGCGGGAACTATACCAGGCCCCGCCGCGCTCGCTCCAGCCGGCCGGCCACGGTGTGACACCCGGCAGGCGGCAAGGACCGCGCGGGGCGGGGCGCGCGGGGCCTGGCAGTGATCAGCCCTCCTTGATCGCGACGATATCTACCAGGTAGGTGGATAGTTGCCCGCTGCGCACCAGTGCCCGATCGACCGCTAGCAGCCAGTTCACGAGGTCGTGGCCCTGGGGGATGTCGTAGAGAGCGTCGTAATTCAGGCCGTACCACAGGATGATCGTTAGGCACTGATCATAGGACAGCACGTGGGTGCGCGGGAAGTAGCGCCGGACCACGGACACGATCTCGGAGGAGCGAACCGCCTCGGTCGGGTCGGCCGCGGCCACCTCCGTGGGGTTAGGCACCGGCAGCTCGGGCCATGGACACCGCAGCGCCGGGTCGAGCGTACGGTAGATGGCACGGGCGAGCTCGACATGCTCCGCGGGGAACGCGAAGCGATCCGGGCCGACGTACTCGTGCGCGAGCAGCACACCGCCCGGACGTAGCGCCTCCCGTACCATCTCGACGACAGCCTCCAGCCGCTCGACGTGGTGAAGCGAGGCGAAACAGGTCACGACATCGCAGCTCGCGGGTGCCAGCCGCAGGGTATTGGTATCCGCGACGTGGCAGCGTACCCGCTCGGCTAGGCCCTCCTGGCTGGCCGTCTGCTCCACCGCTGCCAGCAGGGCGCCCGTGACGTCGTAGAGATCGAACGACGCGACCGCGCCGAGCCGCAGCAAGTCGAGTTCACCGGCCGCCAGCCCGACCCCCAGTCCCACTCCATGCCGCGCACCCGGTGGGATGTGCTGTGCGAAGTACTCGACCAAGGTAGCGCCGCCGCGATAGGCGGCCATGGCTTGCTGCACCAGTGGGTGGCCTTCCCAGTGGCTACGGTCTTGTGGGCAATTCGGGGCACGCTCTGCCCAATAGTCGGCCGTGTATTCGTATCCCGGGGCGGCCGGCTCGGGAGGAGGCGAGGACGCCGGGGGCATGTCATCCGGCATGGCTCTCTGCCCACACGCGCGGCAGGCCAGCCGCTCGCCAGAGCGCCCGCAAGCTGCCCGCAACTGCCAGACCGCCGGCCGCGACCACCGCGAGCACCAGGCCCACGTATAGCGCGCTCTGGGGTGCCACGCTGGACGCCAGCAGCCAGCTCGCCCACCAGTTCAGCCCGTCGTAGCCGGCCAGCGAGATCGGCACCCAATCGCCGCCCGGGCCCACGCGCACCGTCCAGATGAGGCTCTCGCCGAATACCAGGCGATGCAGCGCCGACAACAGCAGCATCCCGCGCCCGACGACGGGCGAGAACTCGGGGTCGAAGATGACCGGGTACCAGGCGGGCAGCAAGGGGCTGGCGCTCTGGAGCACGCCGTGCTGTAGGAGCAGGGCGAAGTAAGCGGGGGTGGAGGTCAGCACCCCGATCACCTGGACCACGCCCCCGAGGGCGATCAGGGCCAGCAGCACCACCCGCCGCCCGATGGTCGGCGTCTCCTCGATGTACGCGGCCACCATGACCACCAGCACGCCCGTCAGCGGGATCAGGTAGCGCGGTCCCCAGGCCCCATCGCCGTGCCAGAAGCTGATCCGCCCATACGCGACTAGAAACACCGCCAGCAGTGCCAGCGGCAGGGTGCCCAGCATGCCGACACGGCGGCAGAAAGCCGGCGCCGCCGCTGCCGCGCACACCAGCGGCGGCGAGTACAGAAAGATGCTCTTGCCGGCGCTCAGCAGCAGGCCGTAGATGCCGATGTACACGGGGATCGCCAGCCCCGGCTGCATCGCGCCCTCGTAGCCCGCCGATACGAGCGAGCCGTACCGCAGCCAGTTCAGCCAGCCGAGCAGGCCCAGCCCCACCAGCAGCGCCAGCCCGTACGCGCCCACCGCCACGGCCGCCTGGCGCCGCTCCGTCCGCCACGCCCGCCAGCCGCCCCACAGCAAGTAGGCCGTCACCACGGGCACTACTAGTAGCAGCATCGCGGGTTGGCTGAGGAATAGCACGGAGAGGCAGCTGCCGGTGAACGCCGCCCACCCCGCTGTCGGCCGCTGCTGGAGGTGGGCCAGGCCCAGGTACGCCCCGGTGATCGTCAGCCCGAGCAGCGGCTCCGACATGTTGCTCTTGCTGTCGGCCCAGATGATGGTGCCCAGCCCCGCCAGCAGCGCGGTCAGCACCGCCGTGCGCCGCGCGAACCCTAGTGCCAGCGCCAGATGGTAGAGTAGCACACACTCCAGTGCTCCGAGCAGCGGCCCCGCCGCGCTGGCCGTGAGCATGGTGAGCTGGACCTCGCGGTCCGTCAGGCCCGTGACCCACGCCAATCCCTGACCCAGCAGGTAGAACGGCACCAACACCATTGAGTAGCTCATGCCCTTGTAGAAGTACAGGCGCCCGTCGGCACCGCGCAGGAACTCGAACGCGTCCTTTGGTTCCTGCAAGTCAGCAATCCGCGGCGAGATCGCCACATCGCGCGCCCGGGCGAGGCTCTCGGCCACGCCGAACATGAACACGCTGTCGGCGTTACCGAGGAACGTGCCCGACATACCGAGCAGGTACAAGGCGCAGAAGAGGGTGAACAGATACAGCCCGATAGGCGCCCTGGACCGCGGTCGCGGGGCAAGCTCCTCTTGTACCCATAGCTCCAGCCGTAGCCGGCTGCGCGCGCGTGCCCCCATCGGCCCTCCCTTCGCCGCTCGCAGACCTAGCATGATTGTGTCAGCGCCCGCGCAGCCGCCGGCCGGCTTTGCGGGCCGCGCTGCGCAGGTAGAACCCGCCGCAGGTCAGCGCGGCGCGCGTGCCGTAGCGGCCCCAGGCGCCGAGTACGTCGGCCACGACCAGGCTGGCGCGTCCGAGGACGGAGCGGGGCCGCGCGACCACCAGGGCGGTCGGCGGGGCGGGCGGCGCGGGCGGGGCGGCGGCGCCGGGCCCCGCGGGCGCGCTAGCGGGCTGGGCGATGACCACCGGCTCGGTCGCGGTCACCGCCGTCGCCCACTGGGAGGCGTGCTGGCCGGCGCGGCGGTCGGGCGCCGGGCGCGGGTCGCGGCACCACTGCACCAGGGGCGCCGCCGTGCGCTCGCAACTGTACTCGCGCCGGACGTACTCGGCGGCGCGCCGCGCCCGCTCCAGGCGCTGCTCGTCGTGGGCCGCGGCGACTAGGGTCTCCGCGAGGGCGTCGGGGTCGCCCGGGGGGAAGCCGTACAGTAGCTCGCGCTCGGCCAGCTCGCGGGCCAGCTCGCAGATCGGCGTCGAGGCGATCGGGACGCCCGCCACCGCCCAGTTCAGCACGCGGGTGCGGGTGCCCAGCTCGGCCTCGGCCAGCGGCGCGTCCAGGTTGATCGCCAGGTCGGCAGCGGCCAGGTAAGCGGGGATCTCGTCGGCCGGCAGCCAGCCCTGCATGACGAATCGCTCGCGGTACGGCGACTCGCTGATCATTGTCAAAAAGCGAGGGTACGTGAGCTCGTCGTGCCCGTCGATCTGGCCGCCGGTGGAGACGAAATACAGCCCTGGCACCCGTGCCATGGCTTGCTCCAGGCCGTGGAACAGCGTGGCGATGTCGGTCCAGGTGTTGTAGCCGCCGCTCCAGAGCACGACGAAGGCGTCGTCGGGCACCAGCCGCCCGCGTACCGCTACCGGTCGCGAGCGCGGGGGCGGCGGCGGGTAGGTGTCGGGCACCACGGCGACCAGGCGGTGCCCGGCGGTGTGCTGGTTGAGCCGCCCGCGGGTCCCCAGCTCGCCGAGCGTGGCGTAGTACTGCGGGCGCGAGGCGACCGAGAACGCGTCGCCGCGATCGAGCACGCGCTGCTCGATGTGCCAGAAGTGCGCGAGATACTTGTCGTCGCGGTAGGCGAACGCCTTGGCCTGCGCCTCGGCCATCAGGTGCCCGTTGAGATCGGCCCACAGGGGCAGCCCGCTGTCGATCTCGGCGGCCAGGGCGGCCCCGTAGTGATGGACGCCCACGAGGCAATCGGGCTGGAACACTTCGATCGCCGCGGGCAGGAGCCGGCCGCCGGCCAGGGCCGACTCGTCCACATCGACCCGCTGGACGCCGAGGTGCGGATCGACGTAGCTGACCGCGGGCGGGCTTTTCTCGGCGTACACGTGCGGGATGCGGCGACAGAGCAGCACCACGTCATGGCCGTCGGCTTGGAGCGCGCGAGCGAACTGCCAGGTGCGCAGCCCCGGCGCGTACGACTTGAGCGTGTTCTCGCACGGCAGCGGGGCCATGCCGAGCACCAGCACGCGACTCATATCACCCGCCTCCGCAGCTTGCGCCGCAGCCGCTGTATGGCCAGCTCGGGGCTGCTGCGCAGCAGGCGCAGGTAGGCGCGCCCGAGCGGCGCCAGCTCCT
>DATGKN010000076.1:0-49058 GCA_035294645.1 Chloroflexota bacterium
GCCATCGCCGCCACGCCGCCCTACTACTATCCGCACAGCCAGGACGAGCTGCTGGCGCACTACCGCGCCATCCGCGAGGCGGTCGACCTGCCGCTGTTCATCTACAACATTCCCCCTACAGTGAAGGTGCGCGTCGAGCCCACCACGGCGGTGGCGCTGGCGCGCGAGGGCGCGGTGATCGGCTGGAAGGACAGCTCGGGCGACTTCGAGACGTTCCGCTCTACGATGCTTCAGATGCGCCAGGAGGGCCTCACCTTCCGCGGCTTCCTGGGCAGTCGGCGGCTCGCCGACACGGCGCTGGCGCTGGGCGGCCACGGGGCCATTCCGGCTACCAGCAACGTGTGTCCGCGGCTGTACGTGGAGGCGTACGAGGCAGCGCGCAAGGGCGATGCGCAGGCGGCGGCGCGCTGGCAGGAGAAGATCTACGACTGGGACACCCTGCCCGACCGCATCGCGCGCGGCGGCTCGCGCAACGCTGCCACGCTGGCGGTGTTCAAGGCGATGCTGGTCGAGCAGGGGGTCCTCGCCCACCCGACGGTGTCCGCCCCGCTGCGGCCGCTGACCGCGGAGGAGCAAGCCGCGCTGGCGCAGCGCCACCCGCAGTATCGCCGCTGAGGTCCGCTCAGCCCGAGGCGGCGGCGAGGGCGTCGCCGAAGCCCGCTGGGTGGCGGCGGTGCCACTCCCAGGCGGTGGCCACGATGGTATCCAGGTCGCTCAGGCGCGGGGTCCAGCCCAGCTCCGTGCGCGCCCGCCGGTTATCGGCGTACAGCGCCGGCGGGTCGCCGGGCCGCCGCGCCGTCTCCACCACGGGGATCCGCTGCCCCGTGACGCGCTCGCAGGCGGCGATCACCTCGCGCACCGAGTAGCCCCGCCCGGCGCCCAGGTTATAGGCCAGCGCCACGCCGGGTGCGGCCATGGCCTCCAGCGCCAGCAGGTGCGCGGCGGCCAGATCGACCACGTGCACGTAGTCGCGCAGGCAGGTGCCGTCGGGGGTGGGGTAGTCGGTGCCGTAGATCTCCACGTGCGGCGCCTGCCCGAGCGCCACGCGCAGCACCAGCGGGATCAGGTGCGTCTCGGGCGTGTGGTCCTCGCCGAGCGTGCCGTCGGGCTGGGCGCCCGCGGCGTTGAAGTAGCGCAGGCTCACCGAGCGCAGCCCGTAGGCGCGGCCGTACCAGCGTAGGGCGCGCTCGAACGCCAGCTTCGTCTCGCCGTAGGGGTTGGTCGGCAGCTGCGGGGTGTCCTCGGTGATCGGCAGCCGCGCCGGCTCGCCGTAGGTGGCGCACGTGGAGGAGAACACGATGCAGTCCACGCCGTGCGCGCGCATAGCGTCGAGCAGGGCCAGGCCGCCGGCGACGTTGTTGCGGTAGTACTTCGCCGGGTCGGCCACCGACTCGCCCACATAGGCGTAGGCGGCGAAGTGCAGCACGGCGTCGAAGCGCCCGCGGGCGAGGGTCGCGGCGAGCCGCTCCTGGTCAGCCAGCTCGCCTACCACCAGCGGGCAGGGCACGGCCGCGCGGTGGCCGTAGACGAGGTTGTCATACACCACGACGTCGTGGCCGGCTTCCAGCAGCAGGCGCACCGTGTGCGAGCCGACGTAGCCCGCCCCGCCCGTGACTAGCAGTCGCATGGCTGTTCTGCCCCAACAGAAACAGAAAATAGCGCCGCCCGGTCTCGCATTGTGGCGTACACGCGCGCGGCGGCGCCAGCGCCACTCCCGAAGCCGCGAGTGCGTCGTGCCGTGTCATCCGAGCGGTCCCCTGCGGTCCAGCAGGGCGGCCTACCGTGGACGGCGCCCGGGCCGCGGAGCCATGCGGCCCTCACGGACTACCCGCCGAGCGGCCGCGCAGGCGCTCTAGTTCGGCGCGGGCCTCTTCCAGCTCGCCGCGCAGGACCGCCAGTTCGCGTTCCTGCTCGCGCAGGCGGTCGGTCAGCCGCAGGATCACCTCCACGCCCGCGAGGTTCACGCCCAGGTCCTCGATCAGGCGCTTGATCTGCATGGCGCGCTGGATGTCCTCGGGCGAGTAGAGGCGGATGTTGCCCTTCGAGCGCGAGGGGGCGATGAGCCCCGCGCGCTCGTAGTAGCGCAGTGTCTGCGGGTGCACGTTCAGCATCCGCGCGGCCACGCTGATCACGAAGCAAGCGGTCTCGGGCAGGGATGGTGGGGAGTCGCGCATGCGGCCACCTCCTTACCGCGCGCCCCGCAGCCGCGCCAGCTCGCGGACCAGCTCGCGCTCCCGCTCGCTGAGGTTGGTCGGCAGCACGGCCGATACGGTGGCGTACAGGTCGCCGCGCCCGCTGCCACCTAGCCGCGGCATGCCCTGGCCAGCCAGGCGGAAGGTGCGCCCGTTCTGCGTCTCGGGCGGGATGCGCAGCGCCAGCCGCGTGCCCTTGGGGGTGGGCACCTCGGCCTCGCCGCCGAGCAGCAGCACGTGCAGCGGCACGGGCACGGTGACGTAGAGGTCGTCGCCTTTCCGCTCGAAGGTGCTGTGCGGCAGCACGTGTACCACGAGGTACAGGTCGCCGTTGGGCGCCCCGCCGACCCCGGGGCCGCCCTCGCCCGCTAGCCGGATGCGCGAGCCTTCCGTCACCCCCGGCGGGATGCGCGCCTCCAGGCGCCGCACGCTGCCGTCTGGGCTCTGCACCTGGATGATGCGCTGGGTACCCGCGAACGCCTCTTCGAGGGTGATCTCGATCGGCTGCTCGTAGTCTTGACCGGGAATGAGGCGCGTGCGCCCGCGCGTGGCGCCCACGCGGCTGGCCCGGCCAAACAGCTCGCCGAACAGGTCGCCGAAAATGCCCTCGTCGAAATCCAGAGGCTCGACGCGCACGCGGCCGCCGGGCCGATAGCCAAAGCCGCCCGTGCCCCCGAAGCCCGCGCTGCGCGCCGCCTGCTCCGCCGCCTCGGCCTGGCGCCAGTTGTGGCCGTAGCGGTCGTACTTGGCCCGCTTCTCGGGGTCGGAGAGCACCTCGTAGGCCTCGCCGATCTCCTTGAAGCGCGCCTCGGCCTGCTTGTCGCCCGGGTTCAGGTCCGGATGGTACTGCCGCGCCAGGCGGCGATACGCCTGGCGAATCTCTTTCTCCGTCGCGTTCCGACTGACACCGAGAATCGCGTAGTAGTCCTGCTTGGTAGTGGGCATCGCGGTCCTCCGCCGGCCAGCTACCAGCATTGTAGCGGGGTTGACTTGATAATTGTCAACCCACTAAGGAGGGACGACGGCTCAGCGCCAGCGCCCAGCCCGCTGACACCAGCGCCAGCGTTGCCGCCACCGCCCAGATGGCCGCGAAGGTGCCCGTCCGGTCCAGCAGGGCGCCGTACAGCACCCCACTGCTGGCGCTGGCCAGCTGCCCGATGGCGTTGCCCAGCCCGATCGCGGCGCCCGTCTCCCCCCGCGGAACCAGCGCCGCGATCAGCGCCCACAGCAGCGCGATGCACATCCCCGTCCCGGCGCCCGCCAGCGCCAGCGCGGGCAAGGCCAGCGCCCGCTCGCCGGGCAGCAGGGCGACGAAGCTGGCGGCGCAGAACAGGGCCCCTAGCGCCAGCAGCCGGCTGTGGCAGGCGTAGCGATCGGCGAAGCGGCCGGCCAGCGGCGTGGCCAGCGACCATACCAGGGTGAACACGGCCATCAGCCAGCCGGTATCCCCGCGGCTGTAGTGCAGCACGGTGCGCAGGTAGGTAGGAAACCAGCCCTGGGAGGCGTAGGCCACCAGCAGCACCACCACGCTCAGCAGGGCGAGGCTCAGGAAACGCCGGTCGCGCAGCAACCGGCTTAGCGCCGCGCGGGGATCGCCCCGCCGCACGGGTGGCGCGGGTGGCACGGCGGCCCGCACGGCGACCAGCGCTACGAGCGGCAGTAGCGCCAACACTACAAGGGCCGCGGTGACCGCGGTCACGCTGGCCAATAGCGGCAGCAGCGAGAAGCCGAGCAGCGTGCCCAGCGCCTGGCCAGCCTCCACTCCGCCTGTCGCGGCGCCGTGGCCGCGGCTGGCGGTGACCGCCAGCTTCATGGCCGTGGGAAACAGCAGCCCGCCCGCCACGCCCATCGCGGCCCGCGCCGCCAGCGCGACCAGGTAGCTGGTGGTCAGCGCCAGCACCAGTGCCGCGAGCGCCAGCGCCACCAGGCCGACCATCGCTACACGGCGGGGGTCCCAGCGGTCGGCGGCCAGGCCGGCGGGCAGTTGGGTCAGCGCGTAGGTGGCGAAGAACGCCGTCAGCAGCGCGCCCGCGCCCGCGTAGTCCACCTGGAACAGGATGCGGAAGTCTTCTAAGAAGGGGGAGATGCCGAGCCGCAGCGCGTTGTTGCTCAGCAGGATGGCCGCCGCTGCCGTGACCACGAGACTAGAAGACGTGGCCACGGGGGCGCTGCGGCCTCTCGCCGCTCCGGCCATCTCGGAAGGGCTCCTCGCGCGGCGGTCCCAGGGCGCTGCTGCTGACCGGAGCATAGCCCCGGCGCCGCCCGCGTGCAACCGTCCGCTGGGCCGTATACTGGAGGGGCCTTCCCCCGAGTCCCCATCCCCTCCCCGAGCGCCACGCGAGCGCTCGAGGCGAGTCCGAGGAGCGATAGCCATACCAGCGTGGGCTCTTTTCCGACCGGTTGAGCGCCTTTTCGCCTCACTCCTGAGACGGAGCCGCCCGCCGCGGCCGCGATCTGTGCGCTCGGGCGCGTCGTGGTGTCGGACGGGGATACTCGTCCTGGCCGCCCTGTTACTCGGCGCCTGTCTCGGCGGGCCGCGTGGGATGCCGCCCGATGCCGCGGGGCCCGCCGCGAACGCCACGCCAGGGATCGGCGACGCCGAGAACGGCAAGCGCCTGTTCGCGACGCGCGGCTGCGTCGGCTGCCACAGCGTGGCGGGCGACTTCGCCGGTGGCATTACGGGCCCCGAACTCCGCCGCGCCCTGCGCCAGCCGACCATCGCGGGAGGCCAGCCCAACACGCCGGAGACCCTCTGGCACTTCCTGGAGAACCCCGCCAAAGTGAAGCCCGGCACCGCCATGCCGCGGCTGCCGCTCAGCGCGCAGGAACTCGATGACTTGGTGGCGTATCTGGAAACGCTGCGGCAGTGAGGCGGCGCTCAGCGCGCCAGCTCGGCGAAGGCAGCCCGCGCGGCCTCGATTGTTGCCGCGATGTCGTACTCGGTGTGGGCGGCGCTGACGAACCACACCTCGAACTGGCTCGGCGGGATATACACGCCGCGCTCCAGCATCCCGTGGAAGAAGCGGGCGAAGCGCGCGGTATCGGCGCGGCGCGCGTCATCGTAGTCGCGCACGGGCGCCTCGGTGAAGAACACCGTCAGCAGCGAGCCGGCTCGCGGCACCTGCACCGGCACCCCTGCGCTCGCCGCAGCGCGCACGAGCCCATCGGCCAGGGTGGCGGCGAGGTGGTCGAGCCGCGCGTACAGGTCGCCCGCGCGCAGCAGGCGCAGGGCGGCCAGCCCCGCGGCCATCGCCAGCGGGTTGCCCGACAGCGTGCCGGCCTGGTACACGGGCCCCTCGGGCGCGACCTGGGCCATGATGTCGCGCCGACCGCCGTAGGCGCCCACGGGCAGCCCGCCGCCCACCACCTTGCCCAGCGTGGTGAGATCGGGCTCGACACCGTACAGCGCCTGGGCGCCGCCGGGGGCCACGCGGAAGCCGGTGATCACCTCGTCGAAGATCAGCAGCGCGCCGTGCTGCGCGGTCAGCCGCCGCAGCCCCTCCAGGAACCCTGGCGCGGGCGGCACCAAGCCCATGTTGGCGGCGATCGGCTCCACGATCACCGCCGCGATGCCGTCGGGCTGCGCGCGGAACGCCGCCTCCACCGCGTTGAGGTCGTTGTACGGCAGCGACAGCGTGTAGCGCGCCATGGCCGCCGGCACCCCGGGGCTGTCGGGCGCGCCGAACGACAGCGGGCCCGAGCCGGCCTTGACCAGCAGGCCGTCGGCGTGGCCATGGTAGCAGCCGTCGAACTTGATGATCGTCTCGCGGCCGGTGAACGCGCGCGCCAGCCGCACGGCGCTCATCGTCGCCTCGGTGCCCGAGTTGACGAACCGCACCACCTCGATGCTGGGCACCAGCTCGACGACCAGCTCGGCCAGCTCGACCTCGCGCGGCGTGGGCGTGCCGAAGCTGGTGCCGTCGCGGGCTGCCGCGGCTACCGCCTCCACGATCGCCGGGTGGGCGTGGCCGTGCAGCAGCGCGCCCCAGGAGCCGAGGTAGTCGATGTACACGTTGCCGTCGGCGTCCTGCACGCGGCAGCCCTCGCCCTTGACCATGAAGCGCGGGGTGCCGCCCACGGCGCGGAACGCGCGCACGGGGCTATCGACGCCGCCGGGTAGGACCTGTCGCGCGCGCGCGAACAGCGCCTGCGAGCGCGGCGTGTCGGTCAGGTGCAGCTCCGTGCTCACGCTCCCTCCAGCCAGCGCGCCACGTCCTTGGCAAAGTAGGTGATGATCAGGTCGGCGCCCGCGCGCCGGATGCCCGTGAGCACCTCCAGCGCGATGGCCCGCTCGTCGATCCAGCCGAGCTGGCCGGCCGCCTTGATCATGGCGTACTCGCCGCTCACGTTGTACGCTGCCACCGGCAGGTGGTACCGCTCGCGCACCTGCCAGATGAGGTCCAGATAGGCGAGGGCCGGCTTGACCATCACGATGTCGGCGCCCTCGGCGATGTCCAGCTCCACCTCGCGCAGCGCCTCGCGTCCGTTGGCGGGGTCCATCTGGTAGCCGCGGCGGTCGCCGAACTGGGGCGCCGACTCGGCCGCCTCGCGGAACGGCCCGTAGAAGGCGGAGGCGAACTTGGCGCTGTAGGCCATGATGGGCACCTCGGCGTAGCCCGCGGCGTCGAGCGCGCGCCGAATGGCGCCCACGCGGCCGTCCATCATGTCCGACGGCGCCACCAGGTCGGCGCCCGCCTCGGCGTGCGACACGGCGGTCTGGGCCAGCAGCTCCAGGGTCGGGTCGTTGAGCACGCGGCCGGCCTCGACCACGCCGCAGTGGCCGTGGCTGGTGTACTCGCACAGGCAGACGTCGGTCATCACCACCAGCTCGGGCGCGTGCTCGCGCACCGTGCGGATCGCCTCCTGGATGATCCCGTCGCGCGCGTAGGCGCCGCTGCCCACCGGGTCCTTGTGCGGCGGTAGCCCGAACAGCAACACCGCCGGGACGCCCAGCGCGCGCACCTCGCGCACCTCGCGCGCCAGCTCGTCGAGCGAGAGCTGGTAGTGGCCGGGCATGCTGGCGATCGGCTCACGCACGCCGCGGCCCGGCGCGACGAACAGCGGCAAGATCAGATCGCCCACGCTCAGCGTCGTCTCGCGCACGAGCCGGCGCAGCGCCTCCGTGCGGCGCAGCCGGCGTGGCCGCGAGGTGGGAAACGGCGGGTACACGCTCATGGGGCGCCTCCTTTCTCGCGCGCCGCGGCCGAGGCTGCGGCGTCCGAGCGTGCGACGTGCTCGACCAGCGCGGCAACCAGCCCGGGCACCGTGTGCTCGCGCGCCACCACGTCCACGCGCACTCCCAGCGCCGCCGCGGCGGCGGCCGTCTCGGGACCGATGCAGGCGATGGTGAGCCGCGCCAGCGGTGTCGGGTCGCCGCCCAACGCCGCCACCAGGTTGCGCACCGTGGAGGAGCTGGTGAAGCACGCGGTGTCTACCGCGCCGGCGGCCAGCAGCGCGCGCGCGTGCTCGGCCAGCTCGGGCGGCGCCACCGTGCGGTAGGCGACGACGCTGCGCACCTCGGCGCCCAGCGCCGCCAGCCCCTCGGCCAGGCCCGGCGGCGCGATGTCGGCGCGCGGCAGCAGCACCCAGGCGCCGCGGGGCAACCGGTCACGCAGGTCGGCCAGGATCGCCGCGCTGGTGTACGTCGGGGGCACGTAGTCGGGCCGCAGGCCCAGCGCCTCCAGCGCCGCCGCGGTCGCCGGACCGATAGCGCCGAGGGTCGCCCCGGCGAACAGGCGCGCGTCGCGGCCCAGCGCGGCGAGCCGCTGGCGCACCGCGGCCACGGCGTTGGCGCTGGTGAACAGCACCCAGCACGGCTGGCGGCCGGCCCGCGCGGCCAGCTCGCCCAGCGCGGTGTCTAGCTCGTCGTACCGCTCAGGCGGGCGGATAGCGATCGTCGGCAGCTCGACGGGGCGAGCGCCAGCGGCGCGCAGCAGGGCGACGAGCTGGCTCGCCTGCTCGCGCGTGCGCGTCACCAGCACGCGGCGGCCGAACAGCGGCCGGCGGTCGAACCAACGCAGCCGCTCGCGCAGCGCGACCACCTCGCCGACCACCGTGACCGCCGGGGGGGCGATGCCGGCCGCGCGCACCCGCTCGACGATGTCTGCCAGCGTGCCGACGACCGTGCGCTGCTCGGGCAGCGTGCCCTGAGCGATGACCGCCGTGGGCATGTCGGGCGGGCGGCCGCCAGCTTGCAGGGCGGCGACGATTTCCGGCAGCCGCTCCACGCCCATGAGGAACACCAGCGTGTCGGCCGCCGCGGCGAGCCGCGCGAACTCCAGCGGCTGCTCGCCGCGGGCCTCGCCCTCTTGGCCGGTGATGACGGCGAACGACGAGGCGTGGCCGCGGTGGGTGACGGGGATGCCGGCATAGGCGGGCACGGCCACCGCCGAGGTGACCCCGGGCACGACCTCGAACGGCACGCCGGCCGCGTGCAGCGCCTCGGCCTCCTCGCCGCCGCGGCCGAACACGAATGGGTCGCCGCCCTTCAGGCGCACGACCCTACGGCCCGCGCGGGCGCGCTCGATCAAGAGGGCGTTGATCTCCGCCTGCGTCAGCGTGTGGCGCCCCGGCTGCTTGCCGACGTATACGCGCTCGCAGGCGTCCGGCGCCAGCGCGACCAACTCGGGCGCCACGAGGCGGTCGTAGACCAAGACCTCGGCGCGGGCGAGCACCTCGCGGCCGCGCGCGGTGATCAGGCCCGGGTCGCCCGGCCCGGCGCCCACCAGGTAGACCGTTCCCGCCGTCCCCATCGTCGCGCCTTGCCCCCTGTCTCCAGGGTACCACGCGGCGGGCGCGCGGCCAGTGCTGCTAGCGCGCGGGCGCGGGCGTCCGCGGGCGCAGCGGCGCGAAGCGGAACTCGCGCTGGCGGATCAGCTCCTGGTACGAGCCGAAGCGGCGCGCCTGCTCGGCGTCGACGCGGTCCAGGGGATCGGGCTCGGCGGGCTCCACGGTGAACACGCGGCGCAGCTGGTAGGTCGTCGTGCGCTCGGCCGGGATGCGGCCGGCGTCGCGGATCATTCGGCGCAGCTCGCCGGGGCGCACGAGCTGGCCGTGGGTGGCGCCCGCGGCGGTGGAGATGCTCTCGTTGATCAGCGTACCGCCGTAGTCGTTGGCGCCCGCGCCGAGGCAGTGCTGGCTGAGCTGCACCCCCTGCTTGACCCAGGAGACCTGCAGGTTCGGGATGTCGCGGCCGAGCATCAGGCGCGAGACGGCGTACATGGCCACCACCGCGTCGCCAGTGGGGCCAGCGGGCACCTCCTGCCCGATCTGCCGTGCGAACATCGGCGCCTCCTGGTGCACGAACGCCAGGGGGACGAACTCGGTGAACCCGTGCGTCTCGCGCTGGATCTCGCGCAGCAGCGCCAGGTGCGCCGCGCGATGGCGGCTGGTCTCGATGTGGCCGAACATGATCGTGCTGGTAGTGGGGATGCCCAGCTCGTGCGCCGTTTGGATCACCTCGCGCCACTTGGCCACGCTGATGCGGCCCGGCGAGATGCGCTGCCGCAGCGCGTCGTCCAGAATCTCGGCCGAGGTGCCGGGCAGGCTGCCCACGCCGGCCTCCTTGAGCGCCGTGAGGTACTCGCGGATGCTGACCCGCGCGCGCCGCGCGCCGTACAGCACCTCCTCGGGCGAGAAGCCGTGGATGTGGATATCGGGCAGCTCCCGCTTGACCGCCTCGCAGATGCGCACGTACAGCCAGCCGTCCATCCCCGGCGGCAGGCCGGCCTGCACGCAGATCTCCGTGGCGCCCAGCTCCCACGCCTCGCGCGCGCGGCGGACGATCTCCTCGAGGGGCAGCAGGTAGCCTTCCTCGGCCAGCTGGTCGCGCGAGAAGGCGCAGAAGCCGCAGCGCTTGACGCACACGTTGGTGAAGTTGATGTTGCGGTTGACCACGTAGGTGACGAGCTCGCCGACCTGCTGGCGGCGCAGCTCGTCGGCGACCAACGTGAGCACGTGCAGGTCGCGCCCGCGCGCGTCGAACAGCGCGGCCGCCTCGTCGACCGTGAGGTCGTGGCCGCTGAGGGCACGGTCCAGGCTGCGCGCCACGGCGGGCGTGCACAGGCCCAGCGCCCGCTCGACCATCCCGCGCAGGCTCGTCAGGTCGGATGTGGCCACGGCAGGCTCTCCTCTCACTCGGTGTCCTTGCCCCGCGCGGCCTCCGCGTCGCTCGGCACGAGCCCATCGGGGCCGGTCCAAGCCTGCACGCGCGGGCGCAGCGGCGCGGGGACGAACTCGGGGCGCGCGCGCACGTACTCGGGATAGATCGCCAGTCGCTCGCGCAGCACGAACCCCTCGGCGGCCGAGGCGCGCGCCAGTTGTGCGATCGCCGGCCAGGGGCGCTCGGGGTTGATGTGGTCGGGCGTGACGGGCGAGACGCCGCCCCAGTCGTTGATACCCGCCCGCAGGTAGCGCGCGTAGCTTTCCGGCGCCAGGTTGGGCGGCGCCTGCAGGTTCATATGGGGGCCGAGCAGCAAGCGAGCCACGGCGATCGTGCGCAGCATGTCCAGCTCGCTCGGCTCCGGCCAGTCGCGCATGCGGATGTCGGGCTTGGCGCGGAAGTTCTGCACGATCACCTCTTGGATGTGCCCGTAGGTGGCGTGCAGCTCGCGGATGGCCAGCAGGGCGTCCACCCGCTCTGCGGGCGTCTCGCCGATACCGATGAGGATGCCGGTGGTGAACGCCACGCGCTGCTCGCCGGCGGCGCGGAGGGTGGCCAGGCGCACGGCGGGCACCTTGTCGGGGCAGCCCCAGTGCGCCTGGCCGCGCGCCAGCAGCCGCTCGCTGGTGGTCTCCAGCATGATGCCCATGCTGACGTTCACGGGCCGCAGCAGGGCGATGTCCTCGGGCGTCAGCACGCCGGGGTTGGCGTGCGGCAGCAGGCCGGTCTCCTCGAGCACTAGCCGGCACATGGCGGCCAGGTACTCGATCGTCGAGCGGTAGCCGCGGGCGGCCAGCCAGGCGCGGTGCGTGGGGTAGCGGCGCTCCGGCTTGTCGCCGAGGCTGAACAGCGCCTCCTTGCAGCCTGCCGCCGCGCCCGCCCGCGCGATGGCCAGCACCTCTTCGGGCTCCAGGGTGCGCGCCAGTGGGTCGCCCGGGCGCCGCACGAAGGTGCAGTAGCCGCACTGGTCGCGGCAGAGGTTGGTGAGCGGGATGAACACCTTGCGCGAGTAAGTGACCACCTGGCCCTTGCCCGCGTCGCGCAGCGCGGCCGCGGTGGCCAGCAGCCAGGCCAGCTCGTCGCCCTCGGCCGCTAGCAGCTCGATCGCCTGCTGCCGGTCGGGCGGCGTCCAGGCCACGGGGGAAGCCACCGCGCTGTCGGCCCGCTGGGGAACGGAGGAGGGTGCCCGCGTGCTCATGATGCCTGGGAAAACGGGGGGTCGCCCAGCGGGTAGCCCAGCACGCCCTGGAGGTAGATGCCGTCGAAGTAGAACCAGCGTTGGTCGGCGCCTCGCCGCACCCACTCCACTAGGCGATCGTACTCCTCGGGGCGCGCGTACCGCTCGACGATCGCCAGCGCGCGGCCGCCGTGGTCCTCGTCGGCGGCGATGTGCTCGGTGAAGAAAGCGATCTCCTCGGGGCGGAACTGCTGCCGCAGCACCGGGAGGATGGGCGGGTACAGCGCTACCGACTGCGACTCCTGGGCGATCGTCTGGCCGACCACCATCTCCAGGAAGCTGGCGCGAGTAGTCAGCAGCTCCAGGTAATCGCGCAGTGCCTGGGTGGAGGGCAACGGCCGCGAGCGCACGATGTAGTCCGGGTCGGCGCCGCAGGCCGCGGCGAAGCGCAGCACCAGGTTCTTGTGCTCGGCGCCGGGGCGGTACTCCTCGGCGATAGTGTCGAGGTACATGGCCCGCGCGTCGGCCCACTCGATGGGGCAGGCGGCGATCATCAGGGCGTACCAGCGCGCGAAGGCGTGAGTGTAGTGGTAGTGCTCCTTGGCCCACAGCGCCATGGCCGCGCGGCTGAGCTCCCCGCGGGCCCAGGCCTGGATCAGCGGGTGGTGCTTGCAATGCCGCGGCTCCAGCGCCGCGAGGAGGCGCTGGCGGAGCGAGGCGGCCGGCATTGGAACTCCTCCCCGCGCGGCAACGCGCCGCGCCGGTTTCATCATAGCCGATCGGTCCTGCCAGCGGCGGCGCCGGGGCCCTGCTACCCGCCCGCCTGGCCCGACGGTGCAGCCGATGAAAGCGATTGACGCCAGCCGCGGCAGTCGCTACAGTCAGCGCCCAGAGGCGGCGTCGAGCCGCTGGGAGGTTGGACGGATGGCCACGCGACCGCTAGTGGGCCTGATCGTTCCCCCGGCCGCGGGAGCCGTGCCCGAGGAGGGCCCGCGCCTGTATCCCGATGTTGCGTTTCGCGCCCGCGGGTTGGGCCTCGAGCGGCTCACCCCCGCGGGCTACGACAGGGTGATCGACCGCGTGGGCGAGCTGGCGCGGGCGCTGGCGGCCGAGGGCGCGCAGGCCGTGGCGCTGATGGGCACCTCGCTGAGCTTCTACCGCGGCGCGGCGTTCAACGAGCAGCTGATCGCCACCATGCGCGCGGTGACGGGCCTGCCTGCCACCACCATGAGTAGCGGCGTCGTGGCGGCCCTGCGGGCGGTCGGTGCGCAGCGGGTGGCGGTGGGCACCGCGTACATCGACGAGGTGAACCGCCGGCTGGCCGCCTTCCTCGCCGACCACGGCTTCGTGGTGCTGGCGATCGAGGGGCTAGGGATCGACATCGTCGGTGGGCCGGCGGCGGTGCCGCCCGCGGTGCTGCTGGACCTCGGCCGGCGGGTGTGCGCGCGGGCGCCCGAGGCCGAGGCGCTGCTGCTCTCCTGCGGCGGGCTACGCACGCTCGATGTGACGGTGCCGCTGGAGGCGGCGTGCGGCGTGCCGGTCGTCTCCAGCACGCCGGCCGCGTTCTGGGCCGCTGTGCGGCTGGTGGGCCACAGCGGGCGCGCGCCCGGCTACGGTCGGCTGCTGGCGCTGGAGGCGCCGCCCGCCGCGGCCGTGGGCTAGGCGCCGTCGGCCACGGCGCGGTACAGCGCGGGTAGCCACGGCAGGCAGTCGAACTCGCCCAGCCGCTCGGGAGCCACCCACACGTAGGCGTCGTGCTCCCAATTGAGCCGCAGCTCGCGCGTGGCGGTCGCGAATAGGTACGTGTCCACCTCCCACGGGCGGCCGCCCGCGCGGTCGGCGAACACCTCCGGCCCGCAGTGCCGGCGCAGGGTGAGCTGGTCGGGGCGCAGTCCCGTCTCCTCGGCTACCTCGTCGTAGGCGTGCAGCAGGGGATCCTTGCCCTCCGGCAGGTAGCCGGACACGATGTGCCACTTGCCGCGCCCACTGCCGACGGCGGCGCTGCGCTTGAGCAGGCACACCGCGCCATCATTGACCAGCACGCAGTTGACGACGCGGACGGTGGGCGGCCCATGGCGCTGCTGGAACGCTTGCCAGCGCGCGCGGGTGGCCGTTACCAGCTCCAGCGTGGCGCCGGCCGGCGGGCTCATCCCGGTCGGGGGCCACCAGCCGTCGGCGGCGTGGGCCGGCGCGACGTAGCGGCGCCCCTCCAGCTCCACGAACAGGTACGCGCCGTGGCGCAGATACCACCGCCGCAGCCCGGCCAGCCCCGCGATCGGCATGGCGGCCGTGAGCATGGGGGCGAGCACAGGGCGCGCCGCGGGCCAAGGGAGCGCGTGCAGGTGCGCGTGCGCCCGGCGGGGATCGCGCCGCCGCTGCTCCACGAACACCGCCGGGCCGTAGGCCTCGGCCAGGAAGCTGCCGAGGCGGCGCTGCAGTGCGCGCAGCTCATCGCGCCAGCAGCCGGGCAACAACGCCAGGCAGGAGCGGTGGACGCGCGGCACGATGAGCAGGTGGCCCGGCGCCAACGGGGCCGGATGGCACAGCACCGTGAAGTGCGCTGTCTCGGCCAGGATCGCGGGCGCGAGCGCGGCCTCCTGACACAGCGGGCAGGTGCGCCGGCGCGGCGCGGCTCGACGTCGAGCGGGTCGCCTCATCGCTGTTTGGCTACCGTGGAGCAGCTCGGCAACACGACGCAAGCATTGTACTGCGGGCGGCGCCGCCCGGGTAGCGCGCGGCTTGGACCACTCTACTATTGGCCAGCAACGGGACGCTGCGGACGGTAGGCGGCCGTGGCCTCGGGCCGCGATCACGGGAGGCCATGCGTCTCGTGGTCTGACGCCCTGGTGGTTTCCTGGGGAGGATAGTTGCTGGGCGGAAGTATGGCACGGTGGGAAGCAGGGGGCGTATATGGCTGTTCGTATCGATGCCGGGCGTTATCGACAACCACAGTGCCGGTGATCTTGTCCCACAGCTGCTGGCGATTCCGGTCCCACAGCAGCCAGAAATAGGGGAACGCGAGCCACCCTAGAAAGGCCCCGATCAGCCACTTGGCGATCACCTCGCGTACGAACATTCGTCCCCAGCCCGCCGGGTGCCCTGTTTCCAGGATGACTACGCGCATCCCCAGCAGTTGCTTGCCCGGTGTCTGGGCGCGACCGTAGGCGATCAAGGCCCAGAGTAGATAGGCGAGGATTCCTAGCCCCAAAAAGACCCAATGGATCATCAATCCCACTACCCCGACTACGACCGGGAGGAATGCGTCGAGCACAAATGCGCCGAGGCGCGCGCCCACCGAGGCGAGCCGAACGGGGCCTGGTAAGCCCTCCACGTGCCCACAGAACTGGCAGGCGATTCCATCGCCGCGGAGGCGTCCACACACCCCACAGCGTTCGGCTGGTAGGGAATTCACGGTGTCCTCCCTGCTCCCTCGTGCGCGCTCAGGCCGATCATCCCACAGTCACCGATGGAGGTCAATACGCGGCCAAAGTCACGAGGGTGCCCCGCGCGCGGCGGCCCACGTGATGATGCCAGCGTGATCCTTCCGTGACTGCCCATCCACACCCTTGCGGGCACCCACCAGGCGCCCCCGCGGGCCGACGAGGCGGTGGCTGCGCGCGCAAGCCTCCCTACTTCCAGGCCCGCACGCTGTAACGGGGGCAATCCCGCCGTCCAGGTCCGCGTTACAGGTATCATTGGTCGCTGGTGGCCGGGATGGGCGGTTGTCGGCAGGTGCCCGAGTATGAGAGCATTGCAAGAGACCAGCCGCCGACTGGCCGCGCATGGCCTATAGGTCGCGCTGCACGCCCGCGTTCGGAGGAAGCTCGTATGGAACAGGAGACGCCCGCTCGTCCGACCGCTGCCGCCCGCCCGGCGGCGGACGCGCCCGCGGAGTCCGCCACGGCGCCCGACGCGCAGGCGAAACCGGCCGCTGCTGCCGCGCGTGCCGCTGCCGCGCGTCCTGCGCGGGCGCCCGCCCCGGCGAGCACCGCCGAGGCCGAGGCGAGCGCCACCCGTCCGGCCGCGCTGGGTCGTGCCACGGGAGCGGCTGCCACCGCCCGCCGGCCCGGCGAGGCGCCCCCACCCAACGAGCAGCCCCTGCTCATCGGCGCCGTTCTGACAGGCCTGCTCGCGGTCCTCTTGATGGGCGGCATGCTGGCGGCCACCGTCTGGTACCTGCTGCACGCCACCCCGCCGCCACCCGTGTAGGCGATGCCTACGCCCCTCAGTGGCGGAGCCAGGGGTCGAGCGCGTCGCGGAGCCCATCGCCCACGAAGTTGCAGCTTAGCACCGTGAGCGACAGGGCCGTCGCGGGGGCGATCAGGAGATGCGGCTGCGCGCGCATCGCCTTGTAGCCCTCCAGGATCATCGCGCCCCATGAGGGCAGCGGGGCCTGCACACCCAGCCCGAGGAAGCTCAGGCTCGCCTCCAGCAGAATGGCATGCGGGACACCGAAGGTGGCGGCCACGATCACTGGCGCGAGCGTGTTCGGGAGCAGATGCCCCCACAGCAGCCGCGGCGTGCTGGCCCCGAGCGCGCGGGCGGCCTCGACGAACTCGCGCGTCTTGTAGTACAGCACCTGGCCGCGCACCAGCCGCGCCACGGTCAGCCACGAGGTCAGCGCCAAGGCGACGAACACTCCTAGCAAACCGCCGAACGCGGCATCGACCGCCGCCAACCCGCTCGGCGTCCCTCCCCCGTGTAGCGCCGCCCGCACGGTGCTCATCACCACGATCACCAGCAGCAAGTCGGGCAGCGAGTACAACACATCTACTGCCCGCATCAGCAGGGTGTCTAGCCAACCGCCGTAGTACCCCGCCAGCGCGCCGACCGGCACCCCGATCAGCACGATCAGCAGCTGCACGATCAAGCCCACGGCCAGCGAGATGCGGGCGCCGTACAGCAGCCGGCTCAGCACGTCGCGGCCCAGCTCGTCGGTGCCCAGCCAGTGCTGCGGGCTCGGCCCCTGACGGACGGCCGCGAGGTCCTGCTGCCAATATGGGTAGGGAGCCAGCAGGTCGGCGCCCAGCGCCCCGAGCGCCACCAGCGCCAGGAACACGAGACCGGCCAGCGCCGCGCGGTTGCGGCGTAGCCGCCGCCAGGCCTCGCGCCAGAGCCCCCCGCGCGCCAGCGCCGGCCAGCCCTCCCCCGCGGCAGAAAGCGCGGGCGCCGCCGGCTGGCGGGCCCGCGGGAGCGACGGGCTGGAGGCCGGCTGGGGCTCAGTCATAGCGGATCCGCGGATCGAGGTAGGCGTACAGGACGTCGACCAGCAGGTTCATCACCGCCACGGCCGTGGCGAACAGCAGCGTGACCCCCATGAGCACGGGGTAGTCGCGGTTGGTGACCGCGGTGACGAAGTAGCGGCCGAGGCCCGGCACGTTGAACACGAACTCGACGTAAAACGAGCCCGTGATGATGGTGCCCAGCAGCACGCCGGCGACGGTGACCACGGGGATCAGCGCGTTGCGCAGGGCGTGGCGGAGGAGCACCAATCGCCCCGGCAGCCCCTTGGCGCGCGCGGTGCGGATATAGTCTGCACGCAGCACCTCTAGCATCGCCGCGCGGGTGTAGCGCGCCAGCAGGGCGGCGGGCAGCAGGGCCAGGGTAAGCACGGGCAGGACGGCTTGCTCGGGGCGTCCCCAGCCCTGCGTGGGCAGCCAGCCCAGCCCCAGCGCGAACACGATCACCAGCAGCGGCCCGACCACGAACGCCGGCACCGACACGCCGCCGATGGCGAACGCCATGGCCAGGTAGTCGATCCAGGTGTTGTGGCGTAGCGCCGACACGACGCCGAGTGTCACGCCCAGTGTGGTGCCCACGGCCATGGCCAGCAGGCCGAGGGTGAGCGAGACGGGGAAGAAGTCGGCGAGGATGTCGTTCACGGTGCGCCCACGCGAGGTGTACGATGGACCGAAATCGAACCGGGTGACCACGCTCGCCAGGTAGTCGAGGTACTGCTGCCACACGGGGCGATCGAGCCCGTACTTGCGATCGAGCGCCTCGCGTACCTCGCGCGGCACCGGTTTCTCGCGGTCCCAGGGCCCGCCCGGGGTGGCCTGCATGAGGGCGAAGGTCAGCGTGTACACAGCGAGCCAGATGGGGATCAGCAGCAAGACACGGCGCAGCAGGTAGCGGCCCACGGTGGCGACGCTCCTTCTCGCGATGGCGTTAGCGGGTCGCGATGGCGATCTTGGTCAGCGGCGTCTCGCCCAGCACGCGGCTGGGCACGAAGTTCTGCACATAGGGCTTCACGAGCACCTCGTACTGGTCATAGAAGAGGGGGATGTGGATGTAGTCGCGGGCGAGGAGCGCCTCAGCCTGCTCGTACAGGGCCACGCGCGCCGCGGGGTCGAGTTCGGCGCGGGCGCGACGCACTAGCGCGTCGTACTCGCGGTTGCCCCAGCCGCCGTTGAACTGCGTCGGGTCCTCGGCGGAATCCCAGAGCGTGTTGTACCAGTTGTATGGGTCCTCGAAATCGGACACCCAGCCGCCGCGGTAGAGGTCGCCCTGCGCCGTCCAGCCCGGCTCATAGCGCCATTTCAGGAACACTTTCCACTCCATATTGTCGAGCCGGACGTTGATGTTCAGCGTCTCCTTCCAGCGCTGCTGGAGGTACTGGCCCAGCGTCTTCCAGACATCCGCGGTGTTGTACGTGAAGGTCAGCTCGGGGAAGCCTTGGCCGTTGGGGTACCCGGCCTCGGCCAGCAGCTCGCGCGCCCGCTGCACGTTCTCGGTTGGCCACAGGTCGGGCTTGCGGCCCGCGATGCCCTCGGGCTGTAGGCTGGTGGCCGGCTTGCCCGCGCGCCGCAGCACGTCGTTGAGCAGCCGCTCGCGGTCAATCGCCAGGCCCAGGGCCTGGCGCACCCGGGGGTCGCGCAGGTAGGGACGGCGGTGGTTCACGACGATGAAGCGCGTGGCAGAGGCGGGGAACCGCCGGATCTCGTTCTGGTAGCGTGGGTCGCTGCGCAGTCGGTCGGCTTGAGCGGGCGGTAGGGGGGTATTGGTCGTGGTGGCGTCCAGCTCGCCGGCCTCGTACGCGGCGACCCACTGCTCCTCGGCGCCCTCCGGAAAGACCTTGAAGATGGCGCGCTCCAGCGTCGGCCGCGGGCCCCAGTAGGTGTCGTTGCGGACCAGCACCAGCTCCTGGTTGTGGCGCCAGGCCTGGAGCTTGAAGGGGCCGTTGGTGACGATGTTCTCCGCCTCGGTCCAGCGGTCGCCGTGCCGCTCGATCGCCCAGCGCGGCAGCGGGTAGTAGGTCCAGGTGGCGGCCAGCCGCAGGAAGTAGGCGGCGGGCTGTTCGAGCTGCACCACTAGCGTGCGGTCGTCTACCGCCCGCACGCCCAGCGTGCTCGGGTCGGCGCCCTCCTTATGGATCCGCTGGGCGTTGAGCACGGGGTACAGAACATTGGCATAGTCCGAGGCCGTCGCCGGGGCGATGTTGCGCTTCCAGGCATACTCGTAGTCGGCGGCGGTGACCGGGTGGCCGTCCGACCAGCGCAGGCCGTCGCGGAGCTGGAAGGTGTAGGTCCGGCCGTCGTCCGACACCGTCCAGCGCTCGGCCTCTACGCCGTAGACGTTGCCCTGGTCGTCGAAGGCGACCAGGCCTTCGAACAGCTGCCAGATGATGTCCAGCGAGGTGTGGTCCGTGGCCAGGCCGGGGTCGAGCGTGGGCGGCTCGGTGGTGGGCACGCGCAGCACTTGCTCGCTAGGGGCCTGCGTGGCGTCGCGTGCGCTTGGGCCGCCCCGACAGGCGGCCACGACCATCGCCGCGAGCACGAGGCCGATGGCCAGCCGGCAACTCAGGGCCAACATCAACGCTCCCCACTAACGCAGGCGGATAGCTTGCGCAAATATACCACTACCGTCGGCGCGCTGGTGCAGCGGGCGTGTGGGAGGAGCCCACTCGGTGCCCCCCGGATTTCCCCGCTCACCGGGCGCCCCCGGTACAATGCTCTGGTTGTTGCCGCCGCCTGGTGGCTACACATGAGGCGAGTGGGGGGGTCGTGCTCTCGCGCACGCGGCTCGCTGGGTTCTCGCGGCGCTCGCTGTACGCGTTGCCGCTGGTGGGGCTGAATAGCCTGTTCACCGACGGCGCGGCGATCTCGCTCTCGGTGCGCGTAGGGCCACCCTGGTCGTTGCTGTTCCACTGGCTGGTCCTTGCCCCCTGGGCCTGCCTGGTGCTCTGGGCCCTGTACTACCGGGTCCTGCCGCCGGCGGTAGTCGACTGGCTCGGCGCCCGGGAGGCGCGACTCGGCCCGCGCCTCCAGCGGCTGCTGCGGTGGGGCAAGCCGACGGCCGTCCTGCTGCTGGCCGCCACTTTCGGCCCGCTCAGCGCGCTCATCGGCATCCGCCTGTTCCGCGTCCCGCTGCCGCGCGGGTACCTGCTGGCCGTGCAGGCAGCCGCCGCCTACTGCATCGTTTGGACTGGCCTGGTATACGGGGGAGGCTGGCTGCTCGTGCAGCACCTGTGGGCACACTGGCACCCCTAGCCCACGCCCACTCCCACCAGCAACCGCGCTGCTAACTGGCGCCGCGCCGCGCGCGCGTGCTACATCCCCCGGGGAGGGACTCGCGTGGGTTACCGCCTGCTGGCGCTCGACGTCGATGGCACGCTGCTCGACTCGCGGGGCGTGCTGCGTCCGCGCGTGCGCGCGGCGGTGCGCCGTGCTGCTGCGGCCGGCTGTCTAGTCGCCCTGGCCACGGGGCGGCGGTTCTCGTCGGCTGTCGAGGTCGCCCAGCAGCTCGGCCTGGACACTCCGCTCATCCTCCACAACGGCGCCATCGTGCGGCAGGCCAGCACGGGCGTGGTGCTTGCCGAGACGCCGCTCCCGCTGGCCACGGCGCGGCCAGTGGCGCGCGAGATCGTGGCCGCGGGCTCGCAGGTGCTGGCGTTTCTCGCCGGCCAGCGCGAGGCCGTGCTGGCTGGCCCCCCCGAGCTGGACGGCGAGCTGGCCGCGCGCTATCTGGCCGACTGCGAGGCGGTGGTCCAGCGCCGCCCGCCGGACGCGCTGCTCACCGATGTGCCGCCGCTGACGCTAGTGGTGATGGACACGCCAGCGCGGCTGGATGCCCTCGCTGAGCGCCTGGGCACGCGGGCCGACTGCCGCCTGACCCGCAACAGCTTTCCCCTGTGGGGCCGGCGGTTCCACGTGCTCGACGTGCTAGCCGCCACCTGCTCCAAGGCCACGGCGCTGCGGCAGCTGGCGGCGCGGTACGGGATCCCTATGGAGCAGACGGTCGCCGCGGGCGACCATTGGAACGACCTGGAGATGATTGAGGCGGCCGGGTTAGGCATCGCGATGGGCTCGGCCCCCGCGGCCGTGCAGGCGCGTGCCCGCTGGGTAGTGCCGCCCAGCGACCGCGAGGGCCTGGCCCTCGCCCTCGAAGCGCTTCCCTTCGAGCGGTGAGTCTCACGAGCGCGGGGGGCGGGGCAACGGGCTCGCCCGCGTGCCGGTCATCCAGGCGCTGAGGCCCTTGAGGTACACCGGCTCGCGATCGCCGCGGGCCTCTTTCTGCAGCGCCCCCTCGCGCACCAGCTCGTCGAGCGCCTCCGCGACGGATGCCACGTTATGCGCGTGGATTCGACTAGCCATGCTGGTCGCGGTATGGCGAATGTGGCGCGCGCTGGCGACATAGGCGCGCACCCGTTCGCGGATCGAGAGCCCTCCGGATACTGGGTTGCCAGCCATAGCCATGCACTCTTACCACAGGGGTTCCTTGCCGGGAAATATGACAAACGGATGCGCTGAGCGACAAGGCGCGATCGCCCCGGCAGCCGGGGGTCACGGGTGCGCGCCACTGGTGCCAGCCCGGCCCCCGCTGCTAGCCGGTGCGCTGGCGCCGCCCGTGGACGCCGACGGGCCGCTAGGTCCCGGTGGAGCCGGGGCGTTCGCGGCGGCGCCTCCGCTCGATGCGCCTCCCCCGCCCGTGGCGCCGCCCCAGGCGTTGAGCCCCAGCCCCCCGGGGGGCGCGCCGCTGGGCGGCGCTCCGGGCACCACGGGGCTAGGACCGCGGTTGGCGGGTGCCGTTACGGCCGTCGGGCGCGCGGGCGGTACGGTGGGCGGCAGCAAGGTCGGCAGCGGGGTGGGCGGCCGTGTTGGTAGCACCGCCGTGATCGCCGCCACTGGTGTGCTGTGGAGCGCCACGGTCGGCACGGGCCGCGTCGGCGAGCTAATGGGAACGGGCGAGGGCGGCGGGGCCACGACCACCGTCCTGGGTACAGCCGTCGGCGTCGGTGAGGGCGCGGGCAGCGCGAACTCGACGGCGTGGCGCTCGAAGCGCGCGGGTGCTGCGGTCTCGGTGGGGAGCGGCTCGGTGCTGGGCTCGCCGCCGGGCGCTGCGGTGGGCGCGGCGGCCGTGGGCTGCGGCGCCTCGGGGCCGGGCGTTGACATCGCGCTGCCGGCGGGAGCGGCTGGCGGCCGCTGGCTCTCGCTGCTGGGCTCCTCTTCAGGGCTCTCGGGCGGGACGGGCGATGGCGTGGCGCGCACCGTCGGGGAGGCCTCTGGGGCAATGGACCGTGGGCCGGCGGGGGCGAGCAGGCGCAAATCCGCGGGCAGGGTCGTCCCCCGCGTGAGGGGCCGGCTCAGGGCCGTCGCGCCCTCGCCGCTCGCCAGTGCTAGGACGACGACCGCGTCCGCGTCGAGCTGCTCGTGGATACGCGAGGCGGTAGCTGGCGGCGCGGTGCGCCCCGCGACTGTCGCCGCGAGGTCGGTAGCCCAGGCGGTGATTTCCACCTGGCGCGGCGCCCCGGCTCCCCACAAGATCAGGCGCAGCCCGTCGGCTTCGGCGGGCAGCACCACGGTCGTCGCGGCGCCGTCGCGGTACGGCTGGCTGCTACCTGGGATCGCCCCGACCCAGCTGCCGGCGCCGGGCAGCTGGCCCGTGGCGCGGCCGGCCCCATCCACCACGGCCCAGCCCCCGGCGCCGGCCACGCGCACGCCGAGCGCGCGCCCGGCCGACAGCGGCCGCGGCAAGGTCGGCCCGCGATTGCTGCTGGCCTGGCTCTCTGCTCCACGCGGGACGAGCTGGGTGCGTCCCCCGCCGGTGAGCCAGGCCGGCGCATCATAGGTGAGTACCTGGAGCCCATCGCCGGCCACGCGCCGCGCGCGCAGGCGCACACCCTCGGCGCGCAATCCCTCGTCGCCGCTGATACCCACCGCGCGCTCGTCCGCGCCCTCGCCGCCCGCGAGCCACACTTCCCCAGCGTCCAGCCACACCTGCTGGCGGGTGCTGCCACTGCCGACGAGCTGCACGCGCGAGCGCGGCTCGATCGCCAGCACCGCCCCCTGCGGCCAGACGAGCACCGCGCGCCCGGCGTCGCCGGTGAGGAAGCGATCATCGGCCGCGACCGTGGCGGTGTCGGTGATGGCGATCGGCTGGCCCCGCCCCCGGCGCGCTACCCATACCTCGCCCTCTAGCCGCAGCAACATCGGTTGTTCGGCCACGAGCACACGCCCCTCTCCCGCTGGGCGCGTCGAGCGTGCGAACTGGAGTGCCGCGGCCACCACCAAGGCGGCGATGGGCACTAGCAGCCACCAGCGCCGCGGTGCCCGCCGCGCCGGGCGCGCTGGACCCGCGACGGTCCCGCGGCGCTCGGCGCGCGCGGCGGCCCAGCTCCTGGCTGGCGCGCCATCAGGGGCAGCCGTGCGAGGCGCGGATAGCACGCTAGGCGATATCCCGCACCGGGCGGAGACGCGCCAGCTCGTGTTCCAGTCCGTGCAGGCGCGCGACTTGCGCCTCGAGATGGCGCTGGAGCGCGATCAGCCGCTCCAACGAGGCGACGAGCTCGGCTTCCCAGGGGTAGGGCTCGCGGGAACCGTGGGCTGGCATGGCCGTGGGATGCGGTAGCGACGGCTGCACGCTCTTCCTCCTCGGGGCCGCGGCACCTCGGTCAAATGGCGGGTGAGCTGGCGCCGCGACGTGCTGCCGCCATCTTAGGAGCTGTGTTCCCCCCGCGCGGCAGGGGCGCGGCTCACGGTCGTGTATCGCTCGACCGTGGAGCCCGCCGCAGCGGATCAGCCGCCGGGCTCGTGGAGCAGGCTCATCGCTCGGTCGTAGTCGCCCTGCACCATGTAGGCGTCGACCAGCAGCAGCCGGATCTCCTCGTGGTGGGCGCGCAGGTTGGCGTCCTGCATCATCCCCACCAGCCGGTCGATCACTGGCCCGACATGCTCGGGCTCGCGGTCGACGATCCCGCGAAAGGCGTCGAGCGCGCCGGGTACGTCCCCCTGGTCGAGCAGGCGACACGCCGCGTGGTAACTGGCCGGCGCTGCGAGCTGGGCGCCGGGTTCGCCAGACGGCGGTGTGGGCGCCGGTGCCACCTCACTGGCCGCGGGGGGCGTGGGAACGGCGGGAGAAGGCGGCGCGCCTGCCTCTGGCATGGGGGGCGCGCCCGTCGTGCCCGCCGGGGGTTCCACACGCTCCGTGATCTCGGGCGCTGGCGGCACCGGCTCGGGCGTGGGCGGCGGGGAGGGCGCTTCCGTCGCGAGAGACGCCGTGGGCGCGGCCGGCGGTGCCGATGGCTCGGGCACCGCCGCTGGCTGGACGCGGCTGGCGGTGAACGACGCTAGCCGGGTGGCGGCCAGGGCCTGGGTCGCACTGCTCAGCAGCGCCGTCAAGCGATCGAACTCCGCCTGGGCCGCCTGCACTTGACGTTCGAACGCGGCGCGCTGCTCGGCGAGCTCGCGCTCGGCGGCCGCCCGTTGCGTCGCCAGTTCGCGCTCGACGCGGGCACGGAGGTCGGCCAGCTCCGCCTCTAGGGCGGCACGCCGGGCTTGCGCCTCCTCCTGCGCCCGCTGCCGGATCCGCTCGGCCTCCGCACGCGCCGACTCCAACAGCTCCTGCGCCAAGCGGTCGAGCTGGGTGTGTGGGTCGAGCCGCACGCTGCGCGCCACCTGCAGCGCGGTCTCCAGTGCCTCCTGCAGCTGGCCCAGCTGCAGCGCCTCGGTCTGCAGAGCCGCGCGGGTGTCCGCCAGCTCTTGCTGCAGGCGCTCCCACGTCCGCGCGAGGGTCTCGCCGCCCACCACCGCGGGGTCCGGCTGCGCGCTCCCTTCTGTGGCCATGTGGCTCCCCTCTGTCGTGCTCGCTACCGCGCTCGCCCGCGCGGCCCTTGGGCCGGTATCCTGTGCCCGCCTTCCTATGTTCCACTATCGGCCGGTCGACGGCCGCCAACCAATATGGTGGTGCCGCCCTGCGCATCACCACCCGCTGCCGGATGTGCCGGCTGGTGGGAGCCCGAGCCCGACGCCCAAGCCCCCGCCCGGATGCTGCAGCGCCAGCAGTGCGTATCCTACCAAGGGCACCGCGGCCACCACCTTGCCGCGCACGGCGCCCGCGCTTACCCGCCAGGGATCGACCGCCGGGTTCGCATCGCCCCGTGTTTGGAGCACGACGCCCTCCGCCTCGACGGTGATGCTCACCACGCGATGAGTGACGGTGCCGCGCGCATCGAGCGGGGACTGGAACACGATCACCTCGCCGGGCCAGATGGCCGTAGGGGCGGTGGGCTGCACGAGCAGCAGGCTCCCGGCGGGCAGGCTAGGCGCCATGCTGTTCGAAGTCATCACGTAGAGCTGATAGGGGAGCAGGCGCGCGCCGACCACCGCTACCACACCGCCGAGGACGACGAGCACTGTCGCGCTCCGCCCCAGCCGGCGCAGCCACATGGTGGCGCGGTATAGCAGGCTGCTGCTCCGCGGCGCGGCGCTTGCCCCGGCAGCCATCTCGCTCGCCGGCGCCGCCGCGGGCGCCCCGCGAGCGGCTTGGGCGCGCAGCGCGTCGAGTTCCGCTTGCAGCCGCGCCAACTCGCGCCGCGCGGCATCGCGCTCGTCGCGCAGCCGGGCGACCTCGGCCGACAACCCCGCCACCCAGTGGCGCAGCATGTCGACCTCCTCGGCCACCGCCGGGGCGGCGAACCACTCGGGCGGCGCGTCATGGGACGGCGGGTTCGGTCGGGCCATCGGCTCGCAGACCTCGCAGCAGCGCCTCTCGCGCCGGATTCTAGCACGCACCGGTCGCTCCCCGGCCGCCGGCCGCATCGCGCTGTGCGGTTGCCGTGAGGCCGCGCGGTTACGTATCTTCCAGCGGGTGAACCGCTCGAGCCTAGGCGGCCGGGCGGGCACGTGGTAGGAGGCAACCGATGGCCGCGGTCACACCGCCGGCGACGCCGCTGACGGCCGAGTTCGCTCGACACTTCGCGCGGTCCGCCGAGCGCTTCGCCCGCGCCGCCCGGGTGTTTCCCGCGGGCGTGACCCACGATAGCCGGCATACGGCGCCGTTCCCGATCTACGTCGAGCGGGCCCAGGGCGCGCGCAAGTGGACGATCGAGGGCCACGAGCTGATCGACTACTGGATGGGCCACGGCGCGCTGCTGTTGGGCCACAACGCGCCGGCGGTGGTCGAGGCGGTCCAGGCGCAGCTTGCCCGCGGCACACATTACGGTGCCTCGCACGACTTGGAGCTGGAGTGGGCCGAGGCGGTCTGCCGGCTGCACCCCAGCGTCGAGCGGGTGCGCTTTACTAGCTCGGGCACCGAGGCTACCCTCATGGCCCTGCGGCTGGCACGTGCGTTCACCGGCCGCACCAAGGTGATCAAGTTCCAAGGCCATTTCCACGGCTGGCACGACTACCTCGCCTATGGCGTCACCCCGCCGTTCGACGCACCGAACTCCGCGGGCATCCCGCGCGAGACGCTGAGCACCGTGCTGGTGGCACCCCCGAACGATCTCGAAGCGGTGCGCGCGCTGCTGGACCAGCACGTCGACGTCGCGGCGGTGATCGTGGAGGGCGGCGGCGGCAGCAACAACTTGGTGCCCAATGACCCGGCGTTCCTGCGCGCGTTGGAGGCGCTGCTGCACGAGCGCGGCGTGGTGTTCATCCTCGACGAGGTGATCTCCGGGTTCCGCTATGCGCCCGGTGGTGCGCAGGAGCGCTGGGGATTGCGGCCGGACCTCACTACCTGGGCGAAGATCCTGGCCGGGGGCCTACCCGGGGGCGCGGTCGGGGGCCGCGCCGACATCATGGAGTACCTCGGCTACCGCGACGGGGACCCGCACTGGAACCGGCACGGCCGCATCGGCCACCAGGGCACCTTCAACGCCAACCCGCTGTCCGCCGCGGCCGGGGTCGCCTGCCTGCGCGAGGTCCGCACTGGGCAGCCTACGGCCCTCGCGGAGGAGCGCGCGGTGGCGCTGCGGGCAGGCCTAACCGACGTGCTGCGGCGGCGCGGGGTGCCCGGCTGGATCGAGGGCACGGCGTCGGTGTTCCATATCATCTTGGGCGCCCCGGGCGTACACCCCCACGGGCCGATCGCCGACCGCTTCCGCCAGACGCGCGGCCCGCTGGCCGCCGCGCTGCGCCAGGCGATGCTGCTCGAAGGGGTCGATCTCATGCACACGGGCGCGCTGGTCTCCGCGGCCCACACGCCCGCGGACATCGCCCGCACCGTGGAGGCGTTCGACCGCGCGCTGGGGCGGTTGGAGCACGCGGGGCTGTTGCCAGCGCGGTAGGCCCAGGGCCGCTGGCACCGGGGGCCGGCTCCCGCGCATCCTGCTGCGCCGCGCGCTCCTAGCGCCCGCCCATCTCCTGCCACACTTCCCGCAGCGGCTGCGCGTCGGCCACCGCCTCGAACCGCACGCTGCGCAGCTCCGGCTGGTCGGTCTGCACCTGGAAGTAGTTGGCCACGCCCTCGCGCAGCACCTCGCCCGTCGGGTTCTGCAGGGCCATGATCAACGCGTACGACTCGGTGGCCACGTCGAGATCGACGTCGAAACGCCGCTGGATCCAGGCGATAGCCGCAGCGGGGGCCTCGCGCATTGCGCGCTGGGCTTCCAGCGTGCCGCGGATCAGCGCCTTCACCTCGGCTGGCTGCTCGGTCAGGCGCTGCGTGGTGGTGACGAACAGCCCGAACGGGTACTCGATCTCCTGGCCGATAATCGCCAGCTGGCGGTAGCCCTCGCGCCGCGCCACCAGCGGCCAGGGCGGGGAGATAGTGGCCGCCACCGCGAGGCCCTGGCGCAGATGCTCCATCTGGGCCGGCGCCGTCCCGCTGGCGATATACTGCACCTCGCGCGGGTCGACCCCGTGCTTCCGGATCACCAGCTCGGTGACCTCGCGGTTCAAGCCGCCTGCTGTCAGCACGCTCACGGTCTGGCCGCGGAGCTCGGCGAAGCCGCCGATGCTCGGATGCGCGAACAGCTGCAAGTTCGGGCCACGGGAGCCCTGGAAGAACGCGCGCACCGGCAGCCCCCGCGCCGCGCTCAGCAGCGGCGTCGAGCCCGAGTAGATGTACTGGAGGTCGCCGTTGACCAACGCGGCCACCGCGACCGCCGTACCCATGATGACGGCCTCGACGGCGACACCGTGGCGGTCGTAGAAGCCCTGGTCGGCCGCGTACAAGAATTCCATTTGGGCCAACGACGCGCTGGGGTAGGCGACCCGCACCTGCCGCCGTGACAAGGGCGTGGGGAGTCCGGCGCTCGCGGGAGCGGCGACAGCGCCCGCCGGCACGGCAGGCGAAGGGGTAGCGAGAAGAGCCGTTGGCGTGGGGGCGGGCGGCGTGGCGGCACTGCAGGCCGCCAGGAGCCAGGTGGCCGCCAGCAGCCAGCTGGGCGCTCCGCGAACGGCGCCCATGGGGCGCGGCTAGACGGGCTGCACGGCGCTGTCCTCGGCCCGTGGCCCCTCGCCGCGCTCCCAGGGCGCCGTGTCCTCCCAACGTCGGTACGGCTGCTGGCGCCGTGACTGGCCCTTCTTGGTCGGCCAGAACGGCGCGAGATCGATCCGGTGCCCCTCGGGGGTGTGGAGGAACAGCTCGACGGGCCGCCCGTCGCGTACCCCTTCATGCAGCGCCACGCCCAGCTCGGCGAAGACGGGCCGCCGCGCCTCGATCTCCTCGGGGGGCATTTCCAGGCCGAAGTGCCAGGCCACGGGGTCATGCTCGGCGAAGCTTTCCGGTAGCAGCGTGAAGTTGATATCGCCGTCGGACAGCACCGCGACGCCCGGGGGGTCGGTGTAATAGAGGATCTCCAGGTCGAACGCCTTGTGCAGGAACTCGGCGATCGCTTTCGGGTCCTTGCAGCAGAAGGCGAGGTGCCGCAGCTTGGCCATGGTTGCCTTCTCCCCCACGAGTGGTAGTGCCCTACAGGACAGGCCGCTACTTCGGTCGGCAGTCTAGCAGCCGCCGCTGGGCGCGGCAAGCCGAGGCCTGGCGCAACGAAAAACGGGCGGTGTATGGAGACACCGCCCGTTCCGCCCGCCGCGCGGCCGCCGCCGCGGGGGTTAGTACTCTGGCATCGGCGGGGTCGCCGGGGCCTTCTCCTTCTCGGGGATCTCGGTGACCAACGCCTCGGTGGTCAGGATCATCGTCGCCGCGGAGGCAGCGTTCTCCAGCCCGGAGCGCGTGACTTTCATCGGGTCGATGATGCCGCGCTCGAACATGTTGCAGAACTCGCCCCGCAGCGCATCGTAGCCCTCGTCCTTGTCGGCGCGCCGGCGCACCTCCTCGATGATCACCGAGCCCTCCTGGCCGGCGTTGGTGGCGATCCAGCGCATCGGCTCCTCGAGCGCACGGCGGAGGATGCGCACGCCCGTGGCCTGGTCGGGGTTGTCGCGCTGCAGTTCGTCGGCCAGCTTGTCCAGCTTGCCGAGCGCCTTGATGAACGCCACCCCGCCGCCCGGCACGATGCCCTCCTCCACCGCGGCGCGGGTGGCGGAGAGAGCGTCCTCGACGCGGTGCTTCTTCTCCTTCAGCTCGACCTCGGTAGCGGCCCCGACCTTGATCACCGCCACCCCGCCGGCCAGCTTGGCCAGGCGCTCCTGCAGCTTCTCGCGGTCGAAGTCGCTGGTGGTCTCCTCGATCTGGGCCCGGATCTGCTGGATGCGTGCCTTGATCTTGTTCTCGTCGCCGTAGCCCTCGATGATGGTGGTCTCGTCCTTGTTGGCCACCACGCGGCGAGCCCGGCCGAGATCCTGCACCTGCGCCGAGTCGAGCTTGCGGCCGGCCTCCTCGGTGATCACCTGGCCGCCGGTGAGGATGGCGATGTCCTCCAGCATGGCCTTGCGGCGGTCCCCGAAGCCCGGCGCCTTCACCGCCAGCACGTTGAGCGTGCCGCGCAGCTTGTTCACCACGAGCGTGGCCAGCGCCTCGCCCTCCACGTCCTCGGCGATGATCAGCAGGTTCTTGCTGACCTGGAGCACCCGCTCGAGCACTGGCAGGATGTCGGCGATGGCCGAGATCTTCTTGTCCGTGATCAGGATGTAGCAGTCCTCGAGGACCGCCTCCATCCGCTCGGGGTTGGTGATGAAGTACGGGGAGATGTAGCCGCGGTCGAACTGCATCCCCTCGACGTACTCGGTCTCGAAGCGGAGGGTCTTGGACTCCTCGACGGTGATGACGCCGTCCTTGCCGACCTTCTCCATGACCTCGGCGATGAGCTGGCCGATCTCCGGGTCGTTGGCCGAGATGCTCGCCACTTGAGCGATCTCGTTCTTGCCCTGGACCGGCTTGGCCATCGCCTTCAGCTCGGCTACTACCGCCTCAACCCCGCGCTCGATGCCGCGCTTGAGCTGCAGCGGGTTGGCGCCCGCGGCTACGTTGCGGAAGCCCTCGGCCACGATGGCCTGCGCGAGGACCGTGGCCGTGGTGGTACCGTCGCCCGCCACGTCGTTGGTCTTCGTGGCCGCCTCCTTCAGTAGCTGGGCCCCCATGTTCTCGAAGGGGTCCTCCAGCTCGATCTCCTTGGCGATGGTCACGCCATCGTTGGTAATAGTGGGCGGCCCGAATTTCTTGTCCAACACGACGTTGCGGCCGCGAGGCCCCAGGGTGACCTTCACCGCATCCGCCAGCGCGTCGACGCCCTTCTTGAGCGCGCGGCGCGCTTCCTCATGGTAGACCAACTGCTTCGCAGGCATTCACGTCCTCCTCAGCATGCGTGGGCCGGAAGCTGCGCGCAACGGCGCTCACTTGCCGTTCTCGATCACCGCCAGGATGTCCTTCTCGCTCAGGATGAGCAGCTCCTCGTCATCGATCTTGAACTCGGTGCCCGCGTACTTGGCGTACAGCACCTTGTCGCCTACCTTGACGTCCATCGGCTGCCGCTCGCCGTCGTCCAGCCGGCCCGGCCCCACGGCGATGATCTCCCCCTCTTGCGGCTTCTCCTTCGCCGTGTCCGGCAACACGATGCCGCTACGGGTCACCTCCTCGCGCGGTAGCGGCTTGACGACCACGCGGTCAGCCAACGGGCGGAGCTTGATCTGTGCCATCGTTCCAGCTCCCATCCGCAAGAATCTCGCTCGGCGCCGCCCAGCACGCGTTAGCACTCGGCCGCGCCGACTGCTAACTCATACTAGCCGATGCCCTGGGTGTTAGCAAGCAGGCCGCGCGAGTGCTAACCGATTTCTAGCACGTTCCTAGCGTTGCGCCGCGCGCGGCCGCACGCGCCCTATAATCGCGGCGGGGGCGCGCCCCGTTGCGGGGACGCGCTCCAGGAGGCGGGGAGGAGCGGCGGTGCTCCGCGCCGTTCTGTTCGACTGGTACGACACACTGGCGCGTGTCGACGGCGAGTGCATCCTGGCCGGCCGCCGTGCGCTGGCCGCCCGGGCGGGCGTCGATCCCGAGGCGCTGGCCGTCCTGTGGCGCGAGACGGCCGAGCAACGCATGCTGGGCCGGCTGGGCTCGCTGGAGCAAGAGATCGCCCACCTGCTGGGGCGTCTGGGCGTCGTCGCCCCACGCGAGCTGCTCGCCGAGCTGGCCGCCATCGAGCTGGCGAGCTGGGCCGCCGCTGTCTCGCTCTACCCGGAGGTGCGCCCCTGCTTGGCAGCCCTCAAGGCGCGCGGGTATCGGCTGGGCGTGCTCAGCAACTGCTCGTATCAGGCCGGGCATGTCATCGAGCACGCGGGGCTCGACGACTTGCTCGACACATACACCCTGTCGTTCCGGGTGGGCTTGGCCAAGCCGCAACCGGAGATCTATGCCGTTGCTTGCGCGGCACTCCGCGCGAGCTATGCGGAGACCGTCTTCGTGGCGGACGGCGCGTTCGGGGAACTGGATGCGGCAGCGGCCCTGGGGATCACCACCGTGCTGATCGAGCAGGAGGGGCAGAGCCGCGCCTACGGGACCAGCACGCGCTGGGACCACCGCGTCACCACGCTGGCGGAGGTGCCGCCGCTGCTCGATGCCCTGGCCCGTCGCGACGGCCCGGCGCCGGCTGGTTAGGGCTGGTGGCGGCGCAGGTAGCGCAGCGCGTGGTGCAGTGCTGCGCGTTCCCCGTCGCACAGGTCGGGCGGCCCGCCCAGCACCTGCTCGGCCTCGCAGGCGGCGCAGCGCACTAGGATCGGCGCGGCCGGTTGGGCACTCGCCGCTTCGGCGGGCGGTAGTGGCTCACCGCAGAGCAGGCAGCGCGGTTCTCTCTCGGGCGGGTGGGGAGCGGCGTACACGGCCGGCATTCCAGTATCGTGGGTGTTGCCGCGGCAGCTGTCGCGACAGCCTATCTGCCTAGTCTACTACGACGGGGCCGTGGTCGTCGCCCAGGGCAGGACCTACAATCGCGCCGCGGCCGGGATGCATACGAAGGCCGGGCTGGCGGGTGAAAGGGGGCGTGGATGGGGCAGCCAGCGGGGACACGGTGGGACGCGGGGGCCGTCGCGCGAAGCCGCCGGCGATGGGTGTGCGGGGCGGCGCTGGCCCTGTCGGTGGGGCTGGCGATCGGTCTCGCCGGGACCGTGCCGGGCGGCGCGGCACAAGCACCGAGCTGGCGCCCGGCGCCGCCGGCACTGTTCGGCATCGCCGGCCACGCCTGGTGGCTGGACGATCACTTCGACACCTTCCTGCGCATGTACCGCGAGTTGGGGGTCACGGGCGTGCGTATCCCCCTGGACTGGAAGACCTTCGAGCCGCGCGAGGGCGTGTACGACTTCTCGCAGTTCGACCGGGTCTTGCCGCGGCTGGCCGCGGCGGGGCTGGAGCTGACCGTGTACTTCGTGACGGTGCCCGCCTGGGCGACCAGCAACCCCCACGCTTGCGGGATCCATGAGCAGCTGTTCTGCGATTTTCCGCCTGAGCGGGAGGCGCAGTATCGCGCGGCGGCGCGCGCGGCGATCGCCCGCTACCCGTTCGTGCGGTACTGGGAGCTGGGCAACGAGCCGGAGCTATGGCGTTACCAAGGCCACAACCCCAGCGATTATCTGCGCCTGCTGCGCCCGTTCTACGCGGAAGCGAAGGCGCTCAACCCCTCGGCCCAGGTGGCTATCAGTACCCTCACCGGCTGGCGCTATGTGGCGCAGCTGTACGAGCTGGCGCCCGATCGGCCCTGGGATGCCGTGGCCTACCATCCGTACGGGGGGCCGAACGGGGCCGATGCGCCGAGCTGGGGCCTGGCCGCCGACGACCCGGGCACAGGGCTGTACACCGCGGAGATGGACCGGCTGCACGCCGAGATGAGCCGTCTGGGCGACGGCGACAAGCCGCTGTGGATCACCGAGTACGGGTGGGAGCGCGAGCCAGAGGTCCAGGCCGCCCGCTTGCGCGCCGCCCTCCACTGGATGGCCTCGCGCTCGTATATCACGCAGGCGCACCTGCACATGCTGCACGACCAGGGCACCGAGCACTTCGGCCTCACGCGCCTAGAGCCCCCGGGCGAGATCACCCCGCAGACGCGCTTCATCCCCAAGCACCCCTTCTATGACGCGTTCCGCGACTATCCTCGCGCCCCGTTGCCAGCGGCCACCACGCTGCGAGGGAATGGGGTGCGGGCAGGCGGCGCGGGTAGCACGGGGTAGTACAATGGAGGCACCCCGGTTTTCCTCACCCTGCGGGGCGGTGGGCGTGGAGGCGAGGACACCATGAGGGCCGCGGTACGCGTCGTGGTGCTGCTGGTGGTGGGAGTGCTGATCGGTGCGGGCAGCGTGCTCGCCTATGTGGAGAGCCGGCCGCGGCCAGCGGCTAGCCCCCCGCGGGTGGCTGCGCCCGAGGGGGGGCCAGCGCGCGTCGACCTGCCGGCGCGCCCCAACAGCCGCGGGCTCCTGCAGAGCGAAGAGCTGTTGCAAGAGCTGTACGAGCGCGTGAGTCCCAGCGTAGTGAACATTCGCGTGCGGGCGCGGGCCGCCAGTGGGAGCGCTGTACCGGAGTTCGAGGAGGGTACCGGCTCCGGCGTGGTGCTGGACCACGAGGGACACATCCTCACTAACTACCACGTCGCGGGCGAGGACCGCCGCCTGGAGGTAACTCTGGCCGATGGCACGCGGCTGGCGGCCACCGTGGTGGGCCGCGATCCGTTGTCCGACCTGGCGGTGCTGCGTGTGCAAGCGCCGCCGGACAAGCTGCACCCCGCGCAGCTGGGCGATTCCAGCGCCGTGCGCCCGGGCCAGATGGCCATCGCTATCGGCAACCCCTTCGGGTTGGAGCGCAGCCTCACCGTCGGGGTCGTCAGCGCGGTGGGCCGTGTGCGTCCTAGCGGGGTGGGCGGCCGCTCGATCGCCAACATGATCCAGACCGACGCGGCGATCAACCCGGGCAACTCGGGCGGCCCGCTGCTCAACTCCGCCGGCGAGGTGATCGGGATCAACACCCAGATCCAGACGGCGGGCGGCGTGCGCGGTAACATGGGCGTCGGCTTCGCGGTGCCCATCAACACCGCCCGGCGCGCCCTGCCGGCGATGCTGGCGGGCCGCAAGGTGCAGCATCCCTGGCTGGGCATCTCGGGCCGCGCGGTGAGCGAGGACCTGGCAGAGGAGTTGGATCTCCCGGTCAAAGAGGGCGTACTCGTGGCCGGCGTCCAGCCCGACAGCCCCGCGGCGCGTGCGGGCCTGCGAGGGGCGACGCGCGGCGACCCGGCCAGCGGCGACATCATCCTGGCTATCGACGGCCACGAGGTCAAGGCGGTCGAGGATATTGTGGCCTACCTTGACCAGCATGAGGTGGGCGACCGCGTGGTGGTCACGATCGTGCGCGGTGGGGCCACCCAGACCGTCGAGGTCGAGCTAGGCGCATGGCCCGACGAGCTAGTGCGCTGAGCCGCCCACCTAGCAGGCCCTGTAGGCCGCACTACTCGCTGCTGGCGCGGGGGCAGGTGGCCTCGCTCGGAATATGGTCGCCCCTGGCCTGAAGCGAGTACCCTTAAGGGGGCCGGCGCGCAGCATGGCCGGCGCGGGACAGCGCAACACGATCGCCGCGGCAAGGCGACGACGAGTCACATGAACCCGACAGCCCCCCGCGGGGCGGAGCCGGCCGCTGCGGCCCAGCGGTCCGTCGTGCCCGCCCGCACCAACCGCTTCCCCGCACGCGCCTGGCTGTGGCGCTGGACGCTCCGTCGCCAGCTCCTGTTGGCTATCTCGCTCTGCTTGTTGCCGTTGGCGCTGCTGCTCGCCTGGAGCGTGCGCGAGCGCGCGGCCGAGCGGCGCGCGGCGGAGATCCGTGCCAACCGCGATATGGCGGCCGCCGTCGCCGCGGCGTTCGAGGCTCACGCCCGCGACATCGACCACCAGCTGATGGCCATTGCCTTCGCCCTCGGCTGGCGCTTCGACCTGAGCAATCATCCGGTAGTCCAGGCGTACCTCACGCTTAACCGCGCTCCCTACCGCTCGGTGGTGCTGCTGGCTTTCGTCGATCCCAGCGGCGAGGTCGTGGCGGCCGACCCACCCGATGCGGTGGGCTCGCGACTCGGCGACGAGTGGTACGTGCGCGCGGCCATGCAGACGCGGGAGACGGTGTTCTCCGATGTACTGCCCGCCGGCGACGGCGTGGTGTGGTGGGCGGCGGCGCGCGGGGTGTATCGGTCGAGCGGGGACCTGGCGGGCGTGCTGGTCAGCTACACGGACCCGCAGACGCTGGAGGAGACGCTCCAGCTGGACCGGGTGGGCGGGGCGGATATCGCCATCGTCGACCGCCAGGGGCGCCTGGCCTATCACAGCCATCACCCACAGGCGCCCTGGGCGCAGCGCGACTTCTCGGCCCTGCCGCACGTGCGGGCGGCGCTGCAGGGCGCCGGCAACGGTGTCGTCAGCGAGCAGTTTCGCGATCCGTTCGACGGGCGCGAGCGGCTGGGGGCCGCGGCGCCGGTCCCGAGCCTCGGCTGGGTGGCCCTGGCCGATCGCCCGCTGGCGGAGGTGATGGCACCTATCGAGGAAGCCGCCCGGCGCGAGGCGGGGCTGTTCGCCGTGGTAGTGCTGCTGGACCTGGTCGGCGCGGCCCTGCTGGCCGTCACTCTCACCCGGCCGCTGCGCTCGCTGGCGGCCGCGATGCGGGCCGTTGAGGGCGGCAACCTGGACTCGCGCCTGCCCGCGCGCGGCAGCGATGAGGTGGCCGAATTGGCACGGCGTTTCAATGCCATGGCGGAGCACCTGCACACGCTGGAGCTGGAGCGGCAGGCCTTCTCCGCGATGGTCGCGCACGACCTGCGCAGCCCGCTCACGGCGATCCGCGGCACGGCCCAGCTGCTGTTGCGGCAGCTACGGCGCGGCAGTGGGGAGCGCGCTGCCCTGGAGCAGGGGCTGGAGACGATCATCCGCGAGAGCGACCGCGTGGCCAACCTGGCCAGCGAGCTGAGCGATGCCTCGCAGGCCGCCGCGGGCCGGCTGGCGCTGCACCCAGAGCTGGTCGATCTGGTGGCGCTCACGCGCGAGGCAGTGGAGCGGCTGCGCGCCAGTGGTGTGCCGCAGCCTGTGCGCTACACGCCGGCTCCGGCCCCGATCCTGCTGCTGGCCGACCCCGCCCGGCTAGCGCGGGTGCTCGACAACTTGCTGGCCAACGCGGCGAAGTACAGCGCGCCCACCGCACCGATCGATGTTGCCACCTACGTGGATGACCAGGCCCACGTGGCCGTGCGCGACCGCGGTGTAGGGATCCCCCCGGAGGAGCTGCCGCGCTTGTTCCATCGCTTCTACCGCACCCGCGACGCGCGGCGCGGTCGGCAGGGCGGCTTGGGCTTGGGGCTGTACATCAGCCACCAGATCGTGGCGGCGCACGGTGGCCAGCTGCGTGTAGAGAGCCGCGTGGGCGAGGGCAGCTGCTTCACCGTGGACTTGCCGTTGGCCGAGGCCGTGGGCCCGACCGAGCCGGCGCCTGCGCGGCAGCCACTCACCGCGCCCGCCGCCGACTAGCTACCCAGCCATACTGGCGAGAGAAAACGGCGAGCCCGCGCGGTTGCTCGCGGCTCGCCGCATAGCGCTGTTGCCGCCAGCGGGCGCTGCTACGGGCGCGGACGCCGCTGACGCTCGCCGAGGATGAGGCCCACGGCCAGCAACGCCGCGCCGACCACGGGTAGGGGTAGCTCAGCGGGCGCCTCATCGGCGCCTGCCTCGTCGCCGGGCACCACCGACGCCCCTGGATCCATGGGTGTCTCGGCCCGTGGGGTGGCGGCCGGCGAGGGAGAGGCAGCCGGGGCGGGCGTTCCCGGCGCTGGGCTGGCCGCAGCTGCCGGGGTGGCCCCCAGTGGACCGGGCGACGCGCCAGCGGCGGGGGTGGCTGCGGGCGCGGCGGCCGGCGGTGCAGGCGGCGCGGGAGGCGGGGAAGGCCGCGGCGTGGGCAGCGGGGTGCGCGTCGCTACCGGCGCTCCGTACTGCACGATCACGTAGCCGGCCATGCCCTGGTCCGCGTAGTCAGGGTCCTGGAACCAGTACTCCCCGGGCACATCGAAGGTCCGCCAGAACGCCTGCCCCGGCGCCATCGGGCCCGAGTCCCACAGCGCGCTGCGCACGCGGTGCCAGGTGCCACCGCTCTGATTGAGGAACACGACTGTAGTTCGTGGCTGCACGGTCACCGAGGCCGGCAGGAAGTAGTGGTCGCCCATGAGGATGTAGACAACGGGATTGCGCGGGCCCTGCGCGAGGGCGGGGCTGGCGACCGCGGCAGCAACGAGGCAGGCCGCCGCGAAGAGGCGCCACCGACGAACGACCGGCGCAAGGGGCATAGCACCAGCTCCTTTCTCCGTGGATGGGCCGGGCCGGGCGTGTCGGCAGGCGCGCGGCCACCCGAGCGCCCCTGCGCGCCGCCAGCCTGCCCACGAGCGCGCCACCCCCGCCACCCACCGCGCGAGGTGGCCGCCGGCGACGCGCCGCCCCTACCCACTCTAATAAACGGAGTTCGGCGCCTAGCGTTACGAGTCGCCGCGCACAACTTGGCCAGGCGCCGCGCGCCGTCCGAACCCGGCGTGTTACAAGCCTGTCACTAATTGCGGGCCCCCTGGGGCAGCGGCCGCCGGGCGGTTGACGGCGCCGCAGGGCCCCCTTACGATGGCGTTGCAGCCAGGCTCTCCCCGCAGCGAGGCGGGTCCCCCACGCCGTGGTGCGCTGTGGGCCACGGCGGCTCGTCGGCCAAGGCCAGAGAGGAGCACACACTGTGATGGCCACCAGCGAGCGCTTGCTCATCCGCGAGCTGAAGTGCTTCATGTGTGGGTTCGTCCTGGGAGAGGTGATCGCCAACCGGCTCCAGCGCGTGTTCCGTCCCGCCCCAGGCTGCCCGCCCCTCAGCGACACGCGCTTGAGCCGCTTGCGCTGCCCGCGCTGCCAGGGGCCGGTGTACCTGGAGGGCGCTGAAACCACCAGCCCCTGGAGCACCGCCGCGGCCCGGCTGGCGAGTACCTCGCGCCGCAACTAGCGGGCGGCGCACCCTTCCAGGCCGCGATCGCCTATAATTTTGTAAGAGGGCGTCTCAGCTCGGCGCTCATGGCTGCCTGTGCGGATATTTTTATGCCCGGCCATGAGGTTGCTTGCACGCGCCCCGTGCCTTTGCGTGCCCGGCGCGCACCCCCGCGGGGACGTGTGGCAATTACCGCAGATCCCCGGCTGCCCCGCTGTCCACGCGCCGCTTGGGGCCGCGCCGGGCGGGTAGGAGTGGGAAACGCGCATGGAGATCGGTATCGTTCGGCCCGTCAATATCGAAGACGAGATGCGCACGTCGTACCTCGATTACGCGATGAGCGTGATCGTGTCGCGCGCGCTACCCGATGTGCGCGACGGGCTCAAGCCCTCGCAGCGGCGCATCCTCGTCGCCATGCACGACCTCAATCTGGCCCCCAATCGTCCTCATCGCAAGTGCGCGAAAATCGCGGGCGACACTTCGGGGAACTATCATCCGCACGGGGAGGCGGTCATCTATCCCACGCTGGTGCGCATGGCCCAGGACTTCAACATGCGCTACCCGCTGGTGGATGGCCAGGGCAACTTCGGCAGCATCGACAACGACCCGCCGGCCGCGATGCGCTATACCGAGGCGCGCTTGACCCCGATCGCCATGGAGATGTTGGCCGACATCGACATGGAGACGGTGGACTGGGTGCCCAACTACGACAACACCCGCCAGGAGCCCACCGTCCTGCCCGGCCGGTTCCCGAACCTGATCTGCAACGGCTCGGCGGGCATCGCGGTCGGCATGGCCACCAGCATCCCGCCGCACAACCTCAATGAGGTGGTCGATGCGCTGCTGCTGCTGATCGAGCGCCCCGAGGCGACGGTCGACGACCTGCTGCGCGTGATCCCCGGTCCCGACTTTCCCACCGGGGGCATCATCCTCGGCCTGGACGAGGTGCGCAAGGCCTACGCCACGGGCCACGGGCGCGTCATCGTTCGCGCGCGGGTGAGCATCGAGGAGCCGCGCAACGGCCGCTACCAGTTAGTGGTTACCGAGCTACCGTACCAGACCAACAAGGCAGCGCTCCAGGAGCGCATCGCCGAGCTGGTTCGCGAGCGGCGCATCGACGGCATCGCCGACATGCGCGACGAGTCCGACCGGCAGGGCATGCGGCTGGTGATCGAACTGAAGCGCGATGCGCGCCCCCAAACGGTGCTCAACCAGCTGTACAAGCACACGGCGATGCAGACGGCCATCAGCATGAATATGCTGGCGCTGGTCGATGGCGAGCCGCGCGTGCTGACCCTCAAGCGCCTGCTGCAGCTGTTCCTCGACTACCGCCAGCAGGTGCTCACGCGCCGCACGCGCTACGAGCTGGACAAGGCGCGCGCTCGCGCCCACATCTTGGAGGGGCTCAAGATCGCCCTCGACCACGTCGACGCTATCATCCGGCTGATCCGCCAGGCCGAGTCAGCCGAGGCGGCGCGCCAGGAGCTGATGGCCCGCTACCAGCTCAGCGACTTGCAGGCACGTGCCATCCTCGACCTACAGCTGCGGCGGCTGGCAGCGCTGGAGCGCCAGGAGATCCTCGACGAGTACGCCAAGCTGGTCAAGACGATCGAGCGGCTCGAGGATCTGCTCGCCAACCCGCGCAAGATCCTGCTGCTGGTGCGCGACGAGCTGCTCGACCTCAAGAAGAAGTACGGGGATCCGCGCCGCACCCAGGTGATCGCGGACGGCACCGCCGACATCTCCGAGGAGGAGATGATCCCCAACACGGAGGTGCTGATCACTCTCAGCTCGCGCGGCTACGTCAAGCGCCTACCGCCGGACACCTACCGGCTGCAGCGCCGCGGCGGCAAGGGCATCAAAGGCATGGTGCTGCGCGAGGAGGACGCGCTGCGCCACATGGTAGTCGCCCGCGCCCACGATAGCATCCTGTTCTTCACCGACCGTGGGCGCGTGTTCCAGCTCAAGGCGCACCAGATTCCCGAGGCCGACCGCACGGCCAAGGGACTACCGATCGTCAACCTGATCGGTATCGACCCCCGCGAGACGATCACCGCCGTGCTCGCCGCCCCCGATTTCGACCACGACTACCTGATGATGGCCACGCGGCTCGGCGAGGTGAAGAAGGTCGAACTGCAGGACTTCGCGGTGGTGCGCTCCAACGGCCTCATCGCCATGGACTTGGAGCCCGGCGACGAGTTGGTAGCCGTCCAGCACTGCTCGCGCGATAGCGAGCTGGTCGTGGTCACCGAGAAGGGCCAGGCGCTGCGCTTCGCCGCCGCCGACGTCAACCCTCGCTCGCGGCAAGCCGGCGGCATGCGGGGCATCCGGCTCAGCCCCGGCGATCGTGTGTGCGCGCTGGAGGTCGTGCAGCCCGAGGGCGAACTGCTGGTGGTCACGGCTAACGGCTACGGCAAGCGCACGCCGCTGACCGAGTACGAGCGCCACGGCCGCGGCACGGCCGGGGTGCGGACCACGACCGTCACCGAGAGGACGGGCCGGGTGGCCGCCGCGCGCGTCGTGCATGGGCATGAGGAGCTGATGGTGATCTCGGCGCACGGGACGGTGCTGCGCACCAGCATCGCCTCTATCGCGCGCTGCGGCCGGCCGGCGCAGGGCGTCCAGGTCATCGACTTGCGGGGCAACGATCAGGTGGCCTGCATTGCCGTGCTGAACGGCAATGGACCCGACCGCCCCGCCACGGAATAGGCGCGCTCAGCGGGCCGTGGGGTCGTGCGGGCCGACCCGAGCAGCTAGGTTGGCGGTCCAGCACACCCGGTCGACCGAGGCGTTGGGCGGCAAGTAGGCGAGTGCTGCGCGCAGCGGGGCGCCCTGCACCGCAGCATGGATCACCGCCAGGCTCACCTTATGAGCGACCACACACACAGTATGGCCCGCCCACCGGCGGTGGAGGTCGGCCAAGGCGGCCAGCACCCGCCGCTCGACCTCGGCCAGCGTTTCGCCTCCGGGTAAGCGGACCGTCTCGGGCTCCTGGAGCCAGCGGCGGTACAGCGCGGGCCAGCGCCGCTCGATCTCCGCTGGCCGCAGCCCCTCCCAGGCGCCCTGGTGGATCTCCATCAGGCGAGCGTCGACGACCGGTGCCAAGCCGTGCGCCGCCGCGATGGGCCGCGCGGTGTCGTAGGCACGGCGCAGCGGGCTGGTGTATACCGCCGCCAGCGGCTCGGCGCGCAGCACCTCCGCCAGCGCCGCCGCCTGCGCGCGCCCCGCGGGCGTGAGCGGCACGTCGGTGCGCCCCTGGTAGCGGCCCTCGCGGTTCCACTGGGTCTCCCCATGGCGGACGAGCAGCAGCTGCACCGGGGCAGCAGGCGCGTCCTCAGCCCAGGGGGCCACCGGACGTCGCTCCCGCGAGCGAGGGGGCCGTGTCCGCGCTCTGCAACATTGGTAGCGTGTGGTGGCGCTGGCGGTACTCGGGGATCGTCAGCATCGGCGGGCGTTCGAAGTCCTCTAGCTCCTTCACCTCTAGGCGGTAGCCGCGGGCGTCGTGCGCCACTAGCTTCATGCTCTTGTTCACTTCGGCCAGCAGTTGTAGCCGGTGGCGATCTTCCAGGCGCTTCACGACCACCTGAATGATCGTGAACGCCATCTTGGTCAAGGCATACAGCGACTGATTGCGGTGGATGCGCTGCTTGAGATCGACCTGGCCGAGTGCAGCCAGGCCGAACTGCTGCAAGAGGTCGATCAGCAGGCCGGTCTCTACGCCGTACCCGGTGAAGAATGGCACGGTCTCCAGCGCCTGCCGGCGCCCCGCGTACTCGCCCGCCAGCGGTTGCAAGAACCCCGACAGCTCGGGATAGAAGAGATTCAGCATGGGACGCGCCGTCAGTTCGGTGACGCGCCCACCGCCCGTGCTCTGCATCGTAGCGCCGAGCTTGATCGGTCGGCGGTAGAAGCCCTTTACATACTGCAGGCGCGGATTGCGCAACAGCGGCCCGAGGATCCCATATACGAATCGCGGATGGATGTTCTTGATATCGGTGTCGATCCAGGCGATGATGTCGCCCTGTAGAACATACAGCGACTTCCACAGCGCCTCGCCCTTACCACGGAAGCTGCCGTACTGTGGCAGAATGTCCGCGTGCAGATACACCGGCACTCCTAGAGCGCGGGCGATGGCCACGGTATCGTCGGTCGAGCCGCTATCGATCACGACAATCTCGTCGAGCAGTGGCTGGCGCTCCACTAGCTCGCGCTGCATGACACGAATGATGTGGCCGATCGTCTCCGCCTCATTGAGCGTGGGGAGGCCTAGGCTGATGCGCACGCCCTGCCGCCGCTTGAGCGCCACCAGATCGGCGACGTTGTTGAACTCCTTGCTGTGGAACGTGTTCTCGGCGAACCATTTGTCGACCAGCGTCGAGAGCGGCCGCGCGGCGTTGGAAGGCAGCGCCCCTGCTGGCCGCGGCGCGCCCTCGCGGCTCTTCGCTACCACGACGGTCGTATTCAGGCGCTGGGCCACCGCCTCGGTAATCGGGCCGAAGAGGAAGGGGGTATGGGGGTCGCCCGGGGTGGCGCCCAGGACGACGAGCTGGTGGCTGGCGGCCTCGGTGAGGATCGCCTCCTCGACCGAGGCGGCCCGGCACACCACGACGCGGAGCCGCTGCGGCTGGCTGGCCGTAGCGAGGAGCTCTGCCACCGTCGCGCGCTCGGCGGCTTCCACGGCCGGCGACAGGTCGGGGGCCATGACATGCAGGGCGGTGAGCTGCGCATCGAGCCGCTCGGCCAACGCCTGGGCGAGGCGCAGCGTGAGCGAGCCATGGGGCCCACCGCGCACGGGCACGAGGATCCGCCGCGTGCCACCCAGCCCGCGCTGCTTGACCACCGCGATGTCACAAGGCGCGTTGCGCACCACCTCGTCGATGGTAGCCCCGAAGATGCGATGCTGCGAGTCGGTCCACCCCTTCCATCCGAAGAGAATCAGATCGGCCTGCTCCTCGCGCGCCGCTTCCAGGATGCCCTCCCAGACCTGCGTGGATACGCGGGCGAGGGGGCGCACTTCGATGGCAGGCGACTTGCGGAGGCGCGTGAGGCGGCCGAGCCGCTGCCGTTCCAGCCGCACGGCGACAGCACCATCGCTGAAGCCGAGCGCGTCGGGGATCTCGACGATGCCCAGTGCGACCACGCGCCCGCGCGCCGCGCCCGCCTGCACGGGGACGAGAGCCGCCGCGATCTCGAGCAGGTCGCGCGCCGCCACGCTGTCGCCGCCGAGCGGCACCAGGATCGTATAGTCGTGAGGGCTCATGTCTCCCACTGTTCCTGTGACTGTGCGGGTTGTCGGGGCTCGGGGATGGATGGGCCCGGAGCACAAGGGGCTGTATCGGGCATCGCCCCGGCCAGCAACGGCGCGATCTGGCGGGCGAAGATCGCGGGCCAAGCGTAGTCGCGAAGCACTCGCCGGCGGAGGCGCGCCGCGCGGTCGTGCCGCAAGGATTCTAGCAGCCCTTCGGCCACGGTCGCCGGATCGGTATCGGGGCTGAAGTAGTGGGCGCTGGCGCCGGCGATCTCCCGCAGCGGTGCCAGATCGGTGCAGAACACCGGCAGCCGCGAGAGGCCCGCCTCCAAGAGGGGAATACCGAACCCCTCCTGGCGACTAGGGAACAGGAGCGCGTCGGCCACCTGGTACAAATCGGCCACCGTGGCGTCGCGCAGCCGGTGCGGGTACAGGAAGGCCACCTCGCGCTCGACTCCCAACTCGCGGCATAGCTGGAGTAGCTCGTCCAGGTAGGCGCCTGCGCGCACGTCGTGGGGCCCCGGCGGGCCGGTGACCAGCAGGCGCGGCCGCGCGCCGCGCTGCCGCAGGGCCGCCACGATGCGGATAGCCAGCTCGATGTTCTTGCGCCGCGTGATGCGGGCGGGGAGGAGCAGTACCAGCTCCTCCGGGGCCAGGTGCAGCGCCGCTAGCAGGCGTTGGGTGGCGGCCCCGAACCGCGCCCAGCGTGCCAGATCGACCCCCGCGGGCACCACGGCGATCTGCTCCGTGGGGACCCCCGCCACGGCGGCCAGGTCGCGCTGGCGATCGTGCGACACCGCGACATAGCGCACCGCCGGGTGGCAGGTTTTCAGCAGTTGCCAGGGGTAGGCCTCGTGCAGCAGCGGTAGGTACAGCGGGTTGGTCCAGGCGAGATCGTGGCACCAAGCGACCAGCCGCGGGCGCCCGGCGGCGGCCACCGCGTGGAGCGCGGCGGTCAGCGGCAGGTTGAAGTGCAGCGTGAAGGCGTTGTGGACGACCACCGTGTCGTAGCGCGGCGCGACCTCGGCGCGCCACCAGGCGACCAGGCGCTCGCGCACCGCCGCGAATCGCGCGGAGACGGTGCCCGCCCGCAGTTCCTCGGCGACGCGCACGATCTCGGGGTGCTTCGAGTCGAGCCAGGGGAATAACTGCACCGGCACCCGGCGGTCGAACTGGCGCCCGCGGCCCGCCAGCACGCTCACCGCGTAGCCGTGCTGCACGGCCAGGCGCGCGTGCGTGCGCAGTAGCCCCTCCACCCCCCCGATCACCGGCGGGCAGGTGAAATGCAACAGGGCGACCCGCGGCCGGCCCTCGCTCACCCCGATCGCCTCCGGAGAACAAAAAAGGCCCGCCGACCACGTGGGCGCGAGCCTGCGACCCGGTGGGGCGGTCGCCGCCTACCCCGCCCGTTAGTGGCGCCGCGGGCGCAACGCGATAAACCCATACAGCGTGGGCTCGAAGCGGTTGGCGATCCGCAGATACTCCTCCTCGTTGCCCTCGATCATCAGCTTGTGCATGATCACGGCATCGCCATCCGGAATCGGCTCCAGCGACTGCACGCACAGCGCCATGATCGGCACGCCGCTCTCGTACACCTTGACCTGTCCCTGATGGCGCGGCACGCGGTACACTCGCTGGGGCCGCGAGGGGCTCCGCACCTCGAGGAAGCCGCGGCGCTCGAGCTGCCGATACTCCTCCTCGCTGAGCAGCTCGCGCATCAGGGCCTCAGCACGTTCCTGGGCGGCGCGCCAGTCTTGCCGTGTACCGGCGGGCCCAGCAGGCTGCTGCACTAGCACGCGGTACGGCGTGCGGCACAGCAGGCCTATGATCAGGAGGACGAATAAGAGCTCGAGTCCGGCGACGAGGAAGAACGCGACGTCGGTCATCCGCCCGCCACTCGGGGCACCATCACCACCTGTTCCGCGTTAGGATCGAAGGTATCGATGCGCCGGGCGGGCTTGTTGGGCGTGACGACGAACGCGGTGGCGCCGCGGGCGCGCTGCTCCTCGAAGATGCGCTCGGCCTCGCGCACCGCCGCTACAGCTTCCGGATCACCGAGGGCGACCTTCTTCTCGTCCCACTCGATCACCGTGTCGCCACGAGACGAGAGCACTCGCAGCTTCGCCATTGCCAACAACCTCCTTCGAGCGGGTACCGGTCTTGGTCGGGTCCGTGGTGTAGAAGCTGTCCACCCGCGCCTAGGCCGGCGCCGTGCCGTCTCGCCACTACATTCTCAGTATACGCCCGGCCCTAGGTGTGTCAAGGGAAGCTGCGAGCCCACGGCGCGCGCCGGCACGCTTGAGCCCGCGCGAGGAGCCGCGCACGCGAGCCCGCGTCCCTCGGCTGGCCGCACCGTTCAGCTACCGCGTCCCTTGACACGCCCCAGGGGCGCCCGTATGCTTTCCTGGCGCCGCCAGCCACGGCCAACGGGGGCGCTGGCGCGAGCGGAAAAAGCGGTTAGGCCAGGCCGTGCGTGAGGAAACTATGCCCCGAGCGATCGTTGCCGTCGTGTTCGGTCTGCTGGTCGTGAGCGCGGTGTCCGCCCTGCCCCACTGGCAGGTTGCCGCGCAGACAGAGGTCCAGGTAGTGATCGAGCGGCCGCGGCCGAACACGGCTGCCAGCACCACGCTGGAAGTCGCGGGCTACGCGTATGACCCTACCGCTACCGATGGCACGGGGATCGACGCGGTTCACATCTACCTGGACGGGGAGCCCGGCGAGCGCATGGCCCGCTTCTTGGGCGAGGCGAGCTACGGCCTGCGCCGGCCCGATATCGCCCAGCAGCTCGGCGACCCCCGGTTCACCAACGTCGGGTTCTCGCTGCTGGTCGAGGTCCCCGCGGGGTACCATTCGCTGTTCGTCTACGCTCACCGCAGCGGTGCACTCCCCCAAGAAGGCTGGGTACAGGCGAACGTGCCGCGCTTCGAGGCCTCGCTAATCGCGCCACGGCCCACCATGGTGCAGCCGGGCCCGCCGGCGGTGGGCAGCGAGGATGGGCGCTACCGCACGGGCAACGTGAGCTGGCAAGGGGGGCGCACCTGCGTGCGCTACAACGGGAGCGGCGAGTGCGCGCAGAGCGTGCCGTTCTCCATCGTTACTGGGGCTACCTGCATCCAATGGAACCAACGCGGGCAGTGCACCGCCTACCTGCCCGACCAGGGGCTGGCGCCCGATGCGCCGTTGCCGGCGCCTACCCGTGCCGCCCCTGCCCAGCCCGAGCTGCTGCGCGTGCCCACGGTCAACCCCGCCGCACGGTCGAGCGCAGCCCCCGCGGCCGCTCCCGGCGGCGACCCGCCCACGGGGGTGCGCGCGGTTGCCCCGCCGCTCGCGGCGCCATCCGATGACGGGGCCGGTGACACTATGCCGACTGACGATCAGCCCAGCCGCGTGCGAGCCGTCGCTCCGCCGCCGGCTGCCCCCGGGAGCGGGAGCTCCAGCGCGCCTACGTTCCCCAGGGCCGCGCCCCCCGCTGCCGCACCCTCCGCTGCCGCACCCTCCGCTGCCGATCCCCCACCGACTACCGATCCCGCCGCCGATCCCACCGGCAGCGATCCCATGCCGCTGCCCGGCACCCCGGGCGCGCCGAGCGGCCCCATGAGCGGGAGCGGCGAGAGGCACTCCATGGTGGCGATGGATCAGCTGGGCGGCGATGCGTTCGCGCCGCCGGCGGGCTACGTCCCAGCGGACAATGTCGCGCCGCTGGCCTCGCCCGTACCGCCCCAGGTGCTCGCCACCCAGACCGCGCTGGGCAGCGGCACCGCGGGCGTCGCGCCGCTACGCTCGGGCTGCGCCCTGTATCTGGGCTGCGGTGACACGCCCGCCTCCGCGCGCGCGACGCCTACCCCCACGCGCACGCCCTGACCGCGAGGAACCGCGCGTTCGGCATCGCGGGGAGTCCCCCCACGCTCCCCTGCTGCACGAAGGCGCGGACCGCCACGGCGGACGCGAGGCGGGAGCAGACAGCGTTCTACCCCTAGGAACCGCTTTATAAACAGCCAACTGCCGCCCGCGGGATCGCGGTTCGCGGCAGCGGCTCATCGCTTCGTCAAAGAGTGCGGCGCCGTGTGGCCAACAGCCGCGCGCCTATGGGGTGCTGCTGGTCGCGCCCGCGCCCTCGGCAGGCGCTGCGGGTGCCGCCGGCCAGCCCCCCGGCGGCACGGTCGGGAGCGGCAGCCGCGTCGACTCGGCCTCTAGCTGGCCGCCCCAGCCGATCGTGCCCGTGTAGCCGCCGTAGCCGCTGCTGCGCACGACGTAGGTGTACCCGCCGGCCACCGGGCCGTAGGTGCGCGTCTCGGCGTTGACGACCGCCAGCGAGCGGCAGGCCCAGGTGGGCGTATCCGGCTGCGGGCACTGGAAGATCTCGTGCGACGTGCCGCTGAACGACGTGCCCACCGTCCACACGAGCTGGTAGCCACCGGAGGGCAGCGGCACGGCGTCGAGCGACTGCCACTTCTGGTCGAGGGTCGCGGACGGGTCGAACCCGCGCCGGACATAGAACGGGTAGCCGAAGCTGCCCGGCCAGCCGAAAATGGGGAACGGATAGCCGTTGTAGGTGACGGTCAGCCCACTGTTGAAGGGGTAGCCACTGTAGGGATAGCCGTAGCCGGCGTAGCCACTGAAGCCGAGCCCGGGCACCAGCGAGGCTAGCGCCGCCATTGGCAGCCCGGGGGAGAATGTCCCCGTGCTCACCTGGGTGGCGGCGGGCGCCGGGCCACTAGACGGGCTGGCGGCGGGCGCGCCCGGCGCGGGCGGCGCGGGGGTTATCCCGTACACGTTGGTGGTGCTCGTCAGGGGCGCAGCGATGCCCGCGAAGCCCGTGCCAGTGCCTCCCGTGGTACCGGCCGTGGCGAAGGCGAGTCCGTTGGTAGGCAGGGTGTTGACAGGCTGGATGGTCGTGGGGTTCGCCGACAGCGAGTCGCCGGTTTGCGCCGCGGAGATCAGGCTGGGCGCCGGGCCTTGCAGCGGCGGCGACAGCGATAGCGCGTTGTTGGGATACACTGCGCCCAACGTGCCCAGCACGAACGTAGTGGCGTTCGCCCCCGAGGGCACGTTGACCGGGAACACCCGGCCATCGAAGGGGTAGCCGTAGCAGTAGCCGTACAGATAGCCCTGGAGCGGCGAGCTGTAGCTCACACAGCCCTGCGCCGCCGCAGGAGCCGCCTGTGCCCACCAGACCGCGCCAGCCAGCAAGCTGAGCCCGACAAAGTACCGCCGCATCGTTTGCCTCCGCGCTTCGGGTGTGCCATCGCCCGGGGGCTGAGCCTGCCAGCGGCTGCACGCAGGTCTGGCGCGACCAGCGCCGCGTCGGGCGCGGATCACAAGCTACCGGGTCAGGTCGCGACGGCCCGTGCGCGCCTCCACGCAGGGCGAGGCACCCGCGCGGCACGCGCCGCAAGCACACGCTCCGGTTCGTGCTGCACCCAATTAAACGAGCGCTAGCGCGGAACGTTACAGGGCTGCGACAATATTTCCCAGCCGCACCTCCTGGCCCGCTTGCGGTCAGAGCTCGGGCGGGGACATGTCCGCGTCGTCCGCCTCGTCGGCCGGTGGCCGGCGGGTGACCCATAGCAACGCCGCCACGACCAACGGGGCGAGCAGCAGCAGGGCAACCTCGTCCCAACTGCCCGCGAGGCCGTGCAGCAGCATCAATCCGAGGGGAGAAGGCAACGATCCACTCACGGCTACCCCCTGGCGCCCTCCTCCCCGCTGCGGGGC
>DATGKN010000077.1:0-52663 GCA_035294645.1 Chloroflexota bacterium
GCTACTACGACTACTACCAGCCCGAGGCGTACATCCCGCGCACCGACACCTACATCGACAAGGAGATGACCAAGAACGACGACATCGACCGCCTGCGCCACGCTGCCACCAAGGCGCTGTTCGAGCGGCGGGATGTGATCATCGTCGCCTCGGTCTCCTGCATCTACGGCCTGGGCTCGCCAGAGGAGTACGGCAAGGTCGTGCTCACCCTGCGGCGCGGCGAGACGCGCAAGCGCGACAAGGTGCTGCGGTTCCTGACCGACATCTACTACGAGCGCAACGACCACGACTTCGCCCGCGGGCGGTTCCGCGTGCGCGGCGACACGCTCGACATCTTCCCCATCGGCGGCGAGGTGGCCGTGCGCGTCGAGTTCTGGGGCGACGAGATCGATCGCATCACCGAGTTCGACCCGCTCACCGGCGAGGTGCTGGTCGAGCGCACGGCGGTGGATATCTATCCAGCCAAGCACTTCGTGACCACCAAGGAGAAGCTCGACGCCGCGATCGTGGACATCGAGGCCGAGCTGTGGGAGTGCGTACGCCGCTTCGAGGCGCAGGGCAAGCTGCTGGAGGCCCAGCGGCTGCGCGAGCGCACCCTGCGCGACCTGGAGATGCTGCGCGAGGTCGGCTACTGCCACGGCGTGGAGAACTACTCGCGCCACCTGAGCCGCCGCGCGCCGGGTAGCCAGCCGTGGTGCTTGCTCGACTACTTCCCCGACGACTTCCTGCTGATCATCGACGAGTCGCACCAGACGATCCCGCAGATCGCCGGCATGTACGGCGGCGACCTGTCGCGCAAGCAGACGCTGGTCGAGTACGGCTTCCGGCTGCCATCGGCGCTGGACAACCGCCCGCTCAGCTTCCAGGAGTTCGAGGGGCATATCCACCAGGTGATCTACGTCTCGGCCACGCCCGGCCCGTACGAGCTGGAGCACAGCGAGCAGGTGGTCGAGCAGCTCATCCGCCCCACCGGCCTGCTCGACCCGCCCGTGGAGGTGCGCCCCACCCACGGCCAGATCGACGACCTGGTCGATGAGCTCCAGCAGCGCGTGCGCAAGGGCCAGCGCGCGCTGGTGACCACGCTGACCAAGCGCATGGCCGAGGACCTGACCGAGTACCTGCGCGAGCTGGGCATCAAGGTGCAGTACATCCACTCCGATATCGACACCATCGAGCGCGACCAGACGCTCACCAGCCTGCGCCAGGGCGTGTACGACGTGGTGGTGGGCATCAACTTGCTGCGCGAGGGGCTCGACCTGCCCGAGGTGTCGCTGGTGGCCATCCTCGACGCCGATAAAGAAGGCTACCTGCGCTCGACGCGCTCGCTGATCCAGATCATGGGGCGCGCGGCGCGGCACGTCGAGGGGCAGGTGATCATGTACGCCGACACGATCACCGAGTCGATGCAGCGGGCGATCGACGAGACGTACCGCCGCCGCGCCAAGCAGATCGCGTACAATCAGGCGCACGGCATCACCCCGCGCGGCATCGAGAAGCCGATCCGCGCGCTCAGCAGCCGCGTACGTCCGGCGGTGGCCGAGGAGGCGGCGCCCTACGAGGCCACCACCCTGGTGGGGCTGTCGCGCGAGGAGGCGCTGGCGCGCATCAAGGAGCTGGAGCGCGCCATGAAGCAGGCGGCCAAGGAGCTGGACTTCGAGCGGGCCGCCGAGCTGCGCGACCAGATCTTCGCCCTGCGGCGCAGCATCGCCTGAGCCCGGCGGGCCACGACCTTCCCCGCCCCGCACGCCCGCGCTATCCCGACAGAGGCCGCGCGGGCCGCGGGGCGGGACTAGCGAAGGAGGCAGCGTGAGCGCAGACCAGATCGTCATCCGAGGGGCGCGCCAGCACAACCTCAAGAACATCGACCTGGTGATCCCTCGGGACAAGCTGGTCGTCATCACGGGGATCAGTGGATCGGGCAAGTCGTCGCTGGCCTTCGACACCCTCTACGCCGAGGGCCAACGGCGGTACGTCGAGTCCCTGTCGGCTTACGCGCGCCAGTTCCTCGGCCAGATGGACAAGCCCGACGTGGACTTCATCGGCGGGCTGTCGCCGGCCATCTCCATCGACCAGAAGGGCGCCAGCCACAACCCGCGCTCCACCGTCGGCACCGTCACCGAGATCTACGACTACCTGCGCCTGCTGTACGCCCGCGTCGGGGTGCCGCACTGCCCGCGCTGCGGCCGCCGGGTGCAGCAGCAGACGGTCGAGCAGATCGTGGACGCCATCCTGGCGCTGCCCGCCGGCACGCGGCTGCTGCTCCTGGCGCCGGTGGTGCGCGACCGCAAGGGCGAGCACCAGGGCGTGTTCGAGGACATCCGCCGCGCCGGCTACCTGCGCGTGCGCGTCGACGGCGAGGTGTACGACGTCAGCACCGACTTCCGCCTCGACAAGTACAAGCTGCACCGCATCGAGGTGGTGGTCGACCGGCTGGCGGTGCCGGCGCCCGACGCCCCGGACCTCGCCGCCGACCGCGCGCGGATCGCCGACTCGGTGGAGACGGCGCTGCGGCTGGGCGGCGGCACGATGCTGGTGGCCCCGCGCGACGGCGACGACCTGCTGTTCTCCGAGCACTTCGCCTGCCCGGACTGCGGCATCAGCCTGCCGGAGATTGCGCCGCGCAGCTTCTCGTTCAACAGCCCGCACGGTGCCTGCCGCACCTGCACGGGGCTGGGCAGCCGCCTGGAGGTGGACCCAGCGCTGGTGGTGCCGCACCCCGAGCGCTCGCTGGCCGAGGGAGCGATCGCGCCGTGGTTCCGCGGCAACAGCGGCGAGGACTACTACCGCGCGCTGCTGGAGGGCCTGGCCGCCGAGTACGGCTTCAGCCTGCACACGCCCTGGCGCGACCTGCCGCCGGAGGTGCAAGAGCTGGTGCTGTACGGCGCCGACGACCGCCGCGTGCGCCTGCGCGCGGGCCGGCACCGGCCCGCCGGCTACCGCGTGCGCTACGAGGGCGTGATCCCCAACCTCGAGCGGCGCTACCGCGAGACCGACTCGGACTACGTGCGCGGCGAGATCGAGAAGTACATGACCCAGCAGCCCTGCCAGGAGTGCGGCGGCGCGCGCTTGCGCCCGGAGAGCCTGGCGGTGACCGTCGCCGGCCGCTCGATCGTGGAGGTCACCAGCCTGACTATTGCCGAGGCGGCGCGCTTCTTCCAGCTGCTTGCCGCCCGCGGGCCGCTGCCGGCCGAGCTCGGCGGCCCGCCGCCGTACCGCTGGCCCGCCGAGCGCACGGCGCCGCTCAGCGAGCGCGAGTGGACCATCGCGCGGCAGATCCTGAAGGAGATCCAGGCGCGGCTCGGCTTCCTGCTCGATGTGGGGCTCGACTACCTCACCCTCGACCGCGCCGCTGGCACGCTGTCGGGCGGCGAGGCGCAGCGCATCCGTCTGGCCACCCAGATCGGCTCGGGGCTGATGGGCGTGCTGTACATCCTCGACGAGCCCTCCATCGGCCTGCACCAGCGCGACAACGCGCGGCTGATCCGCACGCTCCAGCGGCTGCGCGACCTGGGCAACACGGTGATCGTGGTCGAGCACGACGAGGACACCATCCGCGCCGCCGACTACATCGTGGACATCGGCCCCGGGGCGGGCGAGCACGGCGGCGAGGTGGTGGTCGCCGGCACGCTCGAGGACGTCGTGGCCGAGCCGCGCTCGCTCACCGGCCGCTTCCTGGCAGGGGTCGAGCGGATCCCGGTGCCGGAGCGCCGGCGGCCGGGCAACGGCAAGGCGCTGGTGGTACGCGGCGCGCGCGCCAACAACCTCCAGGACATCGATGTGCGCATCCCGCTGGGCAAGTTCGTGGCCGTCACGGGCGTGTCGGGCTCGGGGAAGAGCACGCTGGTCAACGAGATCCTGTACAAGGCGCTGGCGGCGCGGCTGTACGGCGCCCGCGAGCGGCCGGGCGCGCACGACGGGCTGGAGGGTGTCGAACACCTGGACAAGGTGATCTGCATCGACCAGTCGCCGATCGGCCGCACGCCGCGCTCGAATCCGGCCACCTACACCGGCGCGTTCACCCCCATCCGCGAGCTGTTCGCCGCCGTGCCCGAGGCGCGCGTGCGTGGCTACCTGCCGGGCCGCTTCTCGTTCAACGTCAAGGGCGGGCGCTGCGAGGCGTGCAGCGGCGAGGGCATCATCCAGATCGAGATGCAGTTCCTACCGGACGTGTACGTGCCGTGCGAGGTGTGCAAGGGCAAGCGCTACAACCGCGAGGCGCTGGAGATCCACTACAAGGGCAAGACGATCGCCGACGTGCTGGACATGACGGTCGAGGAGGCGCTGCACTTCTTCGAGGCGCACCCGCCGATCCGCAACAAGCTGGCCACCCTCGATGCCGTGGGGCTCGGCTATATCCGGCTCGGCCAGCCGGCCACCACCCTGTCGGGCGGCGAGGCGCAGCGGGTGAAGCTGGCCACCGAGCTGGCGCGGCGACCGACGGGGCGCACGCTGTACATCCTCGACGAGCCGACCACGGGGCTGCACTTCGCCGACGTGCGGCGGCTGCTGGCCGTGCTCGACCGGCTGGTCGACGCCGGCAACACGGTGGTGGTGATCGAGCACAACCTGGACGTGATCAAGACAGCCGACTGGCTGATCGACCTGGGGCCGGAGGGCGGCGCGCGCGGCGGGCGCATCGTGGCCGAGGGCACTCCGGAGCAGGTGGCCGCCGTCGATGCCTCCTACACTGGGCAGTTCCTGAAGCGCGTGCTGGCGGTGGCCGCCTCCGCCGCCTGAGCGCGTCGCGGCGGTCCGCAGGCTCGCCGCGGGCCTTCGTCGGCTGAAGGGGAGGACGTCGCCTGAACCGGACCGAGCGGTTGTACGCGCTGGTCGAGGCGCTGCGCGCGCACGCGCCCCGGCTGCTGCGCGCGGCCGACCTGGCCCGGCGCTTCGAGGTCAGCACGCGCACGATCGAGCGCGACCTCTTGGCGCTCCAGCTAGCTGGCGTGCCCATCTACGCGCAGCCCGGCCCGGGCGGCGGCTACGGCCTCCACGTCGAGGCCACCCTGCCGCCGCTCAACCTGACCCCGGCCGAGGCGGCCGCCCTGGCCACCGCCCTGGCCGCGACCGGCGCCATGCCGTTCGCCGCAGCCGGCCGCTCGGCGCTCCAGAAGCTCGCCGCGGTCATGGCGACGGGCGCCCGCGACCGGGCCGTGCGGCTGGCGAGCCACGTACGCGTCGCCACGGTGGCTGGCGGCTGCGCCCGGGCGGTGGCGGAGGTCGTGCAGCAGGGCCTGATCGATTCCGTGGCGATCGCGCTGACCTACTGCGACCGCGAGGAGCGGGCGACCGCGCGCGTCGTCGAGCCGGTCGGGGTGTTAGGCACCCCTAGCGGCTGGTATCTGGTCGCCTGGTGCCGCCTCCGGCAGGCACCGCGCGTGTTCCGCCTCGATCGGATCCGCCACGCCGCGCTCACGACCGAGCGGGTCGCCCCTCGCGCGCTCGACGGCCTGCTGCCGGCCATACCGTTCGAGCTGGCCGCGCCACACCTCGCTTAGTCCCCGGCGACATTGGCGGAAATCCCGACATGGGGCTGTCGCTACCCGGCGCTATCCTGCGATCGGTTCGTGGAAACCAGTACGCCAGGAGGGTGCGCAGATGGCTAGCAGCCCACGGTTCGGGTTCGTCGTCGAGTATGTGGCCGACCTGGACGCGGCGCGGCGCTTCTTCGTCGAGGTGCTCGGCCTCACCGTCGAGCGCGAGCACCCCACGTTCGTCGAGTTCGTCGATCCGGCGGGCGTGCACTGCGCCATCGCCAGCGATGAGCCGCTGGAGCCCGGCAACCAGCGCGAGCTGTACTGGCTCGTGGCCGACGCCGAGGCCGCCTATCGCGAGCTGGCACCACGGGCGCTGATCCGCGTGCCGCTCAAGACGATGCCGTATGGGAAGGTGTTTGGGATCCAGGACCCCGCGGGCCAGGCCCACTACTGGCTGGAGCTCGCCGCGAACCGGCCGAGCCGCCCAGTCTAGCCGCCGGGCACCGCGCCAGCCTCACCCGTGCGAGATCGAGTCCGCTATACTGGGCGCAATGCGCTGTTCGCGAGCGCCGACGCTGCCGACGGCAGATCGAGTGAGGACTGGCCATGGAGTTGCCCCCGCTGGACACCCCCCCGCCGGCGCTGGATCCACGCGTGACCTACCGTGAGATCGCCATCGAGGCCGAGTGCGAGTCGCTGACCCGCATGCGCAAGGTGGCGCGCGTGCAAGGCTTCGAGGTGTACTGCGACGAGGGGCCGCACGTCGGCGGCGAGGGTACCGCGCCCTCGCCGCTCGGCTATTTCGTGGCTGCTGTCGGCTTCTGACTGCTCACCCAGCTCGGCCGGTACGGCCACATGCTCCGGATCCCTGTGCGCCAGGCGCGTGTCCGCGTGCGCATGCGCAACAAGCAGGAGGGCTCGGTGCTACAGGGCACGGTGCAGGCGAGCTGTCTGGGGTTCGACACCGAGCTGGCGATCGAATCGGACGCGCCGCCCGAGGCTATCCGCCGCCTGGTGGCGGTGGCCGAGCGCGGGTGCTACACCATGCAGGCGCTGCTGCAGCCGGTGACCTTCCAGCGTACGGTGACGCTGAACGGGCAGCTGCTGGAGCCGCTCCCGCCTCAACCCGCAGAGTAGAGAGGTCTCATATAGCACCGCATTCCGCCGCGGCTCCCGGGGATCGTGGGGGGCGCGCTGCTGGCGTTCGCCGCGTTCGCCGGGCTGGAGACGCGTACAGCCGTCTACGCGGTGGGCGGCCTCGCCCAGGGACGCACGGGCGATCGGCGTGGAGCGGCCGGCTAGCGCGGTTTGCGGAAGGTGGCCGTGTACGCCAGCGGGGTGCCGTGGCGAGCGAGCGGGTCGAGGCCCACGGCGCGCGCCTCGTCGCGCAGGGTGGCGAGGCGCAGGTACCGCGCGCCGTATAGCCCCTCGCTGACGGCCAGGTAGCCACCGGGGCGGAGCAGCCGCTGTAACTCCCACAGCAGGCGCTGGCGGCGTGGCCGCCCGGCCAGGCTGCCGATGGCCACCACCAGGTCGACGCTGCTATCGGGCAGGTCTACGCGCACGCCCGCCTCCACGGCGAGCACCTCGACCGCCCCGAGGCCTGCGGCCCGTACCGCCGTGCGCAAGGCGCGCGCGCGCTCCGCATCGGGCTCGGCGACGTACAGCCGGCCATAGCGCCCGAGCGCCGCGCGCAGCGCCTGCACCCAGCTAGGCGCGGCGGGGCCAAGCAGCAGCACGCGCATCCCCGGCTCGACCGGCAGCCCCGGCCCGAGTGCCGCGGGCGTGAGTAGCGCGGTAGCGAACGGCCGCGCAAGAGCGGCCGGCGCGGGACGAGTCAGCCGACGCGCGACGACCGCGGAGACCACCAGCCCGATCAGCGCGGCGAGGAGCTGCAACACGCCGGACCCCCGCGTCGGCAGGCGGCTTCTGGCGCGCCGCGTTGGGCCAGGCGCGAGCCGCGGCGCAAAGAAAAGCCGCCGGCCGACGATGGCTCGGCGGCAGCGAAGCCGCGCAACTACCGCTAGCTTACGGTGCCCTGGCGGTAGCGTCAAGCGACCGGACCGGGGACCCGCTCCGCCGGCTGCCCGGGGACACTCGCCGTGCTCATCCGGAATCCGGGGGCGGTAGCACCACAGGAGGTCAGTGGAACGCCAGCCCGCCGTCGACCGTGACCACCGCGCCGCAGATGAAGCGGCTCTCGTCGCTGGCCAGGAAGGCGACGACGCCCTCCAGATCGTCCGGCTCGACGTTGCGGCGCAGCGCCGTCTGCTGCGCGGTGGCCTCGATGTAGCGCGGGCGGATCATACCCGTGCTGGCCTCCGTGAGCGTCAGCCCGGGCGCGATCGCTACCACCGAGATGTTGGCCGCGCCCAGCTCGCGCGCCAGGGCGTAGGTGAGCCCGGCTACCGCCGCCTTCGACGCCGCATAGTGCGCCAGCAGCGGCACCCCGGTCATGTAGATGGTCGAGGCGATGTTGATGATGCGGCCGCCGCCCTGCCGCTCCATGTACGGGTACACCGCCCGCGTGCACAGCCAGGTGCCGCGCACGTTCACCGCCAGCACCTGGTCCCACTCGGCGACGCTGAGCTGGTGGAACGGCTTAGGCTCCAGGCCGCCGTAGAGCGCCGCGTTGTTCACCAGCACGTCGATCCGCCCGTACCGCTCGGCGGCGGCGCGGGCCAGCGCGGTCGTGCTCGCCTCGTCGGCCACATCGACCGGCACGGCCAGCGCCTCGCCGCCCGCCGCGCGGATCCGTGCCACTGTTGCGGCGCAGTCGAGCCGGTCGGCGGCCACCACCCGCGCGCCCTCGGCGGCCAGCCGTACGGTGTAGCGCTGGCCCAGGCCACGGGCGGCGCCGGTGACGATGACGACTTTATCGGCGAGGCGCATGCGTTAGAAGCTCACCGGCGTCGGCCGCAGGCCCAGCGGCAGGGCGATGCGGTAGTAGCCACCGATGAAGTTCTCCCACCAGGCCCGCCGCGCGCCACCCTTGGCCACGTCGGCGAACAGCGGGATCACGTCGTCCTGCCACTGTTGGAGCACCTCGAGGTTGTTCGGGTCGTCCTCGAGCAGCGCTTTGACCAGCGCCTGCGCGTACTTGATGTGGCGCGTCTCGTCGCGTAGCCGCGCGCGGTGGTTGACAGCGCTGAGCAGGTCGCCCCGCGCCTCGGCGCCCTCGGCCAGCACCTTGAAGCTGCCCGGCCCGGCAGCGCCCTCGCCGATGAAGTTGGCTTTCACGATGATCTCGAAGGGGTCGTCGAGCTGGAGGATGTGCTGGAAGAAGCGGTAGGTCGTGCCGGGCTGCTCCCAGGCCGGGCGCCAGTCCCGCTCGGGAATGCCCGCGCACTGGAACACCATGCGGTCCATCTCCAGGTGGCGCTGCTCGTCGGCCAGCTGGAACAGGCAGCACTTCTTGAGTTCCTCGAACGGCGCGTGAGCGGCGGCGGTGGCGATGTAGCGGGTGGCGGCCTCCTCCGGCCAGTAGTTGTTGGCGAACTGCTCGATGGCGCGCTCGAGGTAGCCGGGCCGCACGCCGCTGAAGTCGAACGCCTCGGGCGGCAGCTTGGCTAGCTCGGCCTCGTAGCGCGCTCGCTCCTTGGCCTGCAGCTCGATGTACTTGGCCCAGGTCAGGTTGTGCGGGTCCTGGAAGCGGCTCGGGTCGCGCAGGGTGATCTTGCGTCGCGCCATGCTGCCCTCCCTCGTGGCCCACCGTGGCACCACGGCAGTGTCGTGCTCGCCATTCCGGCGCCTAGGCGCTGTCCTGCGCCGCGCGCGCCAGCTCCTCGCGCAGCCGCGCGATGGCCCGATCGGTCACCGCCAGGTCCGCCTCCAGCGCGGCCAGCATGTACTCCAGCGCCAGGAGCTGGAACGCCAGCGCCCGCTGGCGGCTGCCGCGATAGCGCAGCGCGCGCGCCAGCGACTCGCGGCCGTGGGCCAGCTGCGCCTCGACGCTCGCCCGGTGCTGCTCCAGGTGGGCGAGCGCCACGGCGGGCGGCGCCTCGCCGCAGAAGAACAGCTTGACCAGGAACTCGTTCTTGGCGAAGCGGTCGGGCACCCGCTCGGCCAGCCAGCGCTGGAGCGCCTGCTCGCCCGCCGGGGTGAGGCGGTACAGGCGCTTGTTGGGGCGGCCCACCTGGATGACGGTCTCGGCAGCGACCAGGCCCTCAGCGTGCAGCCGCTTCAGGCAGGCGTAGATCTGGCTGTCGCCCGCGTTCCAGATGTAGTCGATGGTGCGATCGAAGATGCGCTTGATGTCGTAGCCCGACAGCGGCCGGCCCTGCAGCAGGCCGAGGATGCAGTAGTCGAGCGTGCCACGCGCCTCACCCCGTGCCACCCTACACCTCTGGTATCGCCAGATAGGCGTATTGTACACTGGCGATATTCTCGAAGCAAGGTATTTGCGCTTGACCGCCACCGGGGCGCTCGCTATCCTGCACGCACCAGGCGCCAGCGCAGCGTAGCGGGCGGTGGCCCGCACGCGGGGGAGGTTGCAGCATGGCCTATCCTAGCTACTTCGGCCCGCGCGCCGCCGCGAGCCCCTACTGGAACCCCTACTTCGAGACCCTGCCGCGCGCCGAGCTCGACCGGCTGCACCTGCGCCGGCTCCAGCAGCTCGTGCGCTATGCGTGGACCTATAGCCCCTTCTACCGCGCGCGCCTGGAGGCCGCGGGCGTCGGCCCCGACGCCATCCGCTCGCTCGACGACTACAAGCAGCGCATGCCGATCATCGACAAGACCGACTTCCTGGTCCTGCAAGAGGAGCGGCCGCCCTACGGGCAGACAGGCGCCGTGCCCGAGGAGTGGATCGCGCACCACTGCGAGACCTCCGGCACCACGGGAGTGCCGCTGCGCATCCCGCTCACGCTGTACGACACCGAGCGCTACGGCGAGGGGTGGTGCTACGGCTGGTGGGCGGTGGGCATCCGGCCGGGCGACAGCTTCTACTTCGCTTTCAACTGGGGGCTGTTCGCGGGCTTCTGGAGCGCCTACTGGGCGGTGCGCCGCTTCGGCGGCAAGGTGGTCTCGGGCGGCGGGCAGACCTCCGAGGGCCACATCCGCATGATCCGCCGCCTGCGCCCCACCGTGCTGCTGGCCACACCCACCTACGTGCTGTACCTGGCCGAGGTGGCGCGCGGTATGGGCATCGACCCGGCCAGCCTGGGTGTGCGCTTTATCTACACCGCTGGCGAGCCGGGCCCTAACGCGGTGCCGGCGATGCGCGAGCAGATGGAGCGGGCCTGGGGCGCGCGGGCCAACGAGCTGCTCGGCGTGGCCGAGCTGCACGCCTACGCGCCGGGCTGTCCCACCGGCGAGGGGGTGCACGTCGACGAGTCGGGCACGTTCGCCTGGGTGCGCGACCCGGCCACGGGGCGCGAGGTGGCCGAGGGCGAGGTCGGCGAGACGATCGTCACCAGCTACACCAACCTGGCGCAGCCGCTGCTCAACTACCGCACCCACGACCTGGTGCGGCCCTACTACGCCTGCCGCTGCGGCCGCACCGGCCTGTTCTACCAGGGCGTGGTGCTCGGCCGGACCGATTTCATGGTCTGTGTGCGCGGGACGAACGTGTACCAGGCGGCGGTGGAGAACGTGTTGGGCCGCGTGGCGGGCCTGAGCAGCCACTACGAGCTGGTGCTCACCCGCGAGCGGGGGCTCGACCAGATGACCGTGCGCGCCGAGCCGCAGCCCGAGGTGCCGGCGGCCGAGTACGCGGCGCTGGCGGCGCGCACGGCGCGGGCGATCCAGGAAGCGCTCAAGGTGCGCCTGGCGGTCACGCTGGTGCCGCCGGGCACGCTGCCACGCTACGAGCTGAAGACGCGGCGCATCATCGACCAGCGGCCCAAAGAGGTCCGCTACGCGCTGGAGCGCCAGTAGGGGGACGCGTCATGAACCGCGAGCAAGTGCTGGCGTGTATCGCCCAGGCGCGGGCGCTCATCCGCGCCGTGCAAGCCGAGACCGACAACCCGGCGATCGCGCAGTGTCTGCGCTTCGCCGACCAGAACCTGCACTGGGCGCAGTGGAACCTGGGCGCGGTCGAGGCGCTGCTGCCCGAGCTGGAGCCCGCGCAGCAGGGCCCAGGCTGGTAGGGCGGCGGGGCTGAGCACGCCGCTCACCAGATACCCCATCGACTACCGCGTGCCTGTCTGGGCACCCATCGGCCGCTATCAGGCTATGGGACGTGCCCCGCGTTGCGTCGCCGAGAGCGACACCGTGCCGCTGGACGGCGTGCGGCCCGCGTTGAGCTACCGTCAGCGCCACCGCGAAGCCATGGAGGCGTGGCTAGCAGCCAATGCCACTGCCGCTGGCTGTCCCGAAGGGCCGTCGCGCGCGGTCTGTGCACGCCGTGCGCGGCGGCGCTCTTGGCAGCAACCGCGGCCGTCGGCTGAGGTCACGGCGCGCTCTCGGCGATGTACGCCGCGATATAGGTGCAGTCAGCGTCGGGGTGGGCCGCGCGGAAGCGCTGCCAGAGCTGGTGGAGCGGCGTGGCCAGCTCGCGCGGGGCGCCCACAGCCTCGGCGGCCTCGTGGTACAGCGCGATGTCCTTGGCCATCAGCGCGCCGGCGAACCCGTAGTCGTAGGTGCGGGGCAGCACGCAGCGCGGGAACTTGTCGGCGCTAGCACTGGTGCGGCCGGTGGAGACGTTGAGCACGTCGATCACCAGCGCCGGGTCCAGCCCGTGGCGCGCGCCGAACGCCACCGCCTCGCTGGTCGCTGCCAGCGCCAGGGCCGAGAGGTAGTTGTTCAGCAGCTTCATCGCCTGGCCCTGGCCGGGCGCGTCGCCCACCCGCACGCGGTGGCGGCCCAGCACGGCGAGCCACGGCTCGACGGCGGCGAACAGCTCGGCCGGCGCCCCGACCATCACCGTGAGTGTCCCCTGCTCGGCGCCGCGCACGCCGCCGCTCACGGGCGCGTCCACGTAGCGCACCCTGGCCGCGGCGAGCGTCTCCGCGCAGGCGCGCGCCGCCGTCGGCCCGATGGTGGACAGATCGACCACCGTGTGGGCGCGCCGCGCGGGCGCCGCGGCGATCTCGGCGCAGACGGTCCGCGAAGCAGTCCCGTCGGGGAGGCTCAGGAACACGACTTCCGCCGTGGCAGCGACCTCCACCGCCGACGCTGCTGCCGTGGCGCCCGCCGGCAGCCGCTCGGCGGTGCCCGCGCGGTCGTAGCCCACCACGCGGTGGCCTGCCGCGACCAGGCGCTCAGCCATCGGCCGCCCCATACGGCCCAGCCCGATCATGCCCAGCGTTGCCGTCGCCATCGCCCTCTCTCCTCCCGGGCCGCACTGTCCCTTGTATCGCCCGCATGATAGCGCCCGGCGGGGATGTTTCCGCGGGGAGGCCACGCACTTGCTGGACAGCCGTTGCGCGGCGCGTATAATCGGGCCACTGTCACAGCTCCGCGGCGGAGGTGGGGATGATGAAGGATTCGCCCTACTGGAACCCGCGCTACGAGACGCTGCCGCGGGCCGACCTGGAGCGCCTGCAACTATACAAGCTCCAGCGCCTGGCGCGGTGGGCCTGGGAGCGCAGCCCGTTCATGCGGCGGCGCTTCGAGCAGGCCGGGTTCCACCCGGACCAGTTGCGCACGCTCGACGACCGCCGGCGCATCCCGTTCCTGACCAAGCAAGAGTGGATGGACGAGCAGGCGCAGCGCCCCCTGTTCGGGGACTTGCTGGCCAACGCGCCTGACAACGCGATCGCCTACCACACCACCTCCGGCACCTCCGGGCGCACGCCGCTGCGCGTGCTCGACAGCCTACGCGATTGGAACTGGATCTCCGAGATGTGGGCCTACGGCTTCTGGGGCTTCGGGGTGCGCCCGACGGACATCGTGTACCTGGCGTTCGGCTACGGGACCTTCATCGGCTTCTGGGGCGCGCACTACTGCTGCCAGAAGATCGGCGCGCTGACCATCGCCAGCGGCGGGATGACCTCCGAGGCCCGCGTCAAGCAGCTCGTCGAACTGGGCGCTACCACCGTGTGCCTGACGCCTACCTACGCGCTGCGGCTGCTGCAAGTGGCGCGCGAGCTGGGCATCGACCTGGCGCGCGAGTCGCGGGTAGACAAGCTGGTGCTCTCGGGCGAGCCGGGGGCGAACATCCCCGCCGTGCGGCGACTCATCGAAGAGGGCTGGGGCGCGCGCTGCTCCGATATGGCCGGCATGACCGAGATCGGCACCATCATGATCTTCCAGTGCCGCGACTCGGGCGACAGCACGCACATCATCGAGGACCACTTCCTGGAAGAGGTGATCAACCCGCAGACGGGCGAGCCGGTCGGCTACGGCGAGGTGGGCGAGCGGGTAGTCACCTCCTTCGGCCGCGCGTTCATCCCCCTGCTGCGCTACCGTAGCGGCGACCTGGTCGTGCGCGTGCCACACACGGCGTGCTGCTGCGGGCGCACCTTCGACCTGTACAAGGGCGGGATCATCGGCCGCGCCGATGATATGAAGATCATTCGCGGGACGAACGTCTTCCCGAGCGCCGTCGAGGCGATCGTGCGCGAGCACCCGGAGGTGGATGAGTTCCAGATCGTGCTCACCCGCGAGGAGGACATCCGCGACGAGATCACCGTGGTGTGCGAGCTGCGCCCCGACTGTGAGCACCTGTGGCCGCAGGTGCAGCTGCGACTGGCCAAGGCGCTGGCCGCCGGGCACGAGAACCTCCGCTTCAATGTCGAGCGGGCCGAGCGGGGCCAGTTGCCGCGGTTCGAGCTGAAGGCGCGGCGGCTGGTGGACAAGCGGGAGTACGGACGATGAGCACGCCGAGCGAGCCGACCACCGTGCTGGGGACCCCCCTCACGTCTCAAGAGCGCGAGCTCCTGGCGCTGTACGAGACGACCAAGTGCCTGGTGCTCGACCCAGAGCTGCCGCCCTGCGTGGCGCGCAACTTGCGGGTGAGCCTGGCGGCCCTGTGGCAGGTGGTCAACGACCTCGGGCTCGCCTACGAGCCGCTGTACGAGTACGGCGTCTAGCCGCCCGAGTGCGGGCGGGAGAGGAGGCACCATGACGGCGACGGTCGTGGTCGAGTCGCCCGAGCAGATCCCCGATGAGCGCTACCGCGCGCTGATCAAGCAGCTGATCGAGAGCCAGGGCTACCGCGAGCTGATGGCGGCGCACCTGTTCGGCGCCGCGCTCCAGTACGTGCCCACGCTCGCTCTCAAGCAGATGATCGTGCACCACATCGAGGAGGAGCTGGAGCACTTCGCCCGCACGGTCGAGCTGTACCGCGAGCTGGGCTGCGGCGACCTGGAGCCGGTCGTCCAGCAGCGGCTGGCCCAGCAGCCGGTCCCCTTCGCCACGAGCTGGGACGAGCTGGCCATGGTGCAGTTCCTGTGGGATCGCGCGGGCGAGTTCCACCTGCGCGAGTACCAGCACTGCAGCTATCGCCCGTACGCGCGCATTATCCAGCGCATCCTCGAAGAGGAGGAGGGCCACGAGGGGTTCGGCGAGCAGGTGGTCCGCGAGCTGTGCCGGGACCCCGCCTACCGCCCGCGGGCGCAAGAGCTGTTCAACAAGTGGCTGCGCTACGGGCTGCTGTCGTTCGGCCGGCCCGGCACGCCGGGCAACGCCTACGCGGTACAGATGGGGATCAAGACGCGCGACAGCGGTGCGGTGATGCAAGCGTACCTCGACGACATCAAGCCGGTGATGGTGGCCTGCGGGCTGCGCTTCCCGCCGCGCGAGCAGCTGGGGGTCGAGCTGCCGCCGGACATCGACCTGAGCTTGCCAGTCGCCGCGCCGGCCTAGCCGCCGAGGCCGGTTGCAGTATAGTCCTGGGCAGGACGGGTTCGCCGCGGCGTGGCGAGGGCGCCGCGAGAGTCGAGGGGGATGGCGATGTACGACCCGCGTGACGAGCAGCTCGGGCGAGCGCGCGTGAAGGACACGCCGGAGCTGAAGGCGTACTACGGCGAGCTGGCCCGCTACAACGCCATCGGCCTCTGGCAGGTGGCCAACAGCATCGAGCCCTGGGAGCCCACCCCGCGCTCGATCCCCGTGATCTGGAAGTATCGCGAGCTGCGGCCGCTGGTGCTCCGCGCGGCGGAGCTGGTCTCCCCCGAGGACGCCGCCCGCCGCGTGGTGGCCCTGATCAACCCGGGCAACCGCGACACCAGCGCGTGCGTGGGCAACCTCTACACCGGCATCCAGATCATGCTGCCGGGCGAGGCGGCCACGGCCCACCGCCACGCCTCGTCGGCCCTCCGCTTCATTATGGAGGGCGAGGGGGCCTATACGGTGGTCGACGGCGAGAAGATGACCCTGCGCGCCCGCGACCTGGTGCTCACGCCCAACGGCACCTGGCACGACCACGGCAACGAGGGCACCAGCGGCCCCACCATCTGGCAGGACGGGCTCGACATCCCGCTGGTGAACGTGCTGGAGGCCAACTACTTCGAGCTGTACCCGGACGGCCGCCAGACGCCCTCGCGCCCGGTCGACGCCTCGTACGCCGAGTATGGGGGCACGGCGCTGCTGCCGGCGACCGAGCGCTGGACGAAGCCGTACTCGCCGCTGCTGAAGTACCCGTGGGAGCCGACCTACGAGGCGTTGCTGCGGCTGGCCCAGCGCAGCGCCGGCTCGCCCTACGACGGCATCCTGATGGAGTACGTCAACCCGCGCACGGGCGGGCCGATCATGCCGACCATGGGTGCCAGCATCCAACTGCTGCGCCCCGGCGAGCACACGCGCGCCCACCGCCACATCGGCAACATCGTGTACCAGTGCGCCAAGGGCCGCGGCTACAGCATCATCGGCGGCCAGCGGTTCGACTGGGAGGAGAAGGACATCTTCGTGGTGCCGACCTGGTACTGGCACGAGCACGCCAACCTGTCGGACACCGAGGACGCGGTGCTGTTCTCCTTCAACGACCTGCCGACGATGAAGGCGCTGGGGCTGTACCGCGAGGAGGCGTACGTCGACAACGGCGGCTACCAGCCGGTGGCGACGCGCGAGCTGGCCGGCGCGGCGGCGCGCTAGCCGCTCACTCGGGCCGCGGGGGGCCCCAGCTCAACCCCGAGGGCCCCTCGATGGTCCGCCCGCTGACCAGCACGCGGCCCTCCGCGGGCGCGCTGGGCCCCTCCTCGGGGATCGGCAGCACGCGGAGGTCGAAGCCGTTCTCGGCCAGCGTGAAGAAGGCGAGCCAGCGGCCGTCGGGCGACCAGGCGGGCATACGGTTGCGGCCCGTGCTGGTCACCTGCACGGCGCCGGTGCCGTCGGGGTGCACCAGCCAGATGTCGTGCCGTGCCCCGTCGCGCGCGACATAGGCGATCCACTCGCCGTCAGGCGACCAGGCCGGATCGTACGCTCCGTTGGGCGCTTGGGTCACCGCCCGGTAGCGGCCGGTGGCCGGGGTGACGATCTCGATCTGCGAGACCTCGCCGCGGCGGAAGGCCGCCACCGCCAGCTCGGTGCCGCTGGGCGCCCAGGTGGGCCGGTCCACGCCGCCGCCGTAGTCGCCCGCCTGGAACAGCTGGCGCGGGGCCGAGCCATCGGGGGCGATGCTCCACAGCGCCAAGTCGTAGGTGCGCACGTCGGAGGCGTAGGCGATCCGCTCGCCGTCGGGCGACCAGGCGGGCAGCCGCGCCCAGTCCGCGTCCTGGATGCGGCGCTGGCCGCGGTTGTCGGTCAGCCGCCGGAGGAGCTGGCCGTCAGGGCTGAGCAGGACCAGGTCGGAATGGTTCACCCCCACCAGCGAGGCGACCAGCCGGGTGCCGTCGGGCGACCAAGCCGGCCCCTCGAAGCGCTCGCCGCTGGTGAGCTGTTGGACCTGGCCGTCTTCCCACTGCCAGATGTCGCCGCTGACGACGAACACGAGCCGGCCGCTCAGCCGCGGCTCGCCTTGCACCTGCGGCGCGGCGACCACCAGCGGCGGCGGGGCCGGCAGCGCACACGCCGCCAGCAGCCCGCCGAGCAGGAGGATTACCCCGAGCGCTGCGCCCCGCCGCATCCGTCGCTTCGCCATCGACCGCTTCCTCCCCGGTGTCGCGCCTGGGCGGTGGGCCCCGCCATTATACGCCGCCGCCCGTCGGCACCTCGACCGCCGCGGTCGCCTCCGCGCGGGCGCGGCCGGCGGCATCGCGCAGGGACAGGCGCAGGGTGAGCCGGAGGCTATCGGCGAGCTGGACCGCCTGCTCCACCGTGCCCTCGCAGCGCACCGCCTCGTCGAGCAGCACCGGCCGGTGGAAGCGAGCCTGTAGCTGCCGCAGCCGCGCCGTGGGGCCGTAGGTGTCGGCCACTAGCGCCTCGAACCAGGCCAGCAGCAGCGCGGGGTCCACGACGGCCCGCGGCAGCCCCAAGGCCCGCGCGTGGGCGTGATCGAAGTGCAGCCGGTGGTAGTTCTCCGTCGCGCCCGCCAGGCGCACCGCTTGCAGGAGGTCGCAGCGGCGGGTGACGCCCGGCAGGGTGGCGCCGGGATGAAGTGGCCGGGCGGCGGTCATCGGTGCTCACAGGTGCTGCGCTGGGTGGCGACCCACTCCCCCTGCAGGGTGGTGTACGTGATCTCGACGACGCTGAGCAAGATAGGGCCACGCCGACCCTCGCGCTGCTCCAGTGCCGCCAGGCGCGCCTCCAGCAGGAGCGTGTCGCCGACCTGCGGCCGTCGCCCCAGCTCCCAGGCCACGGCGGTGACCATCCGTCGTGCGGTGGGCAGTGGCAAGGGGTGCAGCTGCGGGCGTCCCGACAGCCCCTCGGGCCCTAGCGGCTCGGCGGCCTGGTCGGCGCCGAGATGGGCCAGGAACGACCACGGCACCGTACCATCCCAGGGGCGACCGATGGCGCGGCAGTAGCGGCGCACGGCCTCCTCGCTGATCGTGGCCCGCAGCGGGGGGAATGTGCGGCCCACCAGCGTGGCGAGCTCGTAGGTCAGCAGCTGTGCCATGTGCGGCAGCCCTCGTGCGGGTATAGCGCTACGCTCAGTCTACCCCAGCGGGGGCGCCAGTCGCCGCGCTGGCACGCCGCAGCCCTCTCGCGCGCTACACTAGCCTGATCACGCATGGCCGCCCACGCCGGCCCGGCCGGCAGCGGCGCCGAGGCCGGGGATGATGGAACTGACCCAATGGCTGTGGCAGCTGTTCGACGAGCACGCCGAGTGGGCGATCTTCCTGGTACTGCTGCTGGAGGAGAGCGGCATCCCGCTGCCGGTGCCGGGCGACGCGGTGATGCTGCTGGCTGGCATGCGCGCCCACCAGGGGCGGGTGGCGGCCCCATGGGTCCTGGCGACCATGGTCGGCGCGACGCTGCTGGGCGGCTCGGTACTGTACTGGCTGGCGCGCTACGGCGGGCGCCCGCTGTTGTACCGCTACGCGCGCGTCTTGCGGCTGGAGCTAGCTCACCTGGCACGTGCCGAGTGCCTGCTGCAGCGCCACGGCTGGCTAGCGATCGTGGCCGGCCGCGTGCTGCCCGGGCTGCGCATCGCCACGACCCTAGCCGCCGGCGTGTTCGGCGTGCCGTACAGGGTCTTCCTGCCAGCCCTGGCACTCGGCTCCACGATGTACATCCTGGTGTTCTTCACCCTCGGCTACCTCGCGGGGCCCGAGGTGTTACGCCTGCTCGACCACCTGCGTCCGCCGCTGCACCTGCTGGTCAGTCTGGTGGGATTGGGCGCCACGCTGGCGGTGCTGCTGGCTATCCGGCGACGGGCACGGCTGGTGCACGCCGAGCACCTGTTGCCCGAGCGCCATCGCCTGGCCACGGCAGTGATGGCGGGCCTGCTGGCGGCAGCCCTCACCACCCTGAGCCTCGACCTGGCCTGGTACGCCCTGGGCGCGGCGGGCGTGCGCCACGCCAGCGCCGCCCTGTTCGCCCTCTCCGAGGTCGTCGGACAGCACCTAGGCGCCCGCCCACGGCTCGCCCTGGTGCTGGGCCTGTTCGCTTATGTCGCTCTCCAGGTCGGCTGGGCGGTCGTGTACGCCCACCTCGAACGCTGGCTGCCCGAGCCCGACTGGCTGGGGGGGCTGCTCTTCGCTCTGCTACCGCTGGCTGTATCGCTGTTGGTGGTGTTGCCGGCGCTGGGGGCGGGGGTGGCCGGGGTCGGGCTGGGGGCGGGCGCGTGGCCCTTGGCCGGCGAGGTAGTCCGCCACGCGCTGTACGGTGTGAGCGTGAGCGTGGCCTACACCCTGCTCAGCCGCGCGCGGATGGCACCCGAGCCCCTGGCGGCGAGCGCGGCTCCCGAGCAGCGAGGCAGCGCGTGATTTGGCAGCGGGCCGCGAGCATGGTATAGTCGGCGCGGACGAAGGAGGTGATGCCTATGCCAGATAGTCAACGACGCATGGGCATCCGCGAGGCGGCGGCCGCCTGACGGCGTCGTCCGGGCCGCGGGCCCCGGATGCCCAGCGCTTTTGGTCGAGAAGCGCTCCCTCCTGCGGGTGGGAGCGCTTCTCTCTGCCGCGCGGCCGGGGCGCGCGGGCATGGGCGCAGGAGTGGGATCATGTCGCCGATCATAGCGCTGCGGTGGATCGGGGTGGTAGCGGTCGTGCTGGGAGCCGCGGCGTGCGCAGCTACACCGCGCGTCGCACCGGCGAGCACGGGCGCGTTGCAGGTGGAGACGGTGCTCAGCGGGTTGGAAGTGCCCTGGGCGTTGGCCTGGGCGCCCGATGGCCGACTGTTCTTCACCGAGCGGCCGGGCCGCGTGCGTGTGGTACAGGACGGCCAGCTGCGGCCCGAGCCCGTGGCGGTCTTGCCCGTTAGCCACGCCACGGCCGAGGGCGGCCTGCTGGGACTGGCCCTAGCTCCCGACTTCGCGACCAGCGGCGCGCTGTACGTCTACTACACCTACGACCGCCCGGGCGGGGTGCGCAACCGCGTGGCGCTGCTGCGCCTGCTCGACGACCAGGCGGAGGAGGAGCGCGTCATCCTCGACGAGATCCCCGGCGCTACGGTGCACGATGGCGGCGCGCTGGCGTTCGGCCCCGACGGCAAGCTGTATGTGGGCACGGGCGACGCGCGCAACGGCGCCGCCGCGCAGGAGCTCGGCTCGCTCGCCGGCAAAGTGCTGCGCCTGAACCCCGACGGTTCGATCCCCGACGACAACCCTTTCCCCGGCTCCCCGGTGTACGCGCTCGGCCTGCGCAACGTGCAGCATTTCGCCTGGCACCCGCGCACAGGCCAGCTGTATGCCAGCGAGCATGGACCGACCGGCGAGCAGGGCCGCTGCTGCCACGACGAGATCAATCTGATCGTGCCAGGCGGCAACTACGGCTGGCCGGAGATCGCCGGCGCGGGCGGCGCGCCGCGGTACCTCGATCCCGTCACCGAGAGCGGCCTGGGTAACCGGCCCCCTGGCGGCCTCAGCTTCGGCCCGCCCGGGCCCTGGGCCGAGCATCTGTTTCTGGCCACTCTGCGCGGCGGCCAGCTCTGGCGGCTCGCCCTCAGCGCTGACGGCGCGAGCACCGTGGCCGAGGAGCAGCTAATCTTCGGCGAGTACGGCCGCCTGCGCGCCCTGGCGGTAGGGCCCGACGGCGCCCTGTATCTCGGCACCAGCAATCGGGATGGCCGGGGCCAGCCCAGCGCCGCCGACGACCGCCTGTTGCGGCTCACCCTGCCCTGATGCCCGCCCTGGCACCCGCCTTGCAGCGGCAGCCGCACACTTGCCCACTCGGAGGCCTGAGTCGCATGGCTACGACCCCGGACCACGGCGCGCCCGCGGCCCGCTATGGGGCCCTGCCAGCCGGCGTGCTAGTTCACGACGCCGCGGGCGCGCTGCGGTACGCCTCGCCGGCGGCTACCGAACTCCTCGGCCTCGCCCGCGAGCCGTTGGGCGCGCTCGCCACCGACGCGCTGTGCGCGCGCCTGGCCCTGGTGGACGCCGCCGGCGCGCCCCTGCAACCCACCGCACTGCCCTGGGAAGAGGCGCGGCAAACCGGCACTGTGGTGCAGCGCGTGCTGGGCGTGCGCGCGGGCCCCAGGCGCCGCTGGCTCGCCGCGCATGCCGGCCCGCTGCCCGACGCAACTCCCCTCGCCATCCTCACTCTGCTAGTGGACATCACCGAAGCCCAGCAGCACGCGGCGCTCGCCCACGAGGTGCTCGACGCGCTGCCGATGCAGATCGCGGTGCTCGATGGCGCCGGCCGCATCGTGGGCGTGAGCGGCGGCTGGCGGCGCTTCGCTCTCAGCTTCGCCCGCGACAACGCTCTCGTGGACCCGACGGGCACTGACTATCTAGCGGTGTGCGGGGGCGCCGCAGGGCCCGACGCTGAGCTGGCCCAGACGGCGGCCCAGGGCATTCGCGCGGTGCTGACCGGTCAGACGCGCAGCTTCGCGGCCGAGTACCCCTGCCGCCTGCCGACCGGCCTGCATTGGTTCTTCATGTACGTGGTACCGCGTCCCGACACCCCGGGCGCCGTGGTAGCCCACGTGGACATCACGAGCTCGCACCGCGCGCAAGTCCTGGAGGCCGAGGCGCGGCTGCGCGAGGCGCGTCGCCATGAGCGCGCCCGCGAGCACCGGGGGCTGGAGTCGCTGGCGAGTACCCTGGCGCGGGAGTCCGCGCCGCTGGCCGAGCGTGACCCGCACGTGTTCGCCGCACTCGTAGCGCGCTACGGCGAACTGCTCGACCTCGCGGTGGAGCAGCGCCGGTTCCAGGTGCAGCACGAGCTGAGCGCCGCCTTGCGCGAGCTGGCCGAGCGCGTGGCCACGGCAGGGGGGCCGCGCGACGCGCTGGCGCTCCACCTGGCGGCGCTGGCGCCCCGGTTGGCCGCTCCAGACGCGGAGGCCGCCCAGCTATACGCCGAGGAGGGGCGGCTCGCGCTGGTCGAGCTGCTCGCCCAGCTGGCCGCCTATCTGCACGCCTACAGCGCGGTCGCGGGCCAGCCGCGCGTCCCCCCCGCTGTGGCGCCCTCGCCGCCAGCACTCCCAGCCGCCGGCGGCAGCGACTAGGTGGGCGGCAGGCGCCCCTCGGCGCGCAGCCGCGCCTTCAGCTCCGCTAGCTCGCGCTCCAGGGGATCATCGGGCGGCGGGGCGCTGGCCGCGCCCGGCGGGGGCGTGACGAGCACGCGCGGTGGCTGGCGGGCATCCGGGGGCGGCGGCGCGCCCGGTGGCTGCGGCCCCAGGATGCCCAGGAGCCGCTCCCAAACGCGCGGCTCGTGGACGATCCGCCCGTGGCCCAGGTGCCGCGCGATGGGCGAGTCCTCGGGCGGAGCCGTCGTGTGGACGATCAGGTCGGGCGTCACCGGGCCGACGATGCCGTCCTCCGGCTGGATCACCGCGTCGTCGGCCTGCACCAGCGTGGTGACGCGCACGCCGCGCGCGCGCAGCTGCGCCACGTCGTTGGCGATTCGCCAACGATGGCGCGGGTCCTCGCCCAGGCGCACGACCTCGGCGGCCACGCGCCCGGGGCCGAACAGCTCGGCCAGCCAGCCGAACCCGCCCAGGTCGCAGCCGTTGAGCGGGCTGCTGAGAGTCGTCAGGGAGCGCAGCCGCCCGGCCCAGGGGTCGGGCGTGCGGTGGCGCAGACGCGTCGCCGCCTCCAGCAGCAGCAGCCCGCCCAGGCTGTAGCCGATCAGGTGCCACTCGCCTACCCAGGGGCGCGCGCGGGGCAGCCAGGCCAGCCAGTCGGCGCAGGCCGCCACGAGCGCGGCCAGCGGCGCCTCGAACACGCGCACGTCGTACGGCGCCGGGCCGGCCCAGCGCCCGTCGCGGTACTGTCCCGCGTAGGTGGCCTCGACGAAGTCGGCCGGGACGTAGCCGCCCCGCTCGCGAAGGTAGTAACACAGGCCAGCGAACAGCCGGCGCGTGTCGCCGCTGCGCGAGTTCACCCCGGCGGCGAGCACGACGCCCTTGCGCGCGGGCGACGCGGTGCGGTCCATCGCGGCGGCAGCGCTCCTTGTGGCAGTGGCCTCGCCGGCAGTCTAGCACAGCCGCCGGCCCCGCACGGGCGCCGACGCCCGGTCCGGTACAATCGCCGGCGTGGTACGCACCGCGCCCGCTCCGTCGCCTCGTCTGGCGCCACGGCCGCGTCCCCGCGCTCGCCGCTGGGCACCGTGGCTGCTGCTCGTGCTGCTCGTGGCAGCGGTCCTCCGCCTGTGGGACCTGGGCGGCGGGCCGGACCCCCTCGATGTGGACGAGGGCTACACGGGCGTCGACACGCTGCGGCTGCTGGCCGGCGGGCTGACGCCCTACTTCGCGGCCAACAATGGCGCCGAGCCGCTGTATGTCTACCTGGCCGCGCCGAGCGTAGCCCTGCTGGGCCCCACCCCGCTCGCGCTGCGGCTGCCCGCGGCGCTGGCCGGCACCGCCAGCGTGTTGGCCACCTACCTCCTGGTGCGCGCGCTGTTCGCCACCGGCGCCGGGCACTGCGAGGCGCGGGCGGCGCCCTGGCTGGCGCTCGGCGCGGCGCTGCTCCAGGCCATCTCGCTCTGGCACCTGCACCTGAGCCGCGACGGCAGCCGCGTGGTCCTGCTGCCGCTGCTGCTGCCCCTCGGCCTGTGGCTGCTGTGGCGGGGCCTGCAGGACGCCGCCCGCTGGACGGCCCTGGCCTTCGCCGCGGCGGGCGCCTGCCTGGCGCTCACCGCCTACACCTACCTGCCGGCGCGGGTGGTGCCCGTGCTGGTGCTGGCGCTGCTGGGGCATCTCGGGTGGTCGCGCCGCTCGTGGCTGCGCGCGCGGGCCGGGGGCCTGCTGCTCGCCGCCGGGGTCGCCGCCGTCGTCCTGCTGCCCCTCGCGGCGTACTACGCGACGCACTGGCAGGCGTTCCTGTTCCGAATGGAGATGGTCTCGCTCACCAACCCGGCGGTCCACGGCGGCGACCCCTGGGGCCTGCTGGCACGCAACCTGGCGGGCACCCTGGGCATGTTCGCCGGCGAGGGCGACCGCGACCCGCAGTACAACGTGGCGGCGCGGCCGGTGTTCCCGCTGCCGCTGGCGCTGCTCGCCGCGGTGGGCCTGGTGGTGGCCCTGCGCCGCGCGCGCCAGCCAGCGTACGCGCTGCTGCTCGCGTGGAGCGGGCTCATGCTGCTGCCGGGCGTGCTCTCGGCGGGCGCGCCCCACTTCGCGCGACAGGTGGGCATCCTGCCAGCGGTGTACGTGTTTCCCGCGCTGGGCGGCTGGTGGCTGGCCGAGCGGCTGGGCGGCGGGCGTGGCGGCGCGCGGGCAGCGCTACTCGGTCTCGCAGCGGCCGGCGTGGTCGGCCATGCGGCGGCTAGCGCCCTCGCCGACTACTTCGGCCGGCCGGCGGCCCAGGGCCCGTACCTGGTCGCCCATCTGGCCGCGCTGCCGGCGCCCGCGGTGTACGTGGCGGGCAGCGAGGAGACAGCGCTGGTCGGCGGCTACCTGTCGGCGCTGGGCGCGCGCCCGGCCGCGCCGCAGCTCCGCTTCACGCAGGGGTTCCACTCGCTCCTGCTGCCGCCCGAGCCGGGCGAGGCGCTGTACCTGGTCGAGGACGCGTGGTGGGCCGACCGCACGCGGGCGCTGCTGGCCGACGAGTACGCGCTGGTGCCCGAGCCGCTGCCCGCCGGGCTGGAGCGCTTCCACGCCTACCGGCTGACGCCGCGCGCCGCCCCCGCACCGTGGGAGCCGCTGCCGCCGGTGCGCTGGGCGCTGGGCGTGGAGCTGCGCGGCTACCGCCTGCCCGCCGCGGCGCGGCCCGGCGAGGAGGTGCTGCTCGCCCTGCGTTGGCGGGTCGCGCACCCGGCCCCGGATGACCCCGGCCAGGACTACACCTTCGCCACCGCGCTGCTGGACACCGCGGGCGCCGAGGTGGCCAACCGCGACTGGCTAGGCCACCCGCGGCCGTTCTGGCGCGAGGGGGACGAGGTGGTGAGCGTGTTCGCGCTGTGCTTGCCGGCGGCCCTGCCGGAGGGGCCGCTGCGGGCGTCGGTCGCGCTGTACTCGCGCGCCGACTTCGTGCGCCGGCCACCGCTGGACGCCACGGGGCGCGCGCTGGGCCACCGCGTGGAGTTCGGCACCTTGCTGGTCAGCGGCCCCCCCGCGCAGCCGTCCTGCGCCGACCGCCTGTACCCCGGCTGAGCCGCGGCCTGCGACACCTGGTTCCCCGATCCCCGCCCGCGGCGACCCGGCCGGTGGCAACCCCGCCAGGTCGGCCCATTACGGCGGCGCGAGCAGGAGGCGGCGCAGCGGCAGGCCAGCGGCTTCCAGCCGCGCCAGATCGACCGTCTGGCTCGCCCGATCGATATCGATGCCCACCAGCCGCCCCTCGGCGTCGAAATCGAGAACGACGCCCGGCGCCACCTCCTGCGAGTCCGCCGCCGGCCGCTCCGCTAGGGCGACGTAGAGAGAGTCCGTATCGGGGTAGTGAGGGAACCTCATGGCCCTGCTCCGCGAAACCCGCGGTCGGGAAAAGCGCATTGTGTGTGGTCTTCAAGACGGCGACCTTATCCCCAGGCGAGAGCTGGCCCGCGCGCCCACCCCTTAAAGCGGGAGGAGCACACACGACCAGAAGGACGGGTGCGGGTCCCGCGCGCTCACGGTCAGCGGTCCGCCGTGGCAACCGCCGTGCGCCGATCGCCTGTACCCCGGCGGAGCGGCCGGTGGAAAATAAAGCATGTTGATATACTAGAGCCGATGAGCACGTAGCCAGGCGCTACCGCTCCTGGTGGTGGCCTGGCGAGGGGCGAGCAGGCATGGCCTGGGAGCTGCAAGCGGAGCCGACGCCGCTCTACTGGCGGCTGCGCGAGACGCTGCGCGAGCGCATTCGACGCGGCGAGTTCGCGCCGGGGGCGCGGCTGCCCACCGAGGACGAGCTGTGTCGCCAGTACGGCGTCAGCCGCATCACCGCCAGCCGGGCGGTGCGCGACCTGGCCGCCGAGGGGCTAGTGGTGCGCCAGCAGGGGCGCGGCACCTTCGTCGCCGCGCCGGTCGTGCAGCACGACCTGGTGCGCCTGACCGACTTCGTGGAGGACATGCAGCAGGCGGGCTTGCAGGCCGAGTCGCGGGTGCTGGCCCAGGAGCAGGTGGCCGCGCCGGCGCACGTGGCGGAGGCGCTGGGGCTGTCCGCGGGCGCACCGGTCACCGAGCTGTGGCGGCTGCGGCTCGGCGACGGCGCGCCGCTGGCCGTGGACGTGACCTGGCTGCCGCCAGCCATCGCCGCCCTGCTGGAGGGGGAAGACCTGGCCCACCAGACTATCTATGGGATCCTGGAGCGGCGCCACGGCCTGCGCATCGAGCGGGGCGAGTACCTCATCGAGGCGGTGGCGGCGGCCGGGCGGGTCGCGGAGGCGCTGGCCGTGCCGCCGGGCGCTCCGCTGCTGCGGTTCCATCGCACGTCGTGGGCCGCCACGGGCCAGCCCGTGTACCACCAGGAGCGCTACTACCACGGCGAGCGCGTGCGCTACCGCCTGACGCTGGAGCGCCGCGGGCGGCCCCTCGCGGAGGCGGCCTCCACCATCCGTACCTTCGAGCCGGTATTCGAGCGCTAATAGGCCGCACACCGCCGTTCGTGGGGGACGCTCACGTCGGGCGGGGCGCGGGCCGGCGGCGGAGCGGCTCCTGCATGGTGCGCTGGGCCACTATCCCCGAAAGCAAGGTCAGGCCCGCCACCGCCACGATCGCCCAGGTCAGGCCCAATGCATCGGCAATGAGCCCGGAGGCCAACGCGCCGACGGCGTAGCCCATGTCCCGCCAGAAGCGATAGACGCTCAGCGCGCGCGCCCGCCAGGCGGGATGCGCGGCGTCGCCCACCGCTGCCAGTAGTGCTGGATACACCATGGCGGTGCCGGCGCCCAACAGCACGCTCCCAGCGAGGCCGACCGCTAGAGGCGGCAGACCGAGCAGGCCCACCCCCCCTCCGATGATCGCCAGCGCGAGCGCCTGGACCCACATCCCGCCCACGATCAGCCCCTTGCGGCCCCAGCGGTCGCTCAGGTAGCCCGTCACGAGCTGGCCGACTCCCCACACCACCGGGTAGATCGCCTTGATCAGGCCGATGCCCTCCAGCCCGACGGCGTGGGCGGCGAAGAAGAGAGGGAAGATCCCCCAGGACATGCCATCGTTGAGGTTGTTCACGAGTCCAGCCTGGCTGACAGCGAACAGCGTGCGCTGGCGCCAGCTCGTGAGCCAGAACACCTGGCGGAAGCCCAACTGGGCAGGAGCCGCGGGCTCCGCGGGCCGCGCCTCCGCGCTGGCGGCGGCCGCCTGGCGCGCCTCGTGCAGCGCGTGGTCGCGCGTCTCGCGCACCCACAGCAGGGAGAGCGCGAGCCCGAGGACGGCGTAGACCACGCCGAGGTAGAAGGGCTGGGGGCGCAGCCCGTACAGGGCCGCGAGGTAGCCCGTCGCCAGGGCGGTGAGGCCCACCGCGCCGTAGCCGGCCGCCTCGTTGAGTCCCATCGCCAGCCCGCGGCGGCTCGGCCCGACCAGGTCGATCTTCATCAGGACCGTCATGGACCACGCGAGTCCCTGGTTGATGCCGAGCAGGGCGTTCGCGACGACGATCCAGTCCCAGCTCGGCGCCAACATGATCAGGAACGGGACCGGCAGGCCGACCAGCCATCCCAGAACCAGCACCCGCTTGCGGCCGTACATGTCGGCCAGCTGCCCGGCCACCAGGTTGGCGCAGGCCTTGACGATCCCGAAGCTGACGATGAAGGAGGTCACCAGTGTCGTCGAGGCCAGCTGGAACTCCTCCGCCCCGATCAGCGGCACCACCGTGCGCTCCAGCCCGACCATGCCGCCCACGAACGCATTGACCAGCACCAACAGCGCGAACTGCGGCCAGTTCGCCCGCAGGCCTAGGCGGACCGAGCCGGTCGCCGGATAGTTGGCCGTGTCGATCCCTGCCTGACGGAGATGACTCATCGGGCGCTTCGCCCGGCGCGCGGCCAGCGGACATGGCTCTTCCCGCGGCCACAGCTAGCCGCTCAACAGGGCGATCGGGTAGCCGGCGGCGCGCCACTCGGGGAAGCCGTCGCGCAGACGCTTGGCCCGAAAGCCGTGGCGACGCAGGACCCGCACCGCCTCGTCGGCGAAGACGCAGTACGGGCCGCGGCAGTAGGCGACGATCTCCCGCTCGCGCGGCAGCTCGGCCAACCGGCGCTCAAGTTCCTCGATGGGGATCGACCGCGCGCCAGCGATATGCCCCTGCCGGTATTCGATGGCCGGGCGCACGTCGATGACCTCCACACTGCCCGCTTGCAGGCGCCGCAGGAGTTCGGCCCGATCGATCGCCTCGAGCTGGCGCCGGTCGGTCAGGTAGGTCTCGACAAGGCAGTCGATCTCGGCGAGCCGCTCGCGACCGACATCGCGCAGGACTCGCCAGAGCTCGAACACCTCGGGCGCAGCGAGCCGGTAGAGCACCCGCACCCCCTGCTTGTCGGCCTCGACTAGGCGGGCGCGTCGCAGCACCTGCAAGTGCGCCGAGGCGTTGGCCAAGCTGAGGCCGGTCTCGTGGGCCAGCTCCTCGACGCTGCGCGCGCGCCCTGAGCGAGGAGGTCGAGGAGCTCCAGGCGGTGCGGGTTGGCCAGCGCTTTGCCGAGCAGGGCGAACTCCGCGTAGAGCCGCTGCTTGAAAGCGCGCGCTCCCATCGCAGCTCCTTGCTTGCTCAATAACTCTGTTGAAGATTAGCACGTCGGCGGGCAGCCCGCCAGCGCTTGCCCTTCGCCCCATATTTGATATGTTGTTCTATTGACAGGATGTAATTAGGGATGCTACGGTATGGGCGAGCCGCCGGCCCGCCCAAGGGTGGCGGGTGCGCCGCGCGGCGCGCCCAGCGCTTCAGGTAGCGAGGAGGAAAAGCCATGGACTTCCAACGGGCCGTATCTGCGGAGATCACGGTGGCCGATGCGCCCACCGCAGCCGACCTCGCGGCAGCAGCCGCCGAGGGCTACCGGACGGTGCTCGACCTGCGCGCGCCCGAGGAGCCGCTGCCCGCGCCGGACCGTCTCGCTCCGGCCGACGAGGCGCGGCTGGCCGCCGAGCTCGGGCTCCACTACGAGAACGTCCCGGTGCGCCTGGAGCAGGTCGATGACGCGCTGGTCCGGCGGGTCGGGGAGCGGCTCGCGGCCGTCGAGAAGCCCGTGCTGGTCCACTGCGCGCATGGCCGGCGCGCTGGGGCGATGGTGCTGATGCATCTGGCCGTCGAGCGCGGCCTCACGGCGCCGCAGTGTCTCGGCCTGGCGAAAGCGATGGGATACGACTGCGAGAGCCAGCCCCAGCTGGCGCGGCTCGTCGCCCAGTATGTCGAGCGCCACAGCCCGGCCTACCAGCGCTAGCGGCGCGGTCCACAGGGAACGCGGTGAGCTCGTGGAGCCGATGGAATTGGCCGAGATGTTGCTAGCGATCGCCTGCGGCGGGGCGATCGGGCTCCCGTTGGGGCTACTGGGCGCCGGTGGCTCGCTTCTCGCCGTGCCGCTGCTGGTGTACGTGTTCGGGCGCGATGTGCCCACGGCGACCGGCACCGCGCTGCTGATCGTGGGCGTCACGGCGGCGGCCGCGGCGGCCGGGCACCACGGGGCGGGGCGGGTGCAGATCCGCATGGGGCTGGTGTTCGGCGGGCTCGGGGCCCTGGGAGCGCTCGTGGGGGCGCAGGTGAACCCGCTACTGCCCGGGCCCGTCGTGTTGCTCCTGCTGGCGCTCGTGATGCTGGGCACCGCGGCCAGCATGGTGCGGACGGCGCGGCGGGACAGGGGCGGGCCAGTGGACACGACGCCGCCATCGCTCGTCGCGGTAGGCGTGGCCGCGCTGACGGTCGGCGGCCTGAGCGGCTTGCTGGGCGTCGGCGCGGGCTTCCTGATCGTGCCCGCCCTCATGCTCGTCGCGCGCCTGCCGGCTCACGAGGCGGTGGGCACGTCGCTGCTGGTCATCGCGCTGCAGGCGCTCGGCGGCGTGCTCGGCTACCTCGCGGGTGGGTGGGTGGACTGGCCGCTGGCGGCACTGTTCTTGGTCGGGGGCATGGTGGGCGCCTGGCTCGGCAAGCAGCTGGCGGGCCGGCTGAGCGGCTCCCATCTGAGCCAGGTGTTCGCTGGCGCGATCGTGGTCGTCGCGGTGTTCTTGATCCAGCGCAACGCCGGCCTGCTATTCGGCGGGCTGTAAGGCCTGGGGAGCAGAGAGAGGAGCAGGACCATGTATTTCGAGCAGTTCTTCGTCGAGGGGCTCGGGCATGCCAGCTACCTGGTCGCGTCCGACACCACCAAGGAGGCGCTGGTCGTCGACCCGCGGCGCGACATCCAGGTGTACGTCGAGGCGATCCACCGCCTGGGCTTCGAGCTGCGCTACGTGCTGGAGACGCACAACCACAACGACTTCCTCTCGGGGGCGCGGCACCTGGCCGAGTGCCTGGGCGCCGAGCACGTGGCGTCGGCCGAGGCCGGCCTGCAGTTCCCCTACCGTGGCGTACGCGAGGGCGACGAGCTGCAGCTCGGCGAGCTGCGCATCCGTGTGCTGCGGACCCCGGGCCACACGCCCGAGCACGTGAGCTACGCTGTGATCGACACCGCGCGGGCGGAGGCGCCGTTCCTGGTGTTCAGCGGGGGCGACCTGCTGGTGGGGACGGTGGGGCGGCCAGACCTGCTCGGCCGCGAGCTGGGCGAGCAGCTGGCGCCGCAGCTGTACGATAGCCTGCACCAGAAGCTGCTGCCGCTGGGCGACCATGTGATCGTGTTCCCGACGCACGGTAGCGGCTCGCTGTGCGGCCGCGGCATCGCCGGCACGCGCTTCACGACCATCGGCTACGAGCGGCTGGCCAACCCCGCGCTGCAGCAGCCGTCGCGGGAGGCGTTCGTGCGGTTCGTCCTGCAGGGCAACCCGGGCATCCCGACCTACTACGCCCGCATGCGGCCATCCAACCAGCGGGGGCCGGCGCCGTTCCGCGCGCCGGAGCCGCGCCCGCTGCCCCCGCTGGCGGTACAGCATCTGGCCGGCCACGGGGCGATCGTGGTAGACACGCGGGCGAACGTGGCGTTCGGTGGGGCGCACGTGCCGGGGGCGATCAACATCGGGCTGGGGCCGATGTTCGCCACCTGGGTCGGCTGGCTGCTGCCGCCCGATGCCCCGCTGCTGTTCGTGCTGGATCGCGACACCGACTGGGAGGCGGCCACCACGGCCCTGCTGCGCATCGGCTACGAGCAGTTCGCCGGCTACTTGCAGTTCGGCATGGCCTCGTGGGTAGAACATGGCCTGCCGGTGGAGCGCGTGGAGCAGCTGAGCGTGCACGAGCTGCGCCAGCGCCTGCTCGCCGACCCGGCGGTGCAGGTGCTGGACGTGCGGATGGCCTCGGAGTGGGCCGAGGGGCGCATCGAGCGGGCGGTGCATCTACCGCTGGGCGACCTGCCGCGCGGGCTCGATGCGCTGCCGCTCGACCGGACGCGGCCGGTGGCGGTGGTCTGCGGCTCGGGCTACCGGTCCAGCATCGCCACGAGCCTGCTGAAGGGACGCGGGTTCACGACGGTGTGGAATGTGCTGGGCGGTATGACTGCTTGGAAGGAGGCTGGGTATCCGCTGGTCGACGGCACCGCGCCCATCACGCGCGAGGCGGAGGACCTGCGTGTGCGCGACGCGGGCCAACACCTGGTGCGCCGTGTGGCGGTGGGTGGGTAGGCGACCGATGGCCAGGGTCATGCGCTGCGCCGCGCGGGGCGGGGCCTGGGCGGGCGTCGTGCTGGGGCTGCTGCTGCTGGCGGCCTGCGCGGCTCCCGCCCCGTTGTCGGATACGTTCCCGACCATCGCCGCCCCGCCGGCCGATCTCGCCACGGCCGAGCCGGCGAGCGGCGCCTACACCGTCGTGCAGGGCGTGTACTGCGGTGTGGCCGCGCGGCCGGAGTACGGCTACACCGTGCGCTACCCGAAGATCTGGCTGGCGCGTGGGCAGGGGCCCACGACCTGGCTGGCGGACAATGAGGATGCTCTGCGACCGGTGGGCATGGTCACCAGCGGCGCCCCGCCGGCCACCGACGACCTGGCGGCCTGGCTGGCCGCGCGCTGGCGGGAGCGAGGGCTGCCCGCGTTGGCGCTGACCCCGGTCGCGGGCACCACCCTGGGCGGGCAGCCGGCGGTGCGCTGGGACGTGCAGTACACCGCGGCGGACGGCACAGCCCTGGCGGGCTACACCGCGGCGACGGTGGTCAACGGACGGCTATACCGGGTGGAAGTCGCGCTGCCCGCCGCGCGGTACGGGCAACTGGCCCGCGCGGCGGAGCTGCTGGCCGCATGGCTGCTGCTCACCCCCCCGCCCGGCCAGGTGGCCACGTAGCCCGCTCGCCGGAGTCCCCACGAGGTACGAGCGCCGGCGGCCGGAAGGGGCATCGGCACCTGCCACCGCGCGGGAGGTCGAAGCGCGGTGGCAGGCGGTAGTGGGGACGGCGCTGCGGCAGGCGCTGCCGGCCGCACAAGGGTTTACGGGAAAGAGGCGTCATGCGCTGGCACGTGGCATTTCGTTGGCTGCGCGCCGCTAGATCACTCCCTCGCCTCGAAGCGCCTCTAGCTGAGCCGCAGCGTAGCCGATGGCGCGCAGGGTGTCGATGGTGTGCTCGCCGAGCGCGGGCGCCGGCCTCGGCGGCGGCAGGTCGGCGAGCGCGACCGCCGGAGCGACGGTGCGCTGGTGCTCCGTCCCACTGCTGGGTAGTGGGACCGCCAACCCGAGGTGCCGCACCTGCGGGTCGGCGAACACCTCGTCCAGCGTGTACACCGGCGCGCAAGGGATATCCGCGGCCGCCAGCCGCGCCAGCCAGTCGGCGCGCGGTCGCGTGCGGAAGACGGGGCTGAGCTCCGCGTGCAGCGCCGCGTAGTTGGCTACCCGGTTGCCGTACTCCGCGAACCGCGGGTCGTCGGCTAGCTCCGGCCGCCCCACGGCGGACACCAGCGCCCGCCAGAACTTGTCGAGCGTGGACAGGTGGACGACGAGAGCGCGGTGGTCGGCCGCCACGAAGCCGAACGACTGCGACATCCGGGGGCGAGTCCACGCATCAGGCACCTCGCCCGTTTGGAAGTAATGCACCGCCGGCTCCGTGAGAAACGCCACGGTGGCCTGGAGCATGGAGGTTTGCACGTACTGCCCACGCCCCGTCCGGTCACGGGCTTGGAGCGCGGCCAAAATGCCATAGGCGGCGAACAGACCAGTGAGTCCATCGGAGAGTGCGGGGCCTATAGGATGCGGCCGACCCGGCTCGACCAGCAGACTCATGAGGCCGCTTACCGCCTGCCCCACGGCGTCGTAGGCTGGCCGATGGGCCAGCGGGCCGTCCGGCCCGAAACCCGAGATCGAGCAGTAGATCAGGCGCGGATTCGCGGCGGCGAGCGCCGGATACTCGATGCCCAGCCGAGCCGTCACGCCCGGGCGGAAGTTCTCGATAAACACATCCGCCGTCTGGACCAGCCGTCGCAACGCTTCCCGTCCCGCCGGGTGACTCAGATCGAGGGTGACGGACTGCTTGCCGCGATTGTAGGCCAGGAAGCGCGGCGACACGCCCGCTCCGCCCCAGCTCCGAAATGGGTCGCCCTGGCCCGGTGCCTCGACCTTGATGACAGTCGCGCCGAGATCGGCCAGCAACATGGCGGCATACGGCCCCGTGATGAACCGGGCTGCCTCGATGACACGGATGCCCGCCAATGGAGCCGTCATCGCTATTCCTCAGCGAGCAGCTGGCGCATAGGGCCCAAGCTGGGCCACCGCGGAGTCCACGAACCGGTGGTCGACGATGCCATCGAGCCCCTGCCGTCCAGGAAGCGACCCGTCGGCGACGAAGAAGTCGATCAGCTCGTCGAGCGCTCGCTGGTTCACGCGCCCGTCGGGGTCGATCCAGCTCGGCACCAGCGCCTCCCACACGTTCGGGTCCTTCAGGCTGGTGGTACGGCTGAGCAGCTGGAGGATCGCGGGGCGCACCGCAGGGTCGCGCTCGATGAAGGCGCGATAGAAGTCGCGCACGCCACGGAGGTAGGCGACCATGAAGCGGTTGGCGAGGTCGGGGTTGTCGCGCGCGAACGGCGGCGAGAAGAGCAACACCGAGGCTTGCTCGCCTGGGTTGTAGTCCTCCGAGTCCTTCCACGCCACTCCGAACTGCTGCTGGACCGCCACCGTGCGAAACGGCTCGGCGACCGTGGCGACCTCGACGGCCCCGCCGGCCAGGGCGGCGGGCATATCGGGGAAGCCGAGCTCCACCAGCTCGGCGTCCTCCCGACGTAGGCCGCCTAGGGCGAGCGCCTTGACCGCATCGACATACGGGGTCGAGCCGGCAGCCGTGACGGCGATGCGCCGCCCGCGCAGATCGGCGAAGGTGCGCAGCTGCTCCACCACATCGGTCCGCACCACGAGAAAGCTTGCCGGGTAGCCGGGCCGGCTCTGCACGCGGTCCGCCACGATCACGAGCGGGAGCTCGCGCTGGATGGAGCGAAACAGCCCGAGCGAGGGCGCGCCACCGCCGACCTGCAGTTGGCCGGTGGACAGCGCCGGCACCATCCGGGCCCCCGAATCCAGCTGGACCAGCTCGGTCGTCACGCCCGCCTCACGGAAGTAGCCGCGCTCCTGAGCGATGTACAGCGGCGCGTCCGCGACGCTACCGGTGACGCCGATCTGCACCAGCGTGGTCGCGGGCGCCGGCCCCGCGGCGGCTGGGCTGGCGGACGGCTTGCTAGCCTGACCGACGGGGGCCGGGGAGGTCGAGGCGGCGGGCGGCGCGGCTTGGCACCCGACGAGGGCGGTCACCGCGCACAGGAGCGCCGCGAGTCGCGGATGGCCCATGCTATCTCCTCTCTTGCCGCTCGGCTCCAGCGGCTCCGCGGGCTGGTGCGACGCGGGTACGCTTAGCCCGCGCTCCCCCCCGCTGGCGGCTGGGGGCCGGGCCGCCCGCCCAGCCCGGGCCGATACTTGCCGGCGAGGAAGTCGCCGATCCCCTCGTTGCGCCAGGCGTCCTGCTGCGTCAGGGTCACTTGGGCCTCGCGGGCCGAGGAGTAGCTCATCGCCGCATCCCAGTCCATGTGCAGCGAGTGGCGATAGGCCTCCTTGGTCGCCCGCAGCGCCTCCGGATCCTTGGCGGCGATCTCGCGCGCCAGCCCCAACACCTCTTCGCGCAGCCGCGCGCGCGGCACCGCGTAGTTCACCAGGCCGATCTCCGCTGCACGCCGCCCATCGAACGGCCGGCCCGTCAGGCCGTAGAGGAGCGCGTCGCGGGGGCGCAGCAGGTTGGCGAGCGACTTGCTCACGCTGCCGCCGGGGAACATGCCGAAGTTGATCTCCGACAGGCCGAACACGGCCTCCTCGGCCGCAATCGCCAGGTCGCACGCCTCGACGATAGTAAACGCCCCGCCGAAACAGTAGCCGTTGATCATGGCGATGGTCGGCTTGGGGAAGTGGCGCAGCGTGCGTCCCCGCCACTCCGTCGCCAGCCGGGTGATGCGGTCGTACTCGGCTGGTCGATTGCGCAGGTCGATGAAGAACTCCTTGAGGTCCATGCCCGCGCAGAACGCCTCGCCAGCGCCCGTGAGAACCACTACGCGCGTCGCCGGATCGTAGCGCAGCCACTCCAGCAACGCGGTCATCTCCTCGTGCAGCCGCGGGCTCATCGCGTTGCGCTTGGCCGGGCGATGGAACGTGACGACCGTCACGCCCGTGGCGCCGTCGCGCTCCACCAACAGCGTGTCGTAGCGAGGTAACATCTCGGGCTCGGGCGATGGGGTACCACTGCTGGTCTGGGCGGGCTCCTTGTCGATCGCCACCGCGTGTCCCCCTTTCCCCGCCCCCGGCGCGCCGGGTGACAGGGCATTCCGCATACAGGAAGGCATATTCCTGTCTGGGGGAGTATAGGGCAGTAGGGCGGGGGTGTCAAACCGCCGAGCGGGGCCGGACGTGAGGGTGAGGATCAAGCCGAGCGCGTGGCGGCCGCCTGCATCTGCACCCAGTCGGGACGGCCGCCGAGCTGTTGCGAGATTGCCGCCGCCGCCTGGCGCAGCGCGCCCTCCGCGCGGTCCATCGCGGCCGCCGTCCAGCGAGCGGCCGGGCCAGCGATGGCCAGCGCGCCCACCAGGCCCCGGCGGTCCCAGAGCGGCGCGGCCATGGAGGCGGCCTCGGGCACCCGCTCCCCGAAGCTGCGGGCGATCCCCTGCTCGCGGATGCGCGCGAGCTCCTCGCGGAGCTGGCCGGGGGTCCGGTTCACGCGGGCCCACGGAATATCCGCGAACACCGCGGCGATCTCGCGTGGGGAGAGGTAGGCTAACAGGATCTTGTTCTTCGCCCCCAGCTCGGCTAATGGCCCGGGCCGACCGATCTCCACGGTCTGGCGCAGCTCCTGGGGGCTCTCGATGCACGCGATCGCGGTGGCCTCGCCCCCGTGGACCACGTACAGGACGACCGTCTCCAATGTGTAGTCGTTGAGCAGCTCCATGTAGGGGCGGGCGATCGCAGCGAGATCGACCTGCCGCGCGCGGGCGTCGGCCAGATGGAGCAGCTGGAGCCCGAGGCGGTAGCGGCGCGTTAGGGGGTCCTTCTCGACGAAGTGGAACTCGGCCAGTGTAGTGATGGTGCGGTGGACGGTGCTGGTACTACAGCCGACGAGGCGGGCCAGCTCCGACAGCGTCTGCGGGCGTGGGGCATCCGCGAGGCAGATCAGCAGGCGCAGGGCCCGTTCCACCGCCTGCAGGCCGCTGGCCCCGCCGTCCTGCGGCTGGTCGCGTGGCTCCGTCGGCATCGTCCGTCCCCTCCATCCCCGGGCCTGTGCGATCCCCGGTGCGTAGCACAGCCCCATCTTAGAGGGAATACTACGCGCTTACCGGCTCCTCGCGGCCGGCCAGCTCGCGGGCGATTAGGTCGCGCTGGATCTCGTCGGCGCCCTCGGTGATCCGCATGCTGCGAATGTCGCGGTACAGCCGCTCCAACGGCAGGTCGCGGCTGACGCCCAACGCCCCATGCAGCTGCATCGCCAGATCGACGACCCGGCAGGCCATCTGCGCGGCGCGCGTCTTCGCCGTCGGCACCTCCCAGCGCACGTCCACCCCGCGGTCGATCTGCTGGGCCACGCTGTAGGTCAGCAGCCGCGCCGCGCGCAGGTCCGCCGCCGCGCGGGCCACCAGCCAGCGGATCGCCTCGCGCTGCGCGAGCGGCCGCCCGAAGGTCACGCGACGGCGCAGCCAGGGCAGCAGGAGGTCGAACGCCCGCTGGGCCGTGCCCAGGCAGAGCGCCGCCTGGCGAATGCGGGTGATCGACAGCGTCTGCTGGGCCAGCACGAACCCCTGCCCGACCTCGCCCAACACATTGCTGGGCGGCACACGGCAGTCCTCGAACACCAGCTCCGCGGGCCGGCAGGCGCCCATCGTCTCGATGTCGCGTACCCAGCGCCAGCCGGGCGTTTCCCTATCGACGATGAAGCAGGTGATACCGCCGCGCGCCCGCTTCACGGGATCCGTCACCGCGAACACGACGCCGAAGTCGGCCCGGCCCCCGGCCCCGATGAAGTGCTTGCGGCCGTTGATCCGCCAGCCCCGCCCCTCCCACTCGGCGCGTGTCTGGATGTTCGCCGCGTCGCTACCGGCCGCGGGCTCCGTCAGCGCGAAGAACATGCGCTTCTCGCCGCGCAGGTGGGGATAGAGATAGCGTTGTTTCTGCTCGTCGGTGGCCTGGAACAGGGCCGGCCACGGATCGCCACCGATGCCCCGGTCCTGGCGCACATCGCCGAGCACGCTCTGCGCCACCTGCTCCTTGATGAGCACCGCGCCGAGCACGCCCAGGCCCGCGCCGCCGAGCTCGCGCGGGGTGGCCGGCGCCCACAGGCCCAGCTCCCGCGCCCGCGCATTCAGGTGCTCCTCCACCTCGGCCGGCAGATGGTCGCATTCGGGGAATTGCCGCTCGCGCGGGAGCAGTTCTTCCTGCAAGAACCGGCGCGCCCGCTCGCGTGCCGCCCGCTGCTCCGCGCTCAGCTCGATCGACGGTGGCAGCTCGGTCAGCCGCGCTGGGAGGGCGTCCAGGAACTCCGCTCCAGCCATCAGCACACCTCCTCGATCGCCGCGCGCTCGTCCTGGTCTAGAAGCAGGGCGGCAGCTGCCTCTAGGGCGCGGCCGCCAGCGAGATCCGCGCGTAGCGTCGCCTCGGCGCGCTCGCGAACGGCCGCAAAGACCGCCCACTCGTCCGCGGTGACCAGGTCGAGCACCCGTGGCAGTGCGGCGGCCAGCGCGTCGCGCGCCCCGAGCGCGGCGAGTGCGACCGAGAGCGCGTCGTCCGGCCGCGCCGCATACAGGAGCCGCCGGGCCGCCGCGAGGTCGAGCGCGACCTCGGCGAGTAGGAAGCGCCGTGCCTGTCCCGCCCGCCGGGCCACCACGGCCCGGCGCCCGAGCGCCAAGAGGCGTGCCGTCAGCCCGAGCTGGTACGCGGCCGTCGCTAGGTCCGGCACCAGCCCTGCCTGCTCCGATGGCGGGGGCGGGGCCCGGTCGAGCGCTTCCTCGCGCGCCACCGCCTCGATCCGGCCCAGCGCCGCGCGCAGCGCTGCCAGATCCCTAGGAGCCGGGCGCTCCGCATCCATTGGGATAGAGCTATTAGCCATCGACGTCATGTACCACTTCCCCCCTCCGCTCGCTGGGCGCCTACCAGCTGCCGTGGGACGGCGGCCGGCTGCACGCATTGTACGCCGTTCCGATCCATGGAAACTACTTTCTCGTAGTAAGAAAATCTGCCGACGTAGCGACGGCCTTGGAGGGCCATGGCCCGCCGCCAGTGCCGCTGGCCCGCTGCTGGGCAGGACTTCTGCTCCCCGCGGGGCGAGGCGCGGGCTCGCGGCGTGCGGCCGCCACGAGCCGTTCGGGGCCCGGGGTAGGGAGCAGCGTGCGTCCGGCTTCCAACGTGGGCAGGGCGATCGCGCGACGGTGTCTTGGGGCGCCGGCCGCACCGTACCCGCGTGGGGTGCGGGCCACCTCTAACCGTGTGGATCACTGCCCGCCGTGCGGCGCAACTGTGGTCCGCCCCGTCATTGGGAGGCCGGTGGGGTCGACCTCGACACCGAACCCGGGCGCGTCGGAGAGCCGGATGGCGCCATCGACGACTTCGAGCCCATGGGCTGGGTCCCCGGCGAGATCCTCGAACTCGGCGATCTCCGCGCCGTCAGTGATGTGCGGCTGGCAGGCTGCGAAGGTCGCTTGCGCAGCCTCCAGCAGGCGGCTGCTGGCGGTAGCGCCGATATGGCAGCGCACGTTGGCCGCCGCGCAGAGCGCCGCGATGCGCTCGCTCTCGGCTAGACTCCCTTGCTTCCACAGCTTCACGCTGATCGCGTCGACAGCGCCCGCCTCGATCCAGCGCCAGGCGTCCGTGGCGGTCAGGATGCCCTCATCCGCCATCAGCTCGGGAGCGATGGCCTGGCGCACCTGCGCCATCCCGCGCAGGTCGTCCGCGCGCACCGGCTGCTCGACCAGATAGATGCCGTAGGACTCGATGGCCCGCACGAAGGCGATGGCGGCCTTGGGGGTGAAGCTGCCGTTGGCGTCGACCACGAGCTGGAACTGTGGTCCGACGGCGGCGCGGACAGCGCGAACGGCGGCCACGTCCCGCTCGACATCGAGGCCCACCTTGAGCTTGGCATAGCGGTGGCCACGTTCGGCCAGCGCCGCGACGGTGCGCGCAGTCTCCGTCGGGGGCAGGATGCCGACGAGGCGCATTACCGGCACCTCGCGGCGCACGCGCCCTCCCAGCAGCACGTGCGCCGGCACTCCCAGCAGCTTGCCCTGGAGGTCCAGCAACGCTTGCTCGACGGCGAACTTGACCTGGGGAGCGAAGCCCAGCGCGCTGCCCAAGCGCACGCCGGCGGCGCGGGCGCCCGGGAGCGGCTGGCCGAGCAAGAGCGGGGCCACCACCTGGTGGAGCAGGGCTTCGGCCGTAGCGGCCGTCTCGCCGAGCAGCACCATCCCAGGCACGTAGCCATAGCCGACGGTCCCGTCCTCATGCTCAAGGGCCACGATGGTCGCTTCCAGGGTGGTGCTGCCACGGATACGTGCTGTGGTGTAGGCACTGGCGCGCGTCAGGCGCACGCGCCAGGTCGTGAGGGCCACGAGCTGGAGCGTGAGCCCCCGGCTCACCCCGAGATGTGTCATGCGTTCGCCCACAGCCTTACTCCCTCTCAGCTGCGCGCTCGGCGATAGAGAGGGGCGGCACCTGAGGCGGTCGGAGCAGCGCCATCAGCTCGCGGACTGACGGCTCGGCCTCCAGGGTGCGAACACATTCGATGATGGCGGTGCGCTGGGTAGCGGGCAGCGTGGCGCCGGCGGCCGCATGGAACTTGGCCTCGATTTCGGAGGCGCTCAGCGGGTGGTACGGGTGGCCCGGGGCGTACAGCATCTCGACGGTGTGTGCGGTGCCATCACGCAGGACGAGCGTGAGAACGCAGGGAAAGCTCGCAGGAGTGTACGCGTTGAGGCGAGAGTCGGGCTGGATATGGATGCGCGCCATGATGGCGCGCACGGTAGGATCGAGCCAGCGGCCGTCGGCGAACTGGTGCGCGGTCAGCGCGCCGTCGAGCAACGCGATGGCCACGAGGTAGTAGAAGCTGTGGTCCGCCGTTTCGCGGCTGCGCGGTTCCCGGCGCGCCTGGTCGGCGATCTGGCCGCGCACGAACGGGATGTCTGCCATGCGCAGCTCGATCCGATCGACCTCTGCGACGACACTCGATATCACACGGCGAGCCTGGATAGCGGCGGCCACGGCGGCCTGCGCGGTGCCGATGCAAGGATACGCTTTGATGCTGACCGCCATGATGCGCAAGGGGCCATCGAGCGGAGCCACAAGGCTGGCCAGGTCGGCGCCGGCGAGCACGGTCTGCGTCCAGCCGTGCGGACCGTCCAACACCCCGAGCGGGCCAGTGAGCCCTTCGGCCGCGAGCAGCGTGGCGAGCGTGCCCGTCTGGGCGACGATGGCGTTGGCCAGCGCCTTGGCAGTCGACAGCTGGCCAGCGCGGATCGCCGCCAGTACATTCCCGTGCGCCGCGCCTAGGGCCAGCGCGTGGGTGGTGCGTCGCAGATCCAGCTGGAGCAGCCGGCTGGCGATGGCGGGGGCCACCAGTGCCGAGGCGGTGGTGTGATCCCAATGGCCTGCTGCATCCGCCAGGTCCTGGACGCGACCGTACAGCTCGTAGCCGAGGAGGATTGCCGCCAACACCTCGCGTCCTGGGCTGTTCTGGCGTTCCCCAACGGCGAGCGCCACCGCGAGGTTGTCGCTGGGATGTCCACCGGAGCGCGGCCCCCAGTAGAGATCGTTCGCATCCAGGAGCCGAATGAGCGCGCCGTTGGCGAGCACAGCGGTAACCACGCTGGTGCGCCAGGGCGTGCCGATGATCTGGCACTCGGGCGTGCCTCCCAGCGCAGTGGCCACGCGTAGCGTGCGTTGGGCAGTCTCGTCCAGCACCGCGGCCAGCGCGCAGCCCAAGGAATCCAGCAGTAGCCCCTTCGCCCGCTGGACAGCCTCGGGGGGCAGCGCTGCGCGGTCGAAAGCCAGAACCCACCGCGCCAACTCCTCGACGAGCGTGCGCTCCACGGTTTGCTGCCTCCTCCCCTGATCGTCCGCGACCACGTCGATGCTCCGCGCTGGGCCGACTATCGGGTGAGGCCGACGGCGCGAGCCGCAGCCCCCGGCGTGCTTCTCATGCGAGGGTCAGCTGGGGCACCACCGGCGATCGATGTACTTCTCCACGGACGGGGTGCCCTCCTCTAGACCCGCCCTGGCGAGCACCTGGAGCAACCCTTCCATGCCGCTGCGCTGGATACAGCCGTCATCGGGATAGGCACGGACGCGGGTGACGAACACCTCGTAGGTGTACGCCGCCGCGTCGGGCGAGGCGCGAGTGGCCTCGCCGAGAATCTGGATGGCCTCCGCGCGGTTGGCAGGATCATTGAGCCAGCGGCTGGCGGCGGCCTGGGCGCGCAGGTAGCGGCGCAGGACGTCGGCGTGCTCCTCGGCCCAGTCGCGTCGCACCGCCGTGAGGCTCAGTTGCAGGTTGGGGTAGTAGTCCAGGGTATTGGCGAGCGCGTGGAATCCGCGCTCCGTGAGTTCGCGCTCTTGCGGCGGGAGGACGAGCGCCGCGTCGAGGCCGCCCGATTGGAGAGCCGCGACGCGCTGGTTGGAACTCCCACCGTAGAGGAACTCCACGTCGTGGTCGGGATCGAGCCCATTCTTGCTCAGAATGTCGCGGATCACGACCGTGTAGGCGTCGTTGGGAGTGGTCGCCCCCACACGCTTGCCCTTGAGATCGGCGAACGTCCGAAGCGTGGGCGGCGTGATCAGCGCGTAGGGCGCCCGATCGAGCCCCGAGCCGACAGCGACCAGGTTCGCCCCGCGATCGATCGCCAGCACCAGGTCGGTGGCGCTGGCGAACGAGATCTCGAACGAGCCACCGATCAGCGAGGGGATCAGGGCTCGGACGTCCACGACCAGCGTGTCGATGGTCAAGCCCTCGCGGGCGTAGAACCCTTTGGCCTGGGCCACGAACTCCGGCCACTGCGCGCCGGTCACTGAAACGGTGGCGCGCCGGAGCATCACCGGTTCCGTGGCCGGCAGAGGGACCGGAGCCGGCGCCGCCGCGGAGGCCTCGGGAGGCTCCAGAGACGCGGGGGGCGGGGTAGCAGTCGGCGCGGTGCAGGCCATCGCCAGCAGCCCCAGTGCTACGGCCCGCAGGCAGGAGACGTGCGGCCGCGTGACACCCATGGTACCCCCAGACTCAGGCCAAGGCTGCGGGCTTCCGAAACGCAGAGGTGTCGTAGTCCGGGACGCCGGCAAGTTCTTCGTACATGCGCCGGATCACCTCGTGTGCACGGTTCAGACCGTGGAGATGACCCCACCGGCGAGGAAGATCGAGGGCCGTGTAGACGTCCTCCCATGAACGCCCCGCCTCGTACCCGGCCTTGCTCGCTACCCACATCTCCTGTAGGAAGGCGCGATTCTCCGTGATAATCTCGCGCTCCTCCGTCCAGGTTCCGTGCCCCGGGACGAGTAGCCGCGGCGCCCAGGTGTAGAGTTCATCGAGGCGGGCGATCCAGCTCGGCGTCCGTGAATCTCGCATTCCCGGCACCATTCGGTAGGCGACCAGGTCGCCGAGGATCAGTACCTCGCGCTGGGGAATGTGTACCACGAGGTCGTTACTAGTGTGGGCAGGGCCAGCGAACTTCAACTCAAGTCGCAAATCTTCGTGGTACAAAGTCAGAGCGTCTTTGAAAGTAATATCAGGGTAAATAAGTCGTTTCACCCGGCCCACATCGCGTGCATCCTGCAATGTTCGCCGCCAAGTCTGGAACAGCGCAATGTACTCCTGTCCTAGTTCTTCCAGGCGAAGGCGTGTGTTCTCGTGTGCAATCACCACGCCAGGCGGCGTGAAGCGCTCGCAGCCTAGCACATGATCGCCGTGGTGGTGTGTATAGATGACTAGGCGCACGGGTTTGCGCGTGATACGGCGGATCGCCTGTCGCAGCGCCAGGCTCATACGCGGCGTCATCAGGGTGTCGATGAGCACCACGCCTTCTCGACCAACGATGAAGCTGGCGTTCGGGCCGCCATGTCCGCTGAGGTACACGAACACGCCATCCGCGATCTCTTCGCAACTCTGGCGATAGGCATCGGTGGTGCGCTGAGCAACACTCATGGCCGCTCCTGAGCAGATATCTGGCCCTATCGACCTTGCAACTGAATCATGCTCACGATAACGTACGTGACTTGCGCCAACGGGCGCGGCTCTGCGAGAGACCTAGGCCGGCCAGTAGCGCCGCCATGCGGATAGGTGCGCCGATGCCCTCCACGACGGGAACACCGAGCTGCTCCTGGAGCCAGCGTGGGTGGATGTGGACCGGGCAGAGGCTGATGCCCATGGGGATGATGACCTCGGCCCCCTGATCTATCAGGCGTTTGGCCTCGGTCACGAAGTTACTCACCACATGATCGTGATGAGTGGCCAGATCGGGTAGGTCGAAACCGGCGACACCCCAGCCGACCACGCGGTCCAGCATTCCGTAACGTCGCACGATCGCGCGCGAGTAGGCCAACATATCTTGGTGATAGACCAGCAGACCGAACTGGTCACCGATCAGAGCCGCGATGTGGAGGCACGCCTCCGTGGGCCCAACCACGGGGATATCGACCGCCGATTTACCGCCATCGACGCCAAGATCGAGAGTGCCGAGTGGTACGACCGCATCATAGCCCTCGTGCTCCGCACGGCGGAAACTCTCGATGAAAGCGGGTGCTACCAGTTGGATCTCCGCTGGCGTCATGCCGTAGAAGTAGGGCGACGCAGCTACCTCGATGATCCCTACCTCCACCTCGGCACTCGAATAGGAGCGAGCGATATCCGCTCGCCGCTTGTGCTCTTCCGGTGGATAGCCGCCGATGGCAAACGCGATGCGGATCATGGCTCCCCCCTGCTCGCACGGTGGTCTGACCGAGCACGTGCCTCACACGCCCGATGGACACCACTGCTGGTCGATGAAGCGCTCGACGGGTGGGCGCGTCTGCAGCTGACCCATCGCGTGCAGAATCTCGATCAGCCTTTCCATTCCGGCTCGCTGGATGCAGCTGTCGTTGGGAAACGCCTGGATGCGACTGATATTCTGGTCGTAGGTGTACGCCGCTACATCCGGTGGAATCTTGAGGGCATTCACTAGGATATCGATGGCCTCGTCCCGATTGGCCGGGTCGTTCAGCCACTGGCTCGCGCTTGCTCTGGCGCGCAAGTAATGGCGAAGGACTTCAGGGTTCTGCTCGGCCCAGTCGCGGCGCACGGCAGTCAGGCTGAGCTGGAGCTGTGGATAGTAATCCATGGTGACGGCCAAGACGGTAAAGCCGCGTTCGCGAAGCTCGCGGTCCTGTGGCGGGACGAACAACGCAGCGTCGACACCACCCGCCTGAAGGGCCACGAAGCGATCATTGGAGCTGCTACCGAAGAGAAACTCGACATCGCGGTCGGGATCCAAACCATGATGGCGTAGAATATCGCGTAGCACGTAGGTATAGGCATCGGCGGGGCCAGCGGCTGCTACCTTCTTGCCTCGAAGGTCGACGAAGGAGTGGATCTCGGGTCGCGCGATGAGCTGGTACGGTGCACGCTCTACTCCAGACCCCACAGCGACCAAGTTGGCCCCCTGTTCGACCGCCAGCACGAGGTCGCCGGCGTTGGCGAACGAGATATCCACGGCTCCTGTGATGAGAGAGGTAATGGAGCTGCGCACGTTGACGACGATCGTCTCGACTTGTAGCCCCTCGCGGGCGAGGAAGCCCTTCTCCTCGGCGACGAAGTCGGGCCACTGCGTGCCCGTGACCGATATGGTCGCGCGTTTCAGCATGAGAGGCTGTTTCCCCGAGCTGCCGGGGGCCGCGGCCTGGGCCACCGCTGGCGCGGAGGGGGAGGAGGCGCCCGGCAGGGCGCTGGGGGTGGTGCTCAGGGCCGGGGTGCAAGCGACCAGCAGCAGCGTGGTCGCCGACAGCCCCCTGCCTATCCATTGGGGTGGCCTCATAGCTATCTCCTCGATCAACGCCCGGTGCCCGCGCGGGGCTAGCACGCGCCATCATGTGATCGCGCGCTCGCGGTCCGTCCAATACGGTGCGCGTAGCATGGACTTGCGCACCTTACCGTTGGGTAGCCGCGGTAGGTCGCTCACGAACTCGATGCTGCGCGGCTTCTTGTAGCTTGCGATCTGGCGACGCGTATGCTCGATCAGCTCCGCTTCGGTGACCGACGCACCCGGCGCAAGCACGACGAACGCCTTGACCGCCTCGCCCCAGTACTCGTCGGGAACCCCGATCACCGCGGCTTCGCGCACGGCAGGGTGGGTCTCTAGCGCAGTCTCGACCTCCCGTGGGTAGATATTCTCGCCACCCGACACGATCATATCTTTCTTGCGATCGACAATGAACAAGTAATGCTCAGCATCCAAAGTGCCGATGTCGCCGGTATGCAACCAGCCATCGTGCAGCACCTCGGCCGTTGCGGCCGGGTTGTTCCAGTAGCCCTGCATCACTGCGGGGCTGCGGACGAGGACCTCGCCTGGTTCGCCAGGCGCACAATCAGTACCGTCATCACGCACGACGCGGACCTCGCAGGTCACTAAGGGTTGACCTGCAGAGGCGAGCCGCCGCACAGCTATCGGGTCGCCATCCAGCACATGTTGGTGCTTGTGGAGTCCGGTACCGATGGCGCCGATCTCGGTCATGCCATACAGTTGCATGAAGATCGGGCCGAATGCCGCGATGCCACGCCGCAGTAGGTCTACTGGCATCGGGGCGGCGGAATAGAACACCGAGCGTAGGCTGGAGCGATCGTAGCGGTCGAAGTCGGGCAGATCGAGAAGAGCACGGAGCATCGTGGGCGCGAGGAGGGTAGCAGTGATGCGTTCCGTGGCAATCGTCTCCAGCACCGCGCGCGGATCGAACGTGCGATGCAGGACGACCATGCAGCCGCGCAGATGATAAGCGAGCTGCGTACACTTTGCCCCAATATGGTACAGCGGCATCGTCAGCAGTACCCGGTCGGTGGGGACGACGTCGCTTTCCAGGCTTGTTACCAGCGCCATATGCGCCATAGCACGCTGGCTGAGGCACACGCCTTTAGGCGTACCCGTGGTTCCGCTGGTGTACATGAGGTAGACCGTATCCTCGCCACCCGGGCGCTCGGCCAGTGGCCCTGTCGCCGCACTGGCCAGCAGGGCTTCATATTCCTCCGCCCAGGCGATCGCCTCACCGATGGACACGTAGTGCAACTGGGCGGCGAGCGACGGGCGTACCTGGGCGACGAGGGCGGCATACGGCGCCTCGAACAATAACGCTGCAGGCTGGCTATCCTGCAGGATGAACGCAACTTCGGGCGGGGCAAGGCGGTAGTTCACCGTAACTGTAATGAACCCGGAGAGCTCGCTGGCCGCATACGCTTCGAGATACTCCGGGCAGTTCTGGGCCAGGACGGCGACCCGATCGCCGCGACGGAGCCCACGCGCATGCAACGCGTTCGCCAGACGCCGGGCGCGTTCGGCCAGCGCGGCATGGGTGAGGCGGCGCGTGCCGCACACCACGGCCGGCTGGTGCGGCGATAAGCGTGCATTGCGCTCGACAATGTCTCCAACGATCACGGTAGAACCTCACGCACGCCCGGGAGATACGCAAGCGGACGATCGCAAAGAGCGTGTGCGGCGGCCGGTACCCATTCACCGCGGGCTGATCAGCATGATGCCGTCGCGCACAGTGAGCGTCACGGTTCGCACCCGCGGGTCGTGGCGCACGTGCTCGTTGAAGGCCGCCATGGCGCGCTCATTTTCGGTGCGCGGGCTCAGGACACCACCGCCGCGCAGCACGTTGTCGGCCACAATGAGGCCGCCGGTGCGCGTAAGGGGCAGCACGGCCTCGTAGTAGTTGATGTAGTTGGGCTTATCGGCGTCGATGAACACCAGATCGAAGGGCCCGCGCAGGGTCTGGAGCGTCGCCAATGCCGGTCCCTCCTGGATCGTGATCTTGCGCCCAAAGGGGCTGCGAGCAAAGAACCGCTTGGCAAGTGCGATGGCGCGCGGGTCGATCTCACAGGTGATCAGCTCGCCATCCGCAGCTATGCCCTCGGCCAGCATCAGGGTGCTGAAGCCCGTGAACATCCCTATCTCCAACACGCGCCGCGCATTCAGGGCTCTGGCGAGCAGTTGGAGCAGCTGCCCCTCGATCGGCCCCGATAGCATCCGGGCGCGCTCGCCCAGCTCTGTCTGCGTGGTAGCCAGCAGCTCTTGAAGCAGCGGCGAGGGAGCCGTGGTGTGCGCCAGGGCGTACTCGCCGATCGCCTCGGGCACCAAGTCTAGGGTGTACATATCTGTCTCCTGCTCTCCGCCTGCCCGCCGCTATCACATGGGGCCGCGCCAGCGCGTCGCGCCGCCGCCGCGACGAACAGATCCTCGATCTGCTCCGCCAGGACGGGCGGCAGAAAGTCGCCGGAAGTGACTGCGCCGCGCACATAGCTGCCGTCGGTGCCGTAGCCCCACGCGAAGCCGCGATCCCAGGGGCACGGCAGCTCGATGCAGGTGTTATGCGCGGGGTCCCGGAACACGTTGATCGGATCCTCGCCCTGCTCGATGCGCTGCAATTGCGAGCGGAGCAGCTTGCGGAATAGGATGATCCCACGGTCGGAATCGCCCAGGCGCTCGGCAGTGCGGTCGGTGATCGGTCCCTGCGCCACCCAGGCCAGCACGTCTTGCCCCAAGATGGTGTCGAGCGCCGTGAACTCGCCTGTCTCGTCGATGACGGGAAGCTCGACCCAGGGGATGACAGGCTGCGGCGGCACAGTCACCTCGGGGCCCGGGTCGTACACCCGGACGACCACCTCCCGCGTGTGCGTATCATCGATCGCGACGCGCCAGCCGAAGGTGTGGCGTCCGCCGCCCGAGGTGACGTGAATATTGGGAAACACGAGCGGCAATGACTCGGTCCAGATCGTGCGAGCCTCGCTTTGCCCCTCGATCACCCAGCGACGGTCGATGCCGAACGGCCCCCACTCGTACTCGTGCTGCACGACGTGTTTGCAGAAGCCATCGGCCAAGCGCCAGCGGGGATCCTCGGGCGGGACGCCTTGCTGTTCGAGCCAGTGGCGGAAGAAGTAGCCGTGCAGCCACTCGCCGTGCACAGGGTCAGGCGTGTTCTCCATGCACTGCAGCCAGTTGCAGGGAATCTCGGCGAACCCGATCACCCGGAAGACGTTGGGCCACACGAGACGATCCCAGCGCGGCAGCAATGGCGCGGGCTGGGGGCCCAGGTACGCGAACACCAGCCCCGCCAGCTCTTGCACAGGATACGCGCGGATCCGCACGCGCTCCTTGAACGTGCTGCCGGGCGGCTCGCTGGGCTGCGCCACGCAGCGCCCCGTGCCATCGTAGGTCCAACCGTGGTAGGGGCAGCGCAGCCCGCCTGGGACGGGGTAGCCGTACTTCAACTGAACCAAGCGGTGGGCGCAACGATCGCCCACCAGCCCGAGCCGCCCCGCGGGATCTCGAAAGAGGACGAGCTCCTCGCCCAGCAGGCGAACCGGGCGAACAGGCCGCTCGAGCAGCTGGCCGACCGCGGCGATCGGGTGCCAGTAGCGGCGCAGCAGCTCGCCCATGGGCGTGCCCGGTCCCACGCGGGTCAGTCGCTCGTTCTCCTCACGCGTCAACATACGCTGGTCTCCTCCCGATCGACGACCAGGTAGGCACGGGAGCATGCGAGTGGCCCCAGTATAGGCGTGTGAGGACGCGGGGTCTAATGCCAAAAGCGCCAGCATCTATGTGCCGGCGCCATATAATTGCCAGCAAGCCCGCCTCGCGGTCGGCGGGTCCAACAGAGCCGTGCGCCATCAGCAGGCTCGGGGGAGCTGCCCGATGCTGTTCACCATCACCGAGCTGCAAATCCTGGTAGGCTTGGCGGAAGGCCACACGCAGGTCGCGATCGGGGCCCAGCTCCACCTCGATCAACCGACGGTGAGCAAATTGCTGCATCTGGCCGAGCGCAAGCTCGGGCTACCCTTGGTCGAGCGCCGGGGACGTCGGCTGTACCTGACTCCTGTAGGAGCCGAGCTGGCGCGAGGAGCCGCGGAGGTCATCGCCCAGCTCCGCAGCCTCGAACAACTCGTGGCCACGCTACAAGCGGGCAGCGGCGGTCCGGTGCAGATCGTGGCCACGTCCACGCCGGGTGCCTATGTCTTGCCGCCACTCATCGGCGAGTTCCACCGGGCCTATCCGACGGCCAAGGTCACGCTCCAGATCGTGCCTGCGCAGTCCATCTGGGAGACGCTGGCCGATACCAGCTTCGAATTTGCGGTCGGCCCCCAGATGCACCATCCTGGCGATCTCGAACTGGTGCCCCTGTACGAGGATCCCCTCGTGCTGTTCGCTGCCCCGACCTCGGAACTAGCGGGCCGGCGCCGGCTGCATTGGGCCGACCTAGGGCCAGGACCTCTCATCGGCAACTTCACGGCAACGACCTGGACTGCCTTCTTCCAGGAACTCGATCGCCGCGGGATCACGGGCCTGGAGCGGATCAACATCCGCTCCGTGGAGGGAGTCAAGCGCCTGGTAGCGACCGGCGCAGGGATCGGGGTGCTCCTGGAGTCCTCCGTCCAAGAGGAATTCGCGCGCGGAACTCTCTGCCGGCTGCCGATTACCGATCCCGCGCTCACGCAGTCGATCTGCCTCATCCAGCGCCGGGGGGCGCGGCTGACGCCTCTGGGCCGCCAGTTCCGCGACTTCCTGATCACGCGCCTCGCCGCACGGCGCCCGGGGCGCAATCCCGCGGCCGCCGCGCGCTCGTGAGCCGGGTCAGGCGTCGACGATCAGCTGGTGACAGGCGGCCAGCTCGTACTTCGACGGTCGCCCCTCCAGCTCCTCGTAGTTGCGGATGACTACCTCGTGCAGCCGGTTCAGTCCGTGAAAATGGCGCCATGGCGCGACATCGAGCGCACGAAGCACGTCGTCGACCGTTCGCCCGGCCGCGTGCGCCTCCCGGCAGACATTCCAGATATACGCCATGAAGTCGCGCGCCTCGGTAATAATCCACTTCTCCTCGGTCCACTGACCGTGACCGGGCACGATAACCCGCGGCGCGAGCGCGTACAGTTCATCCATGCGCCGAATCCAGCCCTCGGTGCGTGCGTCGCGCACGCCCGACACACTCTGATAGATCAAGAGGTCGCCTGTCGCGAGCACCTCCTTCTCGGGCAGCAGCGCGATGATGTCACTCGGACTGTGGCCCGGCCCCAAGTGGCGTAGCTCGACGCGAATGTCATCGACATAGACGGTCAGGCGCTCGCGGAACGTGACCACGGGTGGCACGATGCGCCGTACCTGTCGGACGGCTGCGGCATCTTCTGGAGTACGCCGCCATGAGGCGTACACGGGGATGAAATATGCACCGATTTGCTCCAAGAAGCGGCGTGTATTCTCATGCGCGATCACGACCGCTGGTGGTGCGAACCGCTCGCAGCCCAGCACGTGGTCACCGTGGTAGTGGCTGTAGATCACGGTCGTGATCGGCTTGGCGGAGACGTGGCGAATAGCCGTGTGTAGATCCTCTGCCATCGCCGGAGTCATCAGGGTATCGAACAGTAGAATACTCTCTGGCCCGATGACAAATAGCGCGTTCGGACCTAGTTTCCCGCTCATGTACACGAAGACGCCGTCCGCAACCTCCTCACACGCCTTGCGGAGCGGATCTTTACGCGGTGCAGCTGTCGACACGATCTACTCCTCGACCGCAATTGGGTAGGGGTAGTGGATAGGGCGACTATCCAGCGAGAGCATTGTGGCTGTCGAGAGCCTGTCAGGCTCGCCACGTACCGTCTCAGGGCGGGCTCCTGTCGATCACGCCCTCGAGGCGACTGACCTTGGTGGGGCCAGTATAGGCGCAGGGCAACACCTCGTCTAATGCCAATTGCGGGCAATCGTATGCTGCAATTCCATACGTTCGGGCCGACAGCCGCAGCCACAGGGACCACGCCGTCCTGTTGGAAACTGGCGGAGTTGCGTCAGTCGCGTGGTGGCGCGACGTATCCGCGTGCGCGGCTGTTGCGGCGCGCGTCGCGGGCGAGAGGCATGGGAAGGGTGCAGAGAGCTCCTGTGGGGGCAACGGAGGCAGGCTATGATACCGACCGAGGCCAAGCGGCCGCCCACTGGTCCGTGGTGCCCACACGGCGGATCTTCACCCGGGGCATGGCGGCTACTAGGGAGAGGCGATGCAGATCGTCGATATCCACCCGCACGTGATCGCCGCCGATCGCGCGCGCTATCCCCTCGCGCCGGTCGGCGGCAAGCTCTCGGAGTGGGCGGCGCAGCGCCCCGTGACCTGCGAGCAGCTGCTGGCCGCGATGGACGCGGCCGGCGTGGCCCAGGCGGTGTTGGTCCAGGCTTCCACCGCGCACGGCCACGACAACCGCTACACTGCAGACAGCGCCGCGGCGCATCCCGCCCGCTTCGCGTGGGTGGGCAGCCTCGACCCCCTCGCTCCTGACACACCGGACCAACTCACCTATTGGGTACGAGAGCGTGGCATGGCGGGGCTGCGGCTGTTCACCGCGGGCAGCACGATGCCCACGCAAGCTCCCTGGCTGGGAGACCCGGCCTCCTACCCGACCTGGGCGCGCGCGCAAGAGCTGGGCATCCCGATCTGCGTGCAGATGCGGTTGGCAGGAGTGCCCGCCCTGCGCCAGCTCCTCGATCGCTTTCCGCACGTGCAGGTGATCGTCGATCACTTCGGGCGGCCGCCGCTGGACGACGGTCCTCCGTATGTCGCTGCCCGGCCCCTGTTCGCGCTGGCCGCCTATGCGCAGGTTTATGTCAAAATCACGACAGTGACCCATGCCGACGCCGCA